>NZ_KB892914.1 GCF_000373985.1 Desulfobacter curvatus DSM 3379
TATTCCACATTGATCAAAATAATGTCTCAAGATTGGTGCAAATCCAACAGGTTGCGTTTGAACATTTTTTATAACTGGCAGTCGCAATGATAGAGCCCTCCTTAACTTAACTGNAAAGACTCTACTTTTTTGTGAAAAAAATCTAGTTTAATTTCAAGTAGTTACGATTGATTATGGTGAATTATATTAAAAAATTGGGTGTATGCTCTAAAAATTAGACTTTTTCGACCGATTTTATTGATTTTTAAATTTATAAAATTCAAAATGGGAACAAGCGAAATCCAAGATATAGGATGTCTGGACAGGTTTAGATGCCCAGACTCCGGCCCCGGGATCCCTGGAAACTGAAGGGTCTGACGAGCCGATCATATAATCTCGGCTGGCTGCAATCCTTGGTTTGGGTTTGAGCACAGATGGGAGAGGAGACGAAAATTTGGCCACCAAAAGTCTGTCAAGAGTGCCGATGGTATTTCTACCAGCAATGCCGTCCTTTTTAAGGGAGTGATCGGATTGGAAATTCTGGACAACGCCTGTGGTTTCTTTTCCGAAAATACCATCTGGAGCCCCATTTTTAGCTATGGAAACAGACAATTTATACCCCATATCCATAAGCCCTCCCTGGAGAAGGGCAACCCCCGTCCCCCTTGACCCTCTGGATAAAGCAGGGCTATTGGCATATGCCTTGGCGATATCTTTGTTTGATGCAAAAATATGATACTTCAACGTCATATTCACCTCCATTGTCTATGCTTAACTCACAGATTTATTGAATTCCATACCAATATGTAGAAATCATGTAAAGAGATACCAAACCCACGGACAATTTAGGGACTTTTTTTCGAGGTTCGTGTATATATGCCCAAAGAACGACGTTTTTGGTAACTTTAATCTCCTTCAGAACAATTCGTCTTATTGAAGTGGAATTTAGGCACAATGATCCAAATCTGATGAAAAACGGACACAGTAAAATAGCACACAACGATACCTATGCAAAAACTGTAAAAAAATGCTTCCAACTCGACTCTTCCTATAATGCCTGGCGTCCCGGCGTCAAAGAGCAGATAGAGAAACAAACGCTGAACAGTAGCGAGGTGATGGATATCAGCAGGAATTTGGGCATTGCAAAAGGAACGGTTATTTCCGAACGTAAAAAAAAACGTCGGCGGAAGTGAATCCGTATTACCCGTCTGGAGAAACGGCTCTGCCCATGGATGTTGCAATTAGGCTTAGCGAAGAAGGCGATGAATTCTGGAGCTATGTCAGTAAGAAAAAAAACCAGCGTTGGACATGGTAGCTAATCGAAAGAGAGACAGGGATTATTCTTGCATTGCATAATGGTAAACGGACGGATTAAAGCTGCCGCCCGTCTGATGGAAAAATTGGCTGATTTCCCAATAAGGTATTTCCATACAGACAATTGGCAGAGTTATGGCAAATTCATTCCGTCTGAAAAGCATATCATCGGGAAAGATAATACATAGAGGATTGAAAGGCGGAATCTGAATTTCAAAATCCATATCAAGCGCCTGAGTCGAAAAACAATCTGCTTTTCAAAAAACGAAAATATTCACGACATTGTCATTGGCATGCACATCAACCGATATTATTCCACTACTGGTTCTTTCATGGACATGACGTGAATAGTTCCGGACTGGGCAGGGCTTTACCCACGGCCCTGGGATTTGTGCTGCGCCCCTCTAACGAGCTGTCCAAACACTATTTAGAAGGCTCAATGTTCCAGATATCCCGGGCATACTCCCTGACAGCTCTGTCGCTGGAGAACTTTCCCATATTTGCCGTATTTAAAATGGAACATCTGGTCCATTGCTCCTGGTCCTGATACAGGGCACTGACCTTTTCCTGGGCCTGGATAAAGGCGCGGTAATCGGCAAGAACTAGATAGCGGTCTCCAAGGGCCATCAGCGAATCCCAGATGGGCAGAAAAAGATTGGGCTCTCCCGGAATAAAATGATTAAGCCTGACCATATCCAGTGTAGCTCTCAGCTCTTCATCACTGTTGTAATACTCCCAGGGATCGTATCCTTGGGCTTTTTTCTTTTCAACCTCTTTGGCAGTCAGACCGAAGATAAAAATATTGTCGTCACCCACCTCTTCCATGATCTCGATATTGGCACCGTCAAGGGTGCCGATGGTAAGCGCCCCGTTTAAAGCAAATTTCATGTTTCCGGTTCCTGACGCTTCAAGCCCTGCCGTTGAAATCTGCTCTGACAGCTCTGTTGCGGGTATGATCTTTTCAGCCTGGGAAACACAATAGTTCGGCAAAAACACAACCTCAAGCTTGTGGTTCACGTCCGGGTCATTATTCACGATATCTGCAACAGAATTGATCAGCTTGATGATCAGTTTTGCCTGGACATAGGCAGGCGCCGCTTTGCCGGCGAATATTACCGTCCTTGGCACAATCTCTTTGGCCGGGTCCTTTTTTATCCGGTTATACAGGGTGATGACATGGAAAATATTTAACAGCTGACGTTTGTATTCGTGAATCCGTTTCACATGAACATCAAACAGTGTATCAGGGCTGACATCTCGATCCACTTTTCGCTTGATATATTTTACCAAACGCACTTTGTTCTTCCATTTTACCTGACGCCACTTTTCACGAAATCCAGGATTGTCCGCATGGGGAATCAGCTTTTTGAGTTGGTCAAGATCGGTAATCCAGTCCGGCCCAATGGTTTCGGTAATAAGGGATGATAAAGACGGGTTCGCCTGGAGCACCCACCGCCGGGGGGTTACGCCATTGGTGACATTGATAATTTTTCCAGGAAAAACAATGTTAAAATCATGAAATAATTTATCTTTGAGAATCCTGGAATGAAGGGCGGCCACGCCGTTTACCGTATGGCTTCCCACAATGGCCAGATGGGCCATGCGCACCCTTTGTTCCGGGCCGTCTTCAATAATGGAGATCCGGTGTAATAACTCGGAGTTGTCCGGATACTGTTTTTCCACCATCGTTAAAAACCGTCTGTTTATCTCGTAGATGATTTCCATGTGACGGGGCAGTAACTTTGAAATCAGGCGAACCGGCCAGGTCTCCAGGGCTTCGGGAAGTACTGTGTGGTTAGTATAGGCGAAGGTGTTTACTGAAATTTCCCAGGCATCATCCCATTCAAGGTCTTCCACATCCAGCAACAGGCGCATGAGTTCAGGAATGGCAATGGCAGGATGGGTGTCGTTGAGTTGGACCGCAACCCGGTCAGGCAACAGTTTGAAATCGGGGTTGTGCTTTTTAAACCTGCGCACGATGTCCTGAAAGGTGGCAGCCACAAGAAAATACTGCTGTTTAAGGCGAAGTTCCTTACCGACCTCTTTCTCATCATTGGGATAAAGCACCTTGGAGATATTTTCCGTGAGCACCTTGCTTTGCATAGCACCCATATAGTCGCCCTGATTAAACTCCTGCAAAGAGAAATCCTGACTGGACATGGCTGCCCACAGCCGCATGTTGTTCACATTCTGGGTACCGTACCCCGGGATAAGAATATCACAGGCCATGGCATTGATATCCAACGTATCCACCCACCGGTAACGAAGTTTACCTTTACTGTCTTTATAGAGTTCGGACCTGCCGTAGAATTGAACATTGGATAAAAATCCCCGGCGCTTGAATTCCCAGGGATTGCCCCAGCGCACCCAATTATCACATTGTTCAACCTGATACCCGTTGACAATGGTTTGATAAAATATGCCGTAATCATACATAATACCATAACCATATCCCGGAATATTTAAAGAAGCCATGGAGTCCATGTAGCATGATGCAAGCCTGCCCAATCCCCCGTTGCCAAGGCCGGCATCCCATTCCTGCTCCTCAATCTCCTCCAGGGTGAACCCGGTTTCTTCCAGGGTTTTTTCGCATGCTTTGTTCAATTGCATATTGGTGACATAATTCATTAAAAACCGGCCGGGCAAAAATTCAAGGGAAAGATAATAGACACGTTTCGCACTTCTATCGTAGAAAGAACGCTGGGAGTTAAGCCACCTTTTAACCAAGCGGTCACGGACACTGTAAGCCAGTCCCTTATAATAAGTATCTTTCCTGGGGGGATAAAAATCGTTTCCCAGGGTTGTCATGATGTGATGTTTGATATCTTCGTTAAGATTTGTGGCAGGCTGGTCATCGGTTTCCGGAGCTTTGCCCGGATAGCTTCTTTGGTTTTCCATGATGCACTTCCCCACTTATGATAAATACGGTTATCCCGTCGTAAACAAAAGAATCTGAATTTTCTGTCAATCTACATAAATTGCATATAGATATCAATTGATATTTCTCATTGCAGGGTTTCGCCGGATATATAAAAAAACCGTTATACCGGGGAGTTCAACCCCATAAAAGTTAATCCTCCCGGGCCTTTTTGCAGCCGCCGCTTTTTTCTCCGGTGCCCGGCTCCAGCCCCAGGTGCTCGCGCACGCTGCAGATATCATTGCCTTCCACCACCCAGGAGCCGTCCTGGGCCACCACCAAGGGTACAAAAGAGATATCAGCCTTTTGGAGCAGATCAACGGTTTTGCTTATACGTTGCTCCGCTTTTTTACAATCTTGAACTGCGTCGTCCGGCTTCAAGGTTTTATATGCACCATATCCCAGGTGTTTGCAGATGACCTGGGTCGTCATGGTTTTGCTCTTTTCACCCAGAACCGGATATATGATCAGTTTCAGGGCAAGGCCCGTTTCCGCAGCAACTTCTTCCAGGCCGTCAAGAAGCGCCTTGCAGTGGCCGCAGGCCGGATCTGAAATAACATAAACAAACTTGTCCGTCGACCCGCCCGGCGCAAAGCTCAAAGAAACCAATTCCGCCAGATCGGCAGCATGGGTTTTAAAAAAAACTTTACGCATATTAATAGCCTTTGCCTCTCTCTCCTTGGCTTTTTTTCGTTCTGCACTGGCAACGTCAGACAAGCTGGACATGGTCTTCCGGGTTATGGATACGCCATTTTTATACAGCGACCCGGCCACAATAAAATCTTTGCCTGCGTATACCGGCGCAAGACCGCCGTCGAAAGAGAGTACGGCTTCACAAAGAACACCCTGCTCTTTTTTAAATACCACTTTTGCATCTTTGGGCACAGGCACCTGGGATTTTATCCACGCCAGGGTAACATGGTCGCATACCGATTCTGCACTGCTTGAAGAAACACCGGGTAAAAGTATAAAAAGTGCCGGCATGAAAATAATAAGGCGCTTAAAAAGCGTTATGCATGTCATGATCTTATTCCTTATAGAATTAATGCCCCAGTACCGGTGAAAGACGGGGACTTCGGGTATAAAACACCTCCACATTTTCAATGTGCAAAAATAAACGCCGTATCCTTGCTGCCTTGATCCGTGCTTTTTCCACACTTTGGGCCGGTATTTCATTCTTCTTATACCAAAGATCCGGATCTGATAAAAATTCAATCAGATGGGTTTCAGCCTGGTCTGCATTCTTACAGGATTTTACAAGATGGGGGGTAAACGCGGGGCCGTATTGTTTATCTGCTATTTTCTGGGTCTGCTTTCTGGCATCTTCCCATAAATTATCCGGGTCCAAAAGAATAATAGGCGCCAGAGGATTTTCATGAATTTTCATGGATGTGATGGTGATGCCCAGCTCCTCGGCACTGCCGTACCCACCGGTGTTGATCACAGGCAGATTGCTCAGTTTCTGCAGATGATCCTGGCGGGCCAGGCGAAGGCCCTCATTATATTTAATCAACCCGTCACAGGTGGTTAAAGAGGCCTGATTTTCCCCTTCCAGATCAATGGCAATGCCCACGCTCATGATATTGTGCCGGCGGGCCAGGTCATTGGCTTCCTTCATCAGACCGGGGCCGCCGCCATGGACAATGCCCATTTCGTCACCCAGACGCAGGGCCAGACGATTGATCAGGTCAATGGTCAGGCGATTGTCCACATCTTTTGTATGTGACCCGTAAAAGGCAAACCAGAACCGTACCCGGTCAAAACGCTCCCAGTCATCAGGCTCCATGAAGCACCCATGGTAAAATGAATACAGCTTGCCGATCACAGGGTCATATCGCATGAACTCGCACCGGTTTTGCCCGGCATGGGTTAAAGAGATCATGTGCCGTATATCGTCGTCAGCGAAAGATGGATTCTCCGCATTGATAAGAAACGTGCATAACCCGGTTCTTCGGAGCGCATCCACCACTTCCCGCTCCGGAAACTGCTTGCCGATGAACACCCGGGAATTGACCCCACCCAATACGGACAACTTGCCAAGGGTCTCCTTGAGCGTGTCACCAATGGTATGGGGAATCGTAGGCTCATGGCGGCGCTGGGTGCTTTTTGCCAAACAGTTTTTAATGATCTCCAGCTGGGCCTCCCCTTTAATATCCTGGGCCTGGGGCACCTGGATAAAATTACCCTTGTTCAGAATAAGGCCCAAGGCATTTTCATCAAGAATATCGAACAGGTTTGATACCTCGGCATGGGTGAGCAGATCGCACAGCCGGTACCCCTCCTTTACCCTGGCCTTTTCCAGGGGAACGGTCAAGGGGTTATTACTTCTAAAAAACCGAATGCGGATACGGATATCACTCAAAGGAACCGGGGTTTTTCCCTGATGATACAACTCCACCTGCCGGTTTCTGAAAGTCCGGAAAGGATCCAGCACCCTGGCAGGCAGATGGATAATATCTTCTTTTTCCGGGGAGACCACGGCATCGATGATCCCATAAATGTCACCCAAAGAGATCTTGACGGCCCCTACAAAAAGCGCACCCGGATTAAGAAGGGTCTGCGCCGGATCCATGGGCACCCTGGATCGAATGGCATTCAAGGCACTTCGCCCCTTTTTAATCACCGCACCAATACTGGACCGGATCATGGCTGCCGGTTCAAAACAATACTGGAAAGATGAAAGCGCCACTTCGATATAATCGCAATTTTGTCCGGTTACAGGATCAATTTCCTGACAGATATCAAATCCTTCATAATAGCCCTTGCCCACCCGGTTGCCCACAAAAAGGCGTTTATGCAGATAATGGCGGACATCCCGGATACGCAGTTCTGGGTCCATGACCACCAGCCGGCCGATCTCATCTCCTGTCTCAAACAGATCCAAGACATTGGTCAAAAGGGGGTTTAGATTTTGAATCATACCGGGAAGCAGAATCTTTGATCCGTCAATTTCCGGCGTCGGCGGGGGGTCTCCGGGCATGTGTGTGTCCGTAAGCAGACCCATCTGGGCATTTCCGCTTCTGCCGGAAAAAAACCAGGGTTTGCCTTCCTTTAAGGCGGATACAATATAATCCGACACTTTGGGGAACAAAAACCGAACATCCATCTGCGCTTCTCCGGAGGTACGGAGGGCAATGGTATCAATATATCCGTCCGGACTGACTATCTGGGGTATGTCCATTAGAAACCTTATTCTCAAGTGAACCTGTGCTAAAAAAGCTGAACAATCAAGGGGGAAGCATAAATCCGGGCTACTTATTCGTCAAGAAAAAATACAATTAGGCATACGTCCTGATTCCTTATCTAATCCTATTTCAAAACTAATTTTCAATGAATATTTGAATCATAGAGTGGCCGCCAGTTGTGATCGTGCGCCTTGGAAACCTGCAGTTAAAACGACTCTGAATATTGGGGTCAAATTTGAAGGAAAGGAGGTGATGAAAAGACCCCGCAACACTGCCATAATCTGATTTGCCCCAGTTTCATATAACGGCCACGGGCCGTCCTTGGTCTGTCGAGACCCAGACTTCTGCCCACAACAAAGATAGAAAGAATCCAGGTACTTGCTGGAGACTTTCATATAAAAATTCATTCATTTTAAAGGAAAAGGAATCTACCAAATGCTGACACTTAAAAACCTTAAAAAAAGCGGCCTGATTACCGCCATAGCTGTTATTTCACTATCCCTTTGTATTGGAACCGCTTTTGCCGGCAAAAGAGTTAAACGAAGCAGAACCACCGACCCTAAGTACATTTTTTACTTTATCGGTGACGGCATGGCTAATGTCCAGATTCACGCTGCCGAAGCCTACCTGGCAGCCCTTGTTGAAGATGATGCTGTTCCCGGAAGCAATAAAGCCGAACTTTTGGCGATGAGCACTGAGTTCCCTGTGCAGGGCATGTCCACCACCTTTGCCGACAATCGTCTGATTACTGATTCAGCTGCTGCCGGGACTGCTCTGGCCTGCGGTAAGAAGACCACCGTTGGCGTAATTTCACAAACCCCTGACGGAACCTCCATTGCAACACTTGCAGAAAAAAAGCCAAAGAAAAAGGTATGAAAGTGGGTATCATCACTTCTGTGACCATCAACCATGCCACGCCTGCTGTTTTCTACTCCCATAATACGTCCCGGAACAATTACTTTGACATCGCAACTGACCTTGCAAACTCAGATTTTGATTACTTTGGCGGTGGATTCTGGAACAGAGATACCGACAGCGATGTGGAAACAACAGCAACTGACAACGGTTTCACCATTACCTTGGATTTGGCCACGCTCCAGGCCCAGCCCAACGGTTCCCGGGTAATCGCTTTTGACTCTGCCCAGGACTCAGGCGGCCATAAGGGTGCCCTGTATTATGACATGGACCGTGGTTATGTAAACGGCATGTCCCTGGCCGATTTCACCGAGCAGGGCATCCGTCTGCTGGACAATAAAGATGGTTTCTTCATGATGGTTGAAGGCGGCAAAATCGACTGGGCCTGCCATGCCAACGACGCCCGGGCTGCCATTGAAGACACTATCGCCTTTGACGATGCCATTAAAGAAGCCATTAAATTTTACAACGAACATCCTAACGAAACCCTTATTGTTGTCACCGGGGACCATGAGTGCGGCGGTATGACCATCGGATTCGCCAGCACTGCTTATGATACGTTCTTTGAAATTCTGGATAACCAGACCATGTCCTTTGAGTATTTCAACGCAACTGTTCTGGCCGCCTACAAAACCACACATTCCGGCGTTGCTGACATTGATGAGGATATGAAAGCCATCATGTCAACTAACTTCGGGCTGGTCTATGATGACCTGAATGCTTATGAGAAAGAGTTGATCGAAGGCGCTTTCGACAAAACCATGAGCGGCGCCACCGTTAATACATCTGAAGAAGATAGCCTGCTTTACTCAGGATACGAACCGCTGTCCGTAACCCTGACCCATATCCTTAACCATCAAGCCGGTATTGCTTTCACTTCTTATTCCCATACCGGCGTACCTGTAATGGTTCTCGCCAAAGGTATGAACGCATCAGTGTTTGACGGTTTTTACGACAACACCGATGTGGCAAAAAGAATTGCCCAGGTCATGAATGTTGACCTTGAGAACTAATTAATAAACCTGCCGCGCCTCGTCGGCCAATAGCTACGCTACTGGTGCGGCACATTTTAGAATGTTTACCGAAAAAAAGAAGGATTTATGGCCTATCTGCAAAAACACCCGGATACCCTGCTGGCATTTTTATTTGCCGGATTGTGCTGTTTTCTGTTTTTAATGCCCACGGGATACGAGAGTCTGATCCCTCAAGACTCACAATATGACCGGGCACGGGTCCTGGACGTGGACAATTCGGATATCATGATTCATTCCATCGTAAAAGCCGGCACTCAGGAACTGACGGCTGAGATGCTGACCGGGCCATTCAAGGGACATCAGGTCAAGGTAATTAATGCCCTGAAGGGGAAAATGGAGCTGGACGAACTTTTTACCAAAGACCAGATCATTCTGGTGGAATACTCAGCTGCCAACGGAAAAATCAGGACAGCATACAGCCGCGGTCATTATCGCATCAGCCAGGAACTATGGCTTTTGGGCTTATTTGGGCTGCTCCTGGTTGTGGTGGGCGGTTGGACCGGTATCAAGGCGCTGCTCTCTTTTGCATTGTCCGGCCTCATGCTTTGGAAGGTCATGGTGCCTTTATTTTTAAAAGGGTATGACCCCATCCCCATTGCCCTTGGTGTGGTGGCTTTTCTAACCCTGGCCATCAGTTTTCTGGTTGGGGGAGCCACCAAAAGAGGGATGGTCACCTTTCTGGGGGCTTTTCTGGGACTGGTCTTTACCTGCATCCTGGCCCTGTATTTTAACCAGGGTTTCAGGATTCACGGTGCGGTCCGTCCCTTTGCCGAAACCCTTCTTTACTCCGGTTTTTATGATCTTAAAATCACCAGAATTTTTCTTGCAGGAATTTTTATTGCGTCATCCGGTGCGGTCATGGATCTTGCCATGGATATTGCCGCATCCATGGATGAAGTAAAAAAAAACAAGCCGGACATTTCACTGAAAGACCATATTAAATCAGGAATGTCCGTGGGCAGGGCTGTGATCGGCACCATGACCACCACCCTGCTGCTGGCCTACTCCGGGGGATACATGACCATGATGATGCTGTTCATGGCCCAGGGCGTGCCCTTGGTTAACTTTTTCAACATCAACTATGTGGCGGCCGAAGTGCTCAACACCCTTGTGGGAAGCTTCGGCCTGGTGACTGTAGCCCCGTTTACGGCGGTGGTGGGAGGTTTTGTCTACCGGTTCCGGTCGGATCATATCCTTAAGGAAAACAAGGCCCATACATCCGGGAAAAAGACAAAGATAGCCTTCCCCAACGCAAATTGAATCATTTTTAAAAAGGCTATGTTCCCTTTAAATGTTGAAACTCAATAAATGATTTCTATCTTTTGGATATACTCCAAGAAGGAGGAAATCATGAAAAATAAAGACTTTTCACAATTATTGCTTAAAATCAC
>NZ_KB892915.1:0-7716 GCF_000373985.1 Desulfobacter curvatus DSM 3379
TGATCCTTGCGTGTACGCCAATGACGCATGGGTTTGTCTCCTTGAGAAATATTGCCATTTTCGATTCTACGTCCTGAACGATCTGATATTCCGGCCTTTGCGGCTGCTGTGATTTGAATAGTCCCTTTGCTTCTTGCTGACATGTATATCCTTATCTGTTGTTCGGTTATTGATTTCCCCGACACGGGATTGCACCTCCAATTAAGTGAATTTTAGTGTCTGGGGTTTTATCACGACAAACCGGTCAAGGTAATTGTCGTCAACCGGACAAGATAATTGTCGCAGAATAGACAAGCACAATTGACCCACCGGATACTAGAATAGTTGATTATCTTTTTGAAATTTCAAATAATTACAATCAATTAGGAGAAACAAGCGGGCTTGCCGTAGTTCCGTATCGGTCGGATGCTAATGCTGGTCACACTTGTGTATTAGCCACAAGCATAATCCTATCTGAAGCAAACTTTGCACTAGCGCTTGACCAGCCATTAGGGCTGGTCTTTGTTGACTTTGATGCTATCCGCAGTCTTTGGAAACGTTATCCAGGCATTGCACGCAGTAAGACCATAGGGTTGCCCTTCAACTTCAATGATCTATGTGACGCGCTTGTATTAACTGGTTTCAAAATAGCTAATATTACCATTATACTTAGTCATGAAACATTCGACTACTATCAGACGTTCCAGAAAAAATGGTGGCACATGCCTGGTAGCCGGTGGTGGCAAAAGTAGTTACTTAGTTTAGCCTGCTTTACATAATCGTTTAACGATCGAAAGTTTTTATTATGTCTTCACTAATTCTGGTGCTTGCGAGCATAGCACTCATCTTATTAGTACTTCGTGTGCGACTGCGCTACTACAGGGAGGCTGGATTATGCGCCGATATTGACGTTGACGTTTCCGGAGTGCCTCCCTTTGTTGAGTCATCTATACTTCAGCACCGCGCATTTCACATCGCGAATAGGACAGAAACCTTGGATGAAGCCATTCTTCTACTGAATGTAGCAGTGAGTCTGGGCCCCAACAATGCGGATGCCTACAATGAGCTGGGATTTTGCCATTATCGCAAGGGGGTGTTTCAAAAAGCTGAGGCAGCAGCCGAACAGGCTGTTGCTCAAGCACCAGGGAATCCGAAGTTCAGGAGCGCACTTCTTGCCGCCCGTTTGGCGAGGGCGGAGAGTGAAACCTCTCGTTTAGCCATAGCGGACAGCGCGTTTATGGCTCAGGAAGAAGCGATGATCCTCGCCGATCTTCACCCGGACTACCCACCGGTGTACATAGCCTGGGCTCGCTTGCTCGCACTCTGTGGTGAACCTATTCATTGTTGGGAGAAAAAGCTCCATGAAGCCCAAACTGCTTACGAGACTACGGACTGGATGGCATGTAAAATAAAAAAAACTTCTACGCTTGTTAAAGGAGCACTATCCGGTGCCAGTCAAGCTTGCCGGCAAGCGCATATGCACTGGTCAAGCGCATACAATAACCTCGGTTTCCCGACGGCGGCTGAGTACTGGGTCGCGACGGCGCTGCCCACGCGGGTAGGTCCGTATGACATATTCGTTAGTTACGCTAGTCAAGATGCCGAGGTGGCTCGTCATGTAGTCGATTTCTTGATTGCAAATGGTATTTGTGTTTGGTTTGCAGAGTATCAAGTTCTTCTGAGCGCACGACCTGCTTGGGAAGAGTACGTACGGTATGGAATAAGCCATAGCAAGCATGGACTGGTCCTTTGCGGCCCAGAATACTTCAACAAAGAGCCCTGCCGCCTTGAGCGGATGATGCTCGAAAAAAGGAGTGGCAAGGATAAATTGTTCTCAGTGAGTATAGTTGACCTAGAGCCAACGAGTGGGTCATACGCGAAGAGCGAGTGTCGATCACAGAACACTTACGACTTTACGAGTGTCTTACACAACACCCTGGAGTCTTTGGGAATTCACCCTACGAGCCAGAACTTGGAACTCTTTAACTCTGCCTCGATCCCAGAAAATGCTTGGAATGAGGCCGACGGTAGCTTTGTTTGCCTGGGTATTCAGGGCAAGCTGGAAGCGGTAAATTGGCGGAGAACAAGCGAAATAGAAGGTGCTTCCAACATTTTGACTGAAGGAGCACTATTAAAGCTTTGCCTTTCACATGTTGAAGCAGGACTTCGGGTTGAAGTGACGGCATCTTGGGCTTCGGAACGAGATTCCTTCAGACCATTCGGTCAAGATTTTGATGACGCGATAAATTACGCACGAGACCCGGCTCGTGGACTGTTGTCATCCATACGCGGAGTGCATATACTGGAGTGCCAGGGTCGTCCTCGAGTAGCAATTACATGCAAGGTTGGGACCGAGTGGTGCCGCACGGTATGGGTACACTTTCCAAGCCCTGACAACACGTCGGAGGCAATCATTCTATTCGAGTTCGTGTTCAAGACCCCAGGAACCTTCAGCGAGTACTGTTCTTACTCACGAACGATGGACCTACTGGTCAAATCGCTTCGATGGCCAGTCTTACACGAATCAATTACTTCGAAGGTGATTAATTCAATATCAATAGATAAGCAGGATTCGCAAAAGCGGGAGCTCCCATCAGGGTACGCGGTTCTTAATAACGCAACAGTTTCTGAGATAGGATATCTTGCGCACTATGTCGCGGCCTGGCAGGCACTCGGTCGTAAGACGGTAAGTCTTGAAATAGAGCTTAATCAACTTACACTAGAGGTGTTTGGCCTGCGCTTGGCATACAGTTGGAAGGAGTGTCTTTCGACCACAGATGCAGATCAGATGGATACGCGACTACGAGCCTTCGTCAATTGCATTGTCGGGTCGACGGCTGAGGCGGCTGGGCTTTGCTGTCGCGCAACGAAGAGCCCAGGAAAACTGAGATCAGTTCCTGTCGCGATTCCGGGTTGGCATTTAGAAGGCTTCCCTCTGATGCCCGTTCACGTTATAGCGTCCCGCTTCAATGTGGCGGATCAACTTGTACACATTGATGTCGGGATTGCTTTCACGGTAGGCTTGCCTAATGTACCACCTGGCGCTGAAAGACTACTTCGGCAGTTCCGAAACCAATGGAGAAGATTGGTAGTGTAATAGGGGGTATAGGGGGAGCAACGATTTCTTTCATATTGTGCATTCAATGCTTTGGACAATTTTTAGCTCAGGAAACCCCATAAAAAAATCAAGCGGAGCAGCAATTATTTGCAACTCAGGGCTGCCTGGAGAGGGCCTGAGGTGCATTATTAATCATCATCTGAGCCACATCTGAGCCACACGTTATATTTGCTTAAAAAATAAATCAATAACCCGAGATTTTTTAATCTTGCATATTCTTGGAATAGAAATTTAGCGACGGATATGTCCATCATTGAACCCCGAGAACCCTTCCAGGCAGTGCGTTGACTACTCCAGCATTGTGTCACTGAACCTTTGAATGAGGTGGTGAGCACTTCTTCCACCAGTGCCCATCCAAAATGCTTTTTTGCCGTTTCATCAATGAAACAGTTTTACAGCAACTCGGAATGATTTTTGTGTCCGGACCACTTAGGCAGATCATCCTGTATTTCTATCACCCTTGACCCATAAAAAAGATGGCATGTTGGCCTGAATGCTTCCGGCACCACGGCTGGATGCCCGAAATCAAATAATGACGGGAAGGCGAGCCACATCCTGCGCCCCTCATCGGCAATGGGTGTGCCACATTTACCGCAGCGAACTTTACAAGGGAGGATGCGCTCTGGCCGGTTTAGTTCACTGTTATAAAAAACCAGATGCTCCGAACCAGAGGTAAATCTCACATGGCGTTTATGAAAAATGGCTGCCCTCTGCATAGGGGCGCCATGTAGCCTCTGGCAAGTCGTGCAATGGCAAATCTTGGCATCCACTGGATCAGCGCTCACCTCATATCGAACGGCCCCACAAAAGCATGAGGCTTGGTACTTGGCTATAAACCCCGTGTCTTCCAGGGAGGCATAATTGGGTCCAAATGAATTTTCCATTATCAATGTTTGTTCTTTTTATTCGTTTATTTATCCGATGCCGGGTGGTGTGGGAGAGCTCCTCAGGGACATGGAGTGTTCTCCCGATGATGCTAATTACTATTTAAAATTATTCGAATTATCTTTTTTTTTTATCAATGTGCTGCTCTTTCGTTCCTCCGCATTCCGGACTTTTTTCATTTTCATCTCTCATGAGTTTGTGACTAAAACTCAAACACTGTTTTATCACACCCTCACCAGTAACCCCACCAGCGAAAGAAATTACAATCAAAGCGAAATTCGATATAGTCTCTTCTTTGTTGGCAGGATAAGCTGCAACAAAGCCAGCATGGAATAATGAAAATAATACTATTCCATTGAATCCACTAAACAAGATGAATGCAATATAACCGAATGGTTCAATGATATTAGGAAAGGGTTGGTTGTCTCCTGAACGATGTCCGTTTACTTCTTTTGCAAAATATATAAATGCTACACTTGTGCCGCCAATTGCCCCCCACATATAGGCTAATAGAAATACACCGGCTGTTTCATCTTTGCCCGGAAGGAATGAAAAGACTTTATGAAGAATAGAATAAATTGCACTTCCGAAAAATAGATAGCTTGAAATTAAAACAATAGATATTCCTATATATAATAGTTTGTCACTACGTTGCATGTTAATATTGCCCCCCTTTTTGAAAGTAGAAATAAATTCCGTCAAGTTAGCTATACTTAAACAGATATCAACTCCACTCAACCTCTTATCATTGATCTGGATAAATATATATCAGGGAAAACCTTAATTTTTTGATTTTTTTAAAGGGTTTGGAAATCAATTCAACTGAAGAATATCCTCACCCGGCCAACTTATGCAAGAAAAACATGAGCATGATGAATTAAAATCTGAAATCATATCATCAGTACCATCCCCAAAGTACCACCACACCCTCCTTGTGATCCTGTATCATCGTTTTGGTGGGAATAGTACCCACCCCACAAGCACTTGTAAGTCTTGAGATGATTTATATTTTAACACTAAATTTGTTGTATATTGTGTTGAATTCATTAAGAACGTGTCCTTTTTTTATCACGGAATCCGCTCCAGGCATATCTTTGAGCTGTTTAGTCGACTAAACACCTCCATTAAAATTACCCAAACGAAGTCTGGCTGATCGTGCTTGATTTGAATTGGGAAGGGACCAGTTCTCACCTTGGAAGCACCTGGATGGAATTTTCCCAGTGTTTAGTTGACTAAACACGCCAATTAATGGGTCGATGAAATTTTTCCAGTGTTTAGTCGACTGGACACTAAAATTAATGATTTAGGCAGGGGCCGACTCAGCACTCACTCTGGTAGCACTGGCGGCACTAAAGTTCAGCGAACTGTGAAGAACTCCGTCAATAAGGTTTCTTAAACGAACAACGTGTGCTTTTTTGTCTGCGTTATGAGTTTCTGTGAAGTGTTTCAACGTTGAAACACCGCTATTAAAATTATCCCCCGGTCAAAATCTGTCTGATCGGACCTGATTGGAATGTTGATAGCGTTTCATCGATGAAACGCCTATCTACAAAATTCACTTCCATCCCAAACGTGCCCTTTTTTTTCACGGAACCTACGCCAGTCATATCTTTGAGGTGTTTCAACGTTGAAACAGTTCCGTTAAAATTGTCCAAACGAAGTCTGTCTGATCGTATTTGATTTGAACATGACCAAGCGTTTCATCGATGAAAGATGGACGAACACAAAATGAATTAAATTCATAATCATTTAGAAATGATTATTACTATTTCAACATCTCATGCTTTAATAATGCGTTTATTTGCACGATTTAAGCCGTTTTGACGCGGTTTGCATAACCTTACCATTGAAACAGCAGAATAGGACTATAAAATAAGACATTTAAGCCTCTCACCTGTTTTATCCTGTAAGTTTAAGCACCGGAGAATACCCCATCACCTCTTCATAAACTTGGAACATAATTTTTTTAAGCCGGGCTGAATGATCTTCCTCCACAATGGCGCTGTCATGAATAGGCAGAGCCGCAATCCCTTCTGCATGCAGTTTCATCATGATTTTTTCCATAATGATGCTATCTGCGTTTTGAAGGTCAATGCCAGCTCCCGAGAACAGGAACTCCTGAATGGGAGTGTGGCGGGCCTTAAAATCTTCCATCATCTGGCGTATCTGGGTGAGATCCTGGGCTGCATCAAACCCGGCATTCTGTAAAGCATCACGGACTGCAATATGGGAACCTCGTTTGTCGGCATTGATGCTGATCAGGGAAACCAGTTTATATTCATTTCTCTGTGAGCCATCGCCGATGGCATACGGGTCTCCGTTAAACTCAAGGCCCAATTGATGATAAAGCATACGGATGTGAAGACCGGAATAATCCCACTCAACGGTTTTTTTACCGTCAATGTAAATGTGCTTCCTGAACTTGCTGGGCATCCCCTGGTAATAGGGACCATAAAATCTCCCACCTTTATCAAAATCCTTGGAGCCTCGGTTAAACACCCGGTGCATGTCCTTTACTTTGATTTCAAACACCAGCTTTTTTATCCCGAAGTCGATCAGTGGGCGGTCCTGTTTGATGAACTCTTCTTTTTTCGATCTGGCATTCATCAGGCTCAAGAGTTTCTTCATCCACAGTAGATGTAAAAAAAGCACTGATTCTGGCTGTAAGCCTTGGTACTGTGGGCTCTTCACGCTATGAGTTATGGTAGATAATAGAGTAGTTCTATTCAAGTTAGCATCAATGAATGACTTGTACAGTGCTACGGGATAGGAGTACTTCTGGTATGTGAGTACGTCTATATCCATCTGATCCATAGCTGTACCACTGTCCGTAGCATAGGAAGCACTGATGCCTCTGTGTGAATGAGTACCGGTTCCTGTAGATGGATGAGTACCGTTCCCTTCTATGTTATCAATACTACTACTATTATCAATGAGTTCTGTGTCAACAAGTTCTATTTTACCCTTGATGAGATCTGATAGTATGTTGACTGTTAAGTCTGTCAGGTTGACTTCATCTGATTCATTCAGACGCACAGTGATTTTTTTTGCGTTAGCCAGATTATTAAGTTGTTGCAGGTTGGCTTGCATTAATTCGGTTGCTTCAGTGGGGTCAAATTCCACGTCCTTTGAAACTTTGACAGTTTTATTTTTGCTGTTCTTTTTTTTCTCTTCATCCCGTAGTTGAATCAGGTTCTCTGTCTGTGTGCAATGAATGTCCCCGATGGGTCGAAATTTGTATTCAGCAACGAAGATTCTTATTAATTTTACTGTGGCCCAAATCCTTGTCTGACGCCCATATTTGATGTTTCTGAAGCCTGGTGCTTTTTCAATGTAACCGTGGCATTCAAGCTCATCTATAAGGCGCTTCATACGATCGTATTTGAACCACAGTTTATCATAGCGTTGGTTGCNNCTGTAAAGATTNNNGTCCATNGAAANCCTTATNGGCCTGCCGACAAAAAANCCTATCCANANATTTATCAGGATCACCAGCAAACATTCNCTGTCACGGTATTTTGATTTTACATTGCGTCTGATNTAATTTTTTTCTTCGCCGATCTCCTTAAAGATATAATCACGAGCATCTTTGACGGTGCGCCTGTCACTGCCAATCCAAATGTCAAAAGGCAATGCTTGCTCCAGCCATTGCACAAATTCTTTTTTTCTAACTTTTTTCATAATCCTTATTAACCCTTTCTAAAANNGNNAAANNNCCNNCCNTTTNGGGNNNG
>NZ_KB892915.1:7721-10059 GCF_000373985.1 Desulfobacter curvatus DSM 3379
TTTTTTAATTCGTTGTAAACGGGAACTTTCCCGGTCGGTCTTCATCCTTTTGCGGTAGGCTGGCGATGGTTCTTTCCAGCTTGTACAAATTGATGAAAATCAAGTTAAGTGCGCAATTATCAAGGCGATGGTCATAAAGGCTGCATTTTGCCTTCAGACAGTCTTCCTTAAAAAATGGGCACTGGGTGTCGTCTAAACGTGCCATAATTAAACTTTCTCCTTTATTTTTTTTGATGCAGCCTGAAGAGTGAACCCCTCATCCACGAAATGCTTGAAGGCCTTGATTTCGGCTATGTGTTGGGCGGTATATCTTCGGTAGGCAATTTCTCCGCACCGAACCTTGAACGGTTCTGATATGTAGCCCCGTGCCTCATAGGATCTCAATTGTTTCTGTGAAAGGCCGGTCTCACGGCTTGCATCACTGATACTCAACGATTTTTTCATAAAATCCTCCTGGTGATTAAAAATTGGGAAAAATGTCCCTCTGCCTATAAGAGAGGTTACATTAATACCTGGATGGATTTATGAACTGCGGGATAGAGAAAGCTTAAATAATAGAAAGGGTTTGAAGGATTGTCGGATTATTTTTCTTTTTCGTCTGTTTCGACGTCGAAACGCATCTTAGGATCAGGATCAAGGAACACCGCGTTGTCAGGGAGCATCTCGCGGAAACGGTCCGGGATCGTGCCCTGGCTCCAAAGATTATTTGTTTTTATTATACGACCATCGAAAAACTGGATGATAAACTGCCTACCGCCGAAGCCCTGGGGGTAAGTGTTCTTTACTTCTGATATCATATAATGATTGCCGTCTACGACGACTCTCCTCTCGGCCAGGTCTTCATGATATTCTGTTTTGAGGAGCCAGAAGGAACAGTCGAAGCAATTTCCTTTCAGATAAACATCAGGGTCAAGATTTTTGGCGTAAGTTTTGCCACAGGAGTGGCAGGTGTATGTTTTAACCATTTTTATTTGCACCTTTTATTCAATCCATAGATGGTTTCAAGATTTTTCCTGCACCGTTCACAAATCCCGTGGCTGATCATGACTCCATTTTGAGAAAGGGTCAGGCTGTTCTTGGTTTCGGGGCACTCTTTTTCAGAAATCAGGCGGTTGCACCAGGCACACACTGTACGAAATTTCATTTTGTTATCCTCCATTATTATTCTCGTCAGATAATTGATTCTATGATTTGACCAGGGAGAGGATCTGCCCACCGGCTTTCTCAAATTTATATACGTCGGCTGTTGCCAGGCCTTCGACCTTGGCTGACGCTGTGAAGGCATTGATAATGTGGAAAAGAGTATTCCCCGGCTCCTGCTCAAATGATTGCTTGACAATATCCGCTTCGTTTTGTGAGAGCCCGAAACGCCTGCTGAAAACATCAATTGAATTAAAGGGGTCATCAACGTGCGATTGACAGGACAGCTTGAAATCTTCCTGATTGCGGGAGGAACCTTCGATCACTGCGGACAAGGCCTCGGGGAAGTTGTCCAGCCCCCGGCTGCTGATATGCTTGAACCTGGCGGTCTTTGCTTTGGCAACAGAAATCAACCCATTGGTGCAAACCAACCGATAAAAAAAGGATTCGATGCTGAAGGCAATTAAACCGACTTCGCTGTTGCTAAAGGCAATGCCGGGTACAACTTCATCAAAGAACCCATTGCCGGAATTAACACCAAATGCCTTTTCAAACTCTGGTATCTTCAGCAGGAACATGCCGTGATCAAGGGAATACTGAACTTTCAGATTGTGATTAAAGCCCTGTTCAATGAGTTGTGATAGAATCTCCATGTTGTCGAGGGGCTTATACCGCTCGGTAAATACTGCACGCAGGGTTGAGCCGTCAAACCGGCAAAAGAATGTGTCCCGGCGCTGGCGTTCCTGCTCAATCCAGAAATTAAGATTACTGGCCTGCAAATCTGTCGGACAGCGGGACAGATACGAATAAGGCACCCGCAGGCGGTTGGAAAGAAGGCGCTGGGCCGTGGGAGCCACATCCACCTGCTTGCCTGAAATCGACATCTGTTTGAGGCTGTCAAATTCCATTTCATGAACGGGCATGACTTCATCAAAATGATTGATGGAATCCTGGCGAACTGCGTTGATTACGTTTTCGAGAGTTGTGGTCTTTGTCATGATAAATCTCCTTTGTTGATTAAGTTTTTTTGGGGTGNGCGNATTAATACCCGCATTGGGAACAGATGATGACGGGCTCTTTGCCGTTTCTGATCGTGATATCGTTTCCGAGGCTGTGACACACGGTCACATGGTGCCCGCAATCCAGGCGGAACTTCTGGCCTTCAAGTGACTTGATGATTTTTCTCAAGGATTCGGTG
>NZ_KB892916.1 GCF_000373985.1 Desulfobacter curvatus DSM 3379
TATTTGACCAGGACGTTACTAAAAGCTGAGAAGATTATCTGTTAAAACCGGTCACACCATTTTTTTATCGTGAATGTCTGTCCATGGATTACCGTGATTGCTCTCACTTGAAAAACAACACATTTCATCTCAGGTTGATTCTGTTTCCCTGGTTGTGGATGAATTAAGACGAATGGGGATTAACGATTTAGAGACGGGGGAAGTCTCGTTTTTCAAAACAAGAAATTACAAGTGGTGCGAATGGCGTGATTCGAATAAAATAAGGTTCGAATGCGTAGAAATTACAAATGGAGGTTGCTAACCTCGCTCTTGCAGGGGAGCGCCAAAAACTGCGCCCGCTGAAGAGCCCGTTGGCGCATTAAAATTGATTATCCAAGCTTTTTAAAAGCTTGCTTTTTAGGCTTGTTGGTGATACATGCAAAAGCATCATAGGAGGTACAATATGGGCAAGCTATCAAATATTATTCCAATAAGCGATTTAAGGCAAGATACTGCAAAGCTGCTGAAACGATTACAAAAAAGTAAGGACCCTTTAATAATTACACAAAGAGGTAGGGCATCAGCGGTAATTATCGGAGTTGATGCCTATGAGGAATCTGAGCACGAGAAAGAGCTATTGCGCCTTTTGGTTAGGGGAGACAGGGAAATCGAAACTGGTCAGGGATATGATTTGGATACAGTTCTTTCTGAAGCTGATACCCTTTTGTCTAACGAGCCCTCGTGAAGGTTAAATTTACACCTTCTGCAAGAACTCAATTCCTTTCTGCGCTATCATATATTCGAAAGGACAAGCCTTCGGCTGCTCTTACTTTTCACAATCAGGCTGAAAAAATCTTGCGTCGGCTTGAGGATTTTCCTGAATCCGGAAGAATCATACCTGAATTTCCAGAACTCCCCTACCGAGAAGTGGTCATATCGCCGTACCGGTTTTTTTATAAAACCAAAGATGATATTGTTTGGATAGTCGCAGTGTGGCATGGAGCGCAGCTCCCTAAAGAACCAACAACCTGACACTGCACCAGAAAGCCGGGACGGAGCGGCCGCAAAAAGTTGGGATGCTTTTTTGCTCTGTCTTCTGGTGAACTCACTGTTGTGTTGCTTCAAAGCCTCGAAAAATGGATTAGTTATCCTGCTATAGGCATTTGTATTGCGCTATTGGTTCCAGAAAAACCATTTATATCAAGCGCCTAACCCGACATTCAAGCGGACCGGGAAAGGCCGTGGTTTTCATAATTGGGAAAATCAAAGGAGCGGGTTATGCGCTTTTGCCGCCTGCATTGCCCCGATCTGTTCCAGGGCAGCTAATGCCGCTGATTTTACCTTGGGACATTTACAGGCAAGGGAAAAGGCCTGTTTTGCTTCTTCAGGGTTATCGCAGCTTAAGGCGGCATAACCGGCCATGAGCCAGGACCGCCCCGGGGAATTGCCGCGACCGGTTAGGCGTTTATAGGCAACATATGCGGATTTGTATTTTTTTCCCGGAACAGCAGGTCCGCCTTAAAGGCCAGAAGCCTTGCACCACACCCCTGGGCCAGTCCCTTGTCCGCCCATTTAAGCGCAGTTTGATAATCCCTGCCCTGCAGATAGGCCTGGGCTATGGTAAGGAAGCGGTCTGTCCTCTTTTTTCCTTTGACTGCGGTAAGATTGGCCGGATCTTTTTGAATTTTCAACAGCCACGCTTCATATGCCCTGGCCGCTTCCAGCGGGATATTGCACCCGGCATAACGGTCTGAGAGTATGGCCGTCCTTAAAGACCTTCAAAACGGCAATCATCTGATCATCATGGATCCCAATACAACGTCGCCGCTGCCTTTTCTGAACCTGGATAAGATTCAGAACAAACCGGCTCGTCCTTAAATTTTGCAATTCCTTTAACGAACGGGGTTTATTTCTATCCAGTTATTCCCGGAATTCTGGTTGGGATTAAACCCCGCATCGTTTGAAAGAATGTATTCCCCCAAAGGATTTGCCCAGGCGTGGTCATACCCGCCGGGCAGTTCTACTGAGTTTCCGCTGGATGGATCCTGATAATTTTCAGTGCCCCGGATATACTCGCTGAATTCCCGGGCGGCGCGATCTTCGGCCTGTTGACGGGTCCGCCATGATTGGGTCAAGGCCGCGTCAAAAGCATCGCTGCTGCGGCTGATGGCCCGGCTCAGTTTCCCGGCATTGGCGATTCCCTGCTGCCGTGCGGCAATCCATTGTCTTTGAACACTGTTGAATCTGGCAAACCAACTGCGGTCTAACTGGAAGGAGTTCACAAAAGTCGTGGCCAGTGGTTTGAGAGCATCCAGTTGGCCTTTTGGGGCACGTACCGAAAGGTTGCGGTCTGCCAGCCAGAAAACATTGGGAACTTGGGGAGAGTGCGAGACCAGTATCACACAATAGAAATCTTCTTCCCAGGCTATGCCGTTTTCGGTGTATGAAAATCGGGCGCAATTACCAAATCCCTGGATGGCTGTACCCGGTGTCTGGCTGCCTGCTGCAATAGTGCCGGCCCATTCCGGCATATCTATCACGCTGATTTGTTTTATATCACGTGCGCCGGGTCTTTGCCTGGGCAGAACAACATGACGGACAAAGTCGGCCGGGCTGTTGGGAATAGGAATTACTATCATGCCCAGATAGAGTGCGCCCTGCTGCCACTGCTGTTCAATCTGACCGCTGATGTAAAGAGGCGCGGGGTGTATATAAGCGCCAGCTGAACCGTCGGGTGAGGTGATGGCCACATTGGCAGTCACCAGGTTGGCCAGGGCTGAGTTCCAGGTCAGGCCGCCTGAAACCTGCCAGTTGGCCGGGGCCATGACCCAGAAGGCCGGGGCTGCTCCCATCTGCGCGTCAATGACAGCCACGGGTTTCATATGCAATGGCTGGCCCGCTGCCGAGCCCGTTAAAATGACAGCAATAAGGGAAAAAATTAGCAACAGTCTGCAGAAACAATTCGTGATTATTGGTTTCAATTTGAGCCTCCTGTCTAAAAAGTCATACATGCCAGACAGCATTAAGATGGTAGGGAGAACCGCATTGATAAAATATTTTTTAAAATATCACCGAACAGACAATAAATAAATAACATCCTGACACTGCACCAGAAAGCCGGGGCGGAGCGGCCGCAAAAAGTTGGGATGCTTTTTTGCTCTGTCTTCTGGTGAACTCACTGTTGTGTTGCTTCAACGCCTCGAAAAATGGATTAGTTATCCTGCTATAGGCATTTGTATTGCGCTATTGGTTCCAGAAAAACCATTTATATCCAGCGCCTAACCCGACATTCAAACGGACCGGGAAAGGCCGTTGCTTTCATAATTGGGAAAATCAAAGGAGCGGGTTATGCGCTTTTGCCGCCTGCATTGCCCCGATCTGTTCCAGGGCAGCTAATGCCGCTGATTTTACCTTGGGACATTTACAGGCAAGGGAAAAGGCCTGTTTTGCTTCTTCAGGGTTATCGCAGCTTAAGGCCGCATAACCGGCCATGAGCCAGGACCGCCCCGGGGAATTGCCGCGACCGGCTAAGCGTTTATAGGCAACATATGCGGATTTGTATTTTTTTTCCCGGAACAGCAGGTCCGCCTTAAAGGCCAGAAGCCTTGCACCACACCCCTGGGCCAGTCCCTTGTCCGCCCATTTAAGCGCAGTTTGATAATCCCTGCCCTGCAGGTAGGCCTGGGCTATGGTAAGGAAGCGGTCTGTCCTCTTTTTTCCTTTGGCTGCGATAAGATTGGCCGGATCTTTTTGAATTTTCAACAGCCACGCTTCATATGCCCTGGCCGCTTCCAGCGGGATATTGCACCCGGCATAAAGGTCTGCCAAAAGCTTGGTTTCCGATGCGGACAAGGGTGTGGTGAAGCTGTAAATCATGAACGCCTCAAGCCCTTTTTCAAGCCGGTTTTTATTAAGATGGATGTTGGCTAAGGCCCGCCACCATTTAGGCTCTTCAGGTTCCTGCCGGGTCAGTTCGCCGGCATAGGCAACGGCCTGCTTATCCATGCCAAGTTCCATATATTGGTACAGCAGCACCTCCTGCCAGGTCCGCTTTTTATCACCCTTGGATTTGGCAGCCAGTTCCCTAAGATATGGCAGGGCCCGGCGATTTTTTTTAAGGGAAAAAAGGATGTTAACCAGGACCTCTTTTCGATCGAGAGTCACGTCGGCGGGATGGGTTTTTATCAGCCGGTTAAAGGCGTTCAAGGCATTGTTATACTCGGCGTTAAAATAATAGCATGCCGCAGCCTGATAAAGATACGCCCCCTTTTTTTCCGGGGCCATATCATACCCCCGGATAAAGGCCCGGGCAGCCTTGCCCATCTGTTTAAGGGTATACCGGCACTGGCCCAGGTTCAGCCATGCCTGGTAAAACCCGTCATATTTTTTAACGGCCCGCTCATAGTATAATGCCGCTTTTTTCACATAGCCGTCACCTTGTTTTTCCATCATTATGCAACAGTTGCCGACAAGAAAATCCAGATAATAATGGGTGTATCCCTTTTTGTTTGCCGTGTCCGGATCAACGTTTTTTGCCTTGGCCTGGAAGGATTCAATCTGTTGAACCGCTTTGGCATAGTCTTTCTTTTTGATAAGCCCTGCCGCCTTGTTTGCACACATGCCTGCGGCAACCGGAAGGGAATCGCCTTCCGGGTTGGCCGCGGACAGTGCGCAGGGAGAAAGAATTATGAAAACGGACACAAGGCAAGCCCACAAAAATAGAGTCAATCTATTCATCACGCCTCCATTTTGAACCGGATAGTCGTCACCACACGCACCTCCACGTTGTTTCCGTCCACGGTTCCCGGCTTGAACCGGTACTGGGCTACGGATTGAGTGACACTGGATTCAAATACACCCTTGGGCTGGGCGCCCACCACCTTTATATCCCTTACCCGGCCTTCCCTGGTGACAATAAATTCCACTTTTACCCATCCCTCGATGCCTACTCTTCTGGCCCGCATGGGATAGGATGCAGGCAGCCGGACCAGTGTCTGCAAAGGATAATCAAGCTCGGATGTAGAAAACAGCCCCAGGGGCATTTGGGTTTTCATGGTACAATTTGATAACGGGCTTAAAGCAATACTGTTGGTCAGCTTGGGCAAATTGGAGTTTAACGCCACAGACAGGTTCGGTCTGACAATCGTGGGCCTTTGAATCTGTTTCTGTACAATTTTTGTGGCTGACACCATCTCCTCGGGCGGATCAGGCGGTTTGGGCCGCTCCTTTTTACGCGGCGGCGTCTCAGGGCGCTTGATCCGGACAACCTGGATGGGCTGGATGAGTTCCGTGTCATCCGGTGCATGGGGAATGCTTTGGATAAGGGTCGGCAGCATCCCGAAGATAAACAGATTAAGCCCTAAAGCCAGAGCGATGATCGCTATCCAAGCCAAAATTTTGCCTGGATCCAATGTGCGGGACGTTTCCCAGTAAGTAAATTGAACTGTATTATCCATTTATCTGCCCTCCGGAAGGCTTGCGGCAAGGGCCACGTTTTCGGCCCCGGCCAGTTTACAGTTATCCATCACCGAGATCACAAGACCGGTTCTACTCTCCTTGTCCGCCACAATCACAACACCGGCTTCGGGACTTTCCGCCATGGCCCGTTCAACACCCGAGCGCACGGCCCGGACATCAATTTCCCGGCGGTCCAGGTGAATGGTATTGTCCCGGGTGATACCGATGAGAATGGTGGATTTGGTTTTTGCCACAGCCGTATTGGCCGTGGGACGTGAGATGTCCACCCCGGTCTTCTTGACAAAGGAGGTGGTGACCAGAAAAAAGATCAAAAGGATGAACACCATATCAATCAGGGGCGCAATATTCAGTTCAAGACTCTTTTTTGCCGCCCGCCTGGATGCGGATATATTCAGCATGAAACTCTCCTGTTGCGGATAAAGGGTTTAAGATACATGGCCGTGGAGGCGATGCGGTGCTTGAGGTTTGAGGCCCGCCGGTTCAGCCACCCGCTCATGTAAAGTCCGGGGATGGAGATCATAAGCCCTGTCTGGGTAGTCACCAGGGCCACGGAGATCCCCGAGGCCATGGCCCGGACATTGCCCGTGCCGAATACGGTGATCACATCAAAGGTCTCCATCATCCCCACCACCGTACCCAAAAGCCCCATAAGCGGTGCCACAGCGGACAGTACCCCAATCAAAGCCAGGTGCCGGTCCAAAGAGGCGGTCAAATTCATAACCGTTTCATCAAGAATCCGCTCGTCCAGCCCGGGATCAGACACGGGACTGCGCCGGGATAGAAACGCCCTCACCAAAAAGGCATTGGCACCCTTATACCGCTTATCCGGGCACAGGTTTTCCCGGACCAGTTCTCCGGCCATGGCCCTGGGCATATTTTTCACATAGAGCCGATGTAGAAAAAACAAACGGTTAAAGATCAATACCCACATCACAAGGGAGACGCACAAAATGGGCACCATTACCACCCCGCCGGAACGGATATAAACAATCATCTGGTAGAGAAGTTCGTTCATCGGGAACCTTCCTTAATCCCGTTCCTTGCCTTGAACACCAGGTTGACAAAGGCCACGGATTTTTCCTCCATGGTGCTGATCTGGGTCTCCACACGCCGGGCCAAAAGCGTGTGGGACAGCATAATGGGAATGGCCACGGTCAATCCGAGCATGGTGGTGACCAGCGCCTCGGAAATACCGCCGGACATCATTCTTGGGTCTCCGGCCCCGTAATAGGTGATCACATGAAAGGTGTTAATCATGCCGGTCACCGTTCCCAGAAGTCCCATGAGCGGCGCAATGGCGGCCAGCATGCCCAGGGTGGATAAAAACCGTTCAATGGAAGGAATTTCCGCCAGGATCGCTTCCTGGAGCACATTTTCCATATCGGTGCGGCTCTGCTCCCGGGCGGACAGAGCTTTAAGCAGAACCCGGGGAATAAATGCGTTCCTGTTGGCCAGTATCAGATCCCGGCAAGCCTGAAAGTTTGCAGATTCAAGTAAAGGCGTAAGTTTCGCCATAAAAGGCTCAATACGGATCTGATGCCGAAAAAAGAAAACCAACCGCTCAAACAAAATCAGAACGGCAAGGCCCAGCAGAAACAGGATGGGCCAGACAAGGGGGCCGCCCTTGGGCACCTGATCCATCAGGTTCAGCTCATGGGTAAACCGCCGGAGGGCACCGCCTTTGGAGATATCCACAGGCACACAGTCGATTTGCCCTGCAATATACCCATCAATCTGATCCGCAAGTTTCGTTGCGGGCAGCTTGGACAGGGCAAAAAACCGGCTGCTTTGATCCGAATAGAGCAGAAAGCCGATTTCCGATTCTCGGCCTGCATCATCATTGAGTACATAAAAGGACGTGAAATTGCCGACACTTAAAATTTGAGCGGTCCTATCTTTGCCCTGGCGGTCCACCACCATGCCCTGACGCAGGGAGACTTCGCCCGAAGCCAGGATTTCGTTGAACAGGGTATCTGACATCCGGCGGATATCGTCCATGGACCAGAACCCCTTCTGGTTGATCAGGGGGTTAAGAAAACTGTTCCGGTCTTTGCCAAAGGCGCTTTGAGGGCTTTGAATCAAAAGACTGTTAAGATCTTTGGCGGAGGTTTTAACAAAGCCTGCCAGCTCCTTGTTCACCATTCTGGATTCTTCAAGACTGCTCTGCAATTTTGTCTGTTCGTCAGCCAGAATATCAATCTTCCCCTTAAGCGCATCATTGGCAATATGAAGACGGCTGTTTTGGGCTTTTAATGTTGCAATGGCCGAGATTAGGGCGTCTTTGTCCTTTTTTATGGCTAACGCATTATCCTGGGCCTCGGCCTTGGCTGCCGCCAGTTCTTTTGCCGCTTTGGCAGCCATGTCCCGGCGTTTTTGTTCAAGAACCGCATAGGATTTGCGTATATCCCCGGCCAGAGTTGTTGCGGCCGGGACGAAGCTGATAACAGTCGCGGTCAGGATCAGAAAGGTTAACAAAGGAATTGACAGGTATTTTATCGGCATCATTTCTGATCCCTCCTTTCCGGGGCAATGGCCCCTAAAGGCAAGGCGACCACCTCCATGGGACGGTGTTTGGCCGCCATCTCCACCACCGCCTCAATATCCGGCACACGGCTTTTATCCAAGGGGTGCCACTGATTTTTTGCCATGTCAAAAATCCCTGCGCTTTCCCGGTCCAGGGTCAGAAAGAACAATGCCACCCGGCCCATACGAAAAATGTCTGCAAGGACTTGTGTACCGTCCACAACGATTTTTTCCCGGTACACCTCTACGGTGTTACCGTATTCAGCTTCTACAAACAGGGCTTCCATCATTTTTCTGTATTTTTCAGCAATGGTGATTTCCGGATCATCCAGGATCACCGCCAACCGCGCCAGCCGATCATTGCGTTCCCGGGATAGAAACGGGGCATCGGCTTCCACAAGAGAGGTCAGGCGGTCAAGGAGCGCTTTTAAAAACGGCGCCAGTTCCGTTCTGATCCGCCGGCACTCCTCTTTTTCCCGGGTAAGGTTCTGATTTATTCTTTCCAGATCCCCTGCCCTTTGGGTCAGATTCTTGTTGGCAAAGGCAAGCTGTTCGTTTTCCGTTTTTAAGCGGTCATATTCCTCTGCAAGCTTCTGGCGCTGGGCATCCCATTTTTCCCGGGACCTTTGGGTGGCCTGGCGGGTATCCACGGCCGTGTCAACGGGGGTTTCAATATCCTTTGACACAGATACCCGGGCGTGCAGCGAAGATGTCATCCATACCGCAAGCATGAGCAGGCATGCCATGAAGACAACGGCCATTCTTGATCCGGCATGATCCCTTGCGCCCGGATTTTTTTCACTTCCCATTATCCTTTATCTCCTTTTCCTTTGGTTCGTAACTAAAATGATGTGCCGTTTGACTGGTTGTTAATTCCTAAAAAGGCATGATGGCAAAAAGTATGCCGGAAAAAGGGAGATATTATTTTTTATGAAATTTCAGATAGATACAAATTGAACCTGACCGGAATGATTCTGCTTGCATAAATAAAATGCACTGATACGTACAATCAACCTTAAAAAACGTACATTATCCTCTATTCTTTTTATATTCCCCTGGAGCTGTATTCAATGTAATGCCTTTATATTTATATAAATATCTCCGAAACAAATATCTTCCACGGATTGGGTATGCGAATTGCAGATTTTCGGTGTTCAAAAAATTGCTGTCAATCCAAAGGAGCCGTTATGTTCAGAACTCTCATCCTCTCACTTATGCTTTGGGCTGCAAGCGCTTTGGCTGCAGCACAAGGCAGCCCTGCCCCCAGGCAGGTGACGGACCTGGCAGGGAATGTTGTCACCATCCCCCGGGAGATAAACCGCATCGCCTGCATGGATGTCCTGTGCTACAGCGCTGACGCATCAAAATTTATTATCAATGATATCAGGGGGGCGGAGCGACATCTAAAATTATTTTGTCGCAAAATTATAATAGACACTCTGCAGGTCTTTTGATAATGTAACGTGGATGTGTGTGAGTTCACCCACCAATCGAAACGTTACATTTGAGGAGAAAACGCTGTGATAAGCCAGTGTGGTCGGCAGATTAAAAACGCAGAACTTGAACAGATTCGCGAGACGGTAA
>NZ_KB892917.1 GCF_000373985.1 Desulfobacter curvatus DSM 3379
AGTCCACCGTTGGCTCTTAGACGGCTTTATTGCCGGAGAGCAAATCACACCAGGAGCCCCGTGGCGTATTCGGATGACAGAGGATTTAAAATCCCGCTTCGTTCAACAGCCTCCCGAGGGTTATGTCACCATGAAAGAGGCTAAAAAATTACTCGGTGTCTCACGCCAAACGGTATTGCATCGTGTAAAATCCGGCAAGCTACCTGCTGTCCATGTGCGCAAAGGAAAACAAATGGGTTTATATATCAAGGTGATAGACAAACAGATNGATCTTTTTAATCAACTTTCATGAAAGGATGTGCAGTATGACGATGGCTCCAATGACTTCATAGACCATGGCACTCATGGGGCTGATGTACCGGGTGGTGATTTTGGGGATAAAGCTCCATACGCCCCAGCATACCAAGGTCAGGGACGCAGGCAGAATCCATTGGGATATCATTTGGCAAACCTCCTTTTTTTAATTCCAGGGAAATAATAACAAGCCACCGTTCCGTTTATGTTCCCAAAAGCGTGACATGACCGCCTTTAATTAAAAAAATTGTCAAATTCCGGAGGATAATATAACTTTCTCATAGGAGAAACAGCCCATGACCCAGATTGAATTTTTATTTTTCGGTCCCCCGCGTTTCCGTGTGAACGGCACGACAGTAAAAATCAGCCGGCGCAAAGCCGTTGCATTGGCCACCTACCTGGCTGTAACCGCCAAACCCCATGCCAGGGAAAAACTGGCCGCCATGTTCTGGCCGGAAAGTGACCCGACAAGGTCCAGGGCATCCCTTCGCAAGGCCCTCTCACTCATAACAAAGGTGCTGGGTAAATCCTGGCTGAACATTGACAGGGAGACCATCGGTTTTGTGCCCCATGAAAATCTGCAGGTGGATGTAAACCGGTTCCTGGAGCTTACAGCAATGCTTCCCCGGAACAAGGGCGGGGAAAGACCGGACAGCCCAAAGCAGATCAAACCGGAACAGGCCAGATCGAAACAGATCAAAGCGCTTGAAGAGGCAGCCCAGATCTGCAAGCCGTCTTTTCTTTCGGGTTTTTTTCTCAAAGATGCCCCGGATTTTGAGGACTGGCAGATGGAACAAGCCGAACGGCTGAGCCGGCGGGCTGCTGAAGTCCTGGAATACCTTACCCGGTCAGAGATGATCCGAGGCGCATATTCACAGGCGCTCTCCCATGCCCGGCAACTGGTTACCCTGGATACCTTGAATGAAGAAGCCCAGCGGTTGCTGATTGGCCTCTATACAGAAATGGGGCAGCCCGGCGCTGCCGTCCGCCAATATGAAAAATGCAAAACCCTGTTGGAAAAGGAACTCGGCGTCCAGCCTGAAGACGAAACAAGGGCCCTTGGAAAACGTATCCGGGAAACCGGCAGGAAAGAAGGATTCAAATCAACCCCAGCCCGGTCCAGGCTTCCGGCCCAGTCCACACGCTTTGTGGGCAGAAAGGATGAAATAAAAGCACTGGCCGAACGTATGGCAGCACCTGAAGTACGGCTTCTTACCCTGACCGGGCCGGGCGGCATCGGCAAAACCCGGCTGGCCCTGGCGCTTGCTGAAACGCTGATGGATTGCTTTCCCCACGGGATATTTTTTATCGGGATGGCAGGCTTAAGGTCAACCAATGAACTTGCAGGCGAATTGCTCAAGGCCTTGGGGCTTGCCTCGGACAAAAAGACCGGACTGGAAGACCAGATATTCAATTTCCTGGGGCACAGAAAAGTCCTGCTGGTGATGGACAATTTCGAACATCTGCCCCAGGCAGGCGGCCTTATCCTGGATTTGCTGTCCCAGGCCCCTTTTCTTAAAATTTTGATTACATCAAGAACCCGGCTCATGCTTGAAGGAGAACATCTTTTCAGCGTGGCCGACCTTTCCCGTCCCCGGTCTCTTTTGTCCGGAAGCGAAAAAGCCACGGACTTAGGCCAGGCAGAAGAAACCTGGGATGCGGTTGCCCTTTTCCTTTCCGCCGCCCAAAGGGTCAGGCCGGATGTGAAACTGAACAGCGATAATTTTCAGGCAATATCGCGGATCTGCGATCTGACCGGAGGCATGCCCCTTGCTCTGATACTGGCAGCCGGATGGATGGATGTATTCCCTCCGGGAAAAATCGCGGACAGAATTCAGGAAAGCCTGGATTTTTTAAGGACCGATATCCGGGATATGCCGGAACGCCACCAGAGCATTCCGGCTGTATTTGAAACCTCCTGGTCCTGTCTGTCCCAAAAAGAGAAAGACCTTTTGATGAAGCTTGCCGCTTTTCAGCATAGCTTTACGCTTAACGCAGTGTCCCGGATTACGGGAATCGACTTGGAAGCCGCCGCACTTAAGACAACGGGGCTGGTAAGAAAGTCCCTTCTCCGGGCAGATCCTGAAAACGGACGTTTTGAAATGCATCCTTTGCTGAGACAGTATGCCGGGAAACACCTGTCGGCATCCGGCCTGGCAGATGAGGTTCTGGATGCACATAAGCACCATTACCTGGACCTAGCCCGGGAATATGAGCATGGCTTAATCGGTAAGAACATGTTGGCCTGCCGCAGAAACATGGATGCGGAATTTGGCAATATCCGTCAGGCATGGCAACGAGCCGTGGACCAAAAAGATCTTTTTGCCCTGCTTCGTGCGGCAAAGGGTATATACATCTATTTTGACATGCATACCCGGTACAATGAAAGCCGTGCCCTGTTTCAACCGGCCAAAGCACTTGTCATGGAAATGGCCCGTACCGAACCCTGCCCGGATATGGCTCTGATTCTCCTTTGCCGGCTGGATATGACCGCCAAGGAGCGGCTTACTGCCCGGCAGTCATCGGAACTCAAGAACATGGCCGAAAAGTGCCTAAGGCTTGCCGTAAAGGAAAAAAACCAGTCCGGCCGGGCATTTTCCCTGTTGCTGATGGGAGCTGTGGCCCAAAAAGAAAAGGCATGGGACAAAGCCATCCGCCTCTTTGGCCTGAGCCTTAAGACAGATCCAGGCATTGAACAGGCCTTCTGGGTGACGGTACGCATGGGGTTGTGCCGACAGGCCCAAGGCAGGATGGATAAGGCAATGGAATATTTCGGGCAGGGGTATAAGGCCGGGAGTGACGCCGGCGATGAGATAAAAAAGGCATGGACCCTGTGCAATATCGGGATCTGCGAAGTGGGCAAGGGAGACCTTGAATCCAGCCAACTTCACCTCCAGTCGGCAGCAGACGCCTTTGGCCGGATCAAGGCTCCCTTAGGCATGATGGCGGCATACGAGGAACTTGGCCTGATCTGTCTGCTGAAAGGAGACCTGGCCGGGGCCGAACTGCAGACCGATCGCGCCCTGGATATTTCGGAAGATCTGGGGCTTGCCCTGTCACGGTTCAGGAATACGCTTGCCCTCAAAGGCGTCATCTCCATTGCATCGGGCCATCCCAACCGGGCCGAACCCTTTCTCAGACGTGCACAGGAAAACGGACAACCCTTTTTCATGGCCAGCCTGGGAATGACCTTTCTTGCCTGCCTGAAAAAAAATCTGGCATCTGCCAAATTCTACCTGGGGACTGCTGCCGACACCCTGCGGTTGGTTCATAAACCCCATTTGGATATTTTACACCTGTTGGCCCGGGCCTGGGTTCTGGTTGTGGACGGCCAGGATCTGCAGGCCGAAAAGACCCTGGATTTGATCTGTCATCACCCGCTGAATCCTTCAGGACTTTTCCGGGTCTGGAACCTGCCCGGGCAGCTTCTTTGCCAATTGAAATCCGGTTTATATTCTGAGTTAAAATAGAATTACGATCATGTAGAATATTGATTACTGATCTGGTATATTGTTCCGGGACATTGAGGATAGCGGTTATTTTACTGGAACAGCCATGAACTGACCTGGTCTATCAACACCAAAACTCAGCCACAGCGAAAGTGGAAAGATCTGTATCAGTTACACAGACTTTCTCACAGAACAATCAAATCTTCGTGACAGAGTTTTTTTTCTGTTTTCATTTTTTATACTATTATTAATATAATAAGGCTTGCAAAACAGTTATCGTGACATTACAAAAGTTATGAGGAAGAGAGCAATGAAAGAGACATTGATTAACCGCGTGGGCCGGATTATCAGCGGAAGTGTGAATTCCCTGATAGAGTCAATCGAAAATGCAGCGCCTGAAAGCGTGCTGACACAAGCGATGCGGGAAGTGGAGTTTGCCATTGATGATATCAGGCAGGAACTGGGTCAGGTTTTGGCAAAAAAGCATTTAGCCGGCACCAAACTCATGGAAGAAAATAAACGCCACAAAGATCTTGCCGGAAAAATTGAAATAGCGGTGAACGAAAACCGGGATGACCTGGCAGAGGCCGCTATTGCCCGCCAACTGGATATTGAGGCCCAGATTCCGGTATTGGAGGCCACAATCTCTGATTGTGATGACCAGGAAAAAGAGCTGGAAAATTATCTGAATGCCCTGATGGCCAAACGGCGGGAGATGAATGAAGAACTGATTCAGTTCAGGCAGGCTGCAAAAGCTGCCGGGGACTCGGTTTCTCCGGAATCGCCTGCCGGCAGTAACGCGGACAGTGTTGAATCCCGGGTCTGCAGAGCGGAGTCTGCATTTGACCGCGTTATTGAGCGGACCACAGGACTTCCCGGACAGGTGGGTACAACCAGCCGCAAGACAGCGGCCCAACTGGCTGAGCTGGAGGAACTGTCCCGGAAAAATAAAATCCGGGAACGGCTGGCACAACTTAAAGGAGGTGCCAAGTCCTCATGATCGGGTTTCTATCGGAAAGCCAGAATATGCCTTTTACGGTTGCTTTGGCCCTTATGATCATGATCGCCGTGCTTGAAGGGGCCACCACCATGATCGGCCTTGGCCTTTCAAATCTGATTGAAACCTTTATTCCTGATTTTGATCTGGATGCAGATGCAGACCTGGACGGCCCGGATGCATCCTCCCCCGGCGTATTGACAAAAATCTTTGGGTGGCTTCGCATCGGCCAGGTCCCGTTTTTAATTGTTCTTGTGGCCTTTTTAACCGTGTTCGGGCTTACGGGCCTGATTCTTCAGTCCTTTATCCTTGAATTCACAGGCCGGCTTTTGCCCGGCCTTGCCGCTTCGGGGGCATCTTTGGTCGTAAGCCTGCCCCTTGTCAGGATGCTGACCGGTGTCATTGCCAGAATAATGCCCAAGGATGAAACCGAGGCGGTTTCCGAAAAAACGTTCATTGGCCGTGTGGCGGTGATTACCCTGGGAAAGGCAACAAAGGGGAAACCTGCCCAGGCAAAATTGAAAGATAAATTCGGCACCACCCACTATATTATGGTGGAGCCGGACCTGGAAGACGATACATTCCTGCAAGGAGATCCGGTGCTCATCGTAAGGCAGGCCGGTGCCGTATATACAGGGATTGCCAATTCAGTAGCTATACTCAATGATAATGAAGATGAAAAGGAATAAACCAACATGTTAAACATGATCAATATTCTGACCATTGCCGGTGTAATCCTGGTTGCACTGATCGCCATGGTCATGATCTTTGCAAAATTGTACAAACGTGCCACAAAGGAAATATCCTTTGTAAGAACCGGTTTTGGCGGACAGAAAGTGGTGATGAACGGCGGTGCCCTCGTGCTGCCGGTCTTCCATGAGACGATTCCGGTGAACATGAATACCCTGAGGTTGGAAGTCCAAAGGAACAATGAACAGGCTCTGATTACCAAGGATCGGATGCGCGTGGATGTGGCTGCTGAATTTTATGTCAGGGCTAAACCCACTGAGGATGCCATTGCCAATGCCGCCCAGACCCTGGGGCTTAAAACCATGAATCCTGAAGAACTCAAGGAACTGGTTGAGGGCAAATTTGTGGATGCGCTCAGGGCCGTGGCGGCTGAAATGGCCATGGAGGAGCTCCATGAACAGCGGGTGGATTTTGTTCAAAAGGTCCAGCAGGTGGTCACCGAAGATCTCTTGAAAAACGGCCTTGAGCTGGAAACCGTCTCGTTGACGGGCCTGGATCAGACCAATAAGAGCCATTTCAATCCTGACAACGCCTTTGATGCCGAGGGCTTGACCAAACTGACGGAAAAAATAGAAGAGCGGCGGAAAAAAAGAAACGATATTGAACAGGACACGGAAGTGGCCATTTCCAATAAAAATCTTGAAGCCGAACGTCAAAAGCTTGAAATCAAAAAAGAGGAAGAATATGCAAAGCTGAAGCAGGAAAGGGAAATTGAAATCCGCAGGGCAGAGCAAATGGCAGAAATCGCCAAGGAGCAGGCGGACAGAAAGCAGGAAGCCGAGCAGGCTCAGATTGAATCCCAGAAAAAGGTGGATACCTCCAAAATCCTTGCGGAACGAAGTGTTGAAGAAGAACGGATTGAAAAGGACAAGCAGCTCAAAGAAAAGGACATTATCAGGGAGCGGACCATTGAACGCGCTGAAATAGAAAAAAAGAAAGCGTTGGAACTGGCGGAACAGGACCGGGCCATTGCCATTGCAGAAAAATCCCGTGCCCAGTCTGAAGCCCAGGCCGAAGCTGATCGTGCCAGGGCCATTGCCGTCAAGGAAGAAGAAGCGGTTATCACAGTCAGGGAAACGGAAATTGCTGAACGTGCCAAGCAAGTTGAGCTGGTTAAGGCAAGGGAAAATGCCGAACGAGAAGCCATTAAAATTAAAATTGCCGCAGAAGCGGAAAAGATGTCTGCCATGGACCAGGCAGAGGCCGTGAAAACCCTTGCCAATGCAGATGCCGACAAAATCCGCATTCAAGCCCAGGCAGATGCGGACGCTGAAATCCTGAAAGCAGATGCCGCCGAAAAACGGTACGCCGTGGATGCCCAAGGACAGCGGGCGATCAACGAAGCCGACAACATCCTTTCAGAGCAGCAGGTTGACATGCAGGTCCGCATGGCCCTTATCAAACACCTGCCTGAAATCATACGGGAAAGCGTCAAACCCATGGAGCAGATTGACGGTATTAAAATTTTCCAGGTTGACGGGCTTTCAAACAGCGGTAGCGGGGAGGCCGGTGCCCAGGGAACTGCCAGTTTGTCCGACCAGCTCGTAAACAGCGCCCTTCGGTACCGCAGCCAGGCCCCGTTAATTGATTCCCTTATGGAAGAACTCGGGATACGTCCGGGAGATATTAACGGTTTGACACAAGGGCTGAACCCCAAAGCGCAAGACCGCGAAAAAGGAAGCGGAAAAAAAGATTAATAAGAAATGAAACGTATCATTTAGGTTCTTGCCGGCGTCAAAAAGGGCAAGGAGAAAAATGTCCGGAACGTCATAAGAGATGCTTTTATCAACAAGCCCATGGGATGGAAAATGTCCCTTGGGCTCAGCACACTCATATAGTGATTGGCAATTTGAAAAAATTTCTGAATGGCACTTTCCATGTGTCGATCATTGGCCACCTCTCTGAATCTCTTCAATAGTCTTTAACCATTCATTGAAAAGAGGACATTCGTTTCGAATTTTTTCGATACCGATTTCTTTGGCAATAGTTACTCCCATCGTTGTTTTCAGAAACTTTCCATTGACTGACCAGGCATCCAGGCGTTTGGAAGGAGCAGTCTGGGGATTATTATTGATTGCTTCCGGAGAACCACATTCGGAGATGACCGTCGCAACTGTAGATTCATCTATGCCCAGTTCCGGTTCATCTATAATAATCGTGGAAGGTGGGTTCGGTTGTAATAGTGCCGTGGCAAGACAGATAAAGCGAATAGAACCGTCCGATAGATGATAGGGCTGCATTGGAAAATTCGACCCTTTCTGATTCCAACTCAGTCGGACTTTTTCCAGCGCCATTTGCACCAATAATTACATTGAGGTCACCTAATTTGGATTCATTCAATATCTGTTAATCTTGCAAAATCAATCAAGGTAAAGGATTTTGGCATCAGGATTGATGATCTAAACAATGCGATAATAGCTTAATATCCTTGAACGAAATGAGTAATCACAAAGCGTTGCCTCATGGTATTCAGGCTCACTGTATCAAGTTTTAAACCGGGCAGGAATAGCAGAAGTAGCCAACGCCTTCAATAACAAGCTTCACAGTGTTTATGTTATGTAGCCACATGTGTCGCTCATCACCCAACCCCAAAACCCATAAAAATAAGTAATTTCGGTGTGTTGAATATTAATAATAGTCTGGGCGTTGAATTCGGTCGTTACCCTTCCAGCGTCCTGCAGGATTTCCCGGTCTGTGGCTTCAATGAATTTATTCAAACGTTCTTCCCAATCCTGCATGGTCATCGGGATCTGGCGAAGAGCCATATCTTCCGCAACATCCAGATAGGCGGATACCAGCCGTTGTAATTGCGCCATCTCATTCTCGCTCAGATAGTTTTTGGCTACGCTGACATCAAATTTCTGAATTTTTCCTTTTGGAGCGTCCTTCCAAGTGCTCAGTCCCATGTTTTGTTTCTGATGGTCTGCCCGGTCAACGATCACCTCGGCAGCCGTCTGTCCATGAATGGCCCAGTGTAGCTTATTCTGGACGGTTGCAAAAAAACGTTTGGTGGCTTGAGCAGTCACATCATAATCAATGGATGTGGCGTAAATATCGGTAATCTTCTGGTAGAATTTGCGCTCGGAAAGGCGAATTTCCCGGATGCGCTCCAACTGTTCTTCAAAGTACTTTTTCCCAAGGACAGTGCCGTCATTCTTCAGACGTTCATCATCCATGGTATACCCCTTGATGGTGAACTCCCGAATAACCTGAGTTGCCCATTTACGGAATTGCACGGCCCGCTCCGAATTGACCTTATAACCGATGGCGATGATGGCCGAGAGATTGTAGTGATTGGTGTTATAATTTTTGCCATCAGAGGCAGTTATCCGAAAATTTCGGATAACTGAAATTTCCTCTAACTCACTGTCTCTAAATATCCTTTTCAAATGATAGTTTACCGTCCTGACATCAACGTCATAGAGCGTGGCTATCATTTTCTGGGTCAGCCAGATGTTCTCGTCTGCGTATACCGCCTCAACACCGCTCTTGCCTGTGGCTGCAACAAATGTTAGATACTCGGCCGCCGAGGAACGAACAATAGAAGTCTCTTTTTTTCCAGCTTTTTGAAGTTGCTTGTTTTTATCCGTCTTCATTCAACGCCGCCCCAGTTTTGATACCTGTCCCGGGACCAACGGAGGTATTTCATCAACTCCCAGTTGATAGAACCGGAATCAAACCGATCACTGTCGTAATCGCCACCGGACCATTCCATGTAACCTTCGTGCTCTTCATGGCTCGGGTCCT
>NZ_KB892918.1 GCF_000373985.1 Desulfobacter curvatus DSM 3379
GGAAACAATGGAAAAATCCCAAAACCAGGGTTCGCAACCTTGAGAAACTTGGTATTGCTCACCAGGATGCCATGCTATGCGGCAATGCCCGCAAAAAGTATTGGCACATGAGTAAAATCAAATGGGTGGCCATTGCCATGCCTGAACGATATTTTATTGATCAAGGATTATATCTGCCTGGGAACTGATTCATAAAATCAGCCGAACCGCCCTGGTACGAGATCCGTATGCCGGGTGGTGTGGGAGGGCTCCTCAGTGATGGGGAGTCCTATCCCGATTGCCATCGGCGTCCTTCCTGTTGACCCACCAGGTAAAATTGATGAGCAGCTTGTGGAATATGCCCTCCAAAAAGCGCCTGTCGGCGACGCCCTGTTGCTTGGCATCAATTTTCTAGCAGTAAGATCGCCGGATGCGCCGAAAATGACGATGGTAAAAGGTGTGTCGGTTTTCATGCCTTCCCCCTTGCTGGGTGTTTTTGTATGCAGGTCACTATACCTTTCTGGTTTCTGGTCCCCTGAACTTTTTCTGATAGAACGCCAACAACTTTTTGACAGTGATCGGAAAAAGACCGAGAATTGCAAAAGAAATCAGTACGCCCGGGGATAATATTCCGGACAATGAATCGATCTTGGCCAGCTCCTTGCCGGCATTGACATAAACGATCGTTCCGGCCAGCATGCCGACCTGAGACACCCAGAAAAACGTCCGCAGGGGCATTGACGTAAGCCCCATGATCAGATTGATGACAAAAAAGGGGAAAACCGGAACCAGACGAAGGGTGAACAGATAAAAGGAGCCCTCCTTGGCAATGCCGGCGTTGATGGCTGCCAGCTTATCCCCGAACTTGCCCTGGACCCATTCTCGCAGCAAAAATCGGGAGACCAGACAGGCCAGAGTGGCACCGATGGTGCTGGCAAAGGAGACCACCACGGTCCCGGCCACCAGACCGAACAGGCCGCCGCCGGCCAGCGTGAGAACCGCAGCGCCGGGCAGCGACAGTGCCGTAACCCCTATATAGATAATCATATACACGGCAATGACCGAAAAACGATTGGAGAGATAGAGCGCCTGAAACCTCTCCTGGGAAGCTTTGATATAATCAAGGGTGAGGTATTGCCCTAGATCAAAGTACCGGAAGGCCACCACCCCCAGGCCAATCAGCACCACAATGGCAGCCTTTTTAATCATTTTATGCTTTTTATTACCGGATTCCATTTTATGTTCCTCCATTTTCGCTGCAATCCCCTCAATGCCGGGATAGCAGACTGTCCGGATTTCGAAGAAAGGAGCCAAAGCCAGGCGAATGTGAAGATAGCGGTTGATTGAATTGATTTCATGTTACCCCCTTGTGGTAGTTCGTGCATGCGCCTTCAGACCAGGCCTGCCGCTGCGGCCCTGTCGAGAAACCACTCCAACTTGCCGTCTGATGGCTTTACCAGTTGGGACGGCAGTGGCGGTCTCTTCCCGTTTGAGTTAAGCACCCTCGATAATATACTGGCCTTTTGCTCCCCGGCCGCTACGAACAGAACGCTGCGCGCATTATTTATCACGGGCAGGGTTATCGTGATCCGGATGGGCGGGGGCTTGGGCGCATCTGTCACCGGCAGCACCCAGCGTTGGGTCTCGCCCAGCACCGGATGGTTCGGAAACAAAGAGGCCGTGTGGCCGTCTGGGCCGATGCCCAGCAGGATCAGGTCAAACCTCGGCCATGGTCCGGATTCGGGTTTCAGCACATTTCTCATGAGGTTTTCATAGGTTTGTGCGGTCGCCGCAGGCGCCAGCGAATCGTCAGCAGCATAAATCTGTCCGGCCGGGATCCCGACATGGGTCAGGAGTCGTCGATTCGCAAGATTGTAATTGGAATCCGGACTCTCTTTGGGCACCCATCGTTCGTCAGCCCAGAAAATATGCCAGGCAGACCAGTCTATATCAGCGCTTAAGGTTGCCAGGGGCGGTCCGATGATGTTTATGAGCGAACCGCCTGACAGGGCCACGCAGAATCTGCCGCGCCTGGCCACGGCATCGGTTTCCTGGCGGACGATGTAAGCGGCCAGGGCGGACGACAGTTTCTCGTGGTTGGAAAAAACATTTATTTCAGGCTGTGATTTCTCTCTCATATCGAGTCATCTAAATTGAAGCCAAACTATCCCATGAGTTTTTTGGCAATTTCGGTGACATGTTTGCCCTGAAAGCGCGCTGCCTCCAACTCGTTCCCACTGGGCATTCGCTCACCGGATCCCCCTGCGATTGTTGAAGCGCCATATGGCGAACCGCCTGTTACTTCATCAATGCGCATCTGTCCTTGAAAAGCATAGGGCAACCCCACGATCACAAAACCGTGGTGCAAAAGCGAGACATGAAACGAGAGTATGGTGGATTCCTGGCCGCCGTGCTGCGTGGCGCTGCTCGTAAATACACTGCCCACTTTGCCCACCAGGGCCCCCTGGGCCCAGAGCCCGCCGGTGGCGTCCAGAAACTGGCGCATCTGCCCGCACATATTGCCGAAGCGGGTCGGTGTGCCGAAGATGACGGCATCGGCCCCGGCAAGCTCGTCAACCGTGCAGACGGGTATATGGGCCATTGCTTGTTGGGCATCGACCGCCCCCATCTTCTCAAGGACATCTTCAGGCAGGGTTTCCGGTACGCGCCGCAATACGGCTTCGGCGCCAACGACCTGTCCGACCCCTTCTGCAATCGCTTCCGCCATCTTGTGTACGTGGCCATAGGTAGAGTAGTAAACGATCAATATTCTCATTGAATGATCCTCCTGTTATCGGTTTTGCTGCCTACTTTTCAATGTTCGGAATAAACGGCGGGGTAACTTAAACTTTTAGAGCTATGGATACCAAATCATTTTACATTGACTAAACAAAAAAAATGATGAAGAGTAAATACGGGTTTCTACTCATATGTTAGGATAAAGATATGTAGTTTCTACTGATTTTATATCGCACTGGACCTGTTTCATAGCTGCAGTACAGGCGCATGAATTTTTAATTTTGAAATCCATGGCGGTCCTCTCCTTCAGAGTAAGTTGATACCAGGTCGATGAATACCCAAGAATCAACTATATTAGAGGATAACCGTATTTTCCCATGGGCTTGCCCCGCGAACAAAAAGTAAATTTTAAATTGCTGAAACCGGTTATTTACCAGCAATCCCAGCCGTGGTAAATAGTTGATTAAAAACGTTTCGCATGGCCGGGGACCATAGTTTCGATTATTTACCTTTGTTTAATAGTATAGTAATTTTTTATCAACTCACAGCCTGCCTGAAGGGCGATAATTTAAGGAAACGTCCATGTCATCAAATAACAGTGGGACCGCTTCCGGACGACTGGGTACGTTTGCCGGTGTTTTCACGCCAAGTATTTTGACCATCCTCGGGATTATTCTTTTCCTGCGTTTGGGATATGTGGTGGGGGCTGCCGGGCTTGGTCAGGCTTTGATTATCATTGCCGTGGCTAATCTGATTTCCGTTCTGACCAGCTTTTCTTTGGCTGCCATTGCCACCAATATGAAGGTGGGCGGCGGCGGTGATTATTACCTGATTTCAAGAACCCTTGGCATAGAGTTCGGCGGGGCCATCGGCATTGTGCTGTTTTTAGCCCAGTCCGTGTCCATTGCCTTTTACTGCATTGGTTTCGGGGAGGCCTTGGCCGCCATTCTCGGCCTGAGCGGCCATGTTACGGTACAGCTTATTGCCGGTGCGGCGTTGCTGTTCCTGTTTCTGCTGGCATGGATCGGCGCGGATCTGGCCACCAAGTTCCAGTATGTGGTCATGGTGTTTTTGATCCTGGCGCTTCTATCCTTTTACATTGGCGGTATCCGGCAATGGGATACCGGACTTTTGATGGAGAACTGGGGTGCCGGGGAAAGCACGGCCTCCTTTTGGATCCTGTTTGCCCTGTTTTTTCCGGCAGTGACCGGATTTACCCAGGGGGTGAGCATGTCCGGCGATCTTGAAGATCCGGGTAAAAGCCTGCCCACAGGGACTTTTGCTGCGGTTTTTCTTTCTATACTGGTCTATTTCTCCGTGGCTGTGGTGTTTGCCGCTTCCACACCTTTGAAAACCCTGGCCGGTGATTACGGGGCCATGAAACAGATCGCCATGTATGGCTGGCTGATCAATGGCGGTGTGATTGCCGCCACCCTCTCTTCGGCCATGGCCTCTTTTCTTGGTGCGCCAAGAATTTTAAAGTCCCTGGCATCGGATAAGATATTTTCTTTTCTTGTTCCCTTTGCCAAGGGCTATGGGCCGTCCGGCAATCCCCGCCGGGGAGTGCTGCTGTCGTTCGGGATTGCTGTGGCCACTGTTTTTATGGGCCAGTTGGACCTGATTGCAGGCGTGGTCTCCATGTTTTTCCTGATCTCCTACGGCTTGCTCAACTATGCCACCTATTTTGAAGCATCTGCCGAAACCCCGTCCTTCAGGCCCCGGTTCAGATGGTACAGTAAAAAGATCAGCCTTGTGGGCGCGTTGATTTGTCTGGGCGTGATGTTGGCCATTGATTTTAAAACCGGGATTGCTGCCGTGGCCATCTTGTTTGCCGTTTTTCAGTATCTCAAACGGGTGTCGGCCCCTGCAAGGTGGGCGGACAGCCGGCGGTCCTACCATCTTAAGCTGGTCAGGGATAATCTGATGGGTGCACAAAAGGATCCCGAACACCCAAGGGACTGGCGGCCTTATGTCCTCGCATTCTCCAATGACGAAGAACATATGAAGCCGTTACTGGATTTCTCCGCTCTGATTGAGGGGAAAAGCGGTATTACAACAGCCGTGCGGATTATTCAGGCCCGGGGATACCGTGCCGTAAAACTTAAGGCAGAGGGGGAAAAGGAGCTGGCCCGGATCATTTCTGAGAAAGAAAGTTCTGCCTTTTCCCTTGTACTCTCTTCGGAGTATGCAACCAATGGCCTGTCCGTGTTGTGCCAGAGCTTTGGCCTTGGGCCGGTCAAGGCCAATACCGTGCTTTTGAACTGGCATGAGCAGTATGTCAAGAATGATGATCCTGTCCGGTTCCACGACTACCGGGAGTTGATCCGGCCGGCAGTCCAGTCCGGGTGCAATATCATTCTTTGGGATCAAAAGGAACTGAATGAAGTGCCTGAAAGTTCCGGCAAGCAAAGAACCATTGATGTCTGGTGGAAGGATGACGACACCAGCCGGCTCATGCTTCTTCTTGCCTATCTGATCACAAGAGACGATCATTGGGAAGATGCCCGGATAAGGCTTTTAGCTTGTTATCTTGACCGGGACAACGAGCAGATCATGCAGATGCTAGCCGATACCCTGGATGAGTTCCGTATCCAGGCCGAACCTAAAATTATCCTTGGAATCAATGAAACGGTGTTTTTAAAAACATCCGGGCAGGCCGATTTGGTGTTTATCCCTGTATCCCTGAAAAACGATGATGCCCTGATGTTTGGTGAGTTGCCGGCAGATCAGCTTTTGCCGGGCCTGAAAACGGTGGCCATGGTCATGGCAGCCCAGAAAATCGAACTGGACTCATCCCCGGAAGAGGGCAGGGCCGGTGAACTGGCGCTTTTGTTTGATGAACTCAAGCATGCCCAAAAAAGGGTGGAGGCGGCAAAGAAAAGCGCCCGGCAGGCTGCAAAATCCGCCACGGAATTTATCCAAGATGCCGATGAAATGCAGTTCAATGATCCGAACCTGTTAAAGCATCTTAAAGAAAAGATTGCATTGCAGGAAAAAGCCGAAGAGGCCAATAAAAAGGTGCTTAAGGAACAAGCCAAGCTCAAGGAGATTTCCCAACGGGCCAAGGATGAGGGGCTTGCTGTGGAGAACGAAAATCAGTAATGGCCTATTTCAACTGTTTTACAACCTCTGCGTCCGAGCTGTCGGAATGAATGGTTTCACCAATAATTTTGTTGGTCATATCTTCAAGATATTTGCTTAAGGTTTTTCAGCCAAACAGTTCATCCAGACAATTCCGTCTCTTCCCAGGCCATCTTCGGAAATCATGGTCCGGACAATTTGCAGGTTGTATTTCAGGCATATATTTTTCCACCCCTCCGGTGATAATGTTGTGAATCGCCGGCCTTTAAAATCAAACTCATTTGTCATGACTTCATCCCGCCGGGCCGGGACTGAAAATACAAATCTGCCCTTTGTGGCCAAAAGAGAATTAACAGCAGATATTGTGCTTTCAATTTCCTGTACGGAAAGATGCATTAGAACGGCAACGGCGTATATTCCGTCATACGTTCCTAATTTGCTTGACAGCCCGCCCGGCAGTTTTAAGTGAACTACATGCCCCGAAAGTTCGGGGTGATGTATTTTTGCCTGTTCAACAACAGATGCCGAGCCATCTGTAGCCAGCACCTTAAAGCCCTGGCTGATCATAAAGGCGGCATCCCTGCCTGAGCCGCACCCAAGCTCCAGAAGTCTGCCGCCTGGTTTCAGGCTGGACAAAAGAAAATCATGCAGCTGTATGACATCAGCAGATTCATATCTTTCAGCCACTTTCAAGGCATTTTGATTGTAATAATCTAAAGTTGAATACCCCATTGAACGATTATTTTTCAGCACTCATCCCCTGGAGAATGGCCTTGACCTGGTTGCCGTCGGCTAGTTTGCCAAAATGTTTCATCACAGTTCCCATGGCCTGCATGGGGCTTTTGATGGCAGAAAAATCTATATTGGTTTTTATCCAGGCTTCAATCTCTTCAGTGGTCGCCATCTTGGGCAGATAAGATTCCAAAAGTTCCAGATAATCAGAGGATGTTTCTTTCTTTAGCTCCAGCACGGTTTTTTCAGATTTGACGAATTTTCGGATGATGTTATGAATATCCTCATCTGTTATTTCCCCGGGCGTTTTTGCCCGGGTTGATTTTTTCCCGCTCTCAAGGGTGATGGGAACAGTGATTTCGGGAAACGCCCCCATAATCAATCGCATGGTATCCCTTACCGCTGTATTTTTTTGAAGCATGGATGTTTTCATATCCTGCCGGATTTTATCATAAAGGGATATCCCCATTGATGCATTCCATCCATATTGGGCTGTGTTCTCTGCCATTGCCTGTATTCTCCTCGTATAAAAGGGTTCGATGTTGTTTTTACCTTTAATATTTACCACTATCCGGGAGAAATAAACAGAGCGGCGATTCAATTCAAAGCGGGGTGTTTTTATAAAAAAGTCTGTGTAACCTGCACAGATTCTTTATGTATTAAACCTTGTTCGGATCTATAATTTATGCCCCTTAACAGCCTTCTGTTCTTTCTTGGAAGAAAAAGACCGGCATAAAATATGAAATTTACGAGCGTGTCATTCTTAATATTGATTGACAACGATTAAACCGTTTGTTTTAATTTATAGATAATAAAAGAAAATGCCCTAGTTTTCCCCATCCCATTCTCTTAATTGCAGCTCTTGAAGCCACGGATGGATTAACTTAAATTTAGGATTTCCCATGGAAATTTTTACCAAACTTATTGGCATTTTTACCCCGGTTTTCTTGTTTCTATCCTTATTTGTCCATGATGCTCCGGCCTTTGAATTTGTTCCGCCAAAAGATTTTGTCAGCAAAGAGGCCCTGCCCGTTAAGGACTTGAATTTCGTCAGGACAAAACAGGGACTCACCTATCTTATATCCCGGGACGGCCGCTATGTCTTCCAGGGTCGCCTGATTGACGTCTGGAACGGAAGGGTTCTGGCCAATGTAGATGAATTGAAAAAATTTAAAGAGAGGGTTAACTTTAAATATTTGGGTATATCATCCCAACAGATGTTCACCCTGAGCCTTGGGACAGGTACTGACGAAGTCTTTATTTTTTCAGATCCCAATTGCGGTGTTTGTCACAAACTTTTTGGCAAAATTAAAAAGTCCTCTCTTATAAAGAAAAATTTTAAGATCCATGCCGTGATCACCCCCCTGCTTCACAAGACCAGCATGGCAAAATCAAAGGCACTTGCATCCATGGCCCAAAAAGATCCCGAGGCCGCCATGGATGCCTTTATCAATAATTCGGTGGGTAACGACGGGGCATCCGATCAACCGGTTCCGGGCATTCAATACAACCTGCTTGTGGCCCGGGCCCTGTCCATTCAAAATTTTCCTTTTATTGTCAATGCCCGGGGCCGGATTCATATCGGCATGCCCGAAGATATTCACTTATTTTTATTTAAAAATTAGTCAACAAAAAGAATGCAACAAGAAGGAGTAAGGCCATGAACAAACTTTTCCTGACAATCATAATAGCCGCCGGCCTGATTCTCCCTGCAGAAGTTCTTGCCGGGAGTTCGAATTTCTCAAAAGAAGCCCCGGACCCTATCACCATAACCCTTGCCCGGTATAAAGCCGAAGGATATTCAGTGATTGGGCCGGTTCAATACCTGGGAAAAACAAAGACGAAAATTTTTTTTTACAACCAGCCTTCCGTTTCTTACAAAATACTTCGGATGATAAAGCCGGACGGGCGCATTCCCATTTTCCCGGTCATGCCGCCGGCATTGGATTGTGCGTGGTTGCCATGAGTTTCAAACAATCCCAACGCCCTGCTTTAAAGTATGATCGTAGCATAATCATTTTTTCTGCATTTTCCCGATACCAAAAAGTGCATGGACCTTTCAGACGTAAATTCACCACCCTACGAATTGA
>NZ_KB892919.1 GCF_000373985.1 Desulfobacter curvatus DSM 3379
CAACTCCCATGTATGCATTGATCAAGTGATACATGAGACGTTAAACGTTCTGTCGCCTTTTTCCCTAAATTTTTTGATTATCAGCGATTACAACAGATTTTGCTGACGTTTAGGTGGGGGATTTTGGGGTGGCCACAAGTGGGGGAGTTTGGGTGGCCATCCGGGAAAATGTTCAAAACTATGTTCATAAAAGGTCAATAAAGATAACACCATGTTAAAAAGCCATTGATTACTATGTTTAAAGCATGTTCAAAACAAACAAAAACCCACGTTAAAGAAGGATTTTAGCAATGTTCAAAAAGAATGCTTGATTGTCTAAAAATAAGTTGAAAAAATGTTGAAAATTTTAAAACTATATCACTCTGGAGTCCTGGAAAAGGAAATCCGGGGTGATGTCAGGTTCAAAAAAATAGATTGTATCGGTAGTTTTACAGAAGCTAAAAAAGAAAGTACGGCCCCCTTAAGACATAAAGGCTGCATCATAAATTTGCGCGACTTTGGCAGCCTGCTCACTGAACAGTTCCTCTTCAACTGTGGCAGACCGCTCCTGAAGCGTGAGGCGGTGTATGGCCTTTCGCATGCTCACATAAGTGTTCTGGAGAATGCTGCTCTCCTCACCGGATATCAGGGCATCCACACTCAAGGCCTGGAGCAGGCGGACATTATCCGTCCATTCCACAACATCAGGATAATCACAGGCATGGCGCAGCACAAGATATTGAACAAGAAATTCAATATCCACAATTCCGCCCCGGCCCTGCTTGAGATTAAATAGCCCGGGTTCGTACTTTAACCGCTGCTTGCGCATTCTTTCACGCATCTGACCAACTTCTTTTTTCAAGGTTGCATCATCGCGTTTACGGGTCAGGATGTTTTTGCGTATGGTATCAAAGCGTTTGAACAGTGTCGGATCACCGGCCACGGGGCGGGCCCGGATCAAGGCCTGGTGTTCAAATGTCCAGGCCTGGTCTTTCAGGTAATCCTCATAGGTTTGGATGTGGGTGATGATGGTGCCTGACTCTCCGCCCGGTCGAAGCCGCATATCCGCACCATAAAGGGTTCCTGCCGGGGTATGCATGGTCAGGGCATGGACAATGCGCTGGCCCAGATTGGAATAAAAACGGGTGATGTCCACGGACCGTTCCGCTCCGCTGGTGTATCCGGGTTCAGCATCAAAAATAAAAACCATATCCAGGTCGGATTTATATCCCATTTCAAGGCCGCCGACTTTGCCGTAGGCAACGGCAATAAACCCGCATCCATCAACGCCCTTGCCTTCCATACCCTTGGGATATCCGTATTTTTCGGTGATGATCTGCCAGGATGACGCCACCACCTGACCTAGAATGGTTTCAGCAATCCAGGTCAGATGATCACTGACCTTCATCAACGGGAAATTGCCTGATACATCTGCGGCTGCCACCCTGAGCGTATTGACCTGGCGAAAAATATTGAGCGCTTCCAGCAGGTATTCCGGATCATTTTGTGGAACACGGGCCATAAGACTTTCCATTTCCCGTTCAAGCAGATCCCGTTTGGGCGGCGAATACAGGGTAACCGGATCCATCAGTTCATCTAAAAGTACGGGATGCCGGCTCAAAAACGAAATAATCCATGGGCTTTTGCGGGCAAGAACGATCAGGGTGTCAAGGGCGCCCTGATTTTCAATGAGCAATGACAGGTAACAGGTACGCCGTTCAATGGTTGCCACAAGATCTAGGAGTTTGGCCATCACCTCTTCCGCATCCGGGTGCTCACCGGCTTTTTTAATCAGCCGGGGTACCAGCCGGGCCAATTTTTTGCGCCCGGTCTGGGAAAGCTGACGGGTATTGGGATGCGCTGCCAGGGCTTTAAGAAGCCGCACCACAGATCCTGTATCCTCATAACCGGAAATAGAGAGATCTTCGCTTTGAAACTGGGCATCGGTGATACTGTCCCATATCCGTTCCAATTCCTGGCTGCTGTTGTCTTTGTCCTGATCATCATCTTGTACTAAAAGCCTAGAAAAATGTTTGTGCACAACACCCTGTGTCCTGGACAGTTCAGCATAAAAAGCCTTTTCATCATCATATCCCATGGACAGGGCAAGGATGTGCCGCTGAACCGGATCTTCGGGGATGTTGTGGGTCTGCCGGTCCTGGTATTCCTGGAGCCTGTTTTCCACAAGCCGCAAAAAATGATAGGCCTCTTTGAGTTCTTCACACACTTTTTTATCGATCAGTTTTTTTTCTACCAAGGTGTCCAGAATCTGTAATATGGGTCTGGCCTGGAGCGCCGGTTCCACCCCGCCTCTAATGAGCTGAAAAAGCTGGCCGAAAAATTCAACTTCCCTGATACCGCCGGCCCCGATTTTGATATTGTGTTTCAATCTGGCATTTTTCACCTGCAATGTTATGCGCTGTTTCATATCCCTGAAGGAATCAAAGGAGCCGTAATCCAGATATCTGCGGAAAATAAAGGGCTTAAGGGATTGAATAATTGTGTCGCCCGCCGCAATATCCCCTGCCACCGGACTTGCCTTGATCATGGCATAGCGCTCCCACTCCCGGCCCTGGGATTGGTAATAATATTCAAAAGCATTGGCATCCATGACCAGCGGCCCGCTGTCCCCGAACGGCCGCAGGCGGGTATCCACCCGGTAAAAATGGGTGGCGTTATCCATTGAAAACAACTTGATAAATTCCCGGCATAGTTTTGTGAAGAATTCATCATTGGATATGGATCTGTCCCCATCCGTCTGACCCGGACTGGGGAATACGAAAATAAGATCAATATCCGAAGAAAAATTCAACTCGCCGGCTCCAAGCTTACCCATGCCCAGCACCACAATGTTCTGGGCATTGCCGTCACTGTCCCTTGGTGTTCCCCATTTTTGGATCAAAACCGGGTACAATTGTTCAAAACCAAAGGAGATGCAGGCACAGGCAAGATCGGACAGATCGGCCATGGTTTCGGACAATGGTGCCGCACATGTAAGATCCCGCCAGGCAATGCGAATGATTTCATACACCTTGAATTCAAGCAGCCGGGCTTTGAGCCCTGTACTATCCTGATCCTCCCCAATAAAAGCCGAAAGCTTCTTTTTAATGTCACCCGGCGCATAGGAGGTGTCAAGATCACCGCTTTTACCAAGCCGTTCAAGTATCAAGGGGTTTGCTGCAATATGTTCAGCCGTAAAGGAGCTGAACAGCATCACCTTGGTAAAATCTTGGGGTTTGACAGGCAATTGGCTGATATCCTGGATATCCCCGGCGGAAAAATAATTTTGAATTCGCTGCTGCAAAGCCTTGGAAAGGGTTTGGGAAAGGGCAGGAAAAACACTTGAGATTAACTGTTCTATGGCTTTTGGGGTCATGGTATGTTTCACTCATTCATAATTTTTATAAAAAAGTCTGGATAAGTTACTAAGATCTTTCAAGCTTTATTGTGGACTGAGCCTGGGTGTTAATAAACCAGTTCAGCCCATGGCTGTTATTGGTTTGCAGCAACCCATTGTTCCAAGGGCATGGGTATATTGCATATGAGAGAGGTTTCCTGTTTCCATCTGGTTTTTAGTACCGTCCCTCCCTTCATGACCGAGACCAGGGTGTCGGATGAGACAACGATTACAATAACATTTTCGTGTTCTGCCGTGAACCGCAAAGCCGAATTGAACCTGGCACCCCTGGCCCTGTTTTCACCGGGCACATTCCTGCCTTGCAAAAGACAGGCAAATCCATACAGCTTCACATCAGCCCCTATGTGCAGCGCCCCGTCCACCTTGGACAGGGATTTGGCCAGGTCATAATTATCCTGATTTTTCAGGTCCAGGGGGTGCAGCAGTGAATGACCCATAATAAATACCGGGGGGTCATTCAGGTCAATCACAATGCTGCATCCATGCCGGTGGCCGGCAGCATTGTGAACAATCCCGGTAACGACTTTAAATAAAGCAGTAACCTTTTCAGCATCCATATCAGCGTCCATTAATGCCTCTTCCACCTGAACCAGCTTTTCTTTATGCGTGGTAGATTTAAAGCTGCCGTCGGAAAAAGAGCACACCAACTCATCATTGAGTGCCAGAAAACCGTATCCGCCTCTAAAATCCACTTCAATGGAAAAATCCGGATGATCTTCTCTGGTGATGCCGATAATCGTATTTTCAGTGGCAACCAATTTCAAATCTGAATATTCAACCGACACAAGCAGCTTTCTGATATGCTTGACATTCTCCAGGCACGGTTGCTCTGCCTCTGGAAGCTCTAAAATAAAATTCATTTTGGGGATGGATTCTTTTTCCACAAAAATCAGCTTACCCCTTGGCCATTCTCCTTCTTCCGGCGTTCTTGAAATTTTAAGCACAGCCTCTAAAATCGGGTAAACCCGCATTCTGGTATCCCAGCCGATCCGGACATTCATTTCATCCACAATAAAATCTCTGACCGCATGGGTGGCGTATTCCTTGAGAAAAGAGCCGGAAATACCTGTGTACAATTCTGCTTCATTGGCGATGTCGTGGGAAAATCTGTAAACCGCATGCTCCAGCCACCGCTCGGTTGGACCTATGGTACACATGTCCGGGTGGTGGTCGGTAAACCACATCTGATACACGATGGAGCTTGATCTGCCGCCATAGGATATCAGTCCGGCCAGCCCAAGATTTTTTTCGGGAATCAAATTGCTGAATTTCTTTTTGTCATATTTGATAAAACACTTGGTTCGCCAATCATCTGAATCAATATACAACTCTTTGAATTTGGGCTCGTGCCCGGCCAAAAGATTCTGGGGATCAAAGATATAGATGGGATCGTCGGGTGCGACAGCATAAATCACTGCAGCCCTGCTGGGCCCGGAAAAAAGAGTCAGGCCCTCTCTCAATCCCTCTAAAGTTTCCGTTATACACCTGCGGATAAAGCCTTGGTTTGCCAAACAGGAATTCTCCCTTTAATGCTGTAACCTTATTTATGTATGAATATTTGTTTACTAAAGAACATGGCGTTTCTCAATAGCATTTATCTGAAAGAACTGAACGGACCGATTCGTTTCTTTCATTATTTGTTGTGGCCCAACCTCGGTGAAAGACCAGGTCGGCCATGGCCGTTATTGGCCGTATACCATGGCAGGGCCAAGCCAGTCCGGGTAATTATTTAATGTACACCTGTCAACATTTTTATCTCCTTTCAATACTTTCAATTAATTCACATGCAATACTGCTGCTTTCAAGACGCATGATGGTTTCTTCAGAGTAGCCGAAGCTTAATAGATTGATGCTCCCGTACCAGGTGATCTTGTTGTCGATGATTGCAAATTTCTGGTGAATGTTGGATTTGTAAACCATTTGCACACCGCCGGTTTCTATGGTTGAAAAAAGATCGCTCAGCATGGTTTTTCTATTTTCGTCATAATCATTGGCAGGCCTGGTTATGACCGTTATTTTAACCTGCTTTTTCAACAGGTCATTAAAATGGTCCATCATTTGGCGCATCCTTTGTTTTGTGACAAAGGGACTTATGATCAGTACATGCCTTGAAGCAACGGCAATATCCCGTAAGTACACCGGAAAGAAATCGTCTTTATTAAAAATAAGGTTGATCGGTGCATCGGGAAACTTTGCGGCTTTGGTTTTATAACCGATTGAAGCATATCCTTTCAGCCGTTTTCCATACATTTTTTCAAGCATTTTTACATGAAGATCAATGTAATCGAAAATTTGGACATCCTTTTTCCCTTTAAAATAGCGGTGCAGTCTGCCGGCATATTGATGCAAGGTTCCTTTCCAGGCAATGGGCATGGCTAAAAATAAGGTATCCAGCCGCGCTTCATCAAAGCCTTCACCAATATAACTGCCCGTAGCAACCAGTACAAAGGACTCTGTATCCTTAATTTCATTTATTTCGCCTAGGACCTGGGCTGTTTTTTTATCTCCCATACCGCCTGTCAGACAAATGACATTTGATATTCTGTCTTTCAGCTTTGCCGCAAGGTTTGCCACATGGCTGACCCGCCCCGTTAAAATAAGTGATTTTCTCCCTTTTTCATAGCATTCCACAACATCGTCTATAATGAGTTGATTTCTGATTTCATCTGATACCAAACCGTTTTTTATTTCCTGCAGGGACAATAGTGCTTCGTCTTCACCAGGTGGTATTCTAAAAGATGTGAATCTCGGGATTAAATAATGATCAAAGGGACGCTTTTCAGCCTGCTTTTTTGCATCCACTGAAAAGCGTACAGGTCCGCAGTAAAAAAAAATAATCGGATGGTGGCCATCGGGTCTGGCAGGGGTTGCCGTCAGACCGTAAATATATTTTGCTGTGGCCTTCTTCAATATTTGTTCAAATGTAACTGCAGGAACATGATGGCACTCGTCCACAAGGATCATTCCATAATTTTTTATGACGTCCTTGACATCTCCTTTGGTATTCAAGGATTGCATGACTGCTATATCGACGATGCAACTGAGTCTGTCTTTGCCTGCAGCCATGTGGCCGATGATATTTTGCTCTATTTTGCGGCCTCTTTTTTCAGGCGGTTCAGGAAGGGATTCATTGATGATAAGAAATTGTTCCAGCCGTTCCCGCCACTGGGAAAGAAGTTGCTGCCGGTGAACCAATACCAAGGTATTCACTTTTTTCATGCTGATCAATTTTGCACCGATAACAGTCTTACCAAATGCCGTAGCAGCGGATAACACACCATTGTCATGTACCGACAATGCATCAACGGCAAGTTGCTGTTCATCCCGTAATTCACCTTTGAATTCAACATTTATCACTGTTCCGGGATTGGATTTATCCTCCTGTATCAAGGTAACATTCTTTTCCTTGAGTAAAGATTTGACATCGTTTTCGCAACCACGGGGCAAGGCTATATGGTTTTTATAATCATCTGAGCAGGAAATGACCCGTGGCTTGCCGAAAGTTGACTTCCTCATGGCCTGGGCCTTATAAAATTTTGGATTTTTAAAGGCCGCATACCTTTTAAGGGTATTTAATGCTTTCTGGCTTAATCCTGTTTTTTCAATATACAGCATGCCGGATTTAATCATCTTAACCGTTTTGGGGAAATCCTTGGTGTTCAGGTTAATGGATTGCTGTTTTTGCCACGGTTTTGATTCTGATGTTTCTTCTTTCAACACGCCTAGGTCGTTTCCCCGGGTCAGCCTGTTAATATACGATGTCAGATCTTTTTCGTTCAGCTTTTTAATGCCGGATAAAAACTGCCATTGGTCCGGGTACGGATTGAAATCTTCACTGATAAAAACCGCATTGCCGTTATCCCGGGCCTTTTTCTGGAGCGGCAGAGCGATCAGATTGCCAAAACCGCCATCCGGCATGGTATCTTGATTGGGAAACAGCCTGTCATAGGATTTAAACGAAATTTGATGCCGTTCACCCATGGCGTGGGTCAATAGTGATGTCCCGAATTTTCGGGCAAACGCTGCAGGAATTTTTTGTTCGAAGAAAAACCAGGCATGACATCCATTGCCGGATTGAGACCGCTCTATAGCAACCGGTATTTTAAAATCAAAACAAATTCTCCGGATAACCGCAATGTCTTGTTTCCATCCTTCTTTGTCAAAATCTATAGCCAGGAAATGACAGGTCTCATCAAGATTCATGGGATAAACCCCGATGACATATTCACCTCTGAGATGCTTTTCAACAACAGATTCGTTTAACGTCCCATACGATTGATTGCCACATACTGAACATTTTATCTTGGGCTTATTGCAAATCCCGGGGACCCATTCATTCAGGCAGATCGGACTGTATCCTGTAGCGCCCTTTTTGCTTTGCCATTTTTTTGCATATACATCGCTCCTGCCCTTAAACAGGGACATAAACAGATCAATTTTTTCATGTCCTTGAGAAAAACGGGTAATTAAACCGGCATATTTTTCTACCGGTACTGCTGCACCGGGCTTTGAATTTATTGTAGGTTTCTTAAGATTTTTGAATACGGTTTCTCGGGATTGGATAGGCTTATTGTGGCAAATAATGTTTTCAGATTTTGAGGCTAATTCCCGGATTTTTGCTTTCAGAGCTTTGTTCTCTTCAACTTGAGAGTCTAAAGTTCTTATCGCAGCGCTGACGCATCAAAATTTATTATCAATGATATCAGGGGGGCGGAGCGACATCTAAAATTATTTTGTCGCAAAATTATAATAGACACTCTGCAGGTCTTTTGATAATGTAACGTGGATGTGTGTGAGTTCACCCACCAATCGAAACGTTACATTTGAGGAGAAAACGCTGTGATAAGCCAGTGTGGTCGGCAGATTAAAAACGCAGAACTTGAACAGATTCGCGAGACGGTAAAGACATTTTCGAATTTAAGTCAGAAGGAAC
>NZ_KB892920.1 GCF_000373985.1 Desulfobacter curvatus DSM 3379
CTCGCATATTGTCTGAGCCAGTTCCTTCTGACTTAAATTCGAAAATGTCTTTACCGTCTCGCGAATCTGTTCAAGTTCTGCGTTTTTAATCTGCCGACCACACTGGCTTATCACAGCGNTTTCTCCTCAAATGTAACGTTTCGATTGGTGGGTGAACTCACACACATCCACGTTACATTATCAAAAGACCTGCAGAGTGTCTATTATAATTTTGCGACAAAATAATTTTAGATGTCGCTCCGCCCCCCTGATATCATTGATAATAAATTTTGATGCGTCAGCGCTGAACTCAATATCCAGGGCAATCGCATTTTTCCCTGTGCACATTTTTAATTATTTCCCAGTAGCCATCTCTTTTGAAATACGCGTTGTTTCCCCCGTTAAGATCTGGATATCGGTTTTTTTTGCAAAGGGCCGATCTGTATCCCACGGATGAGAGCAGGTTCTGAAAGAATTATTTCATATTTTTCAGCCTATGTTTTACCGGCTTAATGATCCAACTTACTAATCCAAGTTGAACAGAATATCATTTTCCAGGTACATCTGCTCCAGCTGTTTCTGGTAATCGGCCATATCATCGCCTCTGCGGTTGGCCAGTTCCTGCACGATGTACTGAATAGTGACCAGCATGCCGGATACATTGCCGATAAAGGGAATGGAGCGGCCGGGTACGACGATTGAGAGGTCTGCAAATTGATTGACCGGACAGATAGCGCTGTCCACAAGGGAAATAAGGGTGTGTCCGCCGCGCCGGATCATCTTGCTCAGCTTGATCAGTTCATTGGGGTAGCGCGTACAGGCCGCCAGGACGATCAGACTGCTGGGCGGGGCATTGGTCAGCAGGTCAAGGGTGGTGGTGTCGCTTCCTTTCAATATATGAACGCCTTTGCGGACTTTAGTCAGGGACCAGCCCAGATAATAGGCAAAGGTATAGGAAAGGCGGGAACCGATTACGTAGACTGTCTGGCTTTCGTCCAGGTAATCCACGATGCGGTTCATAATTTCGATGTCGATATGTTCGTACAGGTGCTTAAGATTGCTGATCTCCTCAAGAACCTCACGGTGAAGCCTGTCAGTTCCCTCTTCCTTGATTCCTTTTATGGCAGCCCTGTCAGGCAGGGAAAGTCCGGTATTGACAAAGTCTTTTAAGGCATCCTGAAAATCCGAATAGCGCTTGTACCCAAGAGCGCTGACAAACCTGACAACCGTGGCTTCACTGGTGTCGCAGGACTCGGCCAGCTCTTTGGTTGTCATGAAAACGGCCTTTGACGGGTTCTGGATAATATAAGTACCTAAAGTCTGGGCTTTCGGGGTCAAGGTGTCGAGCTTGTTTGATATGCTGCTGATGACCGGGTGAGATGATTCTGCGTTCATAATTCCTCCAAATGAAACAAAACTCCACATATTTTTTTATGCAGAAAAGTAGCTTTCACAATCAATCAATTTTTCAAACTATAATACGGTCTTATCAAATTTGTCAAGTTGACGTGAAAGAGAATATGTCATTTTGCAAAAAACATATTGACATAATTTCTTTCATGACATAACTTGAAATCCGTAAATGTTTGATTTTGGCATTAATTCTTAATTGACGAGAAAGCCTATGTTTTTAAAAAGTAAACCCATGTGGGGGGAAAAATCTCCTCTCAAATCAAGTTATGATACGGTGATTATCGGCGGCGGACTTCACAGTCTGGCAACGGCGTATTTTCTGGCCAAAGAACACGGAATAACCGATATCGCTATTATCGAAAAAAATTATATCGGGTTTGGCGGTGCCGGCCGGAATACAGCCATTGTCCGCGCCAATCAACGCACACAGTATAATGTGCCGCTCTATAAAGAAGCCTTGGATCTGTGGCCGGTTCTGACCAAGGAACTGGACTACAACCTGATGTTCAACAATTGCGGAAATCTGAATCTGATGCACTCGGAAGCCGCCATGAAAGCCGCGCGGATGAACATTGCAACCGCCCAGTTTCATGGGGTGGAAAGTCATTTAATCGATGCCAAGGAGGCCAAGGAACTGGTTCCGGCCCTGAACATTTCAGAAGACATCACCTTTCCCATCCATGGCGCCATGTATCATCCCCCGGGAGGGGTTGTCCGGCATGATGCCTTTGTCTGGGGACTGGCCAAAGGTGCCGCTAAAAGAGGCGTGGAAATTCACCAGCAGACCGAAGCCCAGGATATCATTACCAAGAATGGCAGGATCGCAGCTGTCAAAACGAGCCGGGGAACCATCAACGCCCGCCAGGTCCTGGTTTCCGCCGGTGGTTATTCCGCCTCTCTGATCAGCGGCATGCTGGGCATCAAACTGCCTATCAGCGTTCTGACGATCCAGGCCATGGTGACCCAGCCTCTGAAGCCCATACTGGATCATGTGGTATCATCCGGTGCTTACCATTGCTACGCCAACCAGACCCTGAAAGGGGAAATTGCAACAGGCGCCCACATGGACCAATGGCCCAACTACACCACACTGAATACGGCCCATTATATCAAGCACCAGGCTGAAGCGCTGTCCGAATTTTTGCCCTGCTTAAGAGGTGTTCGCTTCATGCGCATCTGGGGGGGACTGGCCGATATGACACCGGATATGGCGCCCATTATGGATGGGAATGAACAGGTGGAAGGCTTTTATATGGATTGCGGCTGGGGCTATTTCGGCTTTAAATCCAGTGCGGCTGTGGGCAAATACATGGCAGAGTTCATGGCCAAAGAAAGCTGCCCGGAAATTTTGAAACCCTTTGCCTTAAAGCGTTACGAAGAGCACAAACTGATGGGTGAAACAGCGGCGCTTGTTAATTACAGCCCGGATAATTAGGAGGACAACATGGCTTTAACGATCACATGTCCGATCTGCGGAAAACGAAACGGATATGAATTCAGATATGGCGGAGAAGAAAAAGGCCCCCGGCCTGAAGAAGCGGGATTGACCCCACAAGCCTGGTGCGACTATGTGCATCTTAACCACTGCGTGGCCGGTGTTCAGGAGGAATGGTGGTGCCACAAAGATGGGTGCGGCTCCTGGTTTAAAATAAAAAGGGATACGCGAACCAACCTGGAAGAAGAAGAGACCAATGAAAAGGCAGTTAATGCCGGGGAGGGGGGAAAATGACCAGCAGGTTGAACCATTTGCCGACACTGAAAATCGATGCAGCAAAGAAAATACCATTTAAATATAAAAATAAAACCTATTATGGTGTTGACGGCGACACCGTGGCCTCGGCCCTGTTTGCAAACGGTGTGAGAGTTTTCGGCCGAAGCCTGAAATACCACCGTCCGCGCGGGCTCTATAGTCTGGATGGCGAATGCAGCAACACCATGATGACGGTTGACGGCATCCCCAACGTGCGCTGTGAAAATACCCTGCTTAAAGAAGGCATGGTCGTCACGGAACAGAATGTAAAAGGTTCCGCAGAAAATGACATGATGTCTTTCCTGGATAAGATGGATTTTATGATGCCGGCGGGTTTTTATTACAACGTTATGCATAAACCGGCCAAAATGTGGCCCCATGCCATTAAGCAGATACGGAAAGCGGCCGGCCTGGGCAAACTAAGCCCCGATTTTGAGATGAAAGGCGTTTTTGACGAGATCTTTTTGAACACCGACGTGTGTGTGATTGGCGGAGGTCCTGCCGGAATGACGGCGGCCCTGACGGCTGCAAAAAAAGGCCTGCGGGTGATTCTGCTTGAAGCAAGACCCTGGCTGGGTGGTTTTTTCGAATACCGTTCCTCGGAATACAAAGACGGTAAAACCTTGCATGAAAAAGCCACAGAACTGGCTAAGAAGGTCCGTGCCCATGAAAATATCCGCCTGTTTACCCATACCTCCTGTGTGGGAACTTATAACAATAACCTGATTACGGCCTTCCAGGTTGGAAAACCTGCCGACGTTTTTTCGGAACGTTACATTGAAATCCGGGCCAAAAGCGTGGTCGTGGCCACGGGATGTATCGAACGACCCCTGCTTTTCGATAACAATGAAAGACCGGGCGTCATGCAGATCGGATGCGCCCTGCGCATGGCCAAGACTTACGGGCAGCTTCCCGGAAAAGATGCTGTATTCAGCATCGGCCATGATCTTGGGCTGGAAGCGGCCATTGAACTCCACGATCTGGGGGTACACATCTCATGCGTGGCCGATGCCCGTGAAGACGGCCAGGATCCTCTCCTTTTGCAAAAGCTCAGGGACAAAAAGATCACGGTACTCAAAGGCTGGGTGGCTGTAAAAGCCCATGGCCGGAAAGTTGTCAAAAAAGTCACCCTGTCCAGCCTGAAAGGCCAGGTGACCCGGGATTATCCCTGTGACCTTGTGGTGGCATCCGCCGGTGTGACGCCTGTGACCGGCCATATCACCATCGCCTTGGGAACGACTAAATATGATGATTACACCGGTTGTTTTCTTCCGGATACACTGCCTAAGAAGATGGCGGCGGCCGGCCGTGTGCTGGGACTAAACGATGCCTTTGCCATTGAGACCTCCGGAACCCTGGCTGGCCTCAAGGCAGCCGCAGACTGCGGTGTGGCCGCCGATGCTGAAATTTCAGACACTGAAAAACAGGTGGCCGGCCTGCCTGGCCCTCCGCGGGGCTGCAAGCTGATCACCGCACCGGTCAAAGGCAGAAAGAGTTTCATCTGTTTTGATGAAGATTCCACCGTTAAAAATATCAAACAGGCCATTGCCAAAGGATTTGATGTCCCTGAACTGATCAAGCGATTTACAGCAACAGGGCTGGGACCGGGCCAGGGAGGGATTCCCGGACACAATCTGCCCCTTTATGTGGCCAATTACCAGGCCCTGCCCGATGTATCCATCCGGCCGACCAACGTGCGTCCCCCACTGGTTCCCACCTTTATCTCGACCTATGCCGGAACCAATCACACCATGCTGAAGACCACCCCCATGGACGCTATGCAGCGTGCCGACGGCGGAATTTTCAGGAACATCGGTGTGTGGCAGCGGGCTCGGTATTTTTCACAGGATTTCTCCTGCAAGGCTGAAATCGAAAATGTCCGGAATAACGTGGGCATGCTTGACGGCTCAACATTGGGAAAATTTCGTCTGCACGGCCCCGATGCGTTGAAAGTGCTCCAGCGCATCTATGTATCCGATATGTCAAAGATCAAGGAAGGACGGACCAAGTACACGGCAATGTGCAATGACGACGGATGCGTGATTGACGACGGCGTGGTCGTGAAAACCGGTGAAAACGATTATTACTTCACCTCATCCACGGGCCGTGCCGGCCAGACCATCGAATGGATTCGCTACCACACCCGGTATGACAACTGGAATTTTGCCGTGGTCAATCTGACCGATTCCATGGGCGTTATCAACCTGTCCGGTCCCAATGCCAGGAAAGTGCTTGAAAAAGTCGTGGACATTGATGTCTCCGGTGAGGCGTTCGGATTTTCCGAATACAAGGAATTCAAAATTGCTGATACCATTGCCGTCCGTGCCATGCGACTGGGATTTGTGGGCGAGCTTTCCTATGAGCTCCATGTGCCGGCATCCTACATGCAAACCGTGTGGATGATGATCAAGGAAGCGGGAAAGCCGTTTAATATCAAAAATTTCGGTGTGGAAGCCCAGAATGTTCTGCGTATGGAAAAATGCCACATTATCCTGGGACAGGAATCAGAACAGCGAACCAACCTTTTGGATCTTGGCTTGGGCTTTCTTTTTAGCCGCAAAAAGCCGGAAGCTAAAACTGTGGGCGCCGTGGCCCTTCACCAGGCTGAAAAAGATCCGACACGTCTGAAACTGGTCGGTTTTAAAATGGAAAACAAAGGGCGGGCTCCGAGAGACGGTTCCCTCATCGTGGACAGCCGGATTCGGGGCTATGTGTGTACGGCCCGGGACAGTTTTTCTCTCAAGGAAGCCGTGGGCATGGCCCTGGTAGAATCGGAACTGGCTAAAGTCGGCACCCGTCTCGAAATCTACGAGGACGAGTGTGGTGATGAGCGGATCTACGGCACCGTGGTCAAGATGCCGTTCTATGACCCTGAAGGTAAACGGATGAAAATGTAAGGAAAAATATCATGGTAGAAATAAAACGCGTTTCCCCGGTAACGTTAAAAAGCACCGCCCTTAAAACCGAAAAAAGGGATAACTGGGACATTGTCCTGGAATACGCAGGGGAGGGTGACGGTCCGTATCTTGTGGACTTGAGCCATTGCCCCCGGTTTGATCTTCAGGACGCCGCCATCGGATCATATACGCCTTTTGGTATCAGCATCCCGGAAACCCCGGGAAAGAGTATCCTCAAGGACGGTACGCTGATCAATCGCATGAACGGCACACAGGCTTCTATCTTTTGCCTTGGCAGTGAAAAAACGAACGCCCCCCAAGAGGCCGGATATACGGATGTCACCGAATGCACGGTGTGCGTGGCGATTATCGGTGAAAAGACATTCTCCATCTGCGAGAAACTGACGGCTCTGGACTTTATGAGTCCGGAATATGAAGCCCCGTTTCTCCTGCAGGGGCCGTTTTCACACGTGCCCTGCCAAATCATCACGCTTGGAAAAACCGGGCCGGATGCCGGAATCATCTTGACCTGCTCCCGTGGCTATGGCAGGGATATGATTCATGCCATTACAGGCGCCGGAAAGGAGTTCGGTTTGAAACCCGCTGGTGAAACACGTGCCGGTAAGTGGATCAAAAATATTTAGTTCTGTCCCGGCCCCTTTGTGTAAGGGGCCGGGATTTTAAGAGTGAAATATGGAGGATTTAAGGTTTGGCCCATCAGAAAGTTATGCACATGCTTGAAACATGCGGTTTTCCGTATACCGTTCACACGCATCCCAAGGTCTGCACCATTGACGATGCCCAGCGGCTGGTCCCCCATCTCACCCATAACTTGATTAAAACCGTGGTCTTTCGAATCAAAGATTCCTATTGGATTCTCGCCGCTGTCAACGGCCATGCACGGATTGATTACAAACTTCTGGCCCGGGCCTTCGGTGTCAACCGCAAATTGATCCGGGCCGTATCCCCGGACACTGTGGAAGAGCAACTGGGGTTTGAAATCGGCGGAACCGGCCCTTTCCCCATTATGGACACCGTCAAGATCGTCGTGGATGAATCCCTGTCAGGTGTTGGCTCTATTTTTTGCGGTTCCGGAAATAACACGGTAACCATTGAAATGGACATCACCGATCTGATCCGCCTGATCTCTCCGATCATTACAAACATTACCAAAGATTGAGATCAATTCAGCCAAAAAGACTGTTGTATTAAGAAGATACGGATAGTATCGATATCCCGTTCAGGATAACAATGCCGAAATCGCTTTCATCTGATAAAAACGACTTTGTCAACTTATTATAATAAGAAAACGATTTAATTATTATTTGGGGCTGCGAACAAGCCGTACCGCCATTTCAAACCCCTCGCTATGAGCGTCTACTCGACCATTCATAAAATTTATGTAATAGATGAGCATCGGAATATCTTCATTTCTGGTGATGCTCCAATACGGTGCCCCTTCGCCGGAATCTCTTATATCATCCGGGAAAACGATTGAATTGATGGCCGGATCTTCGCAAAACGTTTTCAGCGAGTCAGATGAAAATCAACCTAATATATTTCTATATCAGAAAAATTTTAGTACATATTTAACCCATATAGAAGCAACTTTAAAAGCGTTTATTGCTATTGGTGATGGAGTCCTTCATATGCCCTGTATATTTCCAAAACGGTAGAACGGAAATATTTTGCAAACACATGCCCACGCTGCAAAATAATTTATGGTGATTTCTTTCTGCATGATGAACCAAGGGCACCTTTTTTTCCTGCTGATGAGAGAGATGCCAAATTATTATACATTAAAGAAATTCCTTTGACCGGATCTATTGATATTGATGGAAATGTTAGTTCCGTAAGCGGTGTATGAACCACACCTTTTTAAGCCTGGCTGGGTGTTATATCGTTGAATTCCAACAAATTTTTATCTAAGTTTTGTGGCATCAAGGCTTTAAATTCGTCTGCTGTCATTGCTTCCGGTAAATTTTCAAAAAGAAATTTGAGGTACCAATAAGGTTCAAGTCCACTGGCCTTGGCGGTTTCGATTAGGCTGTAAATGCAGGCACTGGCCCTGGCGCCCTCGGGTGTACAGGAAAATAACCAGTTTTTTCTAC
>NZ_KB892921.1:0-7841 GCF_000373985.1 Desulfobacter curvatus DSM 3379
GATTATCCATGGCTGAAAGAGCGTCTGTCCGCCCCCTTTCAACTCCGATTAGTGTGAGACGGCAACCACGGACAGGTAATCGAAACAGTTTCAAGCCTGGAATGGGGGAGAACTATGCCCGGACGGAATGAAAATCTTCGGTACAGGCCATGGTTTGTGTAGGAAGAACTACCTTTCCGATGCCTTCTGAAAGAAGGAAAGGCGGAATTTTCCCAAAAAGGAGTGGGCGGAACAACTTCGGCCGACCTTTTATTATTTATGCGTCAGCACTGGTATATTGAATGCAGCGTTGAAATTGTGTTAAATTTCAATATCGCTATATCTATAAAAAGTGAGGATTAATGCTACGTGGCGTTGAGTTGTTTTTTATTCTGTTCAATAATCTGGCTATATTTATTGCCCTGGCAACAGTATACGGGTATCTGCTCCGTAATTTCAGCAAATCCGTCCGGTTCAGGCGCCAGATATCTATGGGCCTTTCCTTTGGTCTGTTTGCTGTTTGCTGCATGTTTGCCAACATCCCGGTTTTTGAAGGCGTTATCGTTGATCAGAGGAATGCAATCATCGCCCTGAGCGGGGCATTCGGAGGACCTGTTTCCGCTGTGGTCAGCGCATTTTTGGCCGGTGCCTTCCGCATTCATCTTGGCGGAGAAGGAACATTGGCCGGAGTTATCGGCGTATCTTTGGCAGCAATATCCGGAATCGTGCTGAACCGTTTTCCCGGAAGCTTTTCTTCAGGGCGGAAAGCCTTTACCAGTTCATTTTTTGCAACCCTGGTCATCCTGCCGGGGTTCCTTTTTGTCAAGGATTTCCATACGGGGTGGACTTTGATGAAAGCCGTGGCCTTACCTTACGGCATGGCCATATTTTTCGGGATTCTGGTGGTGGGCCTCCTGCTCAACCGAGAGAAAAATGAGATTGCTTTTGAGGTGGCGTTACAGGAGAACCAAGAGCGACTCCAGAAAGAGATCGTTCGGCGAAAGGAAGTGGAGGAGGAACTGCTCCGGAGCCGGGAGCGGTTAGGCATGGCCTTGTCTGGCGCTAACGAAGGCATCTGGGACTGGTATCTCCAAAAAGACACCGTGTACTTTGATGACCGCTATTACACGATGGCAGGATATGAACCCAATGAATTTCCGGCAACTTTTGGTGAATTTGAAAAGCGTATTCATGCCGAGGATATCGAGCAAAGTAAATCGGCCATTGACTCCTATCTGGCAGGGAAACTGCCTACCTTTAAGGTGGAGTTTAGGTTTCTGCGTAAGGACGGGACTTATATGTGGATACTGGGGAAGGGAAAGATTGTCTCCAGGGATGACCAGGGGAACCCCTTGCGATTTGTCGGCCTGCATGTCGATATCACCGAGTTGAAAAAGACAGAGGAGTCCCTCCATCTTTCCCGATTTATTTTTGATCACGCCAATATCGGAATTTATCGCATCGCTTCGGATGGCAGTATCCTGGAGGCCAATCAAAAAGCTGCGCAAATTCTCGGCTATACCCCAAAGGAGTTAATGGCACTGTCCATGTCCGACATTGATCCTCGGGTTGCTCACGAAAACTGGACTTCCAATTGGCGTAAATTGACTGCTCAGGGCATGCGAAACCTGGAAAGGACGCACATCAGGAAAGATGGTGCCATGATTTTAGTCGAGGTGAACAGCAATATTATAGAATACAGGGGGCGACAATATGCCGTTGCCTTTGTCCATGACATCACCGCGCGCAAGCAAATGGAAGAATCCCTGCGCCTCACACAGTTCATTTTCGACAACGCCCCCATCGGCATCTGGAGAATGGGGGCTAACGGCGAGATTCTTGATGTCAACAAAGAGGGTTGTATAAGTCTCGGCTACACGCAGGAAGAGCTGCGTCAAATGATGGTTTTCGATTTTGCTCCCGGGTTTGATCCAACGAATTGGGCCGAGGGTGTTGCCATATTGGAGGCGGTTGGCGCCAGAACGGTCGAAGCCGCGCACCAGCGCAGGAACGGTGAAATTTTTCCGATCCAGGTCGTGGAGAAGATGGTTCGATTCGAAGACCGGAAAATTCATGTTGCCTTTGTTCAGGACATCACCGAACGCAAACGGATGGCCGGAGCCCTTGAAAATCGTATCTTGGCCCTGACCCAGCCGCTTGGAGATGTCACAGATATTGCCTTTGAAGACCTGTTTAATCTGACTGATATACAACAGCTTCAGGATCTGTATGCCAAGGCTTTCGGCGTTGCCGCTCTTATTACCCATCCTGACGGCACACCGATAACCCAGCCGAGCAACTTTACGGACCTTTGTGAAAAAATTATTCGAAAAACAAAAAAAGGTTGCAAAAAATGCAATTACTCCGATTCAATAATCGGACGCCATAATCCCGACGGCCCCAATATCATGGCTTGTCTGAGTGCCGGCCTGTGGAACGCAGGCGCCAGTATTTCCGTCGGTGGGCGCCATATTGCCAACTGGCTGATCGGTCAAGTCCGTAACGAAACCCTGAATGAGAAAAAAATCATGGCCTATGCCCAGGAAATCGGTGTAGACGAAACCGATTTCCGCGCGGCTTACCTCCAGGTCCCCATAATGTCCGAGGCGCAGTTCGAGAGAGCGGCGAACGTACTCTTCGCGGTGACCCAGCAGCTCTCGCTTTCGGCATACCAAAATGTTCAACAGGCCCGATTTATTTCCCAACACAAGCAGGACGAAGAAGAACTGCGCAAATTACGGAACTACCTCTCCAATATCATTAATTCCATGCCGTCCGTGATTGTCGCGGTGGACAAAGAGGGCCGGGTAAACCAGTGGAACCGCCAGGCAGAGCAGGTAACCGGCCTGAGTTTCGGGGAAGTTCAGGCCCAACCCCTGGCCAAGGTGTTCCCCCGTCTGGCCGACGAGATGGAAAGCATTCAGACGTCTATCCGGGAGCGCCGGGTGATCAAATCTCCCAAAGTCCCACATAAGGTGGGGCAAGACGTTTGCTACGAAGATATCACCATTTTCCCCCTGGTGGCCAACGGAGTGGAAGGCGCTGTAATCAGGGTGGATAATGTGACAGAGCTGGTGCGAATGGAAGAAATGATGATCCAGAGCGAGAAAATGCTCTCCGTTGGGGGGCTTGCCGCAGGCATGGCCCACGAAATCAACAATCCCCTTGCCGGCATGATGCAGACCGCCCAGGTCATGGCAGAGCGGCTTAAGGTCGATGCCAACATCCCTGCCAACGAGAAAGCCGCGAAAACCGCCGGCATTACCATGGCGTCAATTGAACAATTCATGACAGACAGGGGAATCCCGAGGATGGTTGAAGCCATCACCTCTTCCGGACAGCGGGTGTCTCAGATTGTGAACAATATGCTCAGTTTTGCCCGGAAAGAAGATGCGTCCGTATCTGCCCATTATCTTGACAAAATCCTGGATAAAACCATTGAACTGGCGGCTACCGATTACGACTTGAAAAAAGAGTATGACTTTAAACGAATTGAAATAATCCGGGAATATGATGACGATCTGCCTGCCGTTCCCTGTCAGGTCAGCAAAATCCAGCAGGTGGTCTTGAATATCCTGACCAACGGGGCCCAGGCCATGCAGGATGCAGGGACCCCGGAACCCAAATTCATTGTCCGGACCTATGTGGATAAGGTTCGGGATATGGCCTGCATTGAGATAGAGGACAACGGACCTGGAATGGATGAAGAAATCCGTAAGCATATTTTTGATCCCTTTTTCACCACCAAACCCACAGGGGTGGGAACCGGGCTGGGACTCAGTGTCTCCTATTTCATTATCACCGAAAATCATAACGGGGAAATGACAATCGAATCCAGTCCGGGAGCAGGAGCTAAATTTATTATACGTCTGCCTCTGTATATGCAGGCTTTCCCGCCGCATTGAACGGATTGTTTGCAGCCAAAGAGGTATTCGCACAGCGGGAGAACGATGGGAGCGCGGAAAATCAAAGGGAATGATTTAACCCGAATTCGGAACAGGTGCTGAACGCTTTGCAGATATGGTCGGCCAATGAATCCACAATACAGTTATTGGATTCCGGATTGCGGCGGAGCAGGAGAGATGCATTGGGCAGAGAGGGGAATCCCTGTTCGGGGCTTAGCTGGCGTATCCCAGGCCAAACGATACTCTGACTGATGGCGGTGACGGCAAGTCCTGCGGTAACAGCTGCCTGCAGGCCCATGATGCTCGGACTGGTATAGGCGATCCTGTGCTCAACCCCAGCCCTTTCCAAGGCGTAGATAGCCCACTTTCTGCAGTAACAGTCACCAGAGAAAAGCGCCAGGGGCAGCGGTGTGATTTCATGCTGGCAATGCCGTTCCGAGGTCACCCAGACTAATGGATCCTGCCTGAGCAGGATGCCGTTCTCGACTTCGGGTGTGGGGGCGGTGACAATGGCCAGATCCAGATTTTTTCTTTGTATCCTTTCCAGAAGTATGTTGCTGGGATCGCAGGTGACTTTTACCTGAACCCTGGGGTGGGTTCGGGAGAAATTAGCCAGGATTTCAGGCAAAAACCGGGCCGCATAATCGTCCGGCAGTCCAATACTGACCCACCCCTTTAGCTCAGGCCTCTTCAACAATGACAAGGCCTCTTCGTTCAGTTTCAAAATTCGCCGCGCAAAGTGAAGAAGAGTGACTCCGTCACCGGTCAATTTAAGATTTCGGCTGTCCCTGTGAATCAAAGATTTTTCAAGCAGTTCTTCGAGCCGTTTGATTTGCATGCTCACGGCCGATTGGGTTCTGGAAATCTGATCGGCTGCCAGGCTGAAACTTCCTGTGTCGGCAATAGCGATAAATGTTCTCAGCAGTTCTATGGGAATTGAATCCGGCATGTGACCTCTCCTTATATAAAGATTTTTGATGTTAGATATTAAAAGAATTCATTTGATTGATCAATGATTATTTCTTATACAAAACAACACATGTATCAAAACAATTCAACGGAGGAGATTATGAGTGTCGGCCAAACAGGGCATGAGGTGTCGTTCTGCTCAAAGGAGAGTTTCTATTACCGGATCCGAAAATTTATCAGGCAGGTATGGCAGGGGTACAGGCGTTGGGAAATGTTGAAAAAACATAGCTGTCTGCTCCTTGAAATGGATGATTATTTACTGAAAGATATCGGGATAAGCCGGGCAGACGCGGTCAGGTTTTCACGGCAAAGGGACAGCCTCTGGAAATGTATTTTTAAAAATGCGGCGGCCGATCAAAATCATTCAGACCAAGATCGTTTTGATCAATAATTTGAATTTCCACATCAATGATCCCGTCCCTTGTATTGCCGATACGGCTGAAGGCAGACTTGCTCAGATCAATGATACGTCCCTTTACAAATGAGCCTGTGTCATTGATGGTTACGATCACGCTTTTGGGGTTTTGTTTATTGGTGACCTTTACCTTAGATCACCCACCCGTCTTGCGGACTTTGCAACTGCAAAAGTGCCGCCAGGGTCTTAACCCCCTGCCGGACCCGTTCACGGTCAGGTTCATGGCTTAGGCTGATGCGCACGGCACCCGGATCATTCCGGCCGTCTGTGGCAAACAAAGAACCAGGGGCAAGTTTTATCCCTTGATCAGCAGCCGCCCGGCAGAAATCATGGGTTTCCCATGGAGACGGCAGGGGCAGCCATACGTGGAATCCGCAAGGATCGGCCCTAAAGGCCTGTCCCGAAAAAATTTCACCGGCCATTGATTGGCGATGGGCCGCCTCCTGGTATTGAAGTGTTTTAAGCTTTTCTGCGGTTCCGTCCGCCAACCATTGACTTACAATCTCCACCATCAGGGGCGGTGGCATCCAGCAGCTTAACTGTATCGCCCTGGAAAGTTGCGGAACAAGCTTCTCGGGCGCGTACAGAAACGCTACCCTCAACCCGGGGGCCAGGCACTTAGACGTACTTGAGATATAAACGGTATGTTCCGGCGAAAAAGCTGCAATGGGCGTCTTTACATCAGGCCGCAAGGGACCGTAGACATCATCTTCAATCAGGATAAAATCATAGGTTTTTGCCATTCCGGCCACTGCCTTGCGACGTTCAGAGTCCAACGTTGCTGTGGTTGGGGTTTGAATGGTGGGCGTTAAATAAACGGCTTTGACCGGATGACTGCGGCAGACAGAGGCCAGGGCATCCGGGAGAATACCATTTTCATCCATGGCAATGGGACGAATTTTCAGGTCCATACGGGATGCCATGGCCATGACCGGGGCATAAGTCAGGGCTTCGGTGAGCAGCAGATCTCCAGGACGGGTGGCCGCCATCAATGCAGCCATAATGCCGTGCTGGGCACCGCAGGTAACGATGGTCCGGCCGGCAGTGGCAGGAACACCCATACCGGCCAGCCAGTCCGTTCCTGCGGCCAAATGGTGGGCAAGGCCGGGCTTTTTCTGATAATCCATAAAGGCCTGCAAATCACGGGAACGACTAAGTTCCCCAAGGGTGTGGGCCAGGTAACGTCCCGAAGACCCGGGAAAAGGCAGGTTACTGGAAAAATCTATGGGACCGGCAACCGGCCTGTATAAATCTGCAGGCGTGCCTTGAGCCTGTCCCCGGGGATTAATCCGGACAAATGTGCCCCGTCCGGTCTCTGCGCAAAGCAGCCCTGTTTTCACACACTCGGCATAGGCCCGGCTGGTGGTATTGGCTGACATGCTGATCTCATAGGCCAGGATGCGATGGGGCGGCAAACAGGTCCCCGGGCGAAGCTCTCCTTTGGCCACGGCATCGGCAATGGCATCGGCAAGCTTACGGTACTTGGGCCCTGTTCTGCCTGTCAGATCTGGTGTCCAAATTGCCATCAGTGCAATATCCTTCTTGATTTAGATGCAATATCATAGCAATTAATATTATTAAACTGATGCAATAATATCAATTGATTTTATAGAAAGGTGTTTAGATCATGTCTCACAATACCCGTCCCCGGTTTCATCTTCCTTTTATCTGTCTTTTGATCCTTGGCGCCATGCCTGTACTTTCCAACAGCCGGCCCCAGGATTCAGATGCACTCGGATTTTCGTTTTTTCTGTCAGTATGGCAGACGATATTTGCTCTGCCATTGTTTTATGTACAGCTCAGGCAGGGGGAAAAGGGGATATTGGACCCCAGCCTGCCGGCAGCCGTGAAAAAGAGGGCCTGGTACATTTCGGTGATCACCGGAATCATGTTCGGACTTGCCACCTGGTGTTATGTGCTCTCCTTGAATCAGGCCGGCACTGCCAACGCCGCCATTGCCATCCAGTCCTATCCGCTTTTTGCCATTCTCACGGAGATGGTGATATTGAAACAAAAAAAATCCGTTAAAGAAATCCTGGCCACATCAGGCCTGGTTGCGGCACTGTATTATCTTGGCACCGGGGGTACCTGGCGGCTTTACGGTCTGTCCGGCTGGATTCTGGTGGCCCTGTGCGTGCCTGTATTGTGGAGCATAGCCCATGTACTCATCAGAGAAGAACTTAAAACCTGCCCCATTACCCCGGCTCAGGTCACATTTTTCAGGGTAATCTTATCCACACTGTTTCTGGGAGGACTGCTTCTTGTCGTGGCACCAGGCCGCATGGCAGATCTTTTCGCTCCTTCGCTCGTTCCCTATGCCATGGGCATGGGATTGTTTTATTATCTGGAGCTTGTAATCTGGTTTTATGCCATCAGGCAAATCAGCGTGTCTGTGGCCAGTGCCATTACCACTCCCTGGCCCGGCGTCACCATGATTCTGTCATGGTTCGTGCTCAAGGAGACCATTCACAGTTATCAAATCCAGGCCTTTGCCGCTGTTATTTTTTTTATTTACCTGCTGCTGGCCATGGAATCCAGNANNTNNCNNNNAANGNGNNNNCNNNANNNNTTNG
>NZ_KB892921.1:7869-8084 GCF_000373985.1 Desulfobacter curvatus DSM 3379
ANNGTTCTTATCGATGAATAGTTGAAAAATGTNAATTTTTATTTTACGTACTCACATTTTAATCAAACAGGCTATAGACAGAGAAATNTACGCGCCNTTAATGGTATGTAAATATTATTTGACATACGTATTTTAATCTATTATCCTGCTCATAAAACCCCAGTAAGTGGAGGATAATGCATGGATCAATTTAAAGAATATCTTCAATTTAAAAA
>NZ_KB892922.1 GCF_000373985.1 Desulfobacter curvatus DSM 3379
CAGTACGTGAATGCCGAGTTTACGGACATACCCTGTAATGGATAGAGGACTTTACCTTGTTGTGCAGGCTCGTCCCGGTATGTGCGCCTCACACCCGATTTCTGTTCGTCACCCCGTACTTTTGTGGTGCCCTGCCTCGGCAGGACGGCTTCCTTCAGAAGTGCCGTCACCGGTACCCCCTTGCCATACCACTACACCCTTCGCCTCCATCAGGCTGGGTCTAAGACTTGCCAAATGTATTGGAATTCTATACATTTGACTCACTTTTAAGAACATGTGCCGTGCCCGGCACACACCAAACGCTGGAGAGGGACCAGGCGTACTGCGCGGCCTTTCGGAAGTCCATGGTTCAGGAAAATTTAACTTTTTATCGGAAGTTTTGGGGTTTAAAAGCCTGGCCCCTCAGCTCCCCGTTCGCCTTTGAATATGAAAAAGAAAAAAGACACACCAACATACGAAGACGAGGTCCTTGTCGGACTTGCATATGAATTTTCCGTCTCAGACCATGAAGAATCTGAACGAAAAATCAAACGTCGGCTTCGCGAAAAAAAACTTGGTCCATATGATCAAGAAAAAATTGATGTAATTCGGAAGTTTAAAAATAATGTTCAAAAAGAACTTGGTAAATTCAACAAATCAAAGTTCTACGCTGGTGCACACGGAAAATACGCAGACATGCAGGATTGGGATTTTGACGCTCTTTTACAGTACATGATTAAAAAACACCCAGATGTGTCGAAGGTAGCTATAGGCAATTTTTTACCGTTTGCAATATATTTGTACTATTTGAGGTGAAACCGGCGAACAACCGGGTGAACTTGAGCGGGCAAAACGACGCGCCCGCCAAGTTACCCGCAACGTTATGATAAGGATGAAGCACGTTGAGTGAAATGTTCGAGATTGCGTATGCTGTAGCATCAAATAGGATATGCTTATTTACTGGTACAGGGTTCTCAAAAGCGGTCACCGAAAATAATGCGCCAAGTTGGCAAAAATTGCTTGAAGAATTATGTGATTTGTTGCCCAATGGTGAAGACCTAAAAACCTCTCTTTTTCCTAAAACTAATTCTAATCCATTAAGCTTAGAAGAACGCGCTCAAATCATTTCTATTAAACTAAGTGATAATAACAAATCTATTCATGAAGAAGCAGCAAAGATAATAGATGCTATTTCATTAAAAGGCGATAATTCTGAACTCAAAGAATTCCTTTCCAAAAGATCATATAGAGTCGTTACGACAAACTATGATAAACTTTTAGAAAACCTTTCTGGTGAGAATACTTGCCAATCAATCGCTCCTGGTCTACCAATACCCAGAGCTTCCTCAAACGTTAAAGTCTACCATGTCCATGGTTCTACAGACTCGCCTAATAATATGGTTATTACTTCAGATGATTATTTTAATTTCATCAATAACGATTCCTACTTTTCAAGAAAACTAAGCACCGTTTTGCATGAAAATACAGTGGTCATTCTGGGCTATTCCCTCGGTGATACTAATTTGAAAGCAATTATAAGCGATTATAAAGGTTTTTCTAAAAGTCATGTGATTGGATTAAATATTTTTTTAGTTTCAAGATCAAAAGTTGATCAAGAGATAAAAGACTATTATTCACATTGTTATGGGATAAGAGTTCTCGATCAACTGGAGCTTTCTGACTTTTTTAAAGATTTAAACAAAAAAATTCCTGAAATTGAAGATGTCGTAGACAAATCACTGAAAAGTATCAGAAGGGTTATATACGATGGTAATACTTTCAAGACTAAGTATCTGAAATTAGAAGACTCATTTCTAAGAATTATTTCTTCAATTTTTGCAGAAGGTTTGAGTCTTGAAGATAAAAAGGTTGTTAAAACAATTGGTAAAATAATAGAAACAAAGACGGATTTAACAAGAGAGAACAATGCGTGGGAGCAATATGAACATCTTGCAAAATGGTTGATTTATTTAGGATCTATTCTGGAAATAAAAAATACATCTATTGAAGAATTATACCTAAAAGCTGTGCTGCGATCCATGAAAACAATGAGCAAAGAATTGTATATTGGGTATAGCTGGCATGCTTACCGCGCATGGAGCATAAGATGGTCTTCTATAATTTCTTCTAATAGAGCAATGATTAAGCGACATATTGAAGAAAACACATCTGACTCTGATGCCCTGTTTGTTGTTAATCAATTATAATCATAACAATGCTGTTGCAGGTGACGGCTCGTACCTCGCTGCCCCTGAACAGCCCGTTAGCCAAGGAGAAAGACATTTCACTATGAACCAATCCTCTCCAACTCAAAAAGAATCAGTTGGCAAGATCGACAAGGTTGATGCCCCTCATTCTGCACCCTCGCCGGAAAACAAATGGATTCCCGTTCTAAAGGCTTTCAATCCTCTTGGAGCCATAGCTGAAGCTTATGCCAGAACGCTTGCCTACAAGATTGAGGCAAAACGGCTTGATGCGGAACTTGAGAGGATTAATAAACAAGCTGAAATAGCCCATGATGTCATAGATAAGACTTACTGTTTAAAAATGGAGGAACTTAAACACAGGCGCATTGCCTTGATTGGCTTCTATCAAACAGTGAATGCCGAACTAGAGAGGCTACACATCGAGCGAAGAGAGGTGCTTGAGATGGCTAAGCTTGCTCAAAAGAAAACTTTTGAACCCAACATAACTCTTGAGGAAAGGCAAATGTACAAAGATATGACTACCGAAATTACTCGTGAGCTTCCAAAGTTTGGTGAGAAGTCAAACGAATCGCTAAAGAACCTTGTTGAGGCTCTTCCGCCAGTTGAGATTTCTCCACGTTTGCTGGAGGGATAGAACATGAGTTGGTGGAAAATAGCTTTGGGAGTTGGGGCAGCACTTGGAGGTGCTGCCGTTGTCAGCAAGATTATCTATGATGTGGTTGAGGAGGATGAACGTGAAGCTCGAGAGAATTGGGAAAGAAAACGGAAAGAGGTTAGCAGAAGCGTAGAAGAGCATAGGGAGAATATTGAGCAACATATTGCTGAAGCTCAGTCAAGCTATGATTACCATTTCCTTGTCGATCTTCATTACTCTTCAGTCAAGGTTGCCGATCAAGCCTACAGCTTACTTCAAGATGCACGATCCAGCTTAGTCGGATTGGGGAAGATGCTCAAGAAAGCCAAAGAGGAAATTGCAAGACTGCAAAAAGAACTGAATGTGGCAAAGGAGCAAAAGGATAGAGGGAAGTTCTCCGAGTTTCTTGAGCAAATAAAGATAGTTAAGTCAATGAGGAAAGACCTATTTAATGACCGCGACAAAGTCCAAACCCAAAGAGATTCCTTCCTTGCGGACGTGCGCCAGCTGAACAGTCGCACTCGTAGTCTAAAAGAAGCTATACGAGATAGGTGCGGAGATAGAGGGAAAGATTGGTATTGTCGGCTAGAAATGAGAAAACTTCAAAGACAACAAGATTTTGCGTAATTAGAAAGATAAGGCTAATCGGGATAGGACTCCCCATCACTGAGGAGCCCTCCCACACCACCCGGCGTACGGATCACGTACCAGGGCGGTTCGGCTGATTTTAGGAATCAGTTCCCGGGCAGATATAATCCTTTATCAATAAAATATCGTTCAGGCATGGCAATGGCCACCCATTTGATTTTACTCATGTGCCAATACTTTTTGCGGGCATTGCCGCAAAGCATGGCGTCGTGGTGAGCAATACCAAGTTTCTCAAGATTCCGAACCCTGGTTTTGGGATTTTTCCATTGTTTCCAGATCAGACTTCGCAGCCGTCGCATTATCCAGATTTTGAGCCCTTTGAGGAATGATTTGGCTTCTGTGAGCCGGAAATAATTCCACCATCCCCGAAAGTATTGGTTCAATTCCTGGATGACCTGCCACAGACTTTTCCCCCGTTTGCGGCTGGTTAATACCCGCACTTTATCCTTGAACCGTTTCATGCTCTTGGCATGAATCCGAATCTTGGACTGTCCACACATTTGAAAATATGTGAAGCCAAGGAATTTGCGCAGCCACGGTCTGCTGACAGCACTTTTGTCCTGGTTTACTTTGAGTTTGAGTCTCACGGTCAGAAACCTGGTGATACTCTGCATAACCCTTTCGGCCGCTTTCCGGCTTTTGCAGAAGATCATAAAGTCATCGGCATAACGGACATACCGATGCCCTCGTTTCTCCAGTTCCTTATCCAGCTCATCAAGGACGATGTTGGAAAGCAAAGGAGAGAGCGGACCTCCCTGGGGAGTCCCTTCTTCCGTAGGCACCATAACGCCTGAAATCATGACACCGGATCTTAGATATTGCCGTATGACCTTTAATACGCGCTTATCCTTGATTCTGCCGGCGAGTCTGCTCATCAGGCGGTCGTGCGAAACCCGGTCGAAAAATTTGGACAGGTCCATGTCAACGACATATGTATGCCCTTCAACCATGTACCTTTTACCCTGCATCACCGCATCGTGTGCGGATCTGCCGGGCCTGAATCCATAGCTGTATTCAGAGAAAAAAGGTTCCCATACCTGTTCCAGGATTTGGGCTATGGCCTGCTGTATAAACCGGTCAAGCACCGTGGGTATTCCAAGCAAACGGATACCGCCGTCTGGTTTGGGGATTTCCTTACGTTTTACCGGCAGCGGTTTATGCCTACAGTTAAGCAGGTCTTGTTCAATTTCAGGCCAGTGCTTTGCCAGGTAGTTCCCGAGTTGGCCGGTTTTCATACCGTCTATACCGGGGGCACCTTTGTTTGCACAAACCTGTTTCCATGCCCGGATAATGTTGTTGCGCTCAAGGATCATTTCCATTAACCGGTCGTTGTTTCCCAGACGTTCGGCAATCTGTGACGCTGGGAACAGTTCCATCTGCTGTGGCCGTCTGTTCACAAGTACACACCTCCTATTTGTCATTATCATTTACCCGGACCGTTCGGCCCGGGCACCGTTCAGGCCTTTACCGGGGTGAGGCCTCCCCGCTCTTGCGGGGCTCATTTCCACCGGCTACTATGCCTTCTGCTGACTTCTCCCATGCGGTCAGGACCGGTTACCCGGCCCTCAGCCGTTTCGGCACATGGGAGATCTCCCGGGGTAAACACATGCCTTTCAGTACGTAAATGCCGAGTTTACGGACATACCCTGTGATGGATAGAGGACTTTACCTTGTTGTGCAGGCTCGTCCCGATATGTGCGCCTCATACTCGGTTTCTGTACGTCATCCCGTACTTTTGTGGTGCCCTGCCTTAGCAGCGCGGCTTCCTTCCGAAGTATCGTCACCGGTACCCCGTTGCCATACCACTACACCCTTCGCCTCCATCAGGCTGGGTCTAAGACTTGCCAAATGTATTGAAATTCTATACATTTGACTCACTTTTAAGAACATGTGCCGTGCCCGGCACACACCATGCCCTGCACACGGACGGGAATTCCGCTGCGCTCCACCCCAGCCGGTGAGGGCCACGTTGTCGGTGCCGAGCGAAGCTCGGCGTATCTTGCAGGGTGAAAGTCCCTGTCGGGTGAAATTCAGTAATGGGTTTCAGCAAGGGTTAGCCACCCACCCGTATCGAGCCTTGGACCCATGGCGGAGATATACCGGCTATTGTAAGTTGGGACGCTAAATAAACTTGGCTGGAAACGAGCTGCACCCGGAATTCCGAATAAAAGTGCAGATGGACTCACCCAACTGAAAGAACAATAACAAGGGTATCGAACAAGATGGGTTAAGCGTAGGCAGAGAATCTTGTAGGCCGCAGGGGTGGTCGTGCACCCTGAAGTGCTGGTACAGCTTCGAGAGAGCAACCCGCGGCCGCCGAGGGTTTTAACGGTCGCCGAAGGCAACACAGAAGCATCCGTAATCGGCGAGGATGTGAAGGTCCGTCGGAGTCAACAGGCCGTGGCATGCAGGAAGAGATACGCTGTAGAACTCGGGAAGCCCCATTGTGCTCCTGGTATGAATTATTCAAAATTCAGGTGGGTCGTTGCAAGGCGGCTATATGCCATTGGGGTGTCTTATCAGGCATAGTACTCAGAGGTTGGGAAAGCCAGCCACACACATGCGTACACCATGCATGTAAGGGAAAGGACCTGACGGAAGGACGTAGCCCACAAAGGAAACTCGTGCCGGACATGTAGGGCTGGATAACATGAGCCAACCTCACTGCGGGGAATAGCAATTGGATCTTGTAACGGGTAACTGTGAAGGTCCGCGCGGAAGCGAGTCTAACCGAAGAACCGGATGCGGGAAAACCGCACGTCCGGGACTGTGCGGGGGGCGCTGGGTAACCGGCGTTCCTACCGCGAGATCTTCTTAAAAACATACGCTTGACATTTAACGCATGACGTTATAGTTTTAACTATGATAAAGAATTTTAAATGCAAGCATACACAAGCCCTTTATGAAGGAAACAGCCCAAAGCAATTCAGAGCTTTTCAGGCTCAAGCAGAACGCAAGCTCCAAATGCTTGACAGTGCAGTCGAGTTGCTTGATTTACGGTCCCCACCCGGTAATCGATTTGAAAAATTGGGAGGCAATAGACAGGGGCAGTACAGCATAAGAATCAATAAGCAATGGCGTGTATGCTTTTCGCGGTCTGATGAACCATACGATGTGGAGATAACAGACTACCATTAGGAGTAACAGATTATGAATAATATGAGAGCAATCCATCCTGGAGAAATAATCAAAGAAGAGTATTTAGAACCATTAAATATGAGTGCTAATGCTTTGGCTATTGCTTTGCGCGTACCAGCACCACGGATCAACGATGTGATAAGACAAAAGAGAGGAATCAGCATTGATACTGCTCTCAGGTTGGCTCGATACTTCAACACCACACCACAATTTTGGATGAACCTGCAGATCAGTTATGATCTCAAGATGGCCAAACAAAATATGACAAAAATAGAGAATGAAATTATCCCTCTACAAGCAATTACTGCTTAAAGGTGGCTGGGGTAACCATCCAAGAATATAAAGAGAACAAAACGCTGGTCGTGTCCAGATAAATCCGAATCGTTGGGATTTAACCGAGCAGGAGGATGAAATTCGATAATGTTACCCAGTGGGTGAAAGTCCCACATGAACAAAGCTTAGCCGGCAGTTCATTAGTGAAATCCACAGGCAAAACCGGAGACGGAGGTCTGAAGCTGGATGGAACAAGATTGCAGGCTCTGTACTGAGCTTGCGAAAAATGTATAGTTGTGGTCCATAAGGATAAACCCCGCGATTGCAGAGGGAAAGCCGACGCATTCCAGCGTGACGGAAGGCAGCAGACTTACAGGCGTTATGGCAAGCCTGTGAGTCACCCTTCGACCAAGGCATGTTTTCAAAGGGGTAGCTCGGGAACTGGGGAGAGCCAATTGGTTCCTTGAAGAATAAGAACGGTATCAGGAAATCCAGCCATGGGCAAAATCCCGGCATCTGCATGGAGACCCCGCCAGGCAGTTGAGTTCACATTCAAGTGGAAACACAAACATAAAAGACGGGCAACGCGAGGTAACGGGGGGCGGATAGTTAAAAGCGAACAAACCCGTGACGGCCAATTGGCAGTCTTAGCTGATCATAGTACCGAAGTTCAGGGTGAAACGAGACCTGAACGGTAAGGTGGGGAAGTGAGGCCCAAGCGACCCTCTGCAGGTAAGGAGAAGCCGGTGTGACGTTTTACTGGGAGGAACTACAGGAGGCACTCAGAGGCCACAAACTGTATCACCAAATTCCAGTAAAGTGCATTCGGGCGGCTGTTGCCGCCCATGGGTAGCATAGTCATGCGCCAATCAGGGTGTCGCCTGATTGGTTGACGGCTCGGTAAAAAGAGCCTGAACCGAGGATCCGTATGAGGGAAATTTTCACGTACGGGTCTGTGGGGAGGGCGTCGGGTAACCGATGCCTTTACCCGGAAGAGGGACCAGGCTTACTGCGCGGCCTTTCGGAAGTGCATGGTTCTGGAAAATTTAACTTTTTATCGGGAATTTTTGGGGTTTAAAAGCCTGGCCCCTCAGCTCGGCGTATCTTGCAGGGTGAAAGTCCCTGTCGGGTGAAATTCAGTAATGGGTCTCAGCAAGGGTTAGCCACCCACCCGTATCGAGCCTTGGACCCATGGCGGAGATATACCGGCTATTGTAAGTTGGGACGCTAAGTAAACTTGGCTGGAAACGAGCTGCACCCGGAATCCCGAATAAAAGTGCAGATGGACTCACCCAACTGAAAGATCAATAAAAAGGACATCGAACAAGATGGGTTAAGCGTAGGCAGAGCATCCTGTAGGCCGCAGGGGAGACCGCGTTCCCTGAAGTGCTGGTACAGCTTCGAGAGAGCAACCCGCGGACGCCGAGGGTTTTAACGGTCGCCGAAGGCAACACAGAAACATCCGTAATCGGCGAGGATGTGAAGGTCCGTCGGAGTCAACAGGCCGTGGCATGCAGGAAGAGATACGCTGTAGAACTCGGGAAGCCCCATTGT
>NZ_KB892923.1 GCF_000373985.1 Desulfobacter curvatus DSM 3379
ATCTTCAAAAAGATATTCTTTTCATTCTGGACGTTCCACTTCATTACTATGATTACCAATACTTGGGCAACTCAAGCTGAATTAATGGTGGAGCAATCAATGACAATGAAGGGTGAAAAACGAAAAACGCACATTTTCAAAGAGCGAAATCCAAGATTGATTGATGTCCAATTCATTGTCAAACTTTTCTAAATACGGTTTCAGGCCTGTGCTTCTCATCATCTCAACTATTGATAGATGACTATCCAGTATATGAAAATAGCTTGTCTCCCAAATATCTATTGAATTGAACAGGTTTGATAGATGATCGTAATAAAATGAATAATTATGAATTGTGAAAAGATCCGCAATACCCTCCATTAAGTCCTTCCAGCGGATATCATTGGCTGTTTCCTTGATAACCTTTCCCAGTGGCATGTCCCAAAAAAGTGGAATTTGAATTGCAAGTAAACCATTATCTGAGAGCGATTCATGAAATTTCTTCAGCAGGTTTTCGTGATTTGGAATCCATTGAATCACGGCATTTGAAAAAACAATATCATATTTGATTTCAGACTCGTAGGATAATGCATCAGCTACAATCCATTCCTGGTTCGGATAATCATGTTTCGCCTTTTGTATCATTGTCGATGAACTGTCTAAGCCAGTTATTCTGGCCTTTGGCCAACGATTAACCAAGGCTTGTGTACTGTTCCCTGGTCCACAACCGACATCAATAATTGATTTTGGTTCAACTGAATTGATTTTAGAGATCAAATCAATTGAGGGCTGGGTTCTTTCTGATCTAAACTGCATATATAAATTTGGATTCCAATCGCTCATTAAGTGTCTCCGTGTTGATAAATCTTGCTACACATAATCGCGGTGCTGACCGGCGCTGTGCGCCGATCAAGCAAACGATAGTTTGATTGATCGGTGTGCAGTGACCGGTCCAGTACCTTGTTCAGGCGCCAGAGGCGACTGGACAAGGTACTGGACGAAGTCAGCACCGCGATTCACGGCGGCGGAGCCGCCGTGAACACCAAAATCACCGGCTTGCCCGTGTGCATTTGGATTGTTGGAATTAAGTATAGTGTCCCCCGAATTCATAAATCAGCCTGTTGACTTGGTCCGACAAGAAATAAAAGATTACTCACATACGCAGCTCCGCCACTTCTGCATCCCTGCGATGATAGCTGGTTTTTTGAATCAGGTTGGCGGCTGTGTCCACATGCTTGCAAAAGGTTATAAGAGAAAGATTCTTGAGTTGACCCTGGGCCTGGATCAGGCGGGCGGCTTCCAGGTGATAATCGATGAGAAAAAGTTTCATCTCTCCGCGTTCGGCGATTTCCTTGGTTTCGCGCAAATCCCGCCAGGCAGCGTCGAAGTTTTGGATGGTGCGGAAAAAGGCGGACCGGGCCAGTAGGCCGCGAGGTAATTCATGTTGGACTCCGGCTGCCCGCAATCCATCCACTGCCTGGTCCAGGATAAATTCTACCTGGCTAAAATCCTGCGCGTCAGCAGCCTGGTTAGCCAGGGCTTGCAGGAAATGGGCTCGGCCCAGGGAGAGGTGATCCAGAGCCATAATTAGAAGCCAGTTGTTGTTTTCGGCAATTTTAAGTGTACTTTGCGCCCGTTCCAAAACCGCCATATATCGACCCTGGGCTAAGAGCAGATCGCAGTATCGGAACCCCCGCAAGGAATAGAGAAAGGCATATTGGGGCCGGTGTTTTTGCTGCATGGCCTCGGCTTCCTGGAAAAGGGCTTCTGCTTCCCGGATCTCACCGGTCTGATGCAGGGCATCGGCCAGGGTTGTGCGATTGTCATACTGCTCGAATTCATCCTGGCTTCGATCCGCATATATCAAGCTTTGGCGGCCGGCAGACACGGCCTTGGGCACCTCTCCCAGGGTCAGGCGGAGTTCACTGAGGTTGAAAGCATCTATAGCGGCTTCTTTCCAGTTTTTTTGCTTAATCGCGAGCGCCAGCCCCACCTCCATGGGCTCTGCCGCTTCCCGTAATCTGCCCAAGGCCCGCAACCCTAAGCCGGCGTTGTTCAATTGCTCCGTCTGGTTTGCTTCCTCCAGGTTGGCCGAGACCTTGGTCCAGGGTTCATCAAAAAACGAGGCGATCACCGTCAGCCAAGACCCAAAAGCCCCGAGTTGTTTCATAATGTAATATTTATCTTTTCTTAGAATGCGCGCATAATAAACGCTGTCGAATACTTCCTGGTGCAGTCCGGCCTGGCACCCGTGGGGCACGGCTCGGAACAAGGGCTCCATTTCTTCCAGGGTGTCGGGCAGTTCTTTTTGTGGCAGGTTTTTGTAATAGTCGTACAAACGGTGATTGGCTGCCTGCCAGGACCCGGGAAAATCGATTTTTAAGCTTGCACCGAAATGCTCCCGCACCAGGGGATGGCAATCCAGGTCCTGGCCTCGGTGGTCGCTGGCCTGGGCCAGCAGTTTGCTGCGGCGCAGATGATCCAGCACGGCCATGCGCTCCAGCGGTGAGAGAGGTTGAACATGCCGGGTCAATCCCGGCAAGGGATTGCCGGAAAAAACCGCTTCCAGGGCTACCAAAGGCGCGGGCCGGTCAAAAAGACCAACAAACCGTAGGAGTTCCACCTGCGGGCCATCCCCCATCTGGTCCGCCATTGCCTGGAGTACCCGGCGGGGATGTTTACCTTTTTCTAAAGGGATATCCAGATCCGGAATTTTGTCAGCATGTTCCACGCTATGACCGGGTAAGGTGTAGAGATATTCGGCCAATAAATTCAGGGCCAGGGCATGGTTGCCGAAGGCTTTGGAAGCAGCCTCTTTTTCCGCATCCGTGCCCTGGATATTGCGTATGCTCAACAACGATCGACCGGCTTCGGCCGAGATCTGGTCCAGGTTTAGCCGAATGGTACCGGAAGTAAAACGCGAGAGATCCGCCACTTCCTCCCGGGTGGTGATCAGGCAAAGACCGGGATTTTGCCGGGCCAGGCCCGTTATCAGCATGGCCAGGGCCGGGTCCTTGATCTTTCCGCGTTCATAGTCATCGCCGGATTGTAGGGGTTCCATGCCGTCGAGCACCAGGAGGGTTTTTTGGGCCGCCACCAGTCCAGCCAGGCGCCGGCCTTTTTCCCAGGCCGAACCGGCCAATAAATCAAAATCGCCGAACCATTCCAGAGCCTCCCGAATGAACTGGTCCGCTGATGTCACTCGCTCACCCGTGCCCTGAGAGTAGAACGACCAGGCAAACACCCTCTCCGCCCCGCGATAATTGTTCCGAGCCATGCGCGCCAGCCATTTGTTCACCAGGGTAGTTTTGCCCACCCCGCCCCAGGCCACCAGACTCACCACCCGCTGATCATCTTCTTGCCAGGCAGCATCCAACATGGTCATCTCTTTTTGGCGGCCAAAAAGTTCCATGCCGGTCATGGGCATGCGGGAGAGGTCGATTTTAACAATCTTTTTATGTCTGGGTTCGGCAGGTTGGAGGGTGTATTGGGGATTGTTCAAAAATTTCATGATTCGATCTGAGACCAGATCAAAAGCCACAGCCCAATTGTCATTAAAATCTGCCACGGTTTGGCTGTTTCCGGGCAGCATTTGAATCTGCTTAAGCCAGTCATGGAGCTGCCAGGGGCATTTTCGCAAAAGAACCGGGATCAGGAGCATTCCTTTTTCTTCCCGTTTTTCCAAAAAAAAAGAAACTTCTTCCTTCACACAAAAATCCGAGGCCAGAAAATGCTCAGAGATGAGGCAGACCGCAATGTCTGCTTTGTCCATGGCGGAGGTAATCTCTGGGTACCAGGTGTCCCCCGCATCTATCCGGGTATCATCCCAAATCTCAAGAAAATCGGCAAGAACATAGGCTTGAATAAATGGAAGCAACCGGTTTTTCCAGATAGCATCCTTGTGGCTGTAACTGATGAAAACCATGGGCCTGGAGCCTGAAACCGGCGGTGTGAGATCAGCCATTTGCAGAAAATCTTTTCAATATTTTTCTTCCAGACACTTTTTTTATCACAACAACAAGTTATTCTCCGGTTGTCCGGTTATCTTGAGCAATCTGATATCTAACCGCATATCATGAAGAATCAACGGATAGCCGGATCGGTTATCATCTTAGTATTTACCAGAACTGCATATCAGTATGGATAGATCGTGTAAAGAAAATTCAGGGTAAATGCTTTGAAAAATAGATTTATCAGTGGATTAAACACCCGTGTATCAGCTTAGCGTCTCTGAACACTCAGATATTAGATCGTATCCATAATGCAAACAAGAAAAACCAAGGTAAACAATGATGGTATTTATGTTGCTGAAAGAGTTGCCAATAAAGGAGATCACTACTTTTGGCAATCGTCACTTCCAATGATCCACCCTTTTTAATCATTTTATCCCTGCTGGTAAATCAAAATATTATGGTCGGCCTTTCATTTTACCACCCCTCCATATTATTAGTCATCCTTCCAGGCCTCAAAAGCCCAGGAGTATCAGTTTTTCAACCACCTAAATAAACCTTCCTGCAGCATCATAGTCGTCAATTTTTAAAACCACTGATTTATCGTCTTTGGGACCCAGTACCTATGCCGGAAGTTCTTTTCCTGTTTGAGACATTATAGCCCCCCCTTTTATCCATAGCCTTTTCAGCTCTTCGCTGAATTAGTAAAACAGCCAGTACCACCCCACCCAGCACCTCAACCTAAACCCTTAAATCAAACGACACATCCCCCCCCTCCCCCTGTTCCGTGATCAAGGGGAGAAAAACACCGACACAAAATTAACAACGAGGACCAGTCCATTCAGGGCTGGTCTTTTTTATTTTAACGAAAGGAGAATTCCATGAATCATATCGGAGACATAAGCACAATTAAACAATTTACGAAACCGCCAGAAATAAAACAACCTGACACCGGGAGCATTTCAGCCTTTCCCACATCTCCACTGGATATGCCCCCAAGCACCTTTGAAAACGCTTTGAACAATAGACGGGAGAACCAGCGCAAACTCATCCAGTGGATCAAGCAGAACCTGGAGCCTGACATTCACTATGGCCGGGTACACGTCGCACAAGATTGCCCTCTCGCAAAGGCTGGAGCAACCTATCTATGCCGGGATTTCAGCCATTTCTCAGGATTGACCCTTTGGAAAGCAGGCGCAGAAATGATAATCGCAGCGATGGGTTTAACGGCTCATTTTCCCAACGTTGGCCTGTATGAAGAGGCTTGCTTGCGTGGTTTGGAAATTAAACAGGTCCTGCTCAAGTGCGAATTGAAAACGCACGGCGGAAGGATCGTGGCGGAAGGTTCCGGGGCCAGGCATTTGCGGCAGGATAACTGGCGATTGAATACGTGTATCAAGATGGCAGAAAAATCCGCCATGATTGATGCTACCATACGTGTTGCAGGGCTGACAGGCGTATTCATCAAAACTCATCGCCATACCTTAAAAAACAAGCTCCCCAGGAAGTCAGATTGTCACGATTACAATTTCCCACCAGGGGCAGATCGTCACAGCGTCCACACCGATGAAAAAGTGATCACGCAGCGTCAAAAGGATTTCATTCTCAAATTGGCAGGCGTCAAAGGCCACACCACAGACGGATTGAACCGCCTTATCCATGAACGATTCAACAAATCCCTGGATGACCTCAATCGCGTAGAGGCATCCCGAGTCATTGAATACATCAACGGCTGACATCCAGCCAAACAAAACAGGAAAAAAATCATGCATAACACACCAACCGAAGCACAACTGGCAACCATCCCCGGTCTTTACCAAACTGAACACATCCCTACCCAAGACAAAATCATCCACGCCCATTTTTACCTCGGTGAAAGCCACTGGTTTATCGCCGAATATGACCACGTAGACACCATGTTCGGATTCTGCATTTTGAACGGTGATTTGGAAATGGCGGAGTGGGGATTCGTCAGCCTGGAAGAACTGAAAGATATCAACGTTCTTGGGCTGTATCAGGTCCAGTTTGGTGTTCATTGGACTCCGAAGCCTGCCGGTCAGGTTGACTTGATACGGCTTGGTGGCGGGATTATCGCTGACCCGCGTGATGAAGAACACGGAGGGCATTGGAAATGGCATACACTCCAGAATTAAGTGCCAAACACAGTGCGACATTGCGACGTATTGCCTGGGCAATGCAGATGCCCATGACCAAGGCACTGGCAGATATTCTTGATTATCTTGGCACTACCCTGGACCCTGTAAAAGTTTGTTCAGCCTGCCGAGATAAATCCCGGTGTGCCACTTGTCCGTTTAACAGGAAAGGAACCCTCCATGCGCAGAATCCGCAATTACAGCATCAATAAAGAAAGCACCGACAATATGATCCAGGCAAAACGCTTTAACCCCTGCCTTGAAATCACTTTCAGGGACTGTTCCGGCCAGCACACGCACAAACTGTCAGCCGGATATGGTGATGACCTGGACGTTTACCGTGAAGGTGTTGAAACGTACATCCTGACCACCAATCCCAAACTTGGATACATCGGCCTGGAAGTGTTCGAAGGCCCAGATAAAACAGGTGAAATCTTTGTGGAAGAGCACCAGGTCAAAGAAGTCATCGGGCGCGACGATTTAGCCCCTTTTAACGCCATTAAACGACTGCGAGAACACTTTCATTTAATCAAAGCAAACAACCAGTAAAACAAGCATTAGAGGCCTTCCTGGGTATCCCCGGCGAAGGTTTTTTTATGCCCAAAATCAAGGAGGTTTCAATGAAAGCAACAGCAACAAAATTGATCGAAAAACAGTGTCAAAGGCACCTGGCTAACCAAGGGATCACCACAAAAAAGGAACTTCAGCATCGCCTTCAGGCAATATTTGAACATGCTGAACACCAGGAGGCGGCACTTATCGGCCTGTATAAGATGCTGTTTCCTGATTGGGATCGGATCGAACGTCTGGAGGGACATCCGGTAGTGGGTCGGGGTATGTGGCAGTACATCGGCAATCTGTTCAACGACTTTGACCAGCGCCACCATTCCCAGGTTTTCAACGGGGGGCTGTGGCTCAACCAGGGCTTTTCTTCCAGCGATAAAATTGGCCCCTGGGAAATCAGCATGGATCAGTGCAACGTCATTTATTCCTGAAACATTAACGACAATTGCAAGGCCATCTGGGGCATGTGCTCTGGGTGGCCTTTTTTATTGGAGGACGCCATGACCAAACAGCAGAAGGAAGCGTACCAGAGCACCGAATCCTTGAGAAAAATCATCAAGTCACTTGAAGGCCAGAAGTTCCGCCTGGATTGCGGGCACCATGTGACCGTGTGTCACAGCCTCGGAAACGATATCACGATCAGAAACGGCAAAGAGCCCGTCATCATCTGTTCCCAATGCGGGTATTAATCCGCGCACCCCAAAAAAACTTAATCAACAAAGGAGATTTATCATGACAAAGACCACAACTCTCGAAAACGTAATCAACGCAGTTCGCCAGGATTCCATCAATCATTTTGATGAAGTCATGCCCGTTCATGAAATGGAATTTGACAGCCTCAAACAGATGTCGATTTCAGGCAAGCAGGTGGATGTGGCTCCCA
>NZ_KB892924.1 GCF_000373985.1 Desulfobacter curvatus DSM 3379
CCGGTGGCGATGGCGAAGAGGCCACACCCGTACCCATCTCGAACACGGAAGTTAAGCTCTTTAGCGTCGATGGTACTGCANGGGAGACTGTGTGGGAGAGTAGAACGTCGCCGGATTATTTTTTTAAAGGCTCTGATTCTCATAGCGATTATCAGGGCCTTTTTAATTTAGCTTGTATATTTTTGATTTTTATATTTGAGCCTTGACATTTTGTCTGATATCTAAGTATAAGAGTTGTCTAAATTAAAATTTTTGCGTCGCCGAAGTGGTGGAACTGGTAGACACGCTAGACTTAGGATCTAGTGCCGCGAGGCGTGGAGGTTCAAGTCCTCTCTTCGGTACCATAAGTAAAAACAGGGGGTTAGCCAAATAGGTTGACTCCCTGTTTTTGTTTTGGGTAACACTTTGGGTAACATTTTCCCAAATCTGGTTACCCTTCTTTTTCCTTGCCTTCCTTGCTGAACAACATTGATTCCATGCGTTTGACAGCCTCTTCCTTCTCCTGTTCATCAACTGTATTGTACCTGTCAAACATTTCTCTGGTGGAATGGCCGGTAATATCCATTGTCACCGTGTCATGCGCTCCGGCTTTTCTCATATACGTATTGAAGGTATGGCGCAGGTCATGCGGAGTGATTCCGTTTTTGGCATTCCGGCCGTAGGGAATGCCGGTGGCCTCACAAGCCTTTTTCAGACTGGCCCTAATACTTTTCAATGGCTTACCCCGAAATAGAAAAATATGATTGTCCTGCAATGACCTGGGGATCTTAACCAGATATTCAAACAAGGTGTCAGGGATTGGCACCAACCGTTTTTCATTATCCTTGGTTTGATCTGCTTCAAGTTCAATTTTCCGAAGCTTTAAGTTTACCTGGTCCCACTTCAATGAAAGTATCTCACCCATGCGCATACCAGTGAAAAAGCCGGTAATAAAAATATTTCTGGCGTGAAGGGGTAGGGCGTCAATCAAGAGATTAAATTCTTCAATGCTTAACACTCTATCCCTTGCATTGCTGCCATGTTTTAACATCTTGTTAATTTTTTTAAACGGTTTCAAGGAATCACCGGTCACCTTGTCATTGTCCCAGGCTTTGTTCACCATTCCCCGGGCCGCTCCTATTTCCTGATCAATGTACGAGTCAGACTTACCTTGATCTTTTCTTTGAATCTGGTAATTTTCCAGATCAACGGATTTCAAGTCTTTCACGAATCGATGACCGAATACGGAATTGAAAGAAGCCAGGTAGACCTTTAAGACATTGTAGTAGGCCAGTTTTTTTAGCCTGGGCAACTCAAGATACCATTCTGTTAATTCTTCAAAGGTCATAGTTGATTCCGGTAGCATATCAAACACCCGACCTTCCTTTTTTTGAGCTTTTCTTTTACCATCGGCGGCTTTGGCGTCTTCAATAGATATTCCAACGTATTCTTTCCGCTGTTTATACTTGGCTATCCGCTTTCCGTCTTTGATGGTGTGGCCGTCTGGAATGCGGAATTGAATCCAGTACTTTATTTTTTGAGATTTTTTGAATTGGATAAGATTAGCACCGCATTTGCATTTTTTATTCTTGATTGCCTGCTTAAGATTGCAGACCGGGCACTCTTGGAGAATTGCCATAAATACCTCCCTGGGGCCGGAATTAACCGGCTTGATCTATTGCAATGTTCACTATGTTAAAATACAACCTGCCACATCGTTTTCTTGGCTTAACCGGAAAAGGGTGCGTGGCATTTTTCCGAAGGGCATTGTATATCGTCTGCACGTTTCGGAACCCATATGCTTGTGCTGTCTCCTCCACGGTTAATAAAGTCTTCCCAGGGAACTGTTTTTTCAATTCTTCCAATGTTAATTGAATAGCTGTTTCCATTTATGATTTCCTTATAATTTTTCTGAATTCAGTGGATAGTCCTCAACGATAGCCATGATTTTATTGAGGAAGCCATAATCCGGTTTTGTCTTAATTCCATGTTGCGAAAACTCATATTCACAGAAAGAGATCATTGCGAGAGCTATATCATGGACCTTGGATATACGGCCTGACAGAAGACCACCATAATAAAATTTAGGATCTACCTTACCCGCCATTTTTTCGGTTGGCAGAACAACAACATTTTCATAGCGTGATTTACGACTTTGTGACGGTAACATGGCAAGGCTCCTATACTTTTTCGGTGATCAGCAAATTTTGAAGATGCCTTTGCAAAATTATCCGAAGTACATCTTTTTTAGGAACAATCCTTAACGCCCCCTGGTTTACAAACCCACAATACCCATGCCCCAGGTCATTATCAAAAGACACTTTTTCTTCGTGAATACCGTTGTCATCAACTCTTCCAATGTAGACTTCAACGGCAAGCCAGTTTGGTTTGTCTACCTTGAGCAGGGCATGTCGTGATGTGGTGAAGATTCTTTTCCGTTTCCCGGGTTTCTTAATGTCTTTGGTTATGTATTTGAGCATGTACCGGACAGCGTGTTTTTTATCCCGAAATTTTATGCAATTAATTCTGACATAGCCCATGCCATAGATGCCGACCCATTTGTTTTCTATCGAATCAAGTATGTCTTTGGGGATTATGGCATTGCCAGCCAGCAAAACATGAAAATGGGGTGTGCCGTCTTTCTGCAGTTCATTGACCCTGAAATAATGAAATTCACCGTACTGCTTTTTCAAGGCACGGATGAGCTTATGAAAGCTTTCCGTCATGATGTCGTAAACGATTTCCGGATAAGACCATATTTTTTGATCTTTTGTGTCAGCTACATTTTGTTCTGAATCCTTGAGTTCATCCCGCTCACGTTTTTTGAGTAATTCCCGGTTGTGGCTTTCGACTATATCATGAAGTCGCTGCCTTTCTTCCTGACCGGCGAATGTAAGAGTCAAAAACTTTAGGCCATAACGGGGAACGGCATCTTGACCTATGGAGCCTTGAAGTATCCGCTTGTAAAGCCTCTTTAGCAAAATGGGTTGACAGAATTCACATGTCCAAGAATTACAGCGGAGTGGCCCGGCAACGATTTTTTGCCCATCAATGGTGATTCCAGAGAAAGCACCAATACAGTTTGGGCATTTGGTAAGCTTCGGCTTTTCCAAAATAAAAACCTCCTTGAGATTTGAAAAACTATTAATGTTTTCAAATGTCCCAAAGAGGGTCTGGAAATTGACACGTCTTATGAAAATTTGTATAAAAGAAGTGTCTTGGGCTTAATGCTGTCTGGCATTTCTCCGGGACATTTTGCCCCCTGACATATGGCATCAGGTGTTCCCGCACCGTCAGACCGTCAGGGGGTTTTCTTTCTATTTCACGGTATCTTCCTTTTTAAATGGATTAATTCTAATACCAAAATCATCGTCTATTTCGATATGCCATTCTCCCGTTTTTAATTTTTTAATTTGACTTGGACTCATTTTAATATTTCGCAATTTTGAATCAGCCAACCTTAGAACCCGATGAGCAACCAAAATGTTGCAGTACTTGTTTTTTAAGTCCTCAACACTCGGTTTAAAATCATCTGAAAATTCCATTGTCCAAAAATCCATAATACGGTCAGCGGCAATACAGATCATTAGATCCACATAAGAAGACAAACTTAATCCAGTACCTTTGATGAATTCCTTTAAAATATCAACGCTTTCTATATCGAGGTATGCTGTATATCGTCCCTTACCCTGTTTTTTAGGCATGAGTTCTCCTTTATTTCTTTTAAACTAATATTTTTTTTAAAAAGCTGTCAATAATTATTATGTTTTTTTAACATAAAAAATCTTATATGGTTTGGGGTATGAATACGGAATAAATATTAAAAGGAAAATCCAATGGCAGGAAAATCAGACTTTAAAGCTCTCAAAAGTCAAAACGGGAGATTAAGAAAAAAGTTAGAGGAAGCCGAAAAAAGAATCAAAGAATTAGAAAATTCAATCATAGAAATTGAAGAACTCAAACAACCAGAAAAGAAAAAAATCAAAGTTGGAAACTGGAACATTGTAAAATCCGGTGGATATTATCGTGCCTATCAAAGGATTAAGGGAAAACTTCACGGCGTTTATGTGGGGAAAAAATTGAATGGAGCCAGAGCCAAAATTGATGCTTGGGAAGCTAATTTTTTTGTTAAACAAAGTTAAACAAAATAAGAGCATTTAAGCCAATCACACAATACCAGAATTTCAAATTTAGAAAAGACTTGGAAACTTCAAAATGCTTGTAGGACGATGGTTTTAAGACCAGGAAAGACCATATTTTTTGTTTAACAATTTGTTTAACAGTTAGCGATTTGGGGGGTACATGTTATATGGGCCTGTACCCGCACGCCGGACGCCCCGCGCTCCGCGCGTGGTCGTCTCGACGTGGAAGGGATGAGGCCAGCCGAAATATTATAAAAGTTCAGGTCTGATCTTTTAGATATGGCTTAATCCATACTCATGGAAAAGCATGTCCTTATGATATTAAAACCATATGATATTGGTATCATATTTATGGGTAATGACGAAATGAGGGGTACATGTTATAGACAGAATCAAAACCGAAAACTTTCCAAGACCCGTGAAATTTTACACCTAAAATTCCCAGGGTGACAATTATTCTATATTAATCAAGTTAAAAGGGCCTACGGCCTGGATTTGTTCTTTCCAAGAACCAAAACAGTTTCACGAAGGGGCGCGGGACGTATGCGGCTTATCCATCTATAAAGTTGCGCCCCGTGGGAAATGCGTGGTTTATCGGCTACCGCCCTTCGGTTGCTGGGCTCATGAAATTACGTGATTTTCGCCGGATAAACTTTGTTCAACTGCTAAACATAATGGCCGGCGAGAAATCACGCAATTTAATGACCCTTTGGGGCCTCAAGGCCGGCAGGGCCAAGTTTTATAAAATATTTTTTCGATAGTAAGAATCATCACTTTTGTCACTGATAAACACCGGGGTTTAATCGGAGGCAGGAGTCTGTTCTATAAAATTGATTCTGGTGGATCATTGAATAGTAACGGAAATAATGCATTATCGTTAGTCGGGTGGCGTTGAGGGGTCTTTTTGCAATGATTTGAATTTATAAAAAAGAAATCCCATAAACGCAATAAAGAGAACATACCCAACTCCACTTAAATTGGTGACAACGCCTCCATGATGAGAGCAAGCGCCCATCTTGCCAATACTTAGAGATTTCCAACCATCAGCACATATTTTGATAGTTCCAATAGAATATGTGCAGCTTAAACAAAACAAATAAACGATCCAAGAGAGATATCCTTTCTTTTTATGAGGCTTGAGTATGACCAAAAATGATATAATTATTGTAAGTAGATATAATAAATTCATTGATTTTCTCAATTCCCATAACGTTGCTATTCAGCTGCGCGTTTTTTTTACGTCGGTTGAATAGCAGTATGAGCAGTTTGATCGATATCTGATCCTAATACTTCTCTTAATTTATTAGTTAAATATTTCTTATGGATCAAGTAATCATCTTCAAGTATGGTTTGATATTCTGACTTTATTGATGGAAGAATAGAATAGTTTTTTTGTTGAAAATGGCTTTGAAATGTATCCATTACTTTTTTTGTACCGATAATAAACGAATCAATTGTTCGATATAATTCTGTAAATAATTGATTATCAAAGTATATTGCATAAAAAGAAAGGTTATTCATCGCTCTTGTCGAAGCAATATTGAATTTATTTGTTAATTCATTATTTATTTTAAGAGCCTTGTTCTCAATATCTTTATCCAAAGGATTAAGATCTCCAAGCTGTTCATTCAAAAGCAACCCTGAATATTCCAACTCAAAAAGGTTAAAATACAAATTTTTAATTGCCTCAGCACGGTCAGAATCAATTCTTGAAAATTTTGTATTTCGGATGTGATTAATCATGGAAAGCCTGGAATTATGATCAGTTGCCGCAATTTGTAAATCTGCTTTAAGTTTTTCAATAGTTACATCTGAGTCAAATTTTAATTTGTTTTTGTAATTTTCAAGTTTTAAATCGTACTCGTTTTTAATCGCATTTTTTAAGCGCTCAGAAATAATAGACTTACTTAGAAATATAAGCCCAGCAGTTAATAGGCCACTTATTGTTACAGATGAAATTGTAGATAAAATTATATCGCTCATACTTTCTCCTGCTAACAATTGAACATACAGAAAGCCTATATGGTAATAAGCAGATGAATTCTACCTGTTCGTTTTCAGGTGGAACGGTTTAAAGCAAAAATTCAAACTTGTTAAAGTTTAAATCATTCTGGACAAAGAAAGGCAAGACTAAATTTAATATATTAAAAAACATCCCTGGATCTGTCAGGATCAGCCGTTTATTTTGATTAAACATTCTATTAAGTTTGATTAGCGAAAAACGATTTCATTAGCGCTGCATGGCCGGACAAGTATATAATTCATATAACTACATATGCCGTGTTTGTGAATTCTTAATCCGTCCTTTTCAGGGGTTATTGTATATTTTTCACCGTTGTGTTCAATTGAAATACAATCGGTTTTTTTAAATAGGGGGTTGTCATTTCCGGTCTCGACAACCCCCATTTCTTCACCGTCGTGTTCAATCGAAATACGATCAGTTGTCTTTGATATATTTTTGTCATTTCCGATTCCAACAATCTTCATTCTTTCTCCAATCCCTCCTGGCTGGCGGGGAATAAACCTTATAGAATTGACTTTCTGAAAGCCTGATAAATAAACAAAAAGAATTTGGGTAACATTTGGGTAACATTCTCCCCAAAAGATCTTCATTCTTAGGACTTTTTGTTGATTTTTGCAAGACGTTGCAAGTGATGCTTAATTGACTGAAATTAATTGAAATATGAACATGTTTTTAGTTGTAGGTCTTTGTTGTAACTCGTTGTTTTTTAACCTTATTTTACGCTTAGGATCTAGTGCCGCGAGGCGTGGGGGTTCAAGTCCCTTCTTCGGTACCATATTTATAGAGACGGGGTTTCAGGGGGAGTTTATACTCAAATGAAACCCCGTCTTTTTTTTGTAAAAATATAAACAAAGGATTTTATCGTTTCCTAATGAACGATTACGTTCTCTACATGGTTTACGTGGATAAGCAGGTATGAGCAAAATAGACGAATCTACCTCGCAGTCCTGCTTAAAATTTACGAAGTGCGGTTAAGTTAAAATGTCTCAAGGCAAAATATATTTTAAATTTTAAGATTATATGCTAAAAGACCTCAATATTTAAGATGATAATGTGGATTTCTACCACCACTTTTCTAACGATTAATCATCCTTTCAAATCAGGAATAAAATTATTTAATGGATAAAATACAAATTAATGGTGGCCGACAGCTAACAGGGGAAGTCTTTATCAGCGGGGCTAAAAATGCTGCGCTTCCACTTATTGCATCAAGTATTCTTGTGGATGGGGTTTCCAGATTTGAGAATGTACCCCGGCTGAAGGACATCTCCTCAATTCTTATGCTTCTTGAAGATCTTGGGGCGTCTTGTGAATTTGAAGGTCACACATTTACTGCTGATGGGGCCGGGATTGATAAAATAGAAGCCGAGTATGAGTTGGTTAGAAAGATGCGGGCCTCTATTCTGGTACTAGGCCCGCTTGTAGCAAGGTTTGGCCGAGCCAAAGTTTCTATGCCGGGAGGGTGTGCTATTGGTGCCCGTCCCGTAAATATGCATCTTTCAGGTCTTGAGGCGCTGGGTGCTACCATTTCAATTTCCGGCGGGTACATTGAAGCAACGGCTGAAAAGGGTTTGACCGGAAACGAAGTCTATTTTGACATCCCAACGGTGACTGGTACGGAAAACCTTATGATGGCAGCCGTTTTAGCCCAGGGTCAAACCACGCTGAGGAATGCGGCAAGAGAGCCTGAAATTGTATGCTTGGCAGACGCATTAAATAAGATGGGGGCAAATATCAGTGGTGCCGGTACCCCCATTATAACCATTGACGGTGTGAGTCGCCTTCAGGGTACGACCTGCCGCGTAATACCGGACCGGATTGAAACCGGCACTTTTATGGTCGCTGCCGTAGCGACTATGGGTGATGTGGTGATTCGAGACTGTGTGCCGGATCATTTGGGTGGTGTTATCAGTAAACTTAAGGCAACAGGGGCGATAGTTGATACCTTTGATGACAGGGTACATATTAGAGGTTGTAAACCCATTAAAAATATTGACATAAAAACCCTGCCGTATCCTGGGTTCCCCACTGATATGCAGGCCCAGTTTATGGCGCTTATGACCATTGCCCAGGGCAACAGTATGATTCATGAATCTATTTTTGAAAATCGCTTTATCCACGCCAATGAATTGTTGCGCATGGGTGCTGATATCAAAATTTCCGGCGGGAATATCGCCAATGTCCGGGGCGTGTCTCATCTTCAGGGCGCACCTGTTATGGCATCGGATCTTCGTGCCAGCGCTTCCCTTGTGATTGCAGGCTTAATTGCACAGGGAACCACTGTTATCAGCCGTGTTTATCATATGGACCGGGGGTATGAGACCATTGAAAAGAAATTTGAAAGTCTGGGAGCAGATATTAAAAGAATTTCATCCTGACATACTTTATGAATAGTGTTCAAACACTATCTAAGGATGGCATACGTGAACATTAGGCATAAGCTCACACTTGCGCCAATGTTTTTTGTCCTCTTGTCCTGTGTAACCGGTGCCATCTCAGGAAGCCTTACACCAGGTTTGCCCTGGATATACTTTATTGCGGTGTGCCTGACTGCCGCAATTATTTTTATTCTATTTAAGCCTGATAAATTTATTATTTTATCAGGCCTTGCCGCGTTTGGTTTGACAGTGTTTCGCATGGCAGGCATATGCGCCCCCGATTACTCCGATCATCATATTGTCAAGTTTTGTAATGGTAAACCCCACCGAATTTCAGGTATAATTAACTCTCTTCCTAAAAATTATCAAAATAAAACCAGATACACCGTAAATTGCACCCGTATTGATGCCGACAATAGTCACTGGAAATTGATTTTAACCGTATATCATAACTCTTCAAAACAAGCTGAACAGCCCCTGCTTTTTGGCGAACACATTATCGTTACATCAAAAATAAGAGCCATACGCAACTTTTCCAACCCCGGAGGGTATGATTATAAATTAAGGATGCGGCTTAAAGGCATAACCGGCAGCGTTTACGCTAATTCGCGTACCATTGTGCAAACAGGAAGGATTGCCTCCAGTTTCTTTGCACGGGTTATACAATTTTTGCAAAGAACCCGGGTGCGCTTTTCAGACAATGTTACCAGAGCCGCCCGAAGCACGGATGGAAGTCAAGCCGATTTTTTCCCCAACCAGGCCAGGGCTGTGCTCACCGCCTTGGTTACCGGACAAAAAGAGATGATTCATGAAAAAACCCGTGATAATTTTTCAAAAGTGGGCCTTTCACACATCTTAGCTGTTTCCGGGCTGCACATGTCTCTTGTGGCGTTCGGTTTCTTTTCTGTATTTATTTTTATATTAAATCGGCAACCGTCTTATGTCATAACCGGCCGCGCAAAAAAAACAGCAGGTTTTCTCACGCTCTTGCCTTTGACTGCCTATGCCTTTTTTGCCGGATTTTCACCATCCACCCAAAGGGCGTTGATTATGGCCGCGGTTTTTTTAACGTCCTTTCTCATGGAAAAAGAGAAAGATCCTTTAAACACCCTTTACTTTGCTGCAACTCTGATTCTTCTTATTGATCCCGGCGCCCTTTTTTCCATCTCATTTCAACTTTCATTTTCCTGTGTTTTTTTTATTATTTCAGGCTTTATCTTCCTTGGGAGAACCTTGGGTCTGCCTGAAAATAAATGGATCAGAAGAATCTGTTTAACGATTTTGACAACGGTCTTTGCAGGGATTGGTGCCGCCCCTGTAACAGCGTTTTATTTTAATATGTTTTCCATGGTCCAGCTGGCTACTAATTTTGTCATGATTCCTGTCATCGGTTTTTTATGCCTTCCTTTGGGGCTGGCAGGACTTGTGTCTATGGATTTTTGGCCTGGCCTGGCCCACATTTTTTTAACTTTAGATATCCACATTCTTTCATATTGTCTTCAGGCCATTCATTGGATTGCAGGTTTGGACTGGACCTGGGCCAGGGTCGTCACGCCACGGCCAATTGAAATTTTTCTTTATTATGCATTGATACTTTGCCTCGGATTTGCAATCATGAACAAGAACAACGTGACCATATATCTGACTTTTCTTTTGATTGGAGCAGGTATCGTATCCACAGGCCAAGGGATGTTAAAACGATTTTATCCAGGAAAGCTTGTGGTGCACACCCTGGATGTAGGCCAGGGCAATGCTGCTGTTATCATTACGCCTGGCGGAAAAACCCTGCTCATTGATGCCGGCGGATTTGGCGGACGTTCCAGTTTTGACACCGGCCGGTACATTGTGGGGCCCTTTTTGTGGAAGAACTGGATTCGGGCGCTTGATGCTGTCATTTTGACACACCCGGACAGTGATCACATGAATGGTCTGTGTTTTATTTTTGATAACTTTAGGGTCAGAGAATGGATAAAAAATCACGATGCCTCCTTATCCGTTGTTTTCAAAAATTTGATGCGCACCGCTGCACAAAAAAATATTAAAATCAATACCCCAGGCCTTGATCCCTACCGATTTTCATGGGATCAAATCAAAATAAGTATTCTTGGAGGAAAAAGCCTGCACTTCAGTGATAACAATAGCAACAACAACAGTCTGGTTACCCGGCTTGATTTTTTATCCTTTTCCATGCTCTTTCCAGGCGATATTGAAGAAAAAAGGGAAAGGGAGCTTATACATACAAAGAATTTTAGGCTTGAATCAGATGTTCTTATCTCCCCCCATCATGGCAGTTGTTCCAGTTCTAATGAACTTTTCCTTGATAAAGTAGACCCGTCAGGAGTAATAATATCATGCGGTTATATGAACAGGCATAAGTTCCCCTGCCGGACGGTTTTACAGCGATATCGGCGAAACAGAATTTCAATTTTTCGAACGGATCTGATGGGCGCTGTTACATTGCAGTCTAATGGCGTTGGTTACACCGTTAAGGTCCATAGGACAAATTAACTCAATAGGAAATTTGACAGGTGTATTATATTTATTTCTCTTTTATTTTTATTTTATCCGGCCTGATGTTTTTAGAGTGCAAACGTCGTAGCCTTCCTAAATGGTGGGCTGCCATTGTATTTGCAGCGCCTGTGACCACCCCGTATTTCATATTTAAGTTCAGAAAAGATAACAGTTTGATTTTGTGCTTGATTTTTGTGGTCTGTTTTTTCCTCGTGCTTGCCGGTGAAATTTTTATCTATTCCAAAATGAAAACAAAATATAAATATGTTCATTTGCCGCCTGTTACCCGGCAGCTTATCCGTTACAGTGAAATCCTCAAACAGACCACCCAGAATTTGGACAATGACCTGGTTGAGCTTGAGGAGCAGTCCAAGGTTCAGTCCAAGGTAGATAAACTTAAACAAACCATTGTCTTTATAGACGAACTTCGTCAGGCCATGTATGATAACCAGGCCGCCATTAAACAAATGGTTGAGTTCGTGGAAAATCATAGGGATTTTTTTAACCAAAAGGACCTGCAATGGGTGTATGAAATTAAAAGATTCTATAACAACCGTATTGTGATTGCGCACTTTAAAAGCCTTGAAAATTATCTGGATAATTTTGAAACCCTGCTGCGCTTCTGTTACCAGAATTTTGACGCCATAACCAAGGCGGAAAGTACAATCCATCTAAAAAATTATGATGAATATTATCTGCGTTACCGCCGAGCTGTTGACTCCCACAACCGGTTCAATGTCAAACGCATTCAATTTCAGAATGACTTCATCAGAAGATATCCTGAAATCAAAGCGTACCTGCCGGCCAAACGTCAAACAGAGGCCTTCCGGCTCTGGGAATAGGGGGGTGTTTTCAAATATTTCAGGAAAGGCACCACCGCCTTATTTTTGTTTCCTCCGGACAGATCATAGGTAATATTAATAATCGGTACCCCAACCTTTTTTTCAATCTGTGAGGCCATGGCCTCGGTGATAAGGCCTGGGCAGCAAAATGCCGGATTGACAGCCACTAGAAGGGCTAAATCCGGATGTTCATTGACCATGTAATGGATCTTGAGCAGGTTATCCATGGATTCGCCGGTATGTTCGGGCAGCATACCGTAGGTTTCAAGGATATGTTCATAGGACGCATTTACCTTGAGTTCCGTTTCATTGAAGAATGGCGCAAAAAATGGATAATATTTTTTCTCCATTGTTTTTACAGCTGCCAGAAGGGCCTTGTTTGAAATCAGGCTTAAGTATTTACCCTCCTTGAACCATTTTTTAAAATAGGCATTGGCGATGATCTGAACATACTGGTAATAAGGCGTGGTCACCACCTCTCCACCATTATCTTCAATGAACTGGATCAGATTCTGATTCATTATCCGGTTGTCCCTGACATACAGATCTCCGAATATTCCCACCTTTGGCCGCATTCCTTTTTTCATAGGAATTTGTTTGAAGATGGACATGATCTCCTTAAGGGCTTTTTCCTTTGATCCGCCCGTGAGAAATGCCGTTCCCATGATGGACCCGGCGGTGCGCAACACCGAATTGGTTTGCCCTTTATTTATTTCATAGGGCCTTATTTTGCATCCGATGCTCCTGAAAAGTCCGCCGAACATATAGGCAAAATAAGTGTTCGTTGATGCCTTGAACCCTAAGTCGAAAAGAGAAAGCTCCCCTATATAGACCCTGGCTTTTTCAAATCCTTTTCCATGGCGGGTTAAAATTTTTTGGATATGGTAGGGGTACATTTTTATATTGCAGGCAATATCGGATTCATTCAGCCATAAAACCGTTTTTTCCGGGGAGAGTCCGTTTTTTTCAACGGTGTGGATAAATCCCGATGCCACTGCATTTAGGGGCAGGCACTGCCCGGTATTTGTCAGAAGCGCCTTTTTAAGGGTTTCCTGGTTCTCTTCCATCAATATAGCATTGTACCCCTCATTTTTGAAAATATTGACGATGAGGTGGCCTGAGATGGCATCCCAGTTGGGGAAAATGATTGTTTTTTGTTCAATGCTTTTATCAAATTTCGGGGTAAATAAAGAGGCGTCTGTGCCTTGAAGCGTTTGACTCTGGCCCATGTGATTTTCAAATGCCCGGACAGCCGCTTCAATACGGGTTTCATATCCCACACTGGAGTCGTGTTCATCCAGCTCCAGCACTAGATAAGGCTTGTTTGCCGATGCCATGATCTCCTTGAAGTAATCCACGGCAAAGGCATCAGGCGCACATCTGAAAGATGAAATGTAAACCGGATACAGGTTTGGGGTTGTGGCGGCAACAAAGGCTGCTTTTAGATTTTGAGCTGCATGTTTCCAGTGAATTTGTTTGAGCAATGGCTCAATGGGCGAATAATCAATGCCTTCCAGGTCAATCATATCATTGAAAAATGTTTTGATGCCCAGATTGGCAAAAATGCCTGGGATGTTATTATTCATGGCAGGAGATAAAACCGTATATGGGCGGCCAAGCAACAGTACGTTAGCTCTATCGGCGGCTCCTTGGGATGCCCACAGCCCGTTAAGGGCGCTTTCCATGTTTTTATTAATGGACAGTGCCCGGTCCCAGGCAGATGATATATCAAAAAAGGAGATATCCGAACCGGTTTTTTTCAATGTGTCATATAGCTGCTTTTTTGTATAAAAGCTCGTATACAGATATCTGACCATGGGAGCCAGCATTTTTCCCGGTTTTGTCAGGCGGCTTAGAACTGCCGGGGCAAACTGCGTATAATAGCAGTGGTGCCGGCGCAATCCTTTTTCACCAGTTTTGTCTTCAAAATAAAAGGGCAGAAAAATATAATCGCATTTATCCTCAAGAAATCGCACATGGCCGTGCAGCGCAAGGAAAGGCGCGCAGAATTCGGCGCCGGCAATCTGTTTACCCTGTTTGACAGGATCGGTACACTTAAGGCTGGTTACCACTTGCAATCCAAGTTCTTTGAAAAAAATCTGCCATAAATTAAGGTCCTGGACCATGTGAAGGGCATTGGGAAGGCCAATGGTGATATTTTTTTTATTGCCATTGAAACCGGGGCGCGCGGGCAGGATCTTGTGGCGCACCTCTTTTCTAAGCCCTAAAAGATCATAACGATCCGGAGATTTTATTCGTTTTTCAGTCTGGTAATCCCTGCCGCATAAAAATCCGTAGGCAAGGGTTTCGCCTTTTACTTCGGCGATGGTGATCTTGCAATGGTTGGTGCACAGTCGGCAAACCTCCTGACGCACCGGAATACGTTCTTTCCATAGATCAAACCCTTTGAAGCCGGATTCCGGCAGTTTGCCTTGCTCTTTCATCTGCCGGGCCATCAGGGCAATACCAAGCGCACCGGTGAGATGGCAGTATTGGGATACATGGATGGGTTTATTCAATTTTTGTTCAAAGGCTGCCACAAGGGCCATGTTCCGGGCAGTGGCCCCTTGGAATACCACCCTGTCACCGATTTGGGCAATATTGGCGACCTTGGTCAGGTAGTTGTCGCGTACCGAATGAAGCACTGATGCCAGAATTTCGTTTTTTCCATACCCCTCGGCAAAAAAATAATTGATGTCCCGTTCCATGAACACGGTGCACCGGTCACTGGATACGGGTGCCGCAATGCCCTGTGCTCTTCGGGAGTACTCGGATAACGGGCAGTTGAGGCGCATGGCCTGTTCCTCAATAAAACTGCCGGTACCTGCAGCACATACCGTATTCATGACTGACGAAGTGACCTGACCGTTTTTAACCAGGGTAAACTTGGCGTCCTGGCCACCGATTTCAATGATGGTATCCACATCCGGGTGGAGATTCACGGCTGCGGTAGCATGGGCCGTTATCTCATCGGGTTCTAAGTCCGCACCAATGATTTTGCCGGAAATACGCCGGCCGGAACCTGTGGTACCACACCCCTGGATCCGGAAAATAACCTTTTTTTCAGCCATGAGATGATCACACGCTTTGAATATGCGCTGGACTGCCTCCACAGGTCTTGATGCGGTCCGGGTATAAAATCCGGCAACAGGTTTACCATCCAGGTCAATAATAATACTTTTGGTGCTGGTGGAACCTACATCAAGCCCTAAAAAACCTTTAACGGCAGAATCGGGATCAATGTGATTGAAAATTTCAATATCAACGGATTCAAAATCAAGGGTTGTAACGGATGAAAAGTCAGGATAATCAGACAGGGTTAAGTGAAGGGCCGGATTAAGCCCTTCTTTTGTTTTTGTCCTTTCCAGGAAAAAATTACTGATATTATTAAATGACCGGGCAGGTTCATGAGAATTTATTATGTCGTCAGCAAGACACAATGCTGCGCCCATAGCCCCATAAACCAGTGCATGTTCGCCTTTGATAAGGGGTTTTCCGATAATGGATTCAAGATGTTTTTTAACGGCATCATTTTTGGCAACACCGCCGCAGAATATGATTTCTTTTTCCGGGATATCCTGCTTGAACAAGGTATTGGCAATGTTCCTTGCAAGCCCGTAGCAAAGTCCGTCACAGATTTGTTTCAGATCATAACCCTGCTGCTGGGCATGGATCAGGTCAGTCTTCGCGAATACCGCGCACCGGGTGGCGATATCCGGCCGCTGTCCACAGTTTTCAAGGGCCATGGATGAAATTTGTTCCGATCCCTGCAGATCAATCCTTCCGGCCTGTTGGTCCAGGAATGCACCGGTACCTGCAGCACATCCTGAATTCTGCCGCTGGCCTCTGTAGTTGCCTTGCCCGTCAAACAGGCTCAGGAAAAATTTTTCTCCCCCCACATGCAAAATAGCGCTGAAGTTTTTATGCATATGGCGTGCACTGCGTATGACGGCCACCTGTTCGTCAACACTGAGCGTTGCATTGATATGGGCGGGCGTGGATGCCGTTTTAGCCACATGGGTTACGGATGAAAGGGCCTCATGCTTGATCATTTTTGTCAGACATGCCCGGACATCGCCATGGTGATAGTCAGATGCTTTATGCAAAAGAGTACCGTTCATATCAACAATTGCAAGATGAACGGAAACGGATCCGGCATCAATGCCGAGTATCGTGGCTGATTTTTCCATGTCTAAATATACTCCCTGACTTCATTCCAGAATGCGTTGACCCCGTCAAACCAGCCTTGCAGAAAATTTTTTTCATGGTCAACACCACCTTGCTGGGCGTAGCGGGTCAAATCATGGGCATCGTAAAGATCTTCGAAGTATGCTTTAAAACGACTGTGCCGGACAATTTTTTGACCGGAATCACACGTATCATCACAATCCAGTACGTATAACAAATCCTGGTAATGGGCGCCCTGGGCCCAGCCAAAACCCCGGTTTCGGCCGGCATTGTAGAAATTTTTAAGCCATTGCTCCTTTTCCTGCTGAAGCCGGTTAATAATCTGGGTCATGTCAAATTCCTCACATAATTTTTTACTGAACGCCTCTTTCTTTTCAATGGCATCACTCAACGCATCCTGAAACATTTTTGAAAGATTAAAAGAGCTTCTCCATTCATTGAGTTTTTCATGTAGCCTGTCCGGTATACTCAGGGTGATTTTTTGGGTCATGGCATTTGTCCTGGATGAAAATTTGTAGAATCTTTAGCTTATACGTATGAAAATAAAAAGCACGTGTCAATTTATTTTTGTCAGGGGTATGGACTCCAAATCAGGTTCATCACGTATGGAGATCCGCTTCTTACTGCTTGTCTTTTGAAAAAAGAACGCCTATAAGATATAGACCATGTTCAAACTGCGTATTGAAAAATTAGGCTTGGCCTGCATTGACGACACCCGATCCCTTGGTCGAATATCGATTTTCTTTTTCCAGGGTATCTGGCGGAATTTTGTGCCTTTTGTCCAGATTGCCAAAATTATGGAACAGGTGTGGTTTATTGGTTATAAATCCATGTTTGTCATCGTTTTAACCGCCTTGTTCACCGGCATGGTACTCGGGCTTCAAGGGTACTACACCTTGGTGGATTTCGGTTCCGAAGCGACCCTTGGATCAGCGGTTGCCATAACCCTTATCCGTGAACTTGGGCCTGTGCTGTCCGCCATCATGATTGCGGCCCGGGCCGGGTCAGCCATGGCTGCGGAAATTGGTGTCATGCGAATCTCAGAACAGATTGACGCCCTTGAAACCATGGACATCCATCCGGTGCGGTTCATCTTTTCACCACGCCTTTCAGCCTCCATTATCAGTTTCCCGCTTTTAACCGCACTTTTTGATGTCACAGGCATATTCGGCGGGTTTCTAACCGGCGTCGTAATGTTGAATGTCAACCGGTATATATATATGGACAGAGTGATTCGAAGCATTGAATTAGCGGATGTCGCCGGGGGATTTGTCAAGGCCCTGGTGTTTGGCGTACTTGTCTCTACCATGTGCTGCTACAAGGGTTTTTTTGCCCATATTGCAGGGGCCCAGTCAGGGCAGGGCGCTAAAAGCGTATCCTTGGCCACCACGAATGCAGTTGTCAATTCCTGTATCCTGATTCTAGTTTCCGATTACATCATCACCTCTTTTCTGGTTTAATCATGGATCAACCATTCATTGAACTGATAGATATTCATAAAAGTTTTTCCGGCAATCATGTGCTTGACGGGGTTAACCTTTCCATTGAAAAGGGTTGTGTTACTTGTGTCATCGGAAAAAGCGGCACCGGCAAATCCGTGTTGCTGAAACATATCATCGGGCTTATGCAGCCTGATTCAGGGCAGGTTTGCGTAGATGGTTTGCCCACCGATCAGATGAGTATGATTCAAAGACATCGTTTCTACAAACAGATATCCTATATGTTCCAGGATAATGCATTGTTTGATTTTTTAACGGTGTGGGAAAATATTGCTCTGCCGTTGACTGAGAAAAAAAAGATGCCCATGGATCAGATCCGGCAGCGGGTAAAGGAAAAAATGGTGGCGCTGGAGATCAGCAGCCACGAAAATAAATATCCCGCCCAATTGTCCGGAGGCATAAGAAAGCGTGTGGCCCTTGCCCGGGCTTTGATTACCGAGCCTGTTGCCGTACTTTTTGACGAACCCACGTCAGGGCTTGATCCGGTGAGAAGAAACAGTGTTCATTCCATGATTTCCACATACCAGAAAGAATTCGGCTTTACTGCTGTCATTGTCAGCCATGACATCCCGGAGATTTTTAGGATATCCCAGCGTGTGGCCATGCTTGACCAGGGTAAGATTATTTATTTTGGACAGAGTGATGGGATTTTTCAGACTGATAATAAGATAGTTAAGGCTTTTATTTCAGGAAAAGGACCCTGATACATGAAAAAATTAAGGACAGGTTCATGAAATCAATCAATAAGGAATTCTATGTAGGCGTATTTGTAATTATCGGCCTTTTGTGCGCTGGATATCTTACGGTTGTCCTGGGCGGTGTCCCGATGTTTAACCCAAAGGGATATACGCTGTATGCATATTTTACCTCTGTAAGCGGTTTGAAAAACGGTGCTGGCATTGAGATGGCCGGTGTTGAGATCGGCAATGTCTCTGAGATCATTCTGGACAAAGAGCGTCTGGAGGCAAAGGTTGCCTTAAGGATCAACCAGGGGGTACAACTCAGCGAAGACAGCATTGCCTCTGTTAAAACCGCAGGCATCATCGGCGAAAAATATATTTCCATTTCTCCGGGGGGGTCTGATATCATGCTTGAAGACAAAGAGGCGTTTAGTAATACTGAATCTGCCCTGGATATTGAATCAATGGTCAGAAAATTTATCTTTAAAGACGATAATTGAGTTATGGACAGATGCAAACCACAGGAGAAATATCTATGAAATTTTATATAATCCTTATTGTTATGATCCTGACATTGATCACAGGTCCGGCCGTTGCGGGTAACTTAACCGATCAAACCGGACAAGCAGCATCTTCCCCAGGCTCAGATATCTCCCCCGACCCGTCAGTCAGTGACGTTGACCAGGCAGATAAGGTAGAAGATGACGAATTTCAAGCTGATATTTTCCAAGAGGATCAGGCTGATCAGAGTACCCATGCCATGGTCGCAGATCCCCTTGAAGGATTTAACCGTGCTGTATTCGTTTTTAACGATAAACTTTACATGTATGGCTTGAGGCCTGTTTCAAAGGGGTATGCCCGGGTGGTTCCCACCTTTGCCCGCAAAAGTATAAAAAATTTTTTTAACAACCTGTTTTTTCCTATCCGTTTTATCAATGACCTGCTCCAGGGTAAGGGTGAGGCCGCAGGCATGGAATTCTCCGCTTTTTTCATCAATACAACCCTTGGTTTTGGCGGGTTAAATAATTTTGCCCAGAAATATGTGGGCATCCGGCTTCAGGATGAAGATTTTGGCCAGACTCTTGGATCATACGGCATTGGCAACGGATTTTACCTGGTGCTGCCCATACTTGGTCCCAGCTCTTTGAGGGATGCTGTGGGCAGGGCAGGGGACTGGTTTGTCAATCCCATCAATTATGCACAGCCCTGGGAATTGTCCTGGGGGGCCTGGGGGTTTGAAAAGGTGAGCTGGACATCCTTTCATGTCGGGGAGTATGAAGCGTTTAAAGAGGCCTCAATAGATCCTTACACAGCCATGCGGAACGCCTATATCCAGAACCGTAACGCTCTTGTCAAAGATGTGGCCGGCGCTCAAAAATTAAAAAACAGTAAAGACTAAAGACAAAATGCAATTATTCGGATAATTGTTGTTTAGAGAGATTATTTATCAATGAGATTGGCACGCCGGTTGGGTAGAAAATATCTCATTTTATGGCTTCGGATATGTTCAAGTAGCGACATGTCCAGCACATGGGTGTACATATTATTTTCGTACGCAATGTTTTCACCTGCTAAAAATCCGTCAGGACCCACCATCATGGAAATTCCGGGGAAATTAAGCCCTGCATCGTTTTCGCCGACTTGATTAACGGCTGCCACAAATACTGCATTATCAAATGCACGGGCCGTTAAATGGCGCTTCCATGAAGCGCTTTTTTCCCCGGGGGTTCCCCTTGGTGACGCATGGGGGAAAAAAATAATATCCGCCTTTTTTAATGCCATGGCCGTTGACAATTCCGGGAAATGCGCATCGTAACAAAGCTGGATTCCGAAATGTACCCCTTTGAATTTAAAGACCTGTGTATCATTTCCATAGCTGAAATAAGGTGCCTCAAATGGGGACAAATGAATTTTTCTGTATCGGGCCACAGGCTGACCCGGGCGAAACACCAGATGCGTGGCATAGATTTTTCCCGAAGCCGCCTTTTCAACAAGTCCGGTTAGTATGGCGATCTTGTGATTATTTGCAAGCCGGTTCAGTTCATCCATCCATATGGAATCAAGGGCAACAGCATTGCTTAAATCTGCCGGGGCATAACCCGTCAGGTTCATTTCAGGGAACACAACAAAATCACAGTGTTGCCGGGCTGCAGCAGAGACATGTTTGACCGTTCGGTCAAGATTATACGCAAACCGGTTCACAGGGCAGTTTTGAATGACCAGGGCCACACGGATGTTTTGCATGATGACACCTACGATAAATTAATAGTATAGTAGGTCAGACTTTAAAATTGGCCGCTATTTTAAATACATGGGTGGCCGGCAGATTGAGAATTTCGGTCACTCCGGTTTTCTGTGAAATAGTTTCGAGGCTTTCTTTAATTTTTTCAACTGAGGGTGCAATAAATGTGAACCAGATATTGTATTGATGGTCCCTTTGATAATTATGGGTGACGCCACTGAAACTATTAACGGTCGTGGTGAACAACTCAATTTTGTCGGGGGCCACCCGGGCGGCGCAAAGGGTGGAGTAAAACCCCAGGCGATCAGGACTGAAGTTTCCGCCTATCCTGCGGATAATCAGCTCTTGTTTCATCAGCTCAATTTCATTTATGAGCTGGTCTTCACTTAGCCCCAGTTCTTCGGCCAGGATTTTGTAGGGCCTTGGATGAATTGGGAAATCGGCCTGGATCCGGTTAAGTATGTTTTTGCTTGTCTGGTCTTCTATCATTGGGTGGAAAATGTCCGAATTTGTAAGTATAACTGTGTAGATGTTTGATCCAGTGCCTTAGATTTGTCTATTTGGGACTGCGTAGCATACTTAATGTTATGTGAGCAGGACAAAATAGGCAAATATGAGGTGCTGGTCGAACATGTACGAAAAACAAAGGCCCTGTTTAGTTTGTAAACAGGGCCTTTATCAATTTAAGTTAAAAACTTAAAATATTTTTAACTATACACAACCGGTCGGTTTCGGAAGGCCGGCCATTTTGCAGGCTCCTTTACCAGGTCCGGAGGGGAACAGTTCATAAATGTGTTTCAGTTTGAACTTGGTGAGCTTGGAAAGAACACGAACCATGGGAGCGATACCGTTTTTCTCGTAGTAGTCCTGGAGAACTTTAACGAGCTGCCAGTGTTCGTCAGTCATCTCATCAATGCCTTCCTGGCCTTTTACGTACTCGACCCATTCTTCATTGTACATATTGTAATCAAGAAGAAATCCGTCTTCATCTATTTCGAATGTTTTCCCGTTAAACTCAAGTGTTGCCATTGAATCAATCCTCCTAAAAAAGTTTGTTATAACTGCTCGTTTAACCTATCTTAAGACAAACCGTCTTCACTATCAAAGTCACCATTACAATTGGAGACATACCTTATCTCAGCATTGAAGCCTTGTCAATAAAGAATAGCCGACGTTCGGTAAAAAAAACGAAATGGCCGAACCCTGCGTGGTTATTGCTCTTTTGGGCTTCGTTAATCTGTATTAAGTACAGAACCCGGCCCGTCCTTGCACACTGGTTTTTCCTGTTAGATCGCTTTAGATGAAAACTTTAATTAATTCTCATTCTCTAAGAATCGTGATATAGAACGATTCGTTGAATATTGTCAACCTCAGTTTATGTGAAAGTATCAATAAGTGGCTACATTACTTTCATGTTTTGTTGTGGGTTGAGCCTGGGTGCTGATAGCCCAGGTCTGCCCCTGGCCGTTAGTATAATAACCCATCGGAAAACAAAATTATTTTTGTATGACAAAAATTATTACCATATGCGGCCCCACAGGCATCGGGAAAACCGGCTTTGCCATTGCCCTGGCCCGGGAACTGAACGGCGAGGTCATTGGTGCAGATTCCATGCAGATCTACAAATATATGGACGTTGGGACTGCCAAACCCGATGAAAGGGAGCGGCAGCTTGCCGTACACCATCTGGTTGACTTCCTTGATCCGGCAGATAATTTTGATGCGAAAAGATTTACACTTTTGGCGGACCAGGCCATTGCCGACATTACACAACGGGGCAAGGTGCCTGTGATTGCCGGTGGGACAGGGCTTTATATCAGGGCCTTAATTCATGGCCTGTTCAGAGGGAAACCTGCTTGCCCGGCAACCCTTGATAAATTGAATCAAACCCTTGAAGAAAAGGGCGGGCGGGCACTGCATGAGCAATTGACAAAATGTGATCCAAAGGCAGCAGAAACGATTCATCCCAATGACGGATTCAGAATTGTAAGGGCCCTTGAGGTGTTTTTGACCACGGGGGTTCCCATTTCCCAGCGTCGGCAGACCCACGATTTCAAATCAGATCGGTACCAAAGCCTCACTTTTGGTCTTCACATGGACCGAAAACTGTTATATGACCGGATTAATCAGCGGGTGGATATCATGATGTCCCAGGGGCTGCTTGACGAGGTTAAGAATCTTGTGACCCAGGGGTATTCCCTGGAATTGAAATCTATGCAGTCCATCGGCTACCGGCATATGGGGATGTATATAAAGGGAGAAGTTACCCTTGAAGAGGCGGTCCGGCTGCTTAAACGCGATACCCGCCGGTATGCCAAGCGGCAGTTCACCTGGTTTAAAAAGGAAAAGGATTTGATCTGGATTGATGCCAAAGAGGTAGAAAAAGCCATTGAAACAGCAAAAGATTTTTTGAGATAATACTCTCATATTGATAATGTTTGTCTCTGTTAAGGAGAAGGTTTTAATCAACAATCCCTCCCCCCACCAAAAAAACAAGATGGTAGTTTTATGACTTACGCAAAACACATAAAATTTGTAGTTTCTGTTTGTAGTATAATTGCGCTTATTTTTTTTACCGGATGTTCCAAGCATGCTATCCCAGTTTCCTCTTCCAAGCCGTCCCGTATGCCGACAGACAAAACCGTACCCCGGCAGACAACTGTCCCGGAGCTTATCAATCAGGCCCGGATTTTAAGTGATCAAGGGGCTGTTCAAGATGCTTTGCTCCTCTACAATCATGCCTTTGATCTCGCTCAACGGCCCGGGGCCGGCCATGATGCAGTTTTCAAAACGATTATTCTTGATGATGTTGAAAAATTTTTATCAAAAATAGATCCCGAGGAGATTCAAAAATTTTCGAGAATCAAAAATCTTTCCATTCCCCCGGATCTTTTCGACTATTGGGCGGGGTACAAATTTGCCCGGATAGGAGATTCTGACAATGCTGCAAATGTTTTGAATGCATTTCTTGAAAAATATCCCAATCATCCCAAAACCGAGTGGGTAAAGGGACTTTTGGCAAATCTGGGCTCCATCGTCTTTAATAAAAAGAAGATCGGGGTCATCCTGCCCATGTCCGGCAAGTATAAGCTCTACGGCCAAAAGGCCATGAGGGGTATAGAGCTTGCCCTTGCAAGGCTTTCTGAATCTGGTATTAAAGATTTAAGCATTGAGGTCAAGGACAGTATGTCGGATCCTGAACATGCTGCCAGGTGTGTGGACCAGCTTGGAAAAAACAATGTTTTTTCCATTTTAGGGCCCATTCTCGCTTCAAAACAAGCGGCTGATAAAGCCCAGGTCCTTGGTATTCCCATGATGGCACTGACCCAGAAAACAGAATTTCCCCAATATGGAGATTATATATTCAGCAATTTTATAACCCCTGAAATGCAGGTTCAGGCGCTGGGCAGCTATGTTTTTCATGAACTGGGATTGACAAGAATGGCTGTCTTATATCCGGATGACAACTATGGAAATCGTTATATGCAGGTGTTCAGACAGATGGTTGAGCAGTTTGACGGCCAATTAACGGCGGCCCAGGTGTATGACGGTAGTCAAACTGATTTTTCAGCTTCCATTAAAGAGTTGATCAGGAATACACGGCTACGTTTCCAGGCATTGTTTATCCCGGATTCAGTGTCCAGGATCAATTTGATACTCCCCCAGCTTGTCTATCATGACGCCAAGGGCTTTACTTTGTTAGGGACCAATCTGTGGCACAAGGACAGCCTTTTAAAAGAGACTAGAAGGTACAATAGAAACGCCGTAATCTGCGACGGATATTTTTCCGGCAGTGCCAATCCTGAAACCGTATGGTTTGATAGGGCGTTCCAGGATTTATACCAGGAAAGGCCCGGCTTTCTTGAGGCCATTGCCTATGATTCGGCCCAGATTCTCTTCACGGCAGCCAATGCCGATGACGTTGATTCCGGAAGGCGACTCAAGGATGTTCTGCAGGGGCAATTCATATTTGACGGGGCCACCGGAAGCACTCGTTTTGACAAGACCGGCACCCCGCACAAGAGGTTGTTCTTGATTACCATAAAGGATGATCAGTTTATGGAAATCAACACCCGTTAAACAGTGAATTTTGGCCGGTGGATTCAAGAACCGACTGCCACAGCCTGCCTGACGGATCCATTTTTTTGCGTCGTCCGGCCGAGGCATCCATGGGTACATGGACATAATTATTATTCCAGAAGCTGATAAGCAAATTGGTTTTTCCGGCCATGCCCGCATGTACGGCATCCCTTGCCAGAAGCCCGCAGAACACCGAGTCATTGGCATTGGCAGGCAAGCTGCGGATAATGTAGGATGGATCAATGTATTTCAAAGAGATGGGGATATCTTTGGATTTAAAATAATCGCTGATTTCTGACTTTAAGAATAGACCAATATCCTTGAGCTTCACGTTGCCCGATGCATCATGCTCGATATCCTTGTCTTCAAAAAAATTCTGACCGGCTCCTTCGGCCACAATGATTACTGCATGTTTTCTAAGGGCCAGACGCCGCTCTATAGCGGCTAAAAGTCCGTTTTCCCCATGCAGCAGGATCTGCTCTTCGGGGATGAGCACAAAATTGGCATCAGGTTGGGCAAGGGCGGCCGTGGCTGCCAGAAATCCGGAATACCTGCCCATGAGCTTGATCAGGCCGATACCGTTGGGATAGGCCTCGGCTTCGTTATGGGCGCCCTTGATTGCCAGGGTGGCCACGTCTACGGCTGAATCAAAGCCAAAAGAACGGGAAACCAGAAAAATATCATTATCAATGGTTTTTGGAATACCAACCACGGAAATCTTCAATCCGCGGTTTAAAATTTCATCTCCAATGGACTTGGATGCCATCAATGTCCCGTCCCCCCCCACCATGAAAAGCAATCCCACTCCAATACGTTCCAGGCAGTCCACTATTTCCCCGATATCCTGTCCACCCCGGGAAGAGCCCAGCATGGAGCCACCTGTGTTCTGAATGCCTGATACTCGTTGGGGGTTCAGCTCAATTAATTCATGGCCGAATTTGTGGATAAAACCCTGGAGCCCATGGCGGATACCATAGATGGTTTTAACACCATACACATGATATAATTCAAGCACTAACGACCGGAGAATGTCGTTTAACCCCGGGCACAGCCCTCCACAAGTGACCACTGCACACTTGAGTTTGCTGGGGTCAAAATAAATCTTCTCCCGGGGGCCTGCCTGTTCAAAACTGAGTATTTCATCTGCCTTGGCTCCGGCCACACGGTCAACCCTGACATCAACGCTGATTCTGTATTCATCTTTCATGAAACGGGTTTTACCGTCACAGGCCAACCCCTGGGAAATCAGTGGAGATGGAATCCGGGCAGGGCCTAAAACGGGAATGGTCGTATTGATGTTCATGTCTTTCATTGATTCCCTCCATTAAATTTAAAGGTTCCCTTTCCCAAGATATCGTGGAGATGCAGCAACCCTTTAAGGCAGCCGCTCTCCCCAAGGATAGGCAAAACCGTAATTTCATATTTTTCCATTAAATTCAAGGCATCATACAGATAAGAATCGGGGAACAGGTGTCTCGGGGAGCGGGTCATTATCTCGTCTACAAGAAGGGTGTCGGCTGTACCTCCCCCCTTTGCAAGCCAGTGCCGGACATCTCCGTCTGTAAGTATTCCCATAAGTTTATCAGTCGAATCAAGAACAAAAACAGCGCCCAGGCGGTGGGTATCCATACAGGCAAGGGTCTGGGCCATAGTGGTGCCTGTTTGTACAAAAGGCACGCTTGATTTTTCAAGCATCAGTTCGCTGACCTTGCCTGACAGGCGCTGCCCCAATGCACCTCCGGGATGGGAGCGCATGAAATCGGCTTTTTTAAAATTTTTCTTTTTTATCAGGGCCACGGCCAGGGCATCCCCCATGGCCAGCTGGGCTGTGGTTGAGCAGGTCGGAGCCATATTCAAGGGGCAGGCCTCTTTTTTTACACCGGTGTTTATGATCATATCACAGAATCCTGCCATGGCGGATTCAGGCTTTCCCGTGAAACCCGCTATCTTACAGCCTACCTCCCTGATTACGGGTAAAAGCTGGTTGAGTTCTCCGGTCTCACCGGAATTTGAGATGGCAATGAATATGTCATTTCGGCTGACCATGCCAAGGTCCCCGTGAACGGCTTCAACCGGATGAAGAAACATGGCATTTGTGCCTGTGCTGCTTAAGGTGGCGGCAATCTTTCTTCCGATTAAACCCGATTTTCCGATGCCTGAAATAATGACTCGTCCTTTGGCGCTAAAGATTGCATTAACAAGGGTTTGAAAATCCGTATCTAATTTTTCAATAAGGTCCAGAAGGGCCTGGGCTTCCATTTTCAGAACTTGAACAGCGTCGTCTATGATCATTGGTTTTTCCGGATTACTATTATTGGACTGGATGTGGTTAAGGTTATGGGATCTCACGATTTCATCGTTATACATCAGAAAAGATCTGCCCACAAGAGATAGCTCCTAAATATACCATAGAACAAATATGTGTTTAAAAATAATTAGTTGACAATTAAAGTGGCATTATGATAGTTGGTTACGGTTTATTTATTCCGGTTTATATCAAACCCGGATTTATTTTATTTAACAGCCATGGGTAAACCTGGTCTATCAGCACCCAGACTCAGCCCACAACAAAAGTTGAAAGATCTGTGTTAGTTACACAGACTTTCTTATGAAATTAAATACCTAATGACTAAGGTAATATAACAATAAAACAGGAAGACGATTATGATTTGTACAACTGTTAGAGAAGGCCAGGATTGTGTATTCATGACAGCCCAGGGCTGCAGCTATAACGAAGGCAGCTGCCTTCCCATCATTGATGAATGCAAAGGCTGTCAGAGAAGTGGAGAATTTCCCACCGGCGTTTACTGCACTGCTGCGCCTGATCCCTCTTTGAAATGGAAAAACGGCAACTGCAACATGGCCACCCATGTTAAAACCACCACCGAAACCAAAAAACAGAAACTTAACCCTATCAAGGCATCCAAACGAAGATAACGCAACCGATTCAATGCACGTAAAAACTCTGCAGTTTTCCTTGGACTTCCTTAGGCCTGGCTGCAGGGTTTTCTTTTTTCAGGTGCCAATATTCATTTTATTGAATTTGGAGAATACTTTAATTTAACAGGTTAAATCATGAACCCCAATGCCCAGGAATTGAATAACACCATTAAACAGGCTACGCCCCATGTATATGAAATGCTCTCTGATATGGGAAAGAGACTGTTTTTCCCCGAAGGAATTTTAACACAGAGCGCTGAAGCAAAGATAAAGGCGGACAAAATCAACGCCACCATCGGCATCGCAAAGCAGGGCAGTTGCGTTTTAAGTCTTTCTTCCGTGACAAAATACATTACAGAAATTGAACCGGATGATTATCTGCCTTATGCTTCCTCATTTGGGCTTCCGGAACTCCGGGAAACATGGCTTAAGAAAATGTATGTTAAAAATCCGTCACTTGAGGGCACCGTCCTTAGTATGCCCGTGGTCACATCCGGCATCACCCATGGGGTTTCCATATTTTCGGACATGTGGGTAAATGCCGGGGATGTTATTGTCGTGCCGGACATGACATGGGGCAACTACAACATGATCTTCCGTGTTCGCAATCGTGCCCGGTTTGTTACGTACCAATCCTATGACGACGCACTGACCCACTTTAACCTGGATGATTTCGAGCGTGTGGTCAGGGAACAGGCGGCACTTAACGATAAAATTATTATCATGCTGAATTTCCCCCACAACCCAACCGGGTATTCCTTGAACGATAATGAGGCGTTGCGTGTTGCAGAAATCCTCATTGATGTGGCCCAAAAGGGCACCAATGTTGTGGCAGCCTGTGATGACGCTTATTTTGGGTTGTTTTTTGAACCGGAAACATTTAAACAGTCTTTGTTTGCCAAAATGGCCGGCAGAACGAATCGGCTTTTAGCCGTTAAACTCGACGGACCCACCAAGGAAGATTATGTCATGGGCTTAAGAACCGGGTTCGCCACTTACGCGGTTGCCGCAGATGCCAACCTTGAAGGGGTGTATGAGGCTCTGGAAAAAAAGACGGCCGGATGCATCCGGGGCAATATCTCAAACTGTTCTCATTTAAGTCAGACCATTCTTTTCAAATCCATGGAAGATGAAAATTACGAGCGTTTTAAGCAGGAAAAGTTTGACCTGCTTAAATCCCGGGCCATGGCCATTAAAGAGGTACTCAAAGATCCTAAATATGCGAGTGGATTTGATGTTTATCCGTTTAATTCTGGCTATTTTGTGTGCATCCGTGTTAAAGGCGTGAACGCAGAAGATTTAAGGCTTCATCTGCTTGACAACTATGGTACCGGTTTGATCTCCATTGGAGAAGACAATCTTCGGGTGGCGTTTTCATGTCTGGAAGAAAAAGATGTAAAAACTTTATTTGACATTATTCTCTCAGGGATCAATGATTTAAGAAAATAAAATTTTTTTATGGCATATGACAAAAGGCTCTAAAAATATGGAGGTAATATTGGCGTTAACCTGAACCGGAAATTTAAAATATCCGGATAATCCCGGCGGTCAAAAATAGATTGGGCCTGATCTTCGGCAGATGACGATTTTGCCGGGACAAGTGAGGCAGGGCACAAAAATGAATTTAAGCAGAAAAAGTAATGTTGATCTCAAATATGCCGGCAAATGGGTGTTCTATTTTGTTTTGATAGGCGTCATGTCAGGCCTTGGGGCGGTTCTGTTTCATTACCTGTGCGGCCTTGGCATGCATTATTTTTTGGATATGATGGCCGGATACAGGCCCCAGGGACCTGCCGGTGAGCATCTGCTGCTGCCCCACACCGATACGCCTTTCAACAAGTGGGTGTTATTGCTTTTACCTGCATTGGGAGGTCTTGTCTCCGGGTGGATTGTTTATACCTTTGCTCCGGAGGCAGAGGGGCATGGTACGGACGCCGCAATAGACGCCTTCCATCACAAGGGCGGTATTATTCGCTCACGGATTCCAATTATTAAAACCATTGCCTCCACCATTACGCTGACCACCGGCGGCTCAGGGGGCAGGGAAGGGCCCATTGCCCAGATTGGGGGCGGATTCGGTTCTTTTCTGGCTACACGGTTCAACCTGTCTGAACGGGAACGGTGTATTATGATGGCTGCAGGGATTGGTGCCGGTGTGGGCAGTATCTTCAGAGCACCCTTGGCTGGCGCTCTTTTTGCTGCGGAAGTGCTCTACCGTGATCCTGAATTTGAGTCTTCGGTCATCATTCCGGCCGGCATCTCCTCTGTGGTGGCCTATTGCACCTTTTGTCTGTTTTTCGGATGGGGTTCGTTGTTTGATTCCCCGGCATTTAAATTTGAAAATCCATTGCAGTTAGGTCCCTATCTTGGTCTTGCCGTAGTTCTGGTCCTCACCGGCGTTTTATATGTTAAGGTGTTTTATGGGACGACGCATCTGTTTCGGAAACTGAAAATCCCAAATCACATCAAACCTGCCCTTGGCGGTCTTGTGACCGGTGTGATCGGTTTTTTTATGCCTTATACCCTGGCCTTTGGATACGGCATGGCCCAGGGGGCTATTTTCAACCAGTTGGCCATCCCCGTTCTTTTGGGTCTTGCCCTGGGAAAAATTTTTACCACATCCTTTTCCATTGGCTCCGGCGGGTCCGGCGGTGTATTTGGGCCTTCGGTTGTTATCGGCGGCGCCATGGGCGGGGCCGTGGGGCAGTTTTTTCATATGGTTATGCCCACGGTTGTAACCCAGCCGGGGGCCTTTGTCATTGTTGGTATGGCCGGATTTTTCACGGCTGTGTCCAACACCCCCATCTCCACCATCATATTTGTCAGTGAGATGACCAACTCCTATCATCTTCTGCTGCCAAGTCTTCTGGTTTGTTCGGTGTGTTATCTTTTGTCCACAAAATGGTCTATTTATGAAAACCAGGTGAAATCGCGAGTTGATTCACCGCTTCATGCCGGAGAATTTATGATAGACATTCTTCAAACCATAAAAGTGGAAAAACTCAAACATCTTATCAAGGATGTCCGATGCCTGAACCAGGACATGAGCTTCAATCACTTTAAAAAAATATTTCAGACCACCAAGCAAAGATATTTCCCGGTTATGAACGGCCAAGGAAGATTATGCGGCATTTTTTCCTCCACCGATGTCCGTGAGGTTCTTTTTTCAAGCGATCTTGGGCAACTGGTCCTTATGAAGGATATTATGGTGTCCAGTATGATTACTACCACCTTAGCCGAAGATTTGAACACGGTACTGCTTAAACTTACAAAGAAAAACATTGATGCGCTGCCTGTGGTGGATGAAGATGATCCGGGAAAATTTATCGGCATGCTTTACCGCCGTGACATTATTGCCTACTATAACCTCCATGTGACAAGAATCCGGGAATCTGAAAAGTAGTGTTAGTGTTTGAACAGCCTGTCGAGCACGAATTAATAATTCACTTGATGCAAAAACAACCCCCTTGCCGGGGCGGTCGCTCCGGCAAGGGAACGTTCACGTGAGCAAAGGATCTGATTGAACATTGCCGGGCTAATCCGTCCTGCACCGGCATCTTTTAGCGTTCCTACGATATTTCGGACCATGTTTTTTAAAAATCCCGTGGCACAGATACAAAATTCCAGCCGATCGTAAGGCTTTTCTGTCCAGCTTGCACTGAAAATCGTTCTTACGGTGGAAGACCTTGGACTGCCCGTATTTTCAAAAGCTTTAAAATCATGTTCGCCCACGAGGTATTTACAGCACTGATTCATGGCGTCTATATTCAGAACCGGCTTTACATGCCATAAATAATCCCGGCCAATGGCCGTGGGGGGTTCTCTGTTCAGTATGTAATACCGGTACTCTTTGGAACGAACATGGTACTGTGCATGGAAATCAGGATCTGCGAGCCGGCAGTCATGAATCACAATGGGAGCGGACACAAGGCTGTTCACCCCTTTTTGAATGATATCAGGGGTAAGACGGGTCTCTGCATGGAAATGGGCCACCTGGGCCCGTGCATGAACACCTGCATCCGTACGTCCGGAACCGTGAATTTTAATGTCCTGGTTTAAAATCATGGATAATATACGTTCAAGCTCACCCTGGATGGTGGGTTTATCAGCTTGGCGCTGCCACCCGAAAAAATTGGTTCCGTCATAGGCCACCACAATTTTGAAATTTTTTGTCGGGCTGTTCTGATTTTCAACTGTCTTGGGCATTCTGCAGTATGGCTTTTTTTTTGATAAGTTTTTTAACCAAGACATCGAGCGGGTGATGCTTGACGGATTGAGTTTGGAGATATTTGGATTTTACAAGCCGCTTTGAAAAGGTGTTACAATTAAAAAAAACAGGCATACACCAGAAAATTATTTTCAGGTGATTCCATGTTCTTTGCCCTCCTATGCGTATTTTGCACATACAAATAACTTGTCCAAACATTCCTGTCAAGCCGATCCCATTTGTGGAAGTTTGATCCTGCCTTCAATTTATTGGGGGCGGTAGTGGAATTTAGTATAAATCTGTGCTTTACTGGACTTTTCTTAAAGTGATCTTCTGGATTTTTTTATATTAGTTATCGCAAACTCAGTGAACAGCCATGGGCTGACCTGGTCTATCAGCACCCAGGCCCAGCCTGCAACGAATATTGAAAGATTCGCGCGGTTTACACAGATTTTTTTATAAAAAACTTTATTTATGGGTTCTTAAATTTTTCAATGCCCAATTCTAATTTTTAAGGAGAAGATAATGAAAAAATTGTACAATAACTTAAAACTTGCATGGAAACTTATGGGCGGAATAGGCTTGGTTATCATATTTTTTATCTGTGCTCTGGGAATCTTTTATTATACCAATCATGTTACAGCATCGAAGTTTGATTCCGTCTGGCATACAGGAAAAGCCATTGCTGACGGTTTTAGAGATATAGAGTCTTTAGTGCTTCAGTGCCGCAGGGAAGAAAAGAATTTTTTGATGAACAAGGATAAGAAATATGTTGATAAAGTTGAAAAAAATATAACCTTGCTGAAAAAAGAGGCAGACAATATCCAAGGTATTGCTATAAAAAATAAAAGCAAAGAATTTGAAGATCGTGCTGTAAGAATAGTAAAAGATGCAGACCAGTATCTTGCATTATTTCATACCGTGGTGTCTCTGTGGGAAAAAAGAGGTCTTAGTCATAAATCCGGATTGCAGGGAGACTTTAGAAATGTTGTACATGAACTGACAGACGATGTTCATGCCGCAAATGACATGGATTCATTAACAGCTCTTCTGACGCTAAGAAAGCACGAAAAAGACTATCTTTTAAGGTTTGACAAAAAATATAAAGACAATGCGCTTAAAATACTGTCTGAACTTTCCGATCATCCTGGAATATCAAAAGATAAATTGAATAAATACAAGGCGCTTTTTCTTGCACTCGTAGAGACAGACGATCAGATCAATAATTCGTCTGCTAAAATGAGAGAGGTTGTAAATAGAATTGAACCACTGATAGAGGAAAATGTTCTTCTTGCAACCCAATATGCAACCGGTGAAATGGCAGCAGCAAAAGCCAGGAGCAGGTATCTAAGTAATATTGCCGTTACTATTGCAGTTGTCGCCGTTGCTGTCGGTATATTCATAGCCGTTCTTATCACTTTAAGCATTACAGGCGCTTTCAAAAAAATAGTTTACCTTGCCAAGGCAATGTCAGAGGGAGATTTGACACAACAGCTTGATATTGATCAAAAAGATGAAATAGGAGATCTTGCAAGAGCCCTTAACAACATGGCAGACAGCCTAAATAAAATGTTCAGAGATGTTTCCATAGGAATCCAGACATTGTCCTCTTCATCCACTGAACTTGCCGGAGTCGCCAACCAGATAACCTCAAATTCAGAGGCCACAAGCGAAAGAGCGAATTCAGTTTCTGTTGCCGCAGAAGAGATGAGCACCAACATGAATTCCGTTGCTGCTGCAACAGAACAGGCCACAACCAATATACAGATGATCGTGGCTGCTGCTGAAGAAATGACAGCAACCATAAAGGAAATAGCCGCCAACACAACCAAAGGTAGCGAGACAACAACCCATGCTGTTGACCAGGCGCAGCATGTTTCTGAAACAATGGATGAATTGGGCAATGCGGCAGCACAGATAAACAAAGTAACAGAGACAATCGCTGATATTTCCGAACAGACCAATCTTCTTGCCCTGAACGCAACAATAGAAGCGGCAAGGGCAGGAGACGCGGGCAAGGGGTTTGCCGTAGTTGCAGGTGAAATCAAGGCGCTTGCCCAACAGACAGCAGAAGCGACCAGGGAAATCAATGAGAGGATATCAGGAGTAAAAGCAAGTACTGATGAATCTATAACTGCAATTAAGGGGATCGTAACTGTCATCAATGAAGTAAATGGTATTGTAATTACAATTGCAACAGCTATTGAAGAACAGTCGGCAACGACTCAGGAGATTTCAAACAATGTGAGCCAGGCAGCATCAGGGCTTCAAGAAGTAAATGATAATGTGAACCAGGCTTCTGCAGTAACAGGAGAGGTAACCCGGAATATTACCGAAGTTAACCAGGCAGCCCAGGAAACAAATTCAGGAGCTGTACAGGTAAATGAAAGCGCCGCAGAACTTTCAAAGCTTGCCGGGCACCTTAATGAAATGGTAGCACGATTTAAAATATAAGTATTTTTTATTTCCAGGATAGGGTTAAAGTTTAAGCTTTTGTCGTTAAGCAGCAAAAAGGGGTTGCGACAGTTTGACAATCACTACATTGTGGCATAGCTTATTTGATAAATTTAAATAGTTTTATATGAAAGTATCAATAAGTTGCTAAGTTACTTTCATATTTTGTTATGGATTGAGCCTGGGTGTTGATAGACCAGGTCGGCCCATGACCGTTTGTGGAAAGAGCCTATGAACAGCAAGGAATTTAAAATATTCAGATCTCGTTTAGACCGTACCCAGAAAGAGATGGCCCAGCTTTTAGGGATTTCCATTAAAGCAATACACAGCTATGAGCAAGGGTGGCGCAAGATCCCCGGCCATGTGGAGCGACAGGTCTATTTTTTGCTCTCGCGTACCCTGCAGCGGACCGGCAAGAAAAAAAAATGTTGGGATCTTTTGCAATGCCCAAAGGAGCAGATGAACCGTTGTCCGGCTTATGAATTCCAATCCGGGGATATGTGCTGGTTTGTCAACGGTACCCGGTGTGGGGGCAAGATTCATGATTCATGGGAGAAGAAAATGGAAGCGTGCCGACGGTGCGATATCTTCTTGAATTTGTTTGATGATATACAGGGGAGTTAAGAAAAATGAGTCTGACGAACAAAAAAGAAGATCTGTGCCCATATCTCGGCACCCAGGCCCGGAATGTTCAAAGAGCTGCCCTCCCCGGGGTTATTGACCGGATTATAAATACATTGGATGATCCTGAGTGTTTTGCCCACATTGGCAATGAACCCATCCATTTCTCCACCTCGGTCAGGGATATGATCGAAAAATTAAGAAATATTTTATTCCCCGGATATTTTTCAAATGAAAAAATGGATAGTGTCAACCATACCTACCATCTGGGCCGGGAAATTACCCTGCTCTACGATATCCTTTCCAAACAGATCATCCATGTATTGCGCCATGATTGTCTGAGATTTGACAAGGTTTGTTTGGAATGTGAACGCCGGGGCAATGAGGCTGCGTTCGCGGTGATCGAACAGATCCCGGTGCTGCGAAGAAAATTAGCGGCTGATGTCAGGGCGGCCTATGACGGGGATCCGGCGGCCAAAAGCCACGATGAAATTATTTTTTCCTACCCGGGGCTGTATGCCATCACGGTTCACCGGATCGCCAACATCCTTCACCAGCTTGATATTCCGCAGCTTCCCAGGATCATGACAGAACTGGCCCACAGTCTGACCGGCATTGATATTCATCCGGGGGCCACCATTGGTGAACGTTTTGTCATTGATCACGGAACCGGCGTTGTCATTGGAGAGACATCTGTGATCGGTGAAAATGTGCGCATCTACCAGAATGTCACCATCGGTGCGTTGTCCCTGCCCAGGGATGCCGGAGAAAAACTGCGTTGGGTAAAGCGGCATCCCACCATTGAAGATGATGTAATTATCTATTCCGGGGCCACTGTGCTTGGCGGCGATACTACTATTGGGGCACGGTCCGTTGTGGGCGGGAACGTATGGCTCACACACTCTATTCCGGCTGATACCAAGATATTTATGGAAGAGCCCCGCCTGATTATTCAACAGCAACCAAAGGAGACGGTAAGTGAAGGCGATTAACGACATCACCCAGGCCTGCGGTAACACCCCCCTGGTCTATCTGGAGGCACCCTCCCGGGAATGCGGGGCACATCTCTACGCTAAACTGGAGTATTTCAATCCACTGGGCAGCGTTAAAGACCGGGTCGGTCTTGCCATGATTGAGGCGGGTCTGAAAAGCGGACAGATCGGACCGGATACATTGATCGTGGAGCCTACCTCAGGGAATACCGGCATTGCACTGGCGTTTGTGGCACGTATAAAGGGGCTGAAGCTTGTTTTGACCATGCCGGAAACCATGAGTATGGAACGTCAAAAACTGTTGCGTCATTTAGGGGCACAACTTGTTTTGACCCCGAGACACCTTGGCATGAAAGGTGCCGTGGACAAAGCGACCGAGATGGTGGCAACCCACGGGAATGCCTTTATGCCTGATCAGTTTTCGAATCCTGCCAACCCGGCTATCCACAGGGCCACCACCGGTCCGGAGATCTGGGAAGCGGCACAGGGCAGGGTTGATATTTTTGTGGCAGGGGTGGGCACCGGCGGCACCCTGACCGGGGTGACGGAATATATCAAGGGTAAACACCCGGACCTCATGTCCATTGCCGTGGAACCGGCTGATTCGCCTGTCCTCTCCGGCGGGAAAGCAGGGCCTCATACCATCCAGGGCATTGGTGCCGGTTTTGTCCCGGCTAACTTTAACCGGGAGCTGGTCGATCAAATTCTCCCGGTCAAAGGAGAAGATGCCATGAACGGGGCCAGAACCCTTGCCAAATCATGTGCAATTCTTTGCGGCATCTCTTCGGGTGCCAACTTTCATGCCGCCTTTCAGACCGGCCTGAAGCACCCGGGGAAAACCATTGTTTTCATCGTATGCGACACTGGGGAACGGTATATCAGCACAAGCTTGTTCGACCTGTAATGGCTTTATATTTCCCTGGGATCGGTCATGTTTTCCGGGCGCAGCATGTCATCCAGTTGCGTTTTGGTCAGCATCCCTTTTTCCAGAACCAGATCATATACACTCCCCCCGGTTTTGAGCGCTTCCTTTGCAATGGCTGCTGACTGTTCATAACCAATTATCGGAACCAGTGCGGTGACCAATCCGATGCTGGTTTGGACATAACCTCGGCACACATCCCGGTTCGCTTCAATGCCGTTAATGCAACGGGCAACCAGGGTGATACAGCCGTTTTTAAGGATCGTCATGCCGTGCAGCAGATCAAAGGCGATGATTGGTTCACCCATACACAGCTCCAATTCACTGGATTCGGCTGCCATGGATACAACCATGTCGTATCCCATAACCTGATAACAAATTTGATTCATCAATTCCGGGATCACCGGATTTACCTTGCCCGGCATAATGGAAGATCCCGGCTGCATGGGGGGCAGATTGATTTCATTCAGACCACAGCGGGGACCGGAAGAGAGCCAGCGCAGATCTTTGCATATTTTTGAAATTTGTACGGCCGCAAGCTTGAGATTGGCAGACATGTGGACAAAAATGCCGGCATTCTGGGTGGCCTCCACCAGGTTCCTAGCCCTCCGCAACTGAAAACCGCTGACTTGGGTAAGCTTTTTCACCACCAGGTCGGCGTAACCCGGCGGACTGTTTATGCCTGTACCGATGGCTGTCGCCCCCATGTTCACATCCCGAAATTCTTCGGCCGCCTGGATGATGGAATTGATGGCGCTGTCAATCATGACCGCATAGGCGCTGAATTCCTGACCCAGGGTCATGGGAACGGCATCCTGATTCTCGGTACGTCCCATTTTCAGTACGTCTTTAAATTCTTCGGCCTTTGTTTCCAGGGAATTGCGCAGTTCCTCCATTGCCAGCACCAGATTTTTTTTGGAGAGTAATACCGCTATCTTAATTGCCGTGGGATAGGTGTCATTGGTGGATTGGGAGCAGTTAACATGGTCATTGGGATGCAGGTATTGATACTCGCCTTTATTATGCCCCATGATCTCCAGACCCCGATTGGCAATTACCTCGTTGGCGTTCATATTGGTGGAGGTGCCGGCACCCCCCTGAAACATGTCAACGGTGAACTGGTCGTGCAGTTTGCCGTACAGGATTTCATCACAGGCCTGGGTTATGGCCTCCATTTTGGTTTGATCAATTCTGCCCAGGTCATAATTGGCCAGGGCCGCAGCCTTTTTGACCATAGCCAGTGCTTCGACCATGTGCTCAAAATTATTGATATGTGAGCCGGAAATAGCAAAGTTTTCCATGGCGCGCTGGGTCTGTACGCCGTAATAAACATCGTTGGAAATGTCACGTGCCCCCAGGGAGTCGTGTTCCTGGCGAAATCCGCTTGTGGCTACATCATCAACCTTCTTGTTTTCAAAAAGTTTATCAGTAAGTATGCGCATCCGCCGATTAATACCGACGGCAATCCGGGAGACGATTCTGTAAAAAAAATCGGGCTCATTTTCTCTGAGCCGATCAATTTCTTCCCGTGATATCTGCCGGATTTTTACCCCGTTTCGGGTAAAAGCACCATTAACGTGTGAAGCATCTCCCAAAAAAGCACTTTCACTGATCATGGTTCCTGCAGCCATGGACCCAACTTTGCGGGAAGTCCCATGCAGTCCGCGAACCAGTTCCACCTCACCTTCAAGGATAATACCAGCCCATCTTCTGGGCGTTGATTCATGGAATATCCATTCATTGGGCCGGTACACCTGTTCACGGCCTTCGCTAAAAAAAGATGCCAGATCTTTTTTGTTGATACCGGTGGATTTTGCGGCCAGCTTTATAATGTCTTGTTTTGTATGCATGAAATTCTCCTGCCAATAAATTCGATAAGGCGAAAAAATAGTTCCGGTATTGATTAATCCGTAAGGGGGTATAATAATATTTTCATTGACTATAGATTTTAACCCGTCTTTCAAACGTACACAACACCCTAACGTACCAAGGACAAATTTATGAAGCATTACAGAAAAGAGCTCTGGTTTGAAGTGCCCGGCCGCAGGGCATTTATCAATATTACCCCTAAATGCAGGATGGTAAAGTCATGAGACTGCTTTTGGTTGAAGATGATGAAAAAATAGCCAAGTTTGTTGAAAAGGGGCTGAAGGCTTCCGGGTTTGCCGTGGATGTGGCCGGTACAGGTCCGGACGGCCTTGATATGGCGTTAGGTGCGGATTTTGATACCTTGATTATCGACATCATGCTGCCGGGCATGGATGGGTTTGCCCTCATAGAAAAATTGAGGGCTAAGGGGAAAAATACCCCTATTATTGTTCTCAGCGCCCGGGGCAGGGTGGGGGACCGGGTTAAGGGCCTTGAGGCCGGCGCCGATGATTACCTGACCAAACCTTTTTCTTTTTCAGAACTGCTGGCCCGGGTCCAGGCGCTTATCCGGCGGGCCGGGAACAGCACCGAGCCGGTGGCCCTGTCCTATGCGGATCTAAGTGTGGATATCGTCAAACGCCAGGTCAAAAGGGGCGATGATTTTATTGAGCTGCAGCCCCTGGAATTTTCCCTGTTGGAATATCTGGTACGCAACCGGGAGCGGGTGGTCTCCAAGACCATGATCATGGAACATGTCTGGAATTATAATTTCGATCCTATGACAAATGTGGTGGAAGCCCGAATCTGCAGGTTGCGCGATAAGATTGACAAGGGATATCCAAGCAAGCTTATCCACACAGTCCGTGGCGCCGGGTATGTATTAAAGGCTGAAGATGCCTAGGTTTTTTCACACCGGTTTTTTTAGGAGCATCGCCTTTCGTCTGACCGTATGGTATGCAGGTATTTTTTCCATCTCATCCTGTGTGGCGTTCGGTTTGTTCTATTTTCTTGCTACCCAGACCATCATGAACCAGGTGGACCAGGAACTCATGGACAAGGCCGGATATTTTCGTACGGTAATCAGCCGGGGTGGCATTGTGGGGGCCCAGAACCTGGCAGTTATTGAGGCCCAGGCCGCCGGGGAAAAGCAGATCTTTTTCAGGCTCCTCTATCCCACAGGCGAGGTCTTTGCCTCCTCCTCCATGTCCTATTGGAAAGATGTCCGCATAGATAAGGAAATGGTGGACCGGCTTATGAATTCCCGGGTTCCGGTGTTTAATACGGTTCACATTGCAGGCCAGAAACAAAAGGCCAGAATGATGTATACCTTTGTGGCATCCAATGTTATTTTACATACCGGACTTGCCATGAATGCATACTCCCGGTTTTTATCGGGTTTCAAGAAAATATTCTCCATTTCCATGGGGTTTGTTATTTTATTTTCAGCTGTTTCAGGCATGTTTTTATCCCGGGAGGCCCTTTACGGTGTTGCGGCCATCAGGGCGACAGCGAGCACCATAACCGGCTCCAATCTGGATGAACGGGTTCCCGAATCCGGCAGCTGTGATGAGCTTGATCTTTTGGCCGTAACTTTTAACCGGATGCTGGATCGGATTTCGGCCCTGGTAAAAAGTATGCGGGAGATGTCTGATAATATTGCCCATGATCTTAAAAGTCCGCTGACCCGGATACGGGGATTTGCGGAACTTGCCTTGATCCATGAGACCCCGGGGGATATTGAATCATACCGGACCATGGCGGCCAATACTATAGAAGAATCCGACCATCTGCTGGACATGATCAACACCATGCTGGTCATTTCCCGGGCCGAGGCGGGAGAGGCCGAATTTGAGTGCGCACCTGTGGATTTGAGTGCCATGGTCATAGATGCCTGGGATTTGTTTGTGCCCCTGGCAGAAGATAAGCAAATTACCTTTACCCAGGAGGTGGACAAGGCGTTGTGGATACAGGGGGATGCCGGCATGCTCCAGCGCGCTTTTGCAAATTTGATTGACAATGCCATCAAATACACTCCTGAAAAAGGCCACGTTCATTTGACGGCGCATGCTTGCGGAAAAGAACTGGTGGAGATTCAGGTCAAAGATTCCGGGCCCGGCATTGATCCGCAAAACCGTCAAAAGATCTTTGATCGGTTTTTCCGGGAGGAGTCCTCCAGGACAACGCCGGGTACAGGGCTTGGTTTAAGTCTTGCTAAAACCATTATAGAACAGCACGCAGGTTCAATTTCAGTACAAGTCCCTGAAACCGGGGGAAGTGTCTTTATCGTAACATTACCGCATCGTAATTTTGAGATCATTTAAAAATTATCTTTGTGTTTTATTCTTTGTATATGTTCACAAAGCAAGTTTTTTAAATACATTAATATATTTTTAAAGGAGCTATAAAATGAAATCTGTGGGTAAACAAATCAGAATGCTTACTGCGTTTTTGATGCTTTTTGGCCTTTTGGCCTTTCCGGCACTGTCCGGTGCACGGACTCGGATGGTTCCGGCAAATTTTTCACAATTGGCGCAACAAGCCAAGTCCGGCGTGGTCAATATTCAGACCGTAAAGACAATCAAAGGTGGCGGCCGGGTTTTTCGGCATTTTTTCGGGTCCCCTTTCGGTAACCAGCCTGGGATGGAGGACTTTTTAAGCCCCTTTAGCCGGATGCCGAGAAATCGTACGGAACGCAGCCTTGGGTCAGGCTTTATCATTGATAAGGCAGGATATATTGTAACCAATAACCATGTGATTAAAGATGCCGACAAGATCAAGGTTATCCTTCATGATGACCAGGAATATGATGCCCGGATCATCGGCGTAGACCCTGTAACAGACCTTGCCTTGATAAAGATTGATGCCAAGAATCTTCAACCGTTGGAATTCGGATCTTCCAAGGATGCCCAGGTCGGTTCCTGGGTAGTGGCCATCGGTTCTCCCTTTGGTCTTGAGCAGACGGTGACCGCCGGTATTATTTCCGCCAAAGGCAGGAGCATCGGCTCTGGCCCCTATGATGATTTTATCCAGACTGATGCATCCATTAACCCGGGCAATTCCGGCGGGCCGTTATTGAATATGGACGGTGAAGTGGTCGGCATTAACACCGCCATTATTAAATCCGGTCAGGGGATCGGTTTTGCCATCCCTTCGGATCTTGCCACCAGTATTATTGATCAGCTTAAGGATTCCAAGCGTGTATCCAGGGGATGGTTAGGCGTGTCCATCCAGGATGTAAGCAAGGAGATGAGTGAATACTATAATCTGGACCCGGATGAGGGTGTTTACGTTGCAAAAGCTTATGAGGATAATCCTGCCTATGAGGCCGGTATCCGCCAGGGGGATGTGATCATCAGTGTTGAAGGGGTAAAAATCAGCTCATCCAGGGATTTGACCATGACCATTGCCAATTTAAGGGTGGGCTCCAAGGTCGATGTTGATGTAATTCGCCAGGGAAAAAATAAGACGTTTACGGTTACGCTTGGTGAGCGCCCGGATAACATGGAAAATTCCCAGTTCGGAGAAGAGTTCAATAGCTTTGATGACTTGGGTTTTATGTTTAAGTCTTTGGATAAGGATTTAGCCGAGCAGCTCGGCTACCCCCCATCCATTAAGGGACTTGTGGTGACCCGGATTGATCCGGATTCCCAGGCAGCAGTGTCCGGCGTGAGAACAGGTGATTTACTGGTGGAAATAAACCATAAAAAAATTAACGGCGTGAGTGACTATACCGGAACACTGCATACGATACAGAAAGGACAGACCGTTTATATGGTCTTTATGCGGGGTAACGCCCAGAAATTCGTGGTCCGGTTTGAAAAATAAAGAGACTTAACAGCAATCAATATTATTTTGAATACGGTGCACGCTATGAATCAATCGTCGTGCACCGTTTCAGCTATTGAGAGGAGAAGATCATGTTAACCGTTTACGGGGCAGCATGGTGCCCCCATTGCACACAGACTGTTTCTTATTTGGAACAGAAAGATATTTATTTTAAGTATATTGACATTGAATCGGCGCCCGATGACGTGGTACGCCAGGTTATTGAAGTTAACGGCGGTGATGACTGGGTGGTCCCCACACTTGAGAACGACGGGAAGTGGCGGCCCGGAAAGGTGTTCAACCCTCGTGAGATCGACAGCGACCTGAAAGCACTTGGCCTTAAACCGGACTGATGGTGACGCTTCTATGGGGTTTTAATCTGGAGGATTACCATTTGATAATGCTGGTGTCATGTTCAGGTCATGTTCAGGTGCTAATTTAATATTTAACGCTGGATAACTTGCTATTGCGGCGAATGCAGTGAAATTCGTTGTTCATAAATCATAACCAGCGAGAAATCTCCCTCCTTTTTTAAAACGGGCTGCCTTATTTAGGGCAGCCCGTTTTTGCTGTACGGCTTATTTTTGATGATTCAGTTCAATTTGTTTGGGGCGCTGTAATGAAACAGTAGAAATCGGGGAAACTATAAACTGGATAATCCACCAATCAATAAAAAAAAGCCACTGCAAGAACAGTGGCTTGAATTTTTCTTGGTGGAGCTGAGGGGGCTCGAACCCCTGACCTCATGGCTGCCAGCCATGCGCTCTCCCAGCTGAGCTACAGCCCCATAAAAGAGTGGTAGATGTATAATAGAAACAGCAAGTGGTGTCAATAAAAAAAATGGGTTTTTGATAGATTAAAATTGCAGGTTTAGAATATTCATTGACACAAGTTGGTGTAAAACGATATTATTTTGAGCTTTTAAATTATCTGAACCGGTTAAGGAGTCATACAGGGATGCTGCGTTATCTTCGGGAAAATACGGGAAATTGGATCATAAAGATTTTTTTGGCCATCATTATTATTGTGTTTGTATTTTTAGGTGTTGGCAGTATGAACGCCGGCAAGCGCAATCAGGTGGCCACGGTGAATGACCAGACCATTACGTTTGCGGAATACAAGGATGCCTATCAGCACATGATTCAACGTCTTCAGCAGCAGTTCGGGAACGCTTTAAATGACGATTTGATAAAGTCGATGAATGTTAAGCAGTATGCCGTGGACAGTCTGATTGATCAAAAAATTTTGGAAATCGAGGCCCAAAAGTTAAAAATTGTTGTATCCGACGAGGAGCTTAAGCAGAATCTGATCTCGGTTAAGGCATTCCAGAAAGACGGTTTCTTTAATATGGATTTGTACAAGCGGGTGCTTGGACAGAACTCCATGACCCCGGAAACTTTTGAAGCGATGCAGCGCAACACTATCAGGAATACAAAGCTCCAGCGTATGGTCCTCAATGGCATAACCGTAGGCGATCAGGAAGCCCGGGCCTGGTATTCATTTAACAACACAAAGGCCGCTGTTAACTACGTTCTGATTGATCCGGGCACATTTTCTGATATCTCTGCCGACGAAGAGCAGATTCGTGCCCAGTATGATGATCATCATGATCTGTACATGTCCGAGCCTAAACGTAAGGTGGCATTCCTTGTCTTTGCGCCGGAGGATTTTAAGGATCAGGTTAAAATTGATGAGACCTCGATTCGGGATTTTTATGATCAAAATCCGGCACGGTTTACCACGCCGGAACAGGTTGAAGCCAGTCATATCCTGATCAGGGTGAATGAAAACGCGGATGATCAGGCTGTGGCCAAGGCTAAAGAAGAGGCGTTAAGCGTTTATGAAAAAGCAGTTAAGTCAGTGGATTTTTCAGAACTAGCCAAAGCCTATTCCCAGGGACCGTCTGCAGCCGACGGTGGATACCTTGGCCGGTTCGACAGAACCAGTATGGTAAAACCCTTTGCTGATGCTGCATTTGCCATGAACGCAGGCGATATTTCACAGCCTGTAAGAACCCGTTTTGGGTGGCATATTATTAAGGTGACGGATAAAACACCTGAGACCGTTGTGCCTTTTGAGACCGCCAAGACACAGATTCAAAAGGAGCTGGCTTTAAGCCGGCTTCAGGATTTGGCATATAATAAGGCTGAGGACGCCTATGATGCCGTGCTTGACGGTGATTCCTTTGAACAGGTTGCCTTGGTTGCAGCCAAACAGCCTGTCAATACACCTGCTTTTACTGCTGTGGGAACAGAACTTAAGGGGATGGGCATTTCAGATCCCGGAGAGTTCGCTACCACGGCCTTTTCCTTGGCTGATAATGAAATCAGCGAAGTTAAGAAAATTGGAAATAATTATTACCTGATGCGGGTGCTTGAAAGAATAGCTCCAAAACTGCTTGCCTATGAAGATGTAAAAAATGAAATTTCCGTTACATTAACGACCGGTTTGCGAAAACAGGCTGCTAGGAAAGTGGCTGGGTCAATGATTGAGAACGCAGGTAATGGTAGGGAAAGTCTTGAAAAACTTGCCCGGGACAACCACCTGACGGTTCAATCCAGTGAGATGTTTACCCGCAACGAAGCTGTCCCCGGTATTACCGGATCTGAGGCCGTTGCACAAGCCGCTTTTACCCTTGATGAAAAAAATTCTGTCTATGAACAAGTTCTTGAGGTTTCGGGAAAATTCTACATTATTTGCCTCAAAGAAAAGCAAGCACCTGATGCCGCTGCCATTGCAGATAATTTTGACAAAGTCAAATTGCAACTTGAAACCCAAAAAAAACAAAATTACTATTCTCAGTGGCTGTCGGCCCGGAAAGAAAATGCTGAAATTTGGATAAATACGGATATTATTAACTGATATTCAGAAATAGAGAAGAGATATCAGTTTGTTGTTTTGAGCCGGTATAAATAACGATTCAGGATTTGTTTTGACTTTGAAGCGGTTTTACCGGTTCCGATACATTGTTTTTCAGATAATAGTCCAGGTCAAACAGCTGTTTAAATGTAAGATCGGTAAATTTGACATGGCGCTTTCTGACTTCCATTGAACTGAATGACGGCGTATCCGTTATTTCATAGTCGGCAACAGTCTGGAAGGGAAGATCGCCGACATAATATCCCATGCTGCTTAAAAAAATGGACTCCTGGTTCCTATTTGCAGGCTCTTCTGATTTGTTTTCGGTGTTTATGTATTTAAAACATAGTCCGCCCATACTGATGTCGATGATTTGACCAATTTTGTTCGAATTGGGGCTGATGGCTGCATAGGCGCCTTCCACCGCTTTATATCGTTTGTTTTTTCGACGTTCGATGGTTCTTTTTCTTCCAACCATACGTAAACCCTTAACTATTTGTATTAAAAATTTCCTTTTACCCATTCTGTCCCTATAAAAATTAAGCAATATTTATGCCGTGATTAATGTTTGCGAGGCCGACCTATGTACTGAGTCCTAAGCGGCGATAATCGCGAATAATTCAGAAAATGCCCGACTTGTTTTTCATGGATAATTATAAATTTTTTTCGCTATTGTGAAATTTATTTGGCAATACTTATGTAAATAAAGTGTTAAATTGGGAAAAAAAATAGTTAGTCATGGGGGTGTATTCCTCTGAATTTTTGTTTGAAATATATGCCATACAGTCCGGCATACGCTGTAATCAAACCCTCTGTAACGCAAATAGTTCATCATTTTCTTTCTGCATTCAGATTCATCCAGTCGGTTCCAGGCCTGCTTTTTCGTTTCAACGGCCTTTAATGCCAGATCCTCGTCTTTGTATGCCGCCAACAGTTCTTCGGCAAGTGCCGGGGCAATGCCTTTTTGGCGTAGTTCAAAGCCAAGGGCAAATACGGATTTGGGTTTGTAACGGATTCTACTTTCAATGAACTGGCGTGCAAAGGCCCTGTCATCCAGGTAATTAAAATTTGACAACTGCACAATAACCTGTTCGATTATGTTGGCGCTATATCCTTTATCAGCGAGATATTCTTTCATTTGGTGGATGGTTTTAGGGCTTTTTGACAGATACCCCAAGGCCTGCCGGTATGCGTTTTCAACAGTCATTTTTGATGTAACAGTCCCAATGCGTTGTTAAAATACTTTCGTGTGTTGTTATGGGTTGAGCCTGGGTGTTGATAGATTCGGTCAGCCCCTGGTCGTCTTATGGAACAGGCTTTGGGGACCTGTTTTTTTCCAGGAGATCGTCAGGTAGGCCAGATTTTCTTTTGACCTGGGCCTGAAAATAAGATGTTCCGTAAACAGAAGGTCGTTTTTAACATTAATAGACGTTCGGCTTTGCACGGTATCTCCGGGCAGGGCTTCCTTTTGATAGATTACGTCACATGTCACGGGGGTATATTCAAGGTTTAAGCTATCCGGTACCGATTGCACTGCCCATCTGAGATACACTGGATTATTCACATGCTCGTTGGGATCCAGGTCATGGAAATGAATAGGATAGCTGCATTCATGGTCAACATGGGTAAGATTCGTACTTGGTTTTATTCGTATTGCAGGGTCTTGCGCAGGGCACGTCATCAAAGACGCCGGCATATGCGCTGCCAGCCTCACCGGCCTGTTGTTTGCTGCCTTTATTAATATCCAGATACTTGAGGCGGTTACCAGAGGGCAGGGTGTTTCCAAAGTGTGTTTCTGTTCCCCCATCAGTCTGAACTGTCGGATTTCGTAAAGGTTTTTCCAGGGTGCCCGCCATGTCTGAACGACCAGAGGCGTCATCCAGTCGATGGGTTTGTGAAGCTGTATCCGGTATTGGACCACCACCCATTTAAGCTCCTTTTTGGCCATGTCAAACCCGGAAATGCCCTGGGCGTGACACTGGGCTGAGGCTGCATCCTGGAATATACTTAACAGCCAGTCCATTTTAACCCTTCCGCCGATGGTTAAAGCGGAATAGGGTAGATTAAATTTCTGTGAAAATATGTCAGGATTATTCCTCATTATTTTTCATCCCTTCGATCAGACGGCCAGGCGATTTGACCAGATCCCCAAACAGGGTGAGCAGGCCTTTTCCCACTGCTGACGGGTGAAGGAGAACTACTGTGGGATTTGATATTTTTCCATAGGCCCTGGCCGGCAAAGAGATAAGACGACCGTTGAGAATCGTATTTACAACCGGAATATATTTAATGATGGTATCAATAGTTTTAAGCGGGGCCACCAAAAAGGTGATATCCAGGGCGTCATTCAACGGATCTACCCATCCTTCGGCGATGATGGCCATATTGTCTGCGTCAATAAAGGATTTTTTTATATGCATCACGCTCTCTTTTACGTCTGCCTCGGCCGTAAATGTCTTAAATCCGAACCCCTGCTGCTGCAGGTCGGTGTCTCCTAAGATATTGAGTATTGATAAAAGCCTGGAAAGTAGTGTGGCCTTATATATACGGCCGGACTGCGCCTTGAAATTAAGATGCCCGTTCTGTTTGGATTTTACCTGGGCCAAGGTCTGTGCCGCGCCTGATATCTCTCCCTTTAGTGTATAGCTTCCTTCAACAACACTTTGACTGCCTGTCAAGCATCCGATTGAAAGCGATACCTCCTTTGCCTGATCCGTATTAAAAAAAAAGTGGGTCAAAACCTCCGGATTATCCCCGGTGTGGTTAATGGTTATCCGCCCTGTGAAGTCGAGACCGCAAAGACGTGCATGGGTGATATCTATATCCGTGCCCGGCTGATTAATTGTTACCTTTGCCTGAACCTTTTGGTATACACGCTGGTCATAGTCCAATGTATCGACATTAAGAAAAATTTGTCCCTGTTTTACAAGGGGGCGAACCGGTGCGGCAGATGTTTTTTGGGGGGACAAAAGGGGATCAATATTAAGTGTGTCTGCAGTGATGGTGATATTGCCCGTTTTATCCGTTGAAACAGTTAACGAATTTTTTCCGGTCACCTCCTGAAGTTTCCGGTGAAGAAACGAATCCGGGCGAAGCATGCTTTCCAAGGTTATTTTATCCAGTTTCCCCAAAAAATTAAGTTTGGGCATATCCGGTTTTCTGTAAAAGGCCACGTCCGCATGGGTTCGTTCCCCGTCCTCTATTTGAACTTCTGACGGGGTTATTTGGTCAATGTTTGGACCGTCTACCATGAAGAATACCTTTGTCCCCGAGATCGTGAGTAACTGCCCTTGAAACAGACAGGCGTTCGCCTGTTTCACAAACTGTCCCCGGGTCAATGTCAGGGGCAGGACAATACTTTGGGTATATTCCGGTGAAATGTTTTTTTCAAGCCAGGCGGCGTCTTTAACTGCACAGGTAATTTCAGACAGCTTTATTGTTGAAGGGGTTGCGTTGAATGTGCAGAATAGATCGGATATCCCTTGGGTCTTGTCTGAAAATATGACACCCCCTTTATTCACCTGGCCTGTCATGTAAACCTGCCACAGATCTGGCGAGAACATGGGCCCTTCAACCCTGAGATCTTTAATGTCCATGATACCGGAAAGATTTTTAACCGGGCCAAGTTTTTCCCTTGTTCCGGGTAAAAGATCAACCAGGGGGACCACCTGTTCCAGGATAATATTTGCGGCCATATTTTTTATATTCATGGGCACTGAACCCCTGGTATCAATACCAGCATTAAGGTTCGAAATCCTGCTGTTTCCTATGGCACCTGACATGTTTTTCAAAACTACCTCGTGTTTGTCCAAAAGAAAAGTGCCGTTGTCAATCCGGACAGGCAACGGCATACGCCGGTAGTTTCCGCTTGCCTGGATGTTTTTTGCTGTCACCTTGACATCCAAGTCTCTGTGGGTTGGGATGCTGTTGAGCTCAAGAACCGCATCCGCCCGGCCGGTCAGGCCGGATATGTTTGACATTTCCCGGGCAAGCGTCGTATCCGGCAATATGGAGATAAGGGTTGCAGGAAGTTCTGCTAAATCGACCTTTAGGGGGAATTTGCCTGAAAATGGGACGGTATGTTGATGAACCAGATTGATATCAAGGTCACCCCCGGTGATAACGGTTTTTTTCACGTGGCCTGTTTTAGGGTGAATACTCAGTATTCCGTCCTTCATTTCTGCCCGACCCGAGGCATTGTCTACAATGACGGGGACTTCGGGGATTTTAACGGTGGCAGATTCCGCACGACCGTTTATAAAAAGGTTTTCCGGGTTGAATAGTTGATTAATGTTTTGGCTTTTAAACCCTACGGTAATCTTTTGGGCGGTTCCAGCCCTGAGTATGTCAAACAGGATTTGGGATGTTTCAAGTCCGTTAAGCAGTGGCAGGCATACCTGTCTTGCCTGGCTGATGTCAATCTGTTCACCGGTAAATTTAATACTTGAGGCTTCGTGTCCGGGGGATAGTGATAAATCCATTCCAACACGCCCTTTGGGATAAACAAGTTCCAACGGTGCAAGGTGTGCGGTTATCCTCTCTTCTGACAAGGCGAATTTAAGGTCAAACTCACCTGCATCAATGACATGGTTTTTGGGTGTTTGAAGATGGGCTTGAAGGGATGTGAGTTTTAGATTACCTGCAAGGAAGGTGTTCTCATCATGACGGCAGTCCACTGACAGGTGAGGAATCTCAAATTCTGTTATTCGGCCTTTGAGTACGGATTCAAGTGTTGGAATAGAGCGCGTTTTCAGTCGAAACCCTGATATCTGCGCTTTGATATGCGCAGCCCGTGTTCGGCCTGTTATCCGAACCCGGCAGTCCATGGCGTCAAAATAATTTGATCGGGCATTGGCTATAATTATATCCAGATGATCCGTGTCTGTGGGGCTTAGATCAAGCAATCCGTCAAATCTGTTCTTCACTGATAGGACAAAATCCGCCGGCGACATGGATTTGTTTTTTTGGGTAATATCCTTATTCTGGATCAGTTCAGGGGATTGAAGGATGATACGCTTTATAGCCGCATTCAACTTGAGCAACTGGGCCGGGTCCAGTTCCACCCGCGCGCTGTTGATTGTAATCCGGTTTCTTTGGTCAATCTGCGCAGATATATCTGTTATGCTAAGACTTGGCAGGGGATCGAGAAAAAACGCTAACTGATCAAACCGGACTTCAATGCCGGTTTTGTCTTGAAGAATCCTGGTCAGGCGCGCTTTGACCTGTTTTGTGTTGATCAATGGCGTGACGGCAAAGGATAGAGCTACTGCGCAGACGGTCGCGGTTACCGCCAAAAAAACAGCAATGCGCAGTATGCGTTTTTTGTTCATAACCATGCATTCATATTGGTTTGGGTAAAAGAATCATTGATTGTGTCTTATCCATTATGGATCGCCTTGGGCCCTGAACGGTGATAAAATCGAATGCTACTGCCAGCTGTATCCGATTTTATGGCTTAACGTAATAAAATCTGCAGCAATGTATTTGGCCTGGTCTGTCAGGATCTCCTTGATCTCTTCTTTTTCCGGGTCAATATCCTCCAGGGATGCCAGCGGTTTTTCCCCTTTCTGTTTCCGGTAATTGTTTTCCAGGGCCAGCTCTTTTTTGTTAAAGGCGGTGTCCGTTTTCAGGCGTTCCGAAAGATTCAAGGAGAGGCTTTTTTGTTCACTCAATGATTCTGCCAATTGAATTCGCTGGTTGAGATATTTAATGCCAAAGGATTTTTCCACTCTTTTTTTATAGGCATCGTCCAACGGTTTGATCATGGGCTGCAAAGACATATATTCTGAATAACGGGTGGCATCAATATGGTCCCAGAGCAGGGCGCCGTCAAGGGCGCTTTCTCCGGTATCTTTGGTCCTGTAAATCCGGGGAAACCAGATGTCGGGTTCAACGCCTTTGTGTTGGGTGCTTTCACCCGAGACCCGGTAAAATTTGGCAGAGGTCATTTTCAATCGCCCGTCTCCCAATGGTTTGAGTTCCTGAACCGTGCCCTTGCCAAAACTCCGGGTGCCCACAATAAGGCCCCGGTGATAATCTTGGATGGCTCCTGCAAAAATTTCACTGGCCGATGCGCTCATCCTGTTGATGAGCACCATAAGGGGACCTGTGTAGAGGATCTTCGGATCTTCATCATACAGGCGCGATACCCTGAATTTTGTTTTGACCTGTACCGTGGGGCCATATTTAAGGAACAGCCCGGTCAGGTCATTGGCTTCTTTAAGCGATCCCCCCCCATTGTCCCTTAAATCAATAATCAACCCGTCAATGCTTTCTTTTTTCAGCTGCCCCAGCAGTTTTGTCACATCTCTTGTGGTGCTTTTGTAATCCGGGTCTCCCCTGTGGTAGGCATCAAAATCTATATAGAAATTGGGGATGTCAATGATACCCAGCTTATAGGTCCGGTCGTTTGAGGTTAACTCCACCACCTTTTTTTGGGCGGACTGCTCCTCAAGTTTTACCTTGTCACGTTTGATGCTGATGGTGTCGGTTACACTGGATTTTCGGGCAGGGATAATCTTTAGCCGCACAAAGGTGTCCTTGGGGCCCCGAATCAATTTGACCACATCGTCAATGCGCTGGCCAATGGTGTCCTTGATCTCTCCATCCCGGCCCTGGCCCACGCCAATGATCTTATCCCCGGGGGCCAGTTTCTGGGATTTGTCTGCCGGACCTTTGGGAATAAGCCGGACCACCTTTGTGTATTCATACTCATTTTGCAGCACTGCCCCAATACCTTCTAAGCTCAGCTTCATATGAATATCAAAATCCTCGGACAGGCGGGGGGCAAAATATTGGGAATGGGGATCAAAAGACATGGTGACGGCATTCATGAAAATCTGGAATACGTCCCGGGATTGTGTCTGGGACAGGTGGGATAGCCGGTTGGTATAGATTTTTTCCAGGGTTTCTGAAATTTCATCATCCGAGGTTTTGTCTATTTTCAAATTAATAATATGGTTTTTCAGTTCTTTTTTCCACAGGGGTTTAAGGCCTGAGGTGTCGCGGATAAAGGGTTTGTGTTCATAGTCAATGACAAGGGTGTCGTTTTTGGTAAAATCAATTCGGGTTTGCCAGGATTTGGCAAGTTCAAGAATATATTCAAGGCGCTGTTCGCTGCGGGACCGGTAGAGGTTGAAAATTTCAAAGGCCGGTCCAAGATTACCGGTTTTCAGATATTTATACATCAGCATTTTCAACGGCTGAAAATCACTAAGGTCCGCCTGGGTCAGAAGATGCCTGCCCGGATCCAGGGATTTGATATACCGGTCAAACACCAGAGCAGACATATGTTTATCCAGTCTTTTGCCGGTAAAGTGGTCCCGTTCAAGGGCATTGACAATGGTGGTACACTGTTGGGACTGCTCATCCTGAAAGGTCAGTTCGGCAATTTGTGCATGGCAAAGTGGTGCGCAATAAAAAAAGACGGCAACAACCATTACTGCCCGAAGTCTGTGGTAAAGTTTATTGATCTTTGTCATAGTCTAAGTTTATATCCTTTGGTGTTTCAAAACTGATCCGGCCAAGTCTGCCGGATCTAAGATCTCTGATAATAAGTTGTGATGCTTTTTGAACATCGACATATCCGCCTTTTTTTAGACATCCCCGGGCTTTGCCCACCGATTCGATAAGTGTCTGGGGAGTCCCGGGCATCGGATTTAAAAACGGGTAACGCTCAGCAAGGCAGGCCGGGTATCTTTCCAGTAAAAACTGTGCGGCAAAATAGGCGATTTCATGGTAGTCAACGGCTGTATCACTGATCGCCCCGGATGCAGCCAAAGCCAGTCCGCGCTGTCTGGGTTCAATCACCGGCCACAGGATACCCGGGGTATCGTAAATATCAATGTTGCCTTTAAGGCTGGTGCGCTGCTGGTGGCGGGTCACAGCCGGTACATTTCCGGTCTTTGCCACTTTCCGGCCGGCCAGGGTGTTCAGGATCGTGGATTTTCCGGTGTTAGGAATTCCCACCACCATGACTTTGGCTTTTCTTGCTTTATTTCTGTCTACTTGCGACACAAGTGCTTGTAGGGCATGTGAGGTTTCCTGCAGACGGGTCCCGCAGATGGCTGCCGCCGGCAGTTTGATGTCCCGGTTAAAATATTCAAGCCAGGCCTGTGTCGCCTCCGGGTCGGCAATATCCGCCTTGTTCAGTACTTTCAACCGGTTTTTGCCCGTGGCAATCCGGTCTAAAAAGGGGTTTGAACTGGACGACGGCAGCCTTGCATCCACCACCTCAAGCAGGGCATCCACCTTGGCAATAGAACTTTTAAGTTGATTTTTTGTTTCCAACATATGGCCGGGAAACCACTGGATATTCATCGTTTTATTTTCTTGACGTCTTGTTGGTGATTGATTGTTTTTTCCGGCAGCATGGGCCCTTGCTCAACACTGTCTTTTTGAAAAAGATACAGATATGAAAAGAGGACCGCAATGATACTGGAACCTATAAATCCGCTGACGGCAAAAACAATGGTATATCCAATCCAGTCGTAATGCTTATAGTATCCAAAGGCACCGCCGGCTGTCAGGCTTAAAATAAATATAAGAGTAAAAATAAAGTTCATGAGTCCATTAACGTGTAAAGTTATGCAGATGCACAAAATCCTGCCAGGATATGGATCAATTCATTGTGCAACCCTTTGTTTGAAGCCGCAAAGCCTTTTTCCGGGAATTGCCTGCCGCCTGTAAAATCGGTGACCACACCCCCGGCTTCCCTTAAAATAACGGTCCCTGCAGCAATGTCATAAATATTGAGATTTATTTCCCAGAAGCCGTCCAGGCTACCCAGGGCCGTATAACAAAGATCCAACGCCGCAGATCCGAACCGCCTGATATCCCGAAGTTTGGGTACAATCTCGTTAAAAATAGGCAGGTTATTGTCTTCAAGACCGGCTCTGAGGCACGCAAAACCGGTCGCCATGACCGCGTTGCCAAGTTCCCTGGTTTCGGAAACATGGATCGGGGTGTCACCCACAAATGCACCTTTGCCTTTTTCAGCATAAAAGAGTTGGTCGATCGCCGGGGCATAGACCACGCCAAGCACCAACTCCCCCTCTTTTTCAAGAGCAATGCTGATGCTGTAAAAGGGCAGCCGGTGAACAAACGACGTGGTGCCGTCTATGGGATCAATGATCCACCTGAATGCACTTTTTGCCTGGACAGCTCCGTACTCTTCTCCGAGTACACCATGGTCCGGATACCTGGCAAGGATCGCTTTAACCAGAAACGATTCAACTTGTTTGTCTATTTCCGTGACAATATCTTTTGCTGATTTAAATTCAAGGTCATGGGAAGTCAGGTCTTTTTGGCCTTCAAGGCAGATCCCCCCCGCTTCACGGGCCAAATTTTTTATAAAAGAAATCAAGATATCAACCGTTTTTAACTCATTTACCAAGGACATTCATCCTTGGGACCATTAAAATAAGATTGATTATTATGGCATATTACTTGGCATTTGAAAATACCCGGCACATCCATTGGAAAAACATCGACCTTACTGTTTTGGGGGTACAGGATAACCATGCGAATACACAATTTCACGGGCTTGATTTTTAACGTATGACATGCAATGATTGTCATTGATTTTTCTGACCGGTTTCACAATTCTGGGGAACCAAGGCGTTAACCCCCACACAATAGCGGGGATATTATGAAACGATTTCTTGTTTTCACTGTTTTTTTGATAATGTTTGTCGCATATTCAGCACTTGCGGCTGAAGAAATGTTTGAACTGCCCACAACTGAACTGCCCACATCTGAATTTTCCACGTCTGAATTACATAAATCCGAATTAGCCACATCCGGACCACCCATTGTGAGGACCCACATCCCCACCCTGGTGGAGGTCGTTCGTTTTTCCGGCGATATCCGTCTTTGTGGGGAAAAAATACCGTTCACAGACCCCGAGGTCAGGGAGCGGCTTGAAAAAGAGATGATGCTGGCTGTATGGAACCGTCCCCAGGTGATGCTTTGGCTCAAACGGGCCCACCGGTGGTTTCCCCACATCGAAAGCGTTTTAAAGCAGGAAAAACTGCCCTTGGATTTAAAATATCTGCCCATTGTGGAAAGTGCGCTTTTGTCCTATGGAGAATCCCCTAAAGGTGCGGTTGGATACTGGCAGTTTATAAAAAGTACAGGGCAAAGATACGGGTTGCGCATTGATTCAAATGTTGACGAGCGCCGGAACATGTTTCGTGCGACCCAGGCGGCCTGTCGCTATCTTAAAGATCTTTATTCCCAGTTTGGCTCATACCTGCTGGCCATGTCCGCTTATAATATGGGGGAGTATGGTTTGAGCAAGTCCATGGAACGTCAGGATACCCGGGATTTTTTTTCCCTTTATCTGCCTTTGGAAACCCAGCGGTATATCCTGAAAATGGTTGCGGTCAAATTGATCATGTCCAACCCGGAAGCGTATGGCTTTCTTCTTGAACCCCAGGATCTTTATCCGGTATTTACGTTTTCTGAAATCAAGCTTTCAACAGAAAGTGTTGTGCCTTTATCCATAATCGCCAAGGCTTGTGAACTCCCATTCAAAACCATTAAGGATTATAACCCCCAACTCCGGGGCTATGATTTGGAGAAAGGTACCACCACGCTTCTTGTGCCCGAGGGAAAGCATAAGGATTTCCAGAAAAAATTTGCCTCCCTTTACAAAACCCTGGCTAAAAAGCAGTTGTCTTCTACAAAGTACCATGTGGTCAAATCAGGGGAAAGCCTTTCAGCCATTGCAAGAAAATATGATATCTCCCTGTACACATTGCAAAAACTTAACAAACCGTCAAAGAGGCATATCATTCATCCCGGGGATAAATTGCGTGTGCAATGATGTTTTTTTAAAAAACAGGCTGCCACGCAAAATGCGGAAAATTTGAACAGAAAGTCAATGAGTTCCGGTATGGAGATGGACTGATTGAATCCGCCAAGATGGGGGCCGGTAAAAAGTATAATCTCTTCTTCCCCTTTGACCGGTATAGAGGTAACCCCCCGGTCCGTCAGAAAATTTTGAAACTGCTCATCGTCCATCGCTAACTGATCCTGTACTCTTAACGTTTCCTGCATATGTTCATCAAGACCCATTTTTTCAATGAGATTTTCAATGAGTGCAGGGATATTCAATAGAGCGGGATTAAATGTCTCGGAATTGGTCAAGCCTTTGAAATAGTGTTCACATACCCCTGTTAAAAGCACTTCAAATAGATCCGGGCAAAAAAGATCCCGGGTATCCACGTAGGGGCACGTGTCGTCTGTTCCCCTTCTGTGCGGGGCTTTGTTTCTGAAGCAGGAACCGGCCACCAGGATAAAACTGAGCAGGTATTCCCCGGTATAATGTTCAAGGTCCAACGGTTTTGCTTGACAGGCCATATGCTCAAAATCCCGCAAACCCGATGCAGCAAAATTGGGGAACCGGCTGGAGTCCAGCCACTGATCCAGCCGCCCGGCATGTTCCCACAAATATCTGCCATTGTCGTTTCTTCTATCCTGCTGAACCCGGTTATGGAATAAGGGGATCAATGCCGTATGAAAAAGACCCTGGGAAGACAATTTGCCCAAGGCAAGGGCTGACTTGAAAAACGATGATTTAATTTGTTCCCAATCTGCACCTTTCAAATTAGGGTATTCATAATACCCCGGGCAGGGGATAAAGACGATGCAGACAGACCCGTAAAGTGTTTCTGGACCACCTTGGGGCAGTTCATTTGTGATGTTGAATAGATATCTGCCCTGGATACAGACCGGTTTTGGAATATGGTTGTCAGAATCCAAAGTATTCTTGGAAAACCAGTCCATCCAGACTGCCTCCTGATGGATTTCCCTGATATTGTCTTTTGTTGTGGCAAATTTGATTACGGCCAGGATTTTTGCTGCTGCCCGGACAATCAGACTCCTGCCCTTCCAGGTCCATTGTTGCCTGTCGGGCGACAATCTCTCCCCTGTGGTTGTAATCTTTTCGGCAAGGCAGGCAAAATCAATATCCAAAGGCATGATATTGTTGGGAACAAAAGGAATATTTTGTGTAGGGCGGTTGTCTGCCAGCCGACCAACAGCCTGGCTTAAGGCACGAAGCTGGTTTCCTGAACTTTTCATCAGAAGCGACACAAGTTTTGGCACAATGGTTCGGGTAATATCGTTTTCCATCGACCTGCCCATATCTACCAGGGTGCAGGCAGCTTCATGATATAGGAAAAAGGCTTGTTTGGCCTTTTTAAATCTGGCGGTCTCAAATACCGAAAACAGCGCATCCAGGGTGTGCTGGGTAACAGTGAACGGACAATCAGCTGCATGTCGCCCTATATATTGGATACCCATATATGCTGCGGATAAGCTCAGGCGATGATTAATCAGAAGGTGTTCTTCCCGTATCCGGGCGTTGGAAGGTGGGTTGTGGCTCATCTGTTTATAAAAAAGTCTGTGTAAATAGCATAGATCTTTCTACTTTCGTTGTGGGCTGAGTCTGGGTGCTGATAGACCAGGTCGGCCCATGGCCGTTACTGGGAAAGATCCTGTTCTAAAATGTCCCCGGTGCCAGGCACCTTATGAACCGGCGGATTCGGTGCTTTGGGTTTTGGGGTGGGGGGGGGAGACGCTTGTGGCTTAATTGGTGATTGAACTTGCGTTGTCGATTTCTTCGCAGCCGCCGCCGTGACCGCTGCCTTTTTAGCCGTTGAATTTGCAGCGTCTGCGCGTTTTTCGACGTCAGCAATTCGTTTCTCAAGATCCTGCCTGAGCAGGCTTAAATTTTTATCCACTTTGCTGTCTATGGATGCTGCCGTCTCTTTTTTTAATGTATCCAGTTTTTGACTCAGCAGGCTCGTAGTCTTCGTCAATTGTGCAATTTTTTGTTCATAGGAAGACAATTCAAGCAGTCGTGCGTCAAATTCCTCCTTAAACAGGCCAAATTCCTTTTTTATCTGTGCGGAGACCGCTTTGAAATCTGCACTGTTTTTATCAATGGCAGATAAAAGTTGCTGGTTAATACGTTCCGTGGTCGCCAGAGTGGACTTGTCTTGGTCGGCATTGGCCTTAATCCGCTTATTCAGCTTGCCTATAGCTGCTTCCATGGTTTTGACATCCACCTTGGCTGCTGACATTTTTGCTGTCTGGTTTTCAAGAGCTTGGCGTTTGGTTTCAAGGGTTGTCAGCTTTTCATCCAGCTCGTGGGAGGCTTTGGCTATGCGTACATCCAGAGCATTGAGCTTTATTTCAAGGTCCTGTGCGACCTGTGCCATCTGGTTTGCCTGGGTCTGGTCCGCATCCCCCACCTTTTCGGTGATATCCAAATAAACAAAAGTCAAAATGCCAATAATGATGCAGGGAATGATCACTGAGATGATGGTCACCCGCTGGGATAATTTTTCTATTTTAAGGGTGTTGGTTTCCTGCTGGAATAGTGTGCCTCCAATGCCTGGTCCATCATCCTCAAAGGCTTGATCCTCCTCTGGGTTCAGGTAGTCCCCAAGTCTGTTTTCACTCATAGCTGATTGGTACCTTACATGAACCTATAGACAAGAAGCAAGATAGAATGAGCGCCTTTAGTTTCATGTTTGTTGGTTGTTATTCCCATTCAATGGTGCCGGGTGGTTTTGAGGTGATGTCAAAGACCACGCGGTTAACCTTGTCCACTTCATTGATGATGCGGTTGGAAATTTTTCCCAGAAGATCATGGGGCAGTTTGGCCCAGTCCGCAGTCATGGCATCATTGGATGTGACCGCACGGATGGCCACACAATTGGCAAAGGTGCGCTTGTCACCCATAACTCCAACACTTTTTACCGGCAAGAGCACGGCAAAGGATTGCCATAGTTTCCGATAAAGGCCGGCCTGTTTGATTTCCTGGATAAGAATGTCATCGGCCTTACGAAGAATATCCAAGCGCTCTTGGGTAATGTCCCCCAGGATGCGGATGGCAAGCCCGGGGCCCGGGAAGGGTTGGCGCCAGATAAGATTCTCGTTTATACCCAATTCCAGTCCAAGTTTTCTGACCTCATCCTTGAACAGCAGCTGCAACGGTTCAATGAGTTTTAAGTTCATCTCTTCGGGCAACCCCCCGACATTGTGGTGGGATTTGATGACCGAAGTGGGGCCGCCAAAAGCAGATTTGGATTCAATGATATCCGGATACAACGTGCCCTGGCCAAGGAATTGGGCATCCTCAACCTTTTTGGCCTCGGCATCAAAAACATCAATGAAAAGCTTACCGATGATTTTTCTCTTCTTTTCAGGGTCCGTCACCCCGGCCAGCGCGGTTAAAAACTTTTCCTGGGCATCAACAAACTTGATGTTCATATCTAAATTGGCCAGCAGACTGACCTCAAGCTGCTCTTTCTCGTTCAGTCGTAAAAGCCCGTTGTCCACAAAAATGCAATGCAGATTTTTTCCCACGGCTTTATGGATCAGGGTGGCGGCCACAGAAGAGTCCACCCCGCCGGAAAGGCCCATGATTACTTTTTTGTCTCCAACCGCATCCTTGATTTGGGCAATGGCACCTTCACTAAAGGATTTCATGGTCCAGTTCTGATCGCATCCGCACACATCAAAAAGAAAATGGCGGATCATGGTTGCCCCGTTAATGGAGTGCTCCACTTCCGGGTGGAACTGCAGGCCGAAAAGCTTTCTTGAATAATTTGCAATGGCCGCAATGGGGGTGTTGTCGGTCTGCGCCGTAATTTCAAACCCTTTAGGCAGGGCTTTTGCAGAATCGCCATGGCTCATCCAGCACTGGAAGCTGTCATCCATCTCCTTGAACAGTGGATTGCCCGGATTAATCCGCAGTTCGGCAAAGCCGTACTCCTTTTTACCGGCTTGTTCAATGGTACCCCCAAGGGTATGTACCATATAGTGCATGCCGTAGCAGATGCCGAGAATTGGTACGCCCAGGTCAAAAATGCCGGCGTCGATGGTCGGGCTGTTCTCTTCATAAATGGATGACGGCCCCCCGGAAAGAATGATACCTGTGGGGGAAAGTTCCTTTAATTTATCAAGGGGGATGTCTGCCGGTTCCACCTGGCAGTATACATTATTTTCCCTGACACGCCTGGCAATGAGCTGGTTAAACTGGGATCCGAAGTCGATAACAATGATCATGGTATTTCCTGCAATGATAAGATTTAAATCGGCAAATTTTCCTATAAACATGAAAAAATTGCAAGTTGTTTTTGGTCTGAACTTGCCAAGAATGAAGGATTATGCTTTATTGGGTTCGCTTTTAATATTTTTAATTTTAAGGAGATTGGATGTATTTAGCCAGTGATTTGAGAAAAGGGCTTAAACTGGATATTGACGGTGATCCCCATGTGATTGTCGGTTTTGAGTTTAAAAAGCCGGGCAAGGGGCAGTCCCTGTATAAATGCAAACTTAAGAATATGATCACAGGTTCCCAGTTTGAACGTACCTACCGTTCCGGTGACAAATTTGAAAAGGCGGACCTGGAAGAGACGGATATGGAGTACCTCTATTCAGACCGGGATGGCTGGTGGTTTATGAATTCCACAACGTACGATCAGATCATGCTGACTAAGGAACAGATCGGAGAGAACGTAGACCTTCTCAAGGAGAATACCGTTTGCACCGTGCTCCTGCATAACCAGAATCCCATTGGCGTCACACTTCCCAATTTTGTGGTCCTGCGGGTTACGGCCACCGAACCCTGGGCCAAGGGCGATACTGCCACGGGCGATACCAAGCCGGCCACGGTTGAAACCGGTTTTGAGGTTCAGGTGCCTCCTTTTGTGAATGAAGATCAATTGATTAAAATTGATACCCGTACCCGGGAATACGTTGAGCGGGCCAGCGAATAATTACCAAAGGCAAAACTGGTAAAAAGTTTTTAAGAAAAAACCTGGCCCCCCCAGGGCCAGGTAAGCGTGCAGGGGGGGGGGATATGGCTCAGATTTTACTTGCTATCTTGTTTTTTCGTAGGGGTACCAATCATCTGAACGCAAATTATCGACCTTGAGGACCGCAATTTCGTTTGAACGGGTGTGAAACACCAGCTTTCTTCCTTTTTCTCCACCGACATCTTCACTGGCCAACAAAATGGAATACTTCATGAGGTCTTTCTTTGCCTGGTTTATGTTTTCTCGTCCAATATCCCTGTTGGCGTGTTCCCTGTTCCATGCACCCCCAAAAATCTGGGCTTCAAGATGCTTTTTTTTTGACCCTTGGGAAAACAACATGCGCAGGAAACAATAGATGGCAACATTTCCATAGCAGGGCGTGGTTTTTCCTTTATCTGTTATTAACGGATATTGGAAATGGCACATACCACCGCACGCCCGTTTCCGGTCATATATACAAACACATACTGCAGACCCGACCACAGCTGAAACAACAGACGGTTCTTGGGGTACATAAACAAATCCGGGATTGAGAAAATAATTTTCCAACACAAATTCGCCACCCTTCCTGCTAAAACCTTTCGTGGATGCCTGTCTTTTTTGGATTCAGAATATTTTTAGTGTGACATATATCATTTAACATAACTGATAATGCATACCATGGTGCTATGGCTATATTCGATCTATTCCTCCCAATTATTTAAAAAAAGAAAGCAGTGCGTGAAGGTTGGTCATGGGATGGGGCGGGCATCCCGGGATAAACAGGTCCACCGGCAGGATTTTGTCCAGGCCTTCGGTTATTTCCGGGCTTCCGGTGAACGGACCGCCGCTGATGGTGCAGGAGCCCACGGCAATGACAACCTTGGGAGCCGGCGTGGCCTCATAGGTTTGAAGCAGGGCAGTTTTCATGTTTTTGGATATGGGACCTGTCACCACAATCCCGTCGGCATGACGGGGAGACGCCACAAAATTGATACCAAACCTGGCCAGGTCAAAAAATGGCGTGGCCAAAACATTAAGGTCAGCTTCACAGGCATTACATCCGGCTGCCGACACCTGGCGCAGTTGCAGGGAGCGACCGAACAGTTTTTTAAAATGTTGCTTACTGTGCTCGGCCAGGGCCGGAAGATCGCCTGAGGTTATCAGATCTGCTCGTTCGGACGTGGCAATTTCATAATCATTGGTGAACTGGATCAGTCCGTTGGAGTTGTTTTCGCAAGTCCCGCAAAATACGCACCGGCCCATGTCAATCTTTTGAATCTGCACATCTATGGCGTCCTGGGGGCAGGATGCGGCACAGGTTTCAAGGGTTTCCTTCGAAATATTATCCTGGATAACGGGTCTGCCTCTGTAGCGGGGAAATACCTTGACCTTTTCTTCGGGATACCGGTTGGTCCGGTAACCTTGTTCGAATCTGTTTTTGAGTACACTGAGCATATGATGTTCTCCGCTTTTCTAAAGATCAAATCCGCAATAGGATAGGTTAAAACTCTTGTTGTTCAAGGGAAAGTCCGATATCCCGGTATCTCTAAGCGCCATGGCCAGCCCGTTCCAGTTGTGAAAGGAAGGATCCTTGATTTTGTACCTTAGGATTTTTCCATTTTCATCGGTCAGGACGGCATGGCTGACTTCCCCCCGCCAAGCCTCGTTCAGGGCCACGGAAAAACTTGAAGCCGGCAAGTCATCAGCTATCCCTTCGTTTACACACTGGGTTTCCACGGGGATGGCGGCCAGGGATTCAACAATTTGAAGGGATTGAAGGATCTCGTCATACCTGACCCGGGCCCTGGCATATACGTCACCCGTGGCTTTTTTATTTTTTTGTATGCCGATGTGCGGGTAGTGTTCCGTTGGGAAACACCGTCTTACGTCGTAGGCCATTCCGCTGGCCCGGCCGGCCGGGCCCACCAGCCCGAGATGATCGGCATCTTCATGGCTCACTGCCCCGCATCTCTCAAACCGGGCCCGGACGGTGACGGCGTTGAAGAGAAGTTCCAATACATGTGTCACTTCGGGCCGAAGCTCTGCCAGGCGTTCGTTGAGCACTTTTCTGACATCATTGGCCAGGGAAAACCGGACCCCTCCGGGCCGGACCAGGCCCTTGCCGAATCGGTTACCGCAAATCAAGAGGGAGAGGTTAAGGAAATCTCCTCTGATCCTGCCAAAATAGTTGGCCGGCGGTAGAAAGGCAACATCACCGCTAAGCGCCCCGAGATCACCGATGTGGTTGGCCAGACGTTCCAGTTCCAGAGCAATGGTCCGGATGACCCGGGCTCCCTGATCCGGTTCAACTCCGGTCAGTGCCTCCAGGTTCTGGGCCATGCACAGGCTGTGGCCGATGGTCGTATCGCCTGCAATGTTTTCAGCAAGGATGGGAAGCCGTTTGGCCGGAACTTCCAGAAGCTGTTTTTCAATGCCCCGGTGCTGGTATCCCAGTTGGATTTCCAGGTGCAGGACCCGCTCTCCGATACAGTTGAACCTGAAATGGCCCGGTTCGATTACCCCGGCATGGACCGGTCCCACAGCCACCTCATGGATTTCCTCGCCCTCTACCTGGTAATACTTATAATTTCCAGGGATGTCCTGGGAATAGTCATTGCCGAACACATCCGCTGCCCCGTCGGCGTAATTGGGATGGTATCGGACCATTTTCAGCCAGGGATGGCCCTGGGGGCGGATACCAAACTGCTCTGCCATTTCCCGCTCAAACAGGTGAAAGGGTTCGCAGATTCTGGTGAATGACGGATAGGGGTCCGGTACATCACAGCCGGCCACAAAAAGTTTGTCGGTCCGCAATACTGCCAAAAATTTTAAACGATCCTTGTCCGGGTAGGCAAAATAGTGGACAACTTTTCCTCCGTTGGTCACCATGTCCAGGGCCTGGCTTCGGAATTCATCAAAAGAAAGATGGGGAATGGCATCCCGGGAGACTTTCTGGGCGTTTGAAATCTGTAAAAAAGCGTTGCTCATCTAAGTCCTCCGCCAATAGCTGTTATCGCATCGGATATGGTTTGATTCAATGAATCCGGAATAAAGAAACACAAGACCAATGAGGTTAAAAGTAACAGATACTGGGGCCAGACCATGCTGATGGTTTCTTTCATTTTGATAACGGTGTCCGTTTCATCAAAGCTGATTTTCATGACCTGGTTGGCAAAGCCTGCAAAAATGACGCACAGGCTCAGGATAAAAACGGTGACGGCAACATGGAATCCGGCCTTAAATGCTGCGACCACAATGCAGAATTCCCCGATGAAAATACCAAAGGGAGGGAATCCTGCAATTCCGGCAAATCCCGCAAAAAAGGCCACAAAGGTCCGGGGCATTCCCTTGACCAGGTTCCCGGTATTTTTGATCAGCCGGTCCCCATATCCCAACAGAATGTTGCCCGAGGAGAGAAATAAAGAGGACTTGATCAGGCTGTGGTGGAGCATACAAATGACCGCACCGTATACCCCCAAGCCACCCACACCGGTCCCGAATGCAATGATGCCCATATTTTCAATACTGGAATAAGCCAGCATTCGTTTGTATTCGTTCTGTTTGAGGATGAAGGTGGCTGCGGCCAGAATGGACAGCAGGCCGAACACCATGAGAATCCCGCCGGAAAAGTCCTGGAGCCCTGCGGCCACCATAATCTTATTGGTTTTAAAAATTCCCAGATAAGCGCAGTTGAGCAGGACCCCTGACAAGAGAGCCGATGCAGGACTTGGGGCCTCACTGTGGGCATCGGGCAGCCAGGTGTGCATGGGTGCAAGCCCCATTTTTGTACCGTATCCCACCAGGATAAAGACGAATCCGGCCTTGAGCCACAAGGGATCCAGGGTCTTGGCCGCCCCGGCCAGGGCGGAAAAAGAGGTCGGCATGTCTGCATTTCCCTGGCCCATGGAAAAGGCCACCAGAACAGACCCCAAAAGGGCCATGGCAATGCCCACCGAACAGATGACCACATATTTCCAGGTTGCCTCAAGGGAGGCAGCGGAGCGATGGGTGTTAATCAGGGGAGCGCTTGCCAGGGTGGTGGCCTCAATGGCGATCCACAAGACCATGATATGGTCGGACAGGGTGACCATGGTCATGGTGGCCAAGAACACCAGCATGGAACCGGTAAAAAGGCTCTCGGACCGTATCTGACTTTCTTTGAGAAAGCCCACGGTGTAAATGGAGATCAAAAAGAAGAGCAGGGAGATCACCAGCAGGGAAAGCATGCCTTCGGGTGTCACTGCAAAATATTGATCGAAAACTGCCTGGGGCTTATCTCTCCACAGCATAAACGAAAGCGTCAGGTGAACCGCTCCGGTCAGCACCAGCAGGAACCGGCCAATACTTTTTGGCAGGAAAAATGCTACAAGACCGGCAACAAAAGGGGTCAGAAATACTATTTCAACCATACCCTAATCCTTTAACGTTCTGAGCAACGCCGTATCCACGTCGTCAAAGGTCTGTTTTATATTTCGGAGGATCACGGCCATGATCATAACTCCGGCCAGAACGTCCAGCAAAATACCGAATTCAACAATATGGCGGGTGCTCACGGACAAGCCCGACCCGACCAGGTTAATCCCGTTTTCCATCATGATATAGCCGATGACCATGGCAATGGCGTTTCTTCGGGTCATGAGCAGAAACATTCCCGTTGCCAAAAGGGCAATGGCCGTAGGCTCCATGAGTTTAAATCCGCTCGCGGAACCGATAGCCAGGCGTCCGGACAGATAGGTGGCGCCGATAATCACCGCCAAACCACACAAAATGGAGGCGTGATACCCCACAATGGGTTCAACCACTCTTCGGATGGCTCCTTTTCGGATGGCCACAAAGATGCTCAAAGGGATAATGATCCCCCGGATGACCAGGGTGGTCAGGGTAAAAATCGTGCCGCCGGTACTCATATGATCACCGATGAAAAAGGGAATAATGGAAATCACGACTCCCTGGAACCCCACCAGTTTGATCAGCATCAGGACCCGGTCGGAGCCAAATGATAACAAAACCGACACCAGCACAAAGGATAGAATTATATCAACCGGATTGGACATCATTTTACAAACTCCAAGGTGATAATGGTTGCAAAAAAGGCCAGGGCAAAGGATGTCAGCACAAACTGGGGCACCTTGTCCATTCGGTACCTGGCAGTCACCGACTCTGTTATTCCCACGGCAATGTAGACGGCCAGAAGGCCGGCCAGATACATCACTATCGTAAATCCGAAAATAGCGGATTCAAAGGGAAGAATCATCTTTGAAATAATGGTGGAATAGAACATGAGTTTGCAGAAAGAGCCAAGTTCTATAAGCGCGAAATCCGGCCCGCTGTGATCCAGGACCATGACTTCATGGATCATGGTCAGTTCAAGGTGGGTGGCCGGATCATCCACCGGGACCCTGGAATTTTCAGTCAGAAGGATGATAAAAAACGAGATCACAATAAACACCAACGGTGCACCTGCCGAACCCCACATACTTTGGGTGTTGCTGCCGGCAAAGTACGCGGACAATTGCAGCTCTCCTGTAATCCGGTAAAAAAAGATCAGGATCATGAACATGGCTGCCTCGCAGATAATGGGGAAGTACGCTTCCCTGGCAGCGCCCATGCCTTCAAAGGGAGATGCCGTATCCATGGCTGCCGCAATGGTGAAGAACCGGCCAAGTCCCAGAATATACAGGACAAAAATCACATCTCCGTTAAAGGAGAACACAGGATTGTACCCCGCAATGGGCAGAAACATGAGAACCGTAATTGACGCGGCAAGGGAGATGACCGGACCCAGTTTAAACACAAAGGTGGTGCTGTTGCTGTAAACCGATCCCTTTTTAAGCAGTTTGATCAGGGTGTAGTAATTGATCAAAATGGGTGGTCCCTTTTTTCCCCCGAAAAATGCCTTGATTTTTAGGATCAGGCCCGAGAAAAACGGTGCTGCCAGAATGGCTGCAAGCCAGAGTAAAATGGATTGAATCATGAAATAGTCCTTAACGATTAGCCTTTAGCTGCCGGCTGTTTTCATATGAAGAACAACAGCAATATAATTGCCAGCAAAATATATCCGATATACAGATGAATATCCCCGTGCTGCATCCACCGAAGTTTGTCGAACAGGTAGAGAACAGGACGGACAACCGCATTGATCATGTGAAGCTCTGCAATGTCGTTGACATGGCTGTGGTAATGGGTCTTTAACGGGAACCGTCCTTTGATGGGCGGATGATCCTCGGTAAGCGGCGCCGCAGCACTGAAAAACTCCAGAATGGACCCCGCATAAGAAGAGCCCGTATACTGCATCTTAACCGTTGGTTGGGTAAAGCCGCAGCCCCATGTTCCGGATGCTGTGACGGTTTTATTCTTGTAGTAAATTGACCGGATGCCCATGATAATCAGGACCAGGACAAAGAACAGCAGGGCCGCAAAGGTGATGTTGCCGGTGATTTGACCAAAGGGTTCAACGGGAACCTGGCCGTAGTCAAGGCCTAATGCCTGCACGGCCTTTAAAGCCATATTGATGAACACCTTGGGGTATACGCCGATGATCATGCAGGCTGCGGCGAGTATCCCCATGGGAATCATCATGGCCACGCCGTGTTCTTTGGCATTTTCTGCGGCTTGGGTCCGGGGTTCTCCCTGGAAAACCACCCCCACCACCTTAGTAAAACAGGCCAGGGCCAGCCCGCCGATAACGGCCAGGCTGATAATTGCAAACACACTCATGGCAAAGCTGACAGACCCAACAGGGATGGCTTTGAAACTGCCCATATAGATGAAGAATTCACTGACAAATCCATTAAAGGGCGGCAGGCCGCAAATGGCCAGAGATGCAATGATAAATGTGGTGCCGGTAATTTTCATACCCTTAAGCAGTCCGCCTAATGCGTCAATGGACCGGGTGCCGGTCTGGTGCAGCACCATGCCGGCTCCCATGAACAGCAGGGATTTAAATATGGAGTGGTTGAGAACGTGCAGAATACCGCCGGCAAATCCAAGGACAGCGACCAAGGGATTGCCCGTTGCTGCCCCAATCATCCCGATGCCTAAACCGATGAGAATGATTCCGATATTCTCCACACTGTGATAGGCTAAAAGCCGCTTGATATCGTGTTGGCCCAGGGCATAAACCACCCCCAGAATCCCGGAGACCACGCCGGCAATCAAGGTGATATACCCGAAAACAGGGGTGTGAAAATTTAAGATTGCGTAGATTCGCAGTATCCCGTAGATGCCCGTCTTGATCATCACCCCGGACATCACCGCTGAGATATGGCTGGGGGCGGCAGGATGGGCATGGGGCAGCCAGACATGAAAAGGAAACACACCGGCTTTGGAGCCGAATCCGATAAAGGCAAACACAAAGATCAATATTTTTACTGCTTCGGGTATATCGGCCATGGAGGCAAAGTCAAAGCTTCCGGTATGGCCGTAAATCAGCCCAAATGCGGCAAGAACAAACATGGCGCCTATATGGGTAAAGACAAAGTAAAGGTAGCCGGCCTTTCTGTTTTCCCTCGATTCATGGCCGTAAATCACCAGAAAAAAGGAGGACAGGGACATAAATTCCCATGAAAGCATAAAGGTCAGGATATTAGCAGCAGTCACCACCAGGGCCATGGATGCGATCAGGATACTGAAAAAAAAGTAATTTACTCCGGTTTTAATGCCGGCATCGTCATTTTCCATGTAATGGAAGCTGTAAATGGCTGCCATCAGGGAGACGGCAAAGATGGCGGTCAGGAAAAAGGCGGAAAGGCCGTCAACATGAAAGGAGAGTGAAAACAGATCCAAATACTTGAAAGAGGCCCAAGCCTCGCCTGGATTTAAGAGCTTGCCTGCGGCATCAATCAGCCCTAAAAGAGATCCCCCGCTTAACAATAACACGGCAATACCTCTTGATAATGTCTTATGCTGGGCCAAAATAAGGGATAAAACACCGCCGAGCAGAATGATTAATGTGGAATTAAAAAATTGACACATACCTTCCCCAATTTATTTTCTATCGATTTGTAAATTCCTATCGTCAAATTTCCTGCCTAAAAAAGTCCCTGGTATGTACATACTGTTTTTTGGGTTTGTCAAGAAAATTGTAGCAGAATGAAATATGATCATCTCCATTTTTTTTAGATAGGTCATGCTGAGAATTCAATTCCATATTTGTAAAGACCGTTAGCACCCGCATCGGCTGATTGATATCGTTTTCCCCATCTGATGATACCTCTGTAATTTTTCTCCTTGATATGGGGTTGTATATTGGGGTCACAATTTTTCAGCTCAAGATAGATTAATTCCCCTAGAACTAATTTTTCATTGGTCATCAGAGACAGGCCGTTATCACAATAATCATTCATCTCTGCATAATAGCTATTGTGCTTATTTTGATAATCCATACGGTAAAGATTCATCGGCAACTTATATATATATCTTCGAACACTTCTTTTTTCCGAGGCGTGGTCCATAAGCAACAAGTCCTTATGATTGTTTTTAGGGCTATGGAAATCTTATTTGTCTCCATAGCCCTTAGATATTTTGTATATGTGGTTTTTTGCGACGCCTTTAAGGCTTTATTCTTATGGATGGGTACAATCCCTTTCGTTCGCCTGTCCGGTAGGGCTGAATAATATTAAAGGAGATGTTTTGGTCATCCTGTGCGTGTCCTCTGTTTTGTCCGTTTTTAAATAATGCCCCGTTGTCCGAAAGGATTTTTCTTAACCGATCTTTGAATGATCCGATGAACACGGAACCTTTTCCTGAAAAGGTCATTTTCCCGATGGTCAGGGTCTCCCGGACTTCGGCTAACTCATCCAAAGATATGGTATGGGTGGCAAGGTCTTCCTGGGATTGGATATATCCCCATACCAAATGCTCGTTAGGAATCTGTATTGGCATACTTGGGTTGATGATGGTGTGGGGCATGACAATACAGCCTTCACCGATCTTAATTCGTTCGTTGGGTTTACCTTTTAAAAAGGAGTTGAACCCCACAAAACATTCCTGGCCGATATCGGCATGGATAATTTTGCCGCCATGGGCTGTAATGCAATTGCCTTCCAGGACGGAATCAATAATATAGGAATTTTCCTGTGCATTAGACCCATCTCCCATGGTTGCATTTTGAAGAAAGGATCTCTGGGCTACCAGGACGTTTTTACCAATACGGGTTTTTCCCTTGATCAAAGCATACCGGTTGATCGCAGAACTGTCCGGGGCTTCAAAGGGTTCTAAGTGCATGACCTCAAACAACCGTTCGAATTCCTGATCCCTCGATCTGACAAAATCGTAAATCACCCCCCGGGGCTGGTGGGAGTCACTCACCCCTACAAAATTGTCGAGGATGCTGTTTTTAAACTTGTATTTAAATTCAAAATGGGGGCTCTTGATCCAGACGGTTCCGGGATCAATTTTCCGATGAAAAAGTTCGCCAACCTGAACATAGGAAAACTCTCCCACGATACACGAATGCAGGTTCATTAGATCCACGGTGGCAAAGGGGCCTATAAAACAGCCTTCCAAGGTAGAGCCGTGGATGTTGGCGTAATGACCGGAAATGGTGTTTCGGATAATAAACTCTTCGGGACTTTCAGGGTTGTGGGAATTGCTGTGGACCAGGGTTTTATAAAGCAGGCTGTCCAGAATGGAAATCATTTCATCCTCAACCAGGGGAATATTTTTGGCTGATTTTATGCAGTCGCCCCTTCTTTTAAGTTCATCTCCCCTGACATCGCTTTTATAAATGGCGGACCGTCCCACATGGCATTTCCCTAAAAAATAACTGCCTGCGATATTGGAGTTTTTAAAATGAAAATAAATGGGATGGCGGGAGGTAATGCCGTAAAAAGCGTAGAATTTGAGCATGTTCTCATGATCAAGCGCATGGTTGACAAAGGGCTCTGTGTCAAACGCGAACTCTTCTAAATTAACGTTTACACGGCTGATAATTCGGTCGCTGAGTTGCTGTAACTGGCTCATTTTTCATCCTGTCTTTGAAATTGTTATTTTCAGGATTTCCCTAATTATAAGCGAAAATCCAGGGTTTTGCCCTTTAAGGGGCATGTCTGTAATTCAATTTACAATCCTTGATGATAAAACAGTTTAAAACAGTTTAAAACAAAGAAACCCATACCATAGAAACCATCCAGTGACAATATTTGAGACGGTTATTAACAACTTGCCTTGCATTCAATATTGTTTTACAACCCATTCTAAAAGGAGAACAACATGCGCAGACCGGATGTTCACTGTCATTTGTTCAACACAGCAAAGGCGTTAATATGAGCGACATCAAAAAAATCATCACCACCTGCACCCGGGATTGCCCTAACACCTGCGGGCTTGAAGCCACGGTCGAAGATGGCCGTTTGGTTCGTCTGACAGGATCAAAAAATCATCCGCTTACCCGGGGGCTGGCCTGTCACAAGACATCAAAATACATAGATAGGATTTACAGCAAGGAACGGATCACAAAACCCATGAGGCGTGGCGCGTCAGGCTGGCGGGAGATCTCCTGGGATGAGGCCTTGGATGTCATCGCCGAAAAAATGAAAACAATCCGTGATGATGATGGACCCGAAGCAATTCTCTACTATCAAGGGTATGGTGAACGAACCGCGCTTAAACTGCTCAACAAGTATTTCTTCAATTTGTTCGGAGGTGTCACTACCCTGCATGGGTCACTGTGCGGAGGCACCGGCCAGGCATCCCAGAACCTGGACTTGGGCAACCGTATTTCCCATGACCCCCTGGACCATTACAACTCCAAGGCCATGATTCTCTGGGCCAGGAATCCTGCAACCACACAGATCGGACTGGTTCCCATCATCAACGATATAAAGAAAAAGGGCGGCCGGATCATTACCATTGATCCCTTCCGCAACCGGAGTGCCGCCCTTTCCGATGTGCATATTGCCCCGGCCCCGAATATGGATGCATATCTGGCCATGGCCGCCGCAAAAATTTTGATCGACCGGGGTGCCCATGACATTGATTTCCTTTCGAATCATAGTGCAGGTTATGATGCATACAAAGCGATTCTCGATGGTTACAGCATAGATGAGCTGTGTTGCCGTGCCGGTGTATCCAAAGAAGATGTTGAGTACATCGCAGATACATTGATTACCTTCAAACCCACGTCGATTCTTTTGGGCTGGGGGCTTCACCGCCATAAAGACGCCCATTTCACCATCCGCGCTATTGATGCGTTAGGGGCTATTTCAGGAAATATAGGTGTGGAAGGCGGAGGGGTTAGCCAGGGATTTGAGGAATACGGCCCCTATGATCCGAAATGCTGGGGAGACTACCTTAATCCCAAGCGCCGGACGCTTTTGATGCCCTATGTGGGGCAAGAACTTTTAAACGCAGAAAATCCGCCGATTCGCATGGTCTACGTAACGGCGGCCAATCCGGTCTGTATGGCCCCGAATTCCGAACTGGTGGCCGAGGCATTGAAGCGCATGGAGTTGGTGGTTTACAGCGGCCACTTTTTGGATGACACCGCAGAACTGGCGGATGTGTTCCTGCCGGCCACCACCTTTCTTGAAGAATACGATGTAATGGCAAGTTTCGGCCACAACTATGTGGGCCCGGTCAACCCGGCCATCAAGCCTGTGGGAGACTGCCGAAGCGAATTTCAGATGTTCACGGAACTTGCCAAACGATTTTCCTTTAAAGACCAGTACTGCAAAGGCGCCGATCGGTGGTTGGCCGAAATCTGTGCGCCGGTCAAAGCCTGGGGCGGCGACTTGGGTGAACTGAGACACACCCCCTTTCGAATCCCGGAACCCATGGCGCCTTATTTTGATAAGGTTTTTCCCACCCCTTCGGGGAAATTCGAATTCATGACCCAATTCGATGGGGATCTCCTCAAAAACGATGATGAAAATTATCCGTATGCCCTGTTGAGTGTCGCTCCTTTCGATTATATCTGTTCCGAGCGAACCCTTGCAGATCATCCGCCATTGCCCAAGGTACGCCTGCACCCTGCTGAAGCTGAAAAATTAGGCCTTACGGATGGGCAACCCGTAATGGTTAAAAGTCACATAGGTAGCGTGAAAGCCTTGCTTTGCACCGATGCATCAACAAGGCGGGACTGCTTGATCACCGAACGTGGCGGGTGGATTAAAGCCGGCCATGGGTTGAACCGGCTCACAGCCGAAATGGTCAGCACAGTGGGGAACGGGACGCCATATTACGATACCCGGGTCACGCTCTGTAGTGTTTGAACAAAAATTTGGCAAATTTTAACCACAGGTATATCTTGCAACTATTGTTTCCAGAATTCGGGAACCAGAAGTATGATGACAGTATAAATTTCCAACCGTCCTGCCAGCATGCACCAGGACAGAAGCCATTTGCCTGCCTGGGGCAGGTGTGCAAAGTTTTCCGCCGGCCCCACTGTGCCGAAACCCGGTCCGATGTTGCCGATACACGAGGCCACAGCGCCTAACGAGGTCAACAGATCCACACCCAGTGAAGATAGAAGCGCCGTGGCCATGACAAAAATCAGGATATATAAGGCGATAAAACCCAGGATGGAGCGCAGCAGCTCTTCGGGAATCAGGGTGTTGTTCAGTTTGATGTGGCTGACGCTTCGAGGATGAATCAGCTTGAACAGTTCCCGGTAGCAGTATTTAATACAGACCATAATTCTGGCGCACTTCATTCCGCCGCCCGTGGAGCCTGCACTGGCACCCATGAACATACCAAAAAATAAAAGCACCTGGGATAAGCCCGGAAATAATTCATAGTCAGCCGTGGCATAGCCTGTGGTGGTCACAATGGAAACCACCTGGAATATGGCAAACCTGAAGGCTCTGGAGAAGCTGTCATACACCCCCCCCCAGGTGTCCAGTGTGATGATCAGGGTGCCCACAAGCACCGCGCACAAAAAGAATCGGCATTCAGCGTCTTTCCAGAACGCAAGACCATTGCCCCGCAATATCTGGTAGTGCAGAGAGAAATTGATACCCGCAAGCAGCATAAAGAAGGTAATTATATAATCAAAATAGGCAGAATCATAGTGGGCGATAGAGAGATTCTTAGGTGAAAAGCCGCCGGTGGGCAGTGTGGTCAGGGCGTGGCAGATCGATTCAAATAAAGTCATTCCCCCAAAATAAAGGAAAAGGATGAGTAGAAACGTCATACCTGCGTACACAATCCAAAGAATCTTGGCGGAATCTGATAACCGGGGGGTCAGTTTGTCGGGTACCGGACTTGGCACCTCTGCTTTATATAGCTGAATGCCGCCTACCCCTAAAAAAGGTAAGATAGCCAGGGAGAGAACGATGATGCCCATGCCACCCAGCCACTGGATCAGGCTTCGCCAGAACAAAAGACTTGGGGATGCCCCTTCAATGTTGCTCATCACCGAGGAGCCTGTGGTGGTGAATCCGGACACAGACTCAAAAAAAGCATCGGTAAAGTTGGAAAAATCCGGGGCCAGAAAAAAGGGCAGGGCACCGAAAAGGCCAATGCCAAGCCATCCTAATGCCACAACGGCAATGCCTTCTCTCTGGTTAATATAGTCATGGCTCCCGGCTTTTTTTGAAATGAAAATCATTGCCGCACCCATAATTGTGGTCACCGCCATGGCCATAAGGTGGCCTTGATGGGCCCCGTCCTTGAAAAACAGGCTGCAGCCCAGAGGCAGTATCATGGAAAGGCCGAGTACAAAAAGAAGGACGCCGATGATCCGTATGATAAATGGCCAGCGCATTAGAAAAAACCGAGCTTTACAGTGAGCATTTTTTCAAGTTTTTTTACTGCCGCCTGGATCGCAAATAGAATGATTCGGTCACCGGCCTGTACCTGGTTGTCACCCATGGGGATAATAATTTCGTCCTGGCGGATGATACAGACAAGCAGGGTGCCTTTAGGAAAAGAAATTTCTCTGATAGGTCCTTTGGTGATGGGCGAGGCTGCCAGTGCAACCGCTTCAATAAATTCTCCCTGTTCACCGAAAATGGAGATGTCCGAAATCACATTGCCCTGGCGTATATCCTGCAGGATTGAGGAAACAGCCGATACCCTGGGACTGACCACTTTTTCAATGCCGATGGTGGACAATAAAGGATAATAGCTTGCCTTACTGATGCGGGTGATGGTGTTGTCCACACCCATATTCTTTGCCAAAAGGGATACAAGAATATTGGTTTCATCGTCATTGGTCACCGAGACCACCGCATCCATTTGACTGATATTTTCTTCCATGAACAGCTTTTGGTCTCCACCGTCACCATGGAGCACCACGGTTTTTCCCATTTGCATGGACAGGTCATTGCACCGCTCCATGTTGGACTCAATGATCTTAACCTGAATATCGTCTTTCTCAAGGGAGCGGCTCAGTTGGGCGCCGATGCGACCGCCGCCTACGATAAGCACCTTTTTAACCGGCCTGACCGTAATCCCCAGAAAGCCCAGGGTCTTTTCAAGCTTTTTGGTGTCGCATACAAAATAGATCAGATCCCCTGCCATGGGTTTATCTTTGCCCCTGGGCACAATGACTTTATTGTTTTGGATTATGGCGGCAATCAGAGGCCGTTCATGACCAAAAACATGATGAAAATCAGCCAGTTCCATCCCTGCGATGGGAGATGTTTCAGAAAGCCGCATACCCACATATTTGACTCGGCCGTTAACAAATTCCCCCTTGTCCACGGCACCGGGAATAGTCATCAGTTTTTTAATGGTTTTGACAACCTCGGCTTCGGGGTTGATGATGTTGTTAATGTGCGGTGGATCGTTTTTTAAGCTGGTATGGAAAGGTATAAATCCTTCATTGCGCAGGCGAACCAATTTTCTGGTCATCGGCGAGATCTGGTTGGCAATCAGGCAGGATACAATATTGATTTCATCACTGTCTGTGACGGCCAAAAGGATATCCGCTCCCAAAATCCCCGCCTCCCGAAGGGTATCAGGGTTGCTGCCTGATCCTGTTACGACCTTGACATCCAGGTCTTCAGCAATTTTTCTGGTGGCATGTGCGTTCACATCAACCACCACGACATTCTTGCTTTCAAGGGCCAACCGGCCGGCAATGTTATACCCTACGCCCCCGGCACCGATTATCACTATTTTCAAATGAAAACTCCTGGTTCAATATCACGAATATGGAATGGCTTATCATTGGGGCGTTTTTTACTATATTTGGCGGGTGGCTGTCAATATGGGTAGCTCTGGTAACGGTAACGCCCCAGCTCATCAGGGAAAATGAACCGGGGCGTTGAATTGTTTTTTCAGACTATAATAATTGCTTTTCTACATTGTTGTGATGGGCATCCCCATGAGTTTCCACATGAATATGGACAATGCGACAACCACCATGAGGATGATAGAAGCCGGAATGCCGTACATGAAAAATTCACCCGTGGTAAACTGTTTGGAGTCGTAGGCAATGGCGTTGGGGGCTGCCCCCACCAGTAAAAGGAACGGCATGCCCGCAGTGACAAGGGAAGCAAACAGGATCACTTCAGGTGCCACATGCAGATAGGGAGCAATAACCAATGCCACGGGCAGGGATATGGCAATGGCTGCCACGTTCATGATGAAGTTGGTCATGATCATGACAAAAAATGCAATGCTTAAAATGAACACAAAGTAGTTGGCTTTCTGGAACATGGTCAGCCAGTTGATGGCAAGCCATTCTGCCGCCCCTGTTTCCCACAGGCAGAAACCGATACTCATGGCACCGCCAAACAGAAGGATGATATTCCAGGGAATCGTTTCAAGATCTTTGATGTCAAGAATATTGAATATAAAGAATAAAACCGTTGCCACAAGCATGATTGCATTTTTATCCAGTTTGGATATGGCAGGGATAAACTGTTTTGCAGACATGATGGCGATGGCGGTAAAAATGATGGTTGCTGCCAGGATTTCCTGCTTTGTGATGCCGCCCATGGCCTTTTCCAGCATTTTTGCTTTTTCTTTAATGCCGGGAATGGTTTTTTTCTCAGGCTTGCACACAATCATGAAAAAGCCCCAGAGAAGAAAAGTTACACCCCAGCCCACAGGAAACATGTAATAGGTCAACTCGAAAAATGAGACCTCCCGTCCAACGATGTCCTTGAAAAAACCAATGGCAACTGCACCCCGGGCGGCACCCAACAGCGTGATAATGGAGCCGGCACCTGCCACAAATGCCATGCCGATGAACAGTCCCTTGCCGAATTTGGTGGGGCCGGGCTCATCTGTATACATCCCATAAATGGTCATCAAGAGTGGAAACATGGTGGCTGCCACAGCAGTATGGGCCATAATATGGGTCAATAGTGCGGTGACCACAAAACAGCCCAGGTAAATCATACTTGTTTTTTCCCCCACAATGGCCAGCATCTTGTAGGCCAGGCGTTTGGTCAAACCCGTTTTTGTGAACACCATACCGATGACAAGGGATCCGAAAATAAACAAAACAGAAGGGGTCATGAAGTCCTTCAAGGCTTCTTTGGCTGTACGGACCGCAAAAAGAACCTGCAACGCGCCCAATGCAAGACTGGTCACGCCGATGGGCACCACTTCAAACACCCACCAGGTGCCGGCCAGAAGAAAGATGGCAAGCGCACCTTTACCTTGGGCGCTCAATATAAAATGTTTTCCGGTTGGATCCACAGCGTCGGGCCATGCCGGAGAAAAATTGACGATAGCGAACAGGGTCAGGCCGATTAGAATAAATAGGATTCTTTTCCAGTCCAGTTGTGTTTTTGCTGCATCTGTGCTTCCAGTTGTCATTTGGGTCCCTCTCTCCTTTGGGTTAATGAATCATTGTTTCATTTAGATTTAGTTTATTATTGGTATTTGTTTCATTTTTCAACGTTTTGTTTGATCAAGGGTGTTTTATTTAGGTTTTCCGTTTAAATGGGGCAGTCAAATTTAAATTGCGCACGATACCGCCCTTATAGAAATTCGGGCCTATCTTCGTTTTAACTGATTCCACGCCGGGTACTGCCCGGGCAATATCCACAATCTCCTTTTGGGCCCGGGCAAGATTCATCACTTTTCTGTCCAGTGTAACCATCACATGGCCGGAATCCGATTCAACAATCAGGTGGTGTCCAAGGCCGGCTAAAGCTGCCTCAACCCTGGAACTGATGTTAAAATCAACAGCATGCATGTTTTTATTGGCATTTTCCATTGAACTTTCGATATCAGGTCGTATTTTTTCAAGGGTCTGGCTGACTGCTTCCCGGGTTATGTCATGTGTCGCCGCATCAATTTTGCTCCATTCCAGAACCATATCGTGCCGCGCAGAATCCCACAGGGAGTCTAAGTTTAGCTGGGCCGCAAATCGTTGGTCCCTTTGGTCGGATCGGGCGATGGCAGTGGCGGCGGCCTGGTTGGACAATTGGTATAGGCTCATGGCCCTTTGCCTGCGGATCCGCATGGGGGTTGCCGACATGATTCTGTAAATGCCGGAAACAGATGCGGGAATCAGGTGGGATAATACACCTGAAAAAAGGCAGGGGCCGTTTAAGATATTTTGGGATATCTGTACCTTCAGTGCGGCCAGGCATTTTTTTCTGTCGTGGGTAAAATTGTCAAACGGGATTTGTCTACACTGGATGGACCTGAAAAGAAGGTCTGTTTTCAGGTTATGGGCCTGGGCGGTCTGTTTAACCAGTACCGGGTCTTCATATACAGTACACTGATATAAGCCAGATAATGCGTCGATGAATCGGTGAGGGGAGGCGTATATGCCGCATGTGATGGCAATCAGGGTCATGTTCTCTAATCTGCTCAACCAGGTTTCAGGTTATATGAAAGAACTGAATTAACCGATTCGTTTCTTTCATGATTTGTTTGGCCCAATCTCGGTGAAAGATCAGGTCGGCCATGGCCGTTATTAATTAAAATCAGGAACACAATCAGCAAGGAGTGTGCCATGTTTTGTATTTTATTTGAAAACAGATGGTTATGATTTTAGGAGAAAAGAAAAAATCGAAAATAAAACAATATGAAACAAAATGAAAAACACATTTTGAAACGATTTAAGACGTTAAATTAAGATGCCTTCAACCATGCGAGTGAAAAGGATGTCACCCGGATTCAAGGTCTGGGTCTGCCACCGCTCAAAGGCGTGGGTCCAAGCACCAGATACCCCGTCAAAGACCTTAATCTTTTTCCATTTGAGAAATTCATAATATTCATCTTCAATGGCACCGCAGATTAGTGTATTGATCTCCTGGGTCAGGAGGGTATGACACAGTTCATCCGAGGATGACCTGGGCAGCACAATGATTTTTTTATCCTGAATCTCACAAGAACTGGTGGTCGTCAGAATGATGACTTCAGTGGTCAGATCAAACCTGGGTACAATTTCTTCGCCGAATATTGGGATGGCTATTTTATGCAGTGTCATAATTCTACTCTATTTTGTACTCCTTGATTTTCCGCCACAGCGTGCTGCGACTCATGCCAAGGATTTGTGCCGCTTTATTTTTTTTACCCCGGGCAGTCTTCAGCGCGTCCATAATCATCTGCCGCTGAAGCGAGGACCAGGTTTGCCCGGTTTCCTTTTGTTGCGAAGGAACAGAACCCGACGGCTGTTCCGATTGGTTTTGGGGACTCTGTGCTGCTGCCGGTATATTTGAACCCCTTTGCACGGGTTCATGATCCAGGATATAGGCCGGCAGGTTATCTGCTTCGATTCTGGTCCCTTGGGCCACATTTACCGCATACTCCATGATATTTTTCAGTTCCCTGATATTTCCCTCATAGGTGTAATCCAATAAAACAGACAGGGCCGGTTCAGAAAACCCATTGATTTTTTTATTCTGTTTTTTTGTGTAATGGTTCAGGAAATGGTCAAGGAGAAGACGGATGTCCGCACCCCGTTCCCGTAAGGGGGGCAGATGCACCCTGGCTACATTCAGACGGAACAGCAGATCTTTTCTGAATTTACCAATGGACACCATATATTCCAGGTCACGGTGTGTGGCGGCAATAATTCTTACATTGGCATTGAATCCCTTGGTGGCACCTAATGGATAAATAATCCTGTCATCAAGAAATGTGAGCAGTTTAACCTGCAGCGGCAGGGGCAGATCGCCGATTTCCGTTAGGAAAATAGTGCCGTTGTGTGCCAACTTGAACCGGCCGGGTTTGTTTTCCACAGCGCCGGTGAACGCCCCTTTCATGTGACCGAAAATTTCGGATTCCAAAAGGGTCGCGGGCAGGGCACCGCAGTTGATTTTAATAAAGGGCCCGCCTGCGCGCCCTGATGTCTGGTGTACGGCTTCTGCCACAAGATCTTTGCCCGTGCCTGTTTCCCCGGTGATCAAGATGGATGCATCACTTTGGGCAAGCATGGGAAGGGTTTGAAAGATGATTTCCATTTTCCGGCTTCGGCCGATGATATTGGCAAAACTGTAGGCCACGTTCTTTTCAGGGTCATTGGTGGCGCTGCTTCTCAAGTCCTCGATGGTTTCCATATATCCTGTGAAATGTCCCTGGGCATCCGTGATTTGTGCGGTGGTAATGCGTACCGGCAGCTTCTGGCGGTCTGTATTGATAATATCGCTGGTGCAGGATATGGACCGGTTTTTTCGGTGGGTGGCAAGGACCGGGCAGTTAAGGATGCATGCAGAACTGCGCAGGACATTTTTGCAGGGAATACCCCTGGCCATATCCAGGGAAAATCCTGTCAGTGCCTGGAAGAACCGGTTCAGGTGGACCACTCGCAAATCCTTGTCCATCACCAGGATACCCAGGGGAATTTCATCCAGAATATGGGCAAAATCCAGAGGTGATCGCATTAATTGATGAATCTCAGGAAATAATTGCATCCTCGAATATTTTCCTTTTTTAAAGCAGTTTTAAGTCCCAGTTCCAGGTGCCTGGACGCGGCTTCATCCGGATGCCCTTGGGTATATTTTCAAACAGGTTGACGAGCATGACAAACCCCGCTTTTTTTAGTTCTCCTGTTTTGGATGACAGGTCCAGGTACCAGTTGGGAAAGGTGTGGTAGGTTGCATTGAACTTGCTGGTCCAGGCGACTTCCCCCATGGGACTGGTAAAGCCTTTGCCTATGTTCAGGTCCGGGGCGGCAATTCTTGATATGGCCATGGGCCAGTTAGCCCGGCAGACGGCGCCTAAAGGCAAACAGCTGGATCCCGGCAAGGACAAAAGGGTTTGGCTATCCAGTTCCGGACTGACGATGGCCCCTGAAAAGCCTTGGTTCTTAAGCATTTCCACTGCAAGGCAGTTGGTGATATTGCAAAAGGGCCCTGCCCAGAGATTGAGTCTTTGGGGGGTATCAAACAGAGTGATCTGCCAGGGCGAATTGAGTACAAAGTTTTTTGCCCCTTTTTTTAACGCAGTTTTTATATAGTTTTGACAGATCTTTTCCTCTTCGGGGAAGAGCACGGGGTCCAGCCATAACCATGCCCGGGCCGGGGCCTTTATTCCATAGCTGTTTGCAGAGATCCAAAGCCCTGTGTCCTTGTGTGTTTTTAAATTGGATGGGTTTCTTCTGAAAACATCCATTTCATATATATCTGCCCCCTTTCTTTTTCGATGGCCACCTGTCTGGCCAAATGATTTTATTTTATCGGCTGTCTTATTATGGGAGACGGACTGGTTTGAAGGTCTGATCGTCACCTTGGAAATTTCATCAAGTTCGGCACCAAGGCTTGATAATTGCGCTTCCAGTTCACGCCCTTTGCGGTCAATCATGAAAACAGCAGTGCCTTTGTTTATAAGTCTGCCTTTTTTAGCGGCTAAAAAATATTTGCCTTTCTTTGGGATAGCCCGGGTCACTTTTTGGATTTGGTGAAAGGTATCTTCTTCATATCCGATGCGTAAAAGATCCCCCGGTACTAGGGCCTCCCTTGAAATAAAATATGGACTCTCAGGGTTCTTTATCCGGCCTAAAAAAAGGCCGGATCCGGTATCAGACGAATGATCCAGAGGATTTGACACCCGATGGGATAAAAGGTTGTAATGGCTGCCTTGCCTTCCTAATGCATAGTCTAAAAAAGAGAGGGCCTGTTTTTTTTGTTCCGGCGCATCCCGGAGCAGTTTATAAGCCATCACGGTGTAGTAAACATAGTGGGGGCTTTTTTTCCGGCCTTCAATTTTCCATGTACTGATATTGGGGATCTCTTTGAGCACCTTGACCAGCACATCCGCTGATAAATCCATGCATGAGAAGTATCGGGCCTTTTTTCCATTTTGTTCATACAGCCGCCGGCAGGGTTGAACGCAACGCCCCCGCAAGGCACTTTTTCCGCCAAACCAGGAACTCCAGTAACACCGGCCTGACACGGAGTAACAAAGTGCACCATGAATAAAGACCTCTATGTCCATGGTTCCGGGAGCAGCTGCTGCCATGGTCCTGATGTCATCAAGACTATATTCCCTGGGCAGCACTACCCGGGAAAACCCCAGTTTTTGAGCCGCCTCAAGCCCGGCGGGATGGGTGCAGTTGCCCAGGGTAGACAGATGAAGTTTTCCTTTGAACCCTGCCTGTCCGGCAAGGCCGGCCATGGCAATATCCTGGATAATCAGAGCATCGATATCCGCATATCGGGTGAGCTTGTCAAGAATACGAAGTACCTTGTCGGTTTCTGATTCTTTGATAATAGAGTTAAAGGCAACATACACTTTGATCCCTTTTGAATGGGCAAGCTTGGTCAATCTTGCCAGTTCTTCAATGGAAAAATTGCCGGCTTCCATGCGGGCTGAAAATATTTTAAGGCCACAGTAAATTGCGTCTGCACCAGCCGCTATTGCAGCAAGAAACGAGTGCATATCTCCGGCTGGTGCCAGAATTATGGGTGATTTTGATGGTTGGTCGGTCATAGGTCCTTCATGTCCAGGTATTGGGTAAATAGTTTTTCATATTGCAATTTTAGGCAATAATGTCAAAATAGCATTTTTTGTTGTAAAAAGCAGGGCTGGTGAACATTCAAAAGGGCTGGTGAACATTCAAAGAGACCCATTTTAAAAGATAATAGCAAAACAGTTAAGGAGAACACATGTTTGCAGTTCATGATGAAAACGGTTATTCCGAGCCCGTGGAAGGCATTGAGATGAAAACTTTGGTGTATGGGGAGAAGACGCTTTTGGTTCGGTTTAAATTGACCAAAGGAGCTTTGCTGCCATCCCACACCCATCCCCACGAGCAGACCGGATATCTTGTTTCCGGCCGCATCAATCTTTACATCGGGGATAAATGCCGCAATGCCGGCCCCGGAGATGCCTGGTGTATTGAGTCCGGGGTCGAGCATCGTGCTGAAATCCTGGAAGACAGCATTGCCATTGAGGTTTTTTCACCGGTACGGGAAGATTACCTGCCCTGAAACCTGATGAATATAAATCCATAGACTTTTTGCCGGCGCTAAAATGAAAACAAGCGTTTAAATGTCGGGCATACAGACTTTACAGGGCTTGTAGCCCTGGGCTTCAGCCGCTTCTTTTGTCGCAAAATCCATGCTGCAGTTTTTGCCGCTTGAAAAATTACACTCCACAGTGTGGAAAACCAGGGTTTCAATATTTCCCTTAAATTGAACGCGTTCAGCTGCCGGTTCTTCCGCTTCGGGTTCTGAGGGGTCAACAGCCTGCTGGGGTTCCGTCAAGGGGCTTTCCGCTTCTTTCTGTGTTTCCGGTTCCGGCTGCTCATCCGGCTCGTCCTTGACCGCTTCTTCCGGTTTCTCGATGGGTTTCGGTTCCGGTTCGATCTCTTGTTTGGCCAGGACGGTTTCACTTTCTTTTTTTTGTTTTTCGGCGTTTTTTTCTATTCTTTCAGCACCAAGTTGTATCTCTGGTTCAACCGTTGTGACACTGTCATTTGATTGCTTGAGTTCTTCAATGCCAAGATATACTGCAATGGCACCACCAAGGATCATCAATACAGGAATCACTCCTGCCAAAAAAATTAAAAAGTTAAAAAAAGTGAACGCAAAAACAGGTACACCAACGAGTAGTACCAAAGCACCGATGATAAATTTTTTCATACATCCGCTCCATAGAGTGTCTAATCAGCATTAATAAGNATCAGGATTTTAAGCCCCCACGGCCGTATGCTACCCTTTTTAGGGCGAAATTTGTTGCATTGTCAAGGAAATGGCGTAAAAATTGACAATTATTAGCATTTAAATGACTCATTTTTCCTGAAGCGGCCTTTGCCGGGGGCGGGGGCAGAGTATATTGAAAGAAAAAGAGCCATGTATAGACACCGTTGTTTTCAAATTCCCGGCTTAGTCGTATGGTTTTAAATGATCTGCCTTCCACCGAAAGATGTGATCCATTGACCACGCAGCTTTGTACTTAGGGCGATGTAACACCAGGATCAGGACTTCGGTACAGCATGATCCACCACATCCTAAACGCCATCAATGCGTCGGCATCTTCCTGGTGTTGGCATTTAAAGAGAGTTAAGGAATATCCCTCTTCAAACTCTTCCGGGGTAAAAATTAAATCATTTTTATCCAGAATTTCCTGTCGTGCCTGATGGGTCTCTGCTTTTACTAGCTTTCTTCTAAGATCATCGTCCTGTTGTCCTTGCCTGATAAAGTTAATGGCATTTTGAATTGTCATCTTATTCTCCTAAAGGATTTATAATGTTAATTTTTATATGCAAATAAAACGCCAAAACAATGATGATGGGTGAATATCCTTCAGACCTGTTTGAAAACAGGGTTGCAGGGTTATATTCCGGTGTAATAAAAAAGAAATGAGTAAAACCGGAAAGAAATTTGAAAATACCATAAAGGTTGTTCTTAATGACAAAATTGAAAGATTGAAAACGATTTTGTAAGAGTTGAAAAAGGATTGGTAAATTATTCTAAGGTCATTTAATATATCAATGTATCATTGTCCGCAGCAGAAGATTCGGTGAAAATTACTTTTATGGTTTTCTAATGTTTCTGTAGGTCTATGGGTAAAAAATAGTCTTTCCGGATTTTAAAAGAAATGAATCAGTTGATAAAAGCAAAAGTGGATCCCGTTTTTTACAGTTTAAAACCCAAAGATATCATTGGTGTGGCCGCACCATCGGCCAGGTTTGATGCGCAGGCCTTTCAGGAAGGGGTCCTGTGTCTTGAATCCATGGGGTTTGAAGTACACATTCCCAACGGCATAACAGGACGGTACAGATATCTTGCCGGTACGGACCGGCAACGGGCAGATGTGCTTAATTCGTTGTTTGCCGACCCTGGGATCAAAGGAATTATTGCGGCAAGGGGCGGATTCGGCGCCATGCGCCTTTTGCCCTTGCTGGACTGGGATTCCATGGCCAGAAATCCGAAATTGTTTATAGGATTTTCCGATCCCACCGCTTTGATCAGCACCCTGGTGTGCAAAGCCGGAATCTGTGCCCTGCATGGTCCTAACCTGGTTTCCCTTGGCCGGGCTGATAAAAAAACATTGGATAGTTTCGCAAAAACCGTGACAGGCTGTTTTAGTCGTATTGATCTGCCTTCTGACCAGGTACTTGCGGGTGGACGTGCTTCAGGCCGGCTTGTGGGCGGGAATCTGGCTACCCTGGTTCATATGATCGGGACAGTGTATCAGCCCGATTTTACCGGCAGCATCCTCTTTATAGAAGATGTGGGTGAACCGGCATACAAGATTGACAGGATGCTGACCCAGATGAAAATGGCCGGTGTGCTGAAAGGTGTAAATGGCGTCGTGACCGGGTCTTTTGAAAACTGCGATGATGAGACTTATATCCCCCAGATTATTCAAGAGGTTTTTTTTGACGCAAACATTCCCATCTGCATGGGAATTGACGTTGGGCACGGAGCGGTTAATCTTTCCCTTCCCATGGGGGGGAACGTTATTTTGGATGCAGACCTTGCCTGCCTTGAATGGGATCTCGTCGTAAAATGAAACCCCGTGCGTTTCAATATATTGATGGTGCTATGGCCGATGCTGTGGCTGACGGTGTGTTTCCGGGTGCTGTATTACTATGGGCGAGCAGAAATGAAGTGTTTTACCATAAGGCCTTTGGCGTAACTGATATAAGATCCGGGGCGCCTGTGACATTGAATACTGTTTTTGACCTGGCATCCCTGACCAAACCCCTGGCCACAACTCTGGCTGTGGCAGATCTGATCTCATCGGGGCTGTTATCCCAAACAACTTATTTACGGGATGCTCTGCCGGCGGCCTGTGGAACGGGCAAAGCCAAAATTACCATTGACATGCTGCTTCGCCACAGGTCCGGTATGCCTGCCCACCGCCCTTATTTTAAATCGCTTCCCACCCCTGTCCCCGGTATAGCCGCAGGAAAGCGCCTCCGGCAGTTGGTGCTGGAGGAACCCCTGGAATATGAGCCCGGTTCCAAGGAAATATACAGTGATCTGGGGTTTATTCTCTTGGCCTGGGTGGTGGAATATATGTCCGGTATGCGGCTGGACACATTTGTTACTGACCGAATCTTTGTGCCTTTAAAGATTTACGATTTGTTTTTCAATCCGCTTTGTTTTGATTTGATAAAGTCTGCGAAGGATAAAACGCCTTTTGTTTTTGCCGCTACCTCCCATTGCCCCTGGCGCGAAAAAATGATACTTGGAGAGGTGGAAGATGAGAATGCATGGGCTGCAGGCGGCATTGAAGGGCATGCAGGTTTGTTTGGCACTGCTGCCGGGGTCCACCGCCTGTGCAGGCAGATCCTTCAGGCCCTTGAAAATAAAGAAACCAAAGTAATCAATTCTTCTGTCATTCGAGGTTTTGCAGATAACCATAACGGGATGATGCGTCCGGCAGGCTTTGATTCTCCAAGTGAAGAGAATGCATCATCGGGTCGTTTTTTTTCTAAACGGTCTATCGGCCACCTGGGCTTCACCGGAACATCTTTCTGGATAGATCCTGACAACGGTCTGATTGCGGTACTTTTGACCAATCGGGTACATCCGAGCCGGGAAAATATTAAAATAAGGAAATTCAGACCCAGGATACATGACTTGATTGCATCTACTTATAGGGAGAATATACAGGTGTGAAACGCTTTTTATTCTTGTAAAAAAAACCTAAGTTTGTTAGCAACTATTTTTTAGCAGTATTTTTTCATCATCTATTGATAAACTCAACTCCCAATTTTGTATGAAAGAGGACAAATGAACTTTGTAACTGATACTTTGCTTGGAGCCTTTTCCAATGATCTGGCCATTGATCTTGGCACGGCAAATACGCTGGTTTATGTTAAGGGGAAAGGAATTGTATTAAGCGAACCTTCCGTGGTGGCGGTTAGAACCGACAAACGAGCCAGAAACAAAGTGCTGGCGGTGGGGCTGGAAGCAAAGCGCATGCTGGGAAGAACACCGGGAAATATTGTGGCCATCCGACCCATGCGCGACGGGGTTATTGCTGATTTCGCAGTGACCGAAGCCATGCTCAAGCATTTTATCCGTAAAGTTCATAACAATAGAAAAACCCTGGTGCGCCCAAGGATTATTATTGCCGTGCCTTCCGGGATTACCCAGGTGGAAAAACGGGCCGTTAGAGAGAGCGCTGAATCCGCCGGTGCCAGGGAGGTTTTTCTGATAGAAGAACCCATGGCTGCAGCAATCGGTGCAGGACTTCCCATTACGGAACCCACCTGTAACATGGTTGTGGACATTGGGGGGGGGACCACTGAGGTGGCGGTCATCTCCCTGGCCGGGATCGTGTATACCCGTTCTTTAAGAGTGGCCGGGGACAAGATGGATTCCTCCATCAGCCAGCACATCAAGCGTAAATATAATCTGCTCATCGGCGAAAGAACCGCAGAAATTATCAAAACAACCATCGGCAACGCCTATCCTGATCCGGAGCACCTTGAGACCATTGAAGTCAAGGGCAGGGATTTGGTCTCCGGAATTCCTAAGATTCTGGCCATTGATTCCGAGGAGGTCCGGGTGGCTATTTCTGAGCAGATTGAAGCGATTGTTGAAACCGTTCGCATTGCCCTGGAACAAACCCCGCCGGAACTGGCCGCCGATATTGTGGACTCCGGCATTGTGTTAACCGGTGGTGGTGCCTTGTTGAAAAATCTGGACAAGCTGCTCAGAGAAAAATGCGGTCTTCCCATTGTTGTGGCTGAGGATCCATTATCCACTGTAGCTCTGGGATGCGGCAAATCCCTTGACAGTATCGAAATCCTTAAAGAAGTGGTCATCAGCTAGCAGTAATGTTTTCCAGGCGGATCATGATGCTTGTCGGCGTGTTTTTTTTTATTGCGGTGGCGCTTACCGTCATCACCATGTCTAGCCGGGAGACCCTGCCGGCCGGTGGTGTTGAAAGGCTGGCCATAACGCTTACATCTCCTTTTCAGTTTGTGACCTCCCGCATCATCGGTTTTACTGAATCGGTATGGCAGACCTATTTTTCCTGTGTGCTCGCCGTCGAAGAGAACCAGACGTTGAGAAGTCAGTTGTCAAATGCCCGGCACACCGCGAACAGGTGCAAAGAGCTTGAACTTGAAAACGCCCGTTTAAAGAAATTTGTCAATTTCCAAAGTTCAGTGCCTGCAGCCTATGTGGCAGCCCAGGTGATTGCCCGGGATCCCTCTCCATGGTTTAAAACCATCATGATTGATAAAGGTGAAAAAGACGGGGTAGTAAAAGGACTTCCGGTGCTGGTGTCGGAAGGTATTGTCGGGCAAATCATTAAGGTGTCCGGCCGTTTTTCCCGGGTGCTGCTGATTACAGACCGTAATTCCGCTGTTGACGCCCTTATCCAGGAGACCCGGGTTCGCGGCATGGTCAAGGGGAATAATCAGGACACCTGTTCATTTGTATATACCTTGAGAAAGGATCATGTGCAATTGGGCCAGGTCATTGTCTCCTCGGGACTGGACCAGGTATTCCCAAAAGGATTGAGAATTGGAACGGTACTTGATGTGAAAAAAAATCACTCCCAGTTGTTCCAGGATATCATTATAAAAACAGCTGTAGATTTTGACAGGCTTGAAGAAGTGCTGGTGTATAAAAATGCCGATTGACAGGCGGATGCGGCCGGTATGATGAACTTCATCTTTTTTTTCTTTCTTACCCTGATTTTGGTTGTCATTCAAACTGTTATTATCCCAAATTTTTCCTGGTTCCCCCACAGTTTTGATTTAATGATTATCAATATATTGTATCTAAGCCTTTTTTCCCCACGCTACTGGGTACCTTTATGTCTTGTGATCATCGGCAGCATCATGGACAGTCTGTCAGGCGCGCCGTTTTTCCTTCACACCACCGCCTATCTGTGTATTTACCTGATCGTTTTTTTTCTGCGTCGACTGGTTTTTCAACGCAGCGTTATTTTTGTTTTTATCGTAGGTCTTGCATCTGCCTGTATTTATCAGGGACTGGTGATGTTCAGTGTTTTTCTGCTCCAGGGCCGGAAGGCAATTGAGGCCACGGATTACCGCCTTGGCATTGGTCAACTCTTTTGGGCTGCTGTCGGTATCCCCATCGGCATTTGGATTCTAAGAACCGCGCACCGGAATTATTCACATGCTGTAAGACGGTCCTGCCGACACATGGCGCGTAAATATAGGGAGTAATGTGGGGGCAATTAATAAAAATTCAGATAGGGATTGGATCAAGCATCGATATATAGGGGCCGGTCTGTGCATTGTTTTTATTTTCGGCATTCTTTTTTTAAGACTTGTTTATCTTCAGATGATTCGCGGCGAAGAGTATCGACGGCTGTCGATGACCAATTGTGTTCGACTAAAAAGCATAAAATCTTCCAGAGGACTGATTTATGATCGCAATCACAATCTTCTTGTGGACAACCGGCCGGCCTTTGACTTAACCATTGTATTGGAAGATGCCAAGCCCCTGAAGGGCACCCTTGAGCGTCTGGCCGAACTGACCGGTGATTCCTATGAAGATCTCATGGCAACTATAAAAAAAGCCGGTAGAGCAGCCTTTTATAAACCTCTTATCCTTAAACGGGACATAACAAGGGATCTGCTTGCGGTTATAGAGGCTCATCAATTTGATCTGCCGGGTATTCACATTGATATTGAACCCACCAGAAATTATATCCATAAAAAAACCGCGGCCCATCTTATAGGCTATCTTGGTGAAATCAATAAGGATGAACTGGCTTCCGGTAAATTTCCCAATGTTCGATCCGGGGACTCCATTGGACGGTATGGGGTTGAAAAAAGCTTTGAAGCGGATTTACAGGGCAAACGCGGAGGGCACCAGGTTGAAGTGGACGTAAACGGCCGGGTGATAAAAATACTTAAGACTGTGGAGCCGGTTTCCGGTAAGGATCTGGTCCTGACCATGGATCTGGCACTTCAACAAAAGGCGGAAAATTTGCTTGGGGAAAATGACGGGGCAGTTGTGGCACTTGACCCTTCAAACGGAGATGTTCTGGTTATGGCATCATCCCCCAGTTTTGATCAGAACGATTTTATTGGTGGTATCTCCAGTAAAAAATGGCAGGTATTAAGGGATGATCCTGGCAGACCCATGAACAACAAGGCTATTCAGGCGGAATATCCCCCGGCGTCTACATATAAGACGATCACGGCCCTGGCTGGGCTTGAGGAGAAGGTTATTGACCGAAATTCAACTTTTTTTTGCCCCGGCTTTTATAAGTTTGGCAACCGGCGCTACCATTGCTGGAATAAATATGGACATGGCAACTTAAATGTTGTGGATGCAATTGCCCAGTCCTGCGATGTTTTTTTTTATCAGACCGGCGAAAAACTTGGGGTCGATGCCCTGGCAAGGTATGCACACGGCTCTGGCCTTGGACGGTTGACTGGTATTCGTCTGGCTCATGAGCGCCCTGGTTTGATCCCCACGTCTGAATGGAAGAGAAAGCGGTTTAAGGAACCATGGCAGGCAGGGGAAACCCTGTCCATCAGTATCGGCCAGGGGTTTAATCTGGTCACACCCTTGCAGATGGCCGTATTCATTTCTGCGGTTGGGAATAATGGCACCCTTTATCGCCCAAGACTTGTCAAATCCGTTCAAGATGCAAAAGGGCAGGTGATCAGGGAAATTGAACCTGAGATTACCGGTGGGTTGCCGGCCTCTAAAAAAAATTTGGCCATTGTGCGACAAGGACTTTTAGAAGTTGTTCATGGCAACCGCGGCACTGCCCGGCGTATCCGTCTTCCCGGCATTCAAATTGCGGGGAAAACAGGTACGGCACAGGTATTTTCCCGCAAAGCCGGGGAAAAATTTAATAATGAAAAATTGAGGCGCACCCTCCAGGATCATGCCTGGTTTGTCTGCTATGCGCCTGCACAGGACCCTAAAATAGCCATAGCCGTTATCATTGAACATGGGGAGCATGGCTCCAGTGCGGCTGCTCCTGTTGCAAAAGAGTTGATCCATGCCTATCTCGGGGACCCTGAAGTTCCAACTGCCGTGGTTAAGGACGACCAGGCACATGCGGAGTAAAAAAATGTTTGACCGCCGTCTCGTATCAAATTTTGACTGGGGATTTCTTTTACTTATTTTTTTTATTTGTATTCTGGGGCTTACCATTCTTTATTCGGCGGTGACAGCCGGATACGCCGGAACAGCCCTGCATCCCCTTTTTAAAAGACAAGTTGTCTGGCTTTGTGTGGGTTTTGCCATCATGATGGGTTGCCTTGTCATAGATTTTAAAGAGTTTGCCAAACTGCATCTCCTCATATATGCAGCATGTGTAGGCCTTCTGATTGCTACCTGGCTTGTGGGTCATACCGGCGGCGGCTCCCAGCGTTGGCTGGTATTAGGTCCTGTTCGGATACAGACCTCGGAGTTAATGAAAATTTCTTTGATTATCAGCTTGGCTTCGGTGTACGCAGACAGTATTGGTCCTGAAGGCTTAGGTTTCAGAGATCTGATCAAGCCGGCAATTTTATGTATTATCCCCTTTGGCCTCATAGTTATCCAGCCCGATTTGGGTACAGGGCTTTTACTTTTGCTCATTGCAGGCTGCCTTACTTTATTTGTAAAAGTTGAAAAAAAAGTTTTGTTCATTCTGGGAGGGGCTGGAATCTGCCTGGTACCCCTGGTCTGGTTTTTCGGCCTCAAGGATTATCAGAAAGACAGAATTCTGACCTTTTTGAATCCTGAGCGAGACCCCCTTGGTGCAGGGTATCACATCATCCAGTCCAAGATTGCCATAGGTTCGGGCATGCTCGCCGGCAAAGGGTTTCTCCATGGAACACAGAATAGTTTAAACTTTTTGCCTGAACAGCATACGGATTTTATTCTTTCCGTACTCGCCGAAGAGTGGGGACTTATGGGGTGTACCGTGCTGCTGACTCTCTACTTTCTGTTGTTGTTCTGGGGTTTGAACATTTCTTATAATTGCCGAAATATGTTTGGTTCCCTTTTGGCCATGGGCGTTACCATTATGATTTTTTGGCAAATTTTTATTAATGTCGGTATGGTTATGGGGTTGATGCCTGTGGTCGGGGTGCCTTTGCCATTGGTTTCCTATGGAGGGTCTTCGGTCGTGACCAACATGGTCGGTTTTGGTATTTTGCTGAACATCAGCATGCGAAAATTTAATACTACCTGAATTCGGGCCTATTTTTTTGGCTATGTTCCCTTTAAATGTTGAAACTCAATAAATGATTTCTATCTTTTGGATATACTCCAAGAAGGAGGAAATCATGAAAAATAAAGACTTTTCACAATTATTGCTTAAAATCACCGAAATGGATCATCGTCAACGAAGTAGCTTGCTGAATGCCCTTACATATCTCTCCGATGATAGTCAGGTTGTCGAATGTATTGAATCACATTTTGACGCAGACGGCAAATGTCCCTTCTGTAATTTTGCCCATTATTATAGACATGGATCTGCCAGCGGATTGCA
>NZ_KB892925.1 GCF_000373985.1 Desulfobacter curvatus DSM 3379
GTGGGTGAACTCACACACATCCACGTTACATTATCAAAAGACCTGCAGAGTGTCTATTATAATTTTGCGACAAAATAATTTTAGATGTCGCTCCGCCCCCCTGATATCATTGATAATAAATTTTGATGCGTCAGCGCTGATATTTTATTGTGATACTCAAACGTTAAACTTATTATTTCCTCCGATTCAGACCACATACAAGAGCACTGTAAAATAGTGGATAATACTTCCGGCCAGCACAAACAGATGGCTGATACTATTAACCCGTTCTCCCTTATACAAAGAAAGCACCTTCGCTATTTTTCAAGTAGGTCTTTCTCATCTGAATCAATCATTTTTTGACAATTTGGGCATTCCATTTTGAGGGTTCTGACGTTTCCTTTCATCAATGGCATTTGACAATGGGGGCAAAAATATAATTTTAATTTCAAATCAGTCTTTTTCTGTTCTGTTTTTTGAGGTTCCAAATCAGTCTGTCCTTCCCTGTTATCGATTTATTATACGCTATCCTTAAGATAAACTTTATCTTTTTATTCCCAGCTTCTTTACTTCTTTTTCCAGATGATGCATTCGCTCAATATCCGTTGCAAGGATGATAACCCCAAGGTTTCCCGATACAGGCAGGGTTTTACAATCGTAAGGGAATACGCAATTGAGCTTACCATTATCATAAAGTATGGGGCGCAATTTCGTGGCAAGTTCAGGAAATGAAATTGGCGTTGTTTTGAGTTTCAAAAATTTCCAGTATGGGATAGAAGACAATAGTTTATTTTCAATATTCTCTATGATCATTCCCACATAAGTGGAACCATTGAACCGTGCGTTATTTTCGACGGGATAGGTGCCGTTCTCCGTTATAATATAGTCAATGCCGACGACGCCGGTATATCCCGCCCGGGACATGTGGTTTACAATTTTTAAGGAAGTCTTTGAAATAGACTCACAAACAGCCGGAGGATATGATTTCCCTTTGAGTGTGCCGATATAAACCATCCCTTTTTCGCAGACCTGTTCTCGAATGCCCATGTGGATGATATTTCCGGCCCTGCCGATGATCCATTGATCGTTGGGAGAAGATATCACATCCTCAAAAGGTTCTATAATAAGAACTTTTTCCCCGCTGTCGGCGATCTGCCTGTATAATTCAGGGATATCATCACCCGCGGTTTTGTATAAAGACATGCCGGCTTCCCCCAGGGCACCTCGGACAATTACGGTATGCGTTGTTGAAAGATGGCGGCGAATCTTTTTTTCAAACTGAAAATAGTTTTCGGTTTTTTCCGGGCTGACCTCAAAGGCGTCTCCCTCTATGGTTGAAATCCCCAATTTCCGACAGATGTGCTTAAAGGAAACTTTATCATTGTAGGTTCGGGTCAAAGATTCCGAAGAACCGAAAAGATCGGCTCCAAGTAAATTTGCTGCGACTTTTTCCATCCGTCCGGAAAACCACGGTACATAAACAGGAGCTCTTCCAAGTTTTGAAATGACCTCCAATATGGGATCCGGATTCTTAACGATCATTTCAGAAAGGGTCATTTCATCAGATTGAGCACCGTACTCAACGATATGATCGGTGCCAAGGCCATTGGCGTGCAGCCAATCTTGATAGTCCCTGTCAAGTGCTGTGCGTAAAACAACCAGATCCTGGTTACCTGCAACGGCAAGGGCCCGGTTGCATCTTGACAGAATTGCCCCATCCCGGTTTGGAAATTGTGGGAAGTTGTCCGTCCCGAAAATTAATAGTTCATTGTCGGAATGTTGAATGAACGACCGGAAGGGTTTGTTGTGCATCATCCCGGTATTCCGGGGTGCCTTCGTCAGGACCGACTCCATATGATCCCCCCGTAAACAAATGTTAAGCCAATGGTATATGCCATAAGAATATAAAACCATTTTCCGGCAAGTTTGGGGGTCCGGATCGGTGCTATGTTAAAGGCAGCCATGACCAGGAACAAGGCATATATGACGCCTGAAAAAATTCCCGGGTCAAGGAGACCTTCAAACAGAAAAACAAAAGCAAAAATAATGACATTGTTATCAAGGGCAAGGCCCCTGTATGTTGACCCGTCAATAAGACCAAACACATTAAAATAGCTTAATCGGATGGCGGCAACCCCGACGATTACAAAGGCACCCGGAAGAAACCATGGACTAAAATCTGCGTAACTCAACAAAAAAATAGCCGGACAGACACCAAAACTGATAATATCGATCAACGAATCCAGCTGCCCTCCGAATTCCTTTTGTTTATCTGTCCTTCCTTTCATGTTACGGGCAATGATACCGTCGGCCCAGTCAAATAAAACCGCCCATATCATACCAATAACTGAGGCTTGAAAGTTCTGTAAAATTGCATAATACACCCCGAGAAGTGCACATAAAAGTCCTGTCAGGGAACAGATATTGGGAAGATCCTTGGCAAAAAGAAGCATTCCGGCCTGATGCCGGTCATTTTTATAGGTATTCATTATGGCGCTTCATAACTCTTTATAACCAAGGATGGAGACCAATGCATCCACCAGATTGGAATTTTCTTTATTTGTCCGGGCGGCAATTCGGATAAACCGATCCGCCTCCGGCATGGTTTTTCCGCCACAGTGCTTAATGTACATGTTATGTTCAATGAACAACTTTTTCGTGACTTCCGGGCCGTCAGGGCCGCCATCGGGAAGACGGCAGAAGATAAAATTGGCATCCGGGGCATAAATGGTCCCCCCAAGCAGGCTTTTCAGATCTTTATAAAGCTTTCCCCGGTCTTGCTTAACCCGGTTACAGCTCTTGATAAAATCATCGCTAAAATCCGGCAGAATTCTTAAAAATTCTTCGGCAAATCCATTAATATTCCAGATGTGGACACCCTGACGGACCTCATGGGCCAATTCTGTGTTTGCGGTGAGAAGATACCCGATGCGAAGACCGCATATTCCGTATGCCTTACTCATACTTTTTAAAACAGCGATATTGGGATACCGCTCAATTTCAGGCTCCATGCTCAACAGATGCGGATCCTGTGCAAAATCAATAAAAGATTCATCAATAATTAGCCGGCAATTATGGCGGCCTAATTTTTTTGCCAGAAATACCAGATCGAATTTTGGGATCGCCCTTGAAGTCGGATTGTTCGGAGATACAACGACAGCAACATCCGCTTTTACTTTAATGGCATGATCTGCAAATTTTTCTACATCCAGTTCAAAAGAAGGAAATTCAAGCGGAAATTCGATGACATGTCCCTTGGGTGCGGCATTGGCATATTCATTAAAGGACGGTACGGGAATAATGAGCGTTTGGGCAAGTTGGCCGGAAACGATTTTAATAAGCTCGGCAGCACCATTACCGATAACAAGATGCTCGGCTTTTTGATTGATAATTCTTCCCATAAGTGAGGCAAGTGCATCTTGGGCAACAGGATAGTTCAACACCAGGTCATGAATTTTATTTTTAAAACGCTCAAACACTTCTTCCGGTGGGAAATATAGATTATACAGATATGCATGATCTATGAAGCCGTGCCGGTAATATCCACCATGCTGGTTTGAAATATATTCATATTTTTCCGCTTGATTATGATATTCACGCAATGGCATGCCCCTGTCCTTTCAAACCCCAATTTGAATCAGCCTTATGTTTATCAGCGTTTTGATCAATGTCATAAAAGGGGAGTTTCTCACTGATTTTTGAAGGGAACAGCCGTTCGGCCGATGCAAGGTCTTCTATGGTATCTATTTCATACCAGGGCTTGCCGTCAAAGGATATTGCCTTAAGTGACAGGCTTTTTTGCGCAACCATGTCACGAAATATAACCTCATAATAGTCATTCACTTTTCCGGCTCGGATATACTTATTTAAGACATCAACAACCTGATACCAGGAGGAAAGGGAAAAACTGTAGATATTCACGGTTTTATACTTTGTCCGGGGCGGTGTCCCTGAGGTGTCACTATGAAAGGCATCAACCTGACGGGATTGATTTATCGTGACCGTGGAGCCGTTCAACCAGGGTTTTATACTCGCAACGGCTATCCTATCGGGATAAAGCATCTCCTTTAACAGGGACGAGTCAAAAACAAGGTCGCTCTCAATCAGTAGAAACGGTTCATTAATAAGATTTCTGGCCATCCACAAAGAATAAATATTATTGGTGGTTTTGTACCGAGGACTGAAAACATACTCAATGACAAGATTTCCTGCTCTGTCCTCCAGGAAATTGCGGATGCTGTCTTCCAGATGACCTGTTACCACAACAAGGCGTTTGAGTCCATGGTGATTCAGGCTGGCAATCAGTCGGTCCAATATGCAGGTTTCATTCACCATTGTAAGGCATTTCGGCGCGCTCTGCGTCAAAGGCGAAAGGCGTGATCCCATGCCGGCGGCAAGAAGCAGGGCTGTTGTGATCCGTTTTTTGTGATAATACGGCTTCGGTTTTGTCATAAATTTCCTTTTGATTAATATTTAGGTTCTCATGGCCATAACCGCTTCCATTCCCTGGGTTCGGCTGACAGTATAAATTTTTATTTCCGGTGGTTTACGTAAAAGAGTCCTGGTGCCAAGCAATACTTTGAATCGAAGAGTCTTTATGTGCTGCTCAAGATCTTCACGGTTCTCCCATTCTTCGAACAGGCAAAAGCTGTTTTTATCCTTGATATCACGACAAACTTTATAGCTTTTGCAGCCAGGTTCTTTGCCCACGGGGTTAATCAGCGAAAAAAGGGTCTGCATGAGTTCCAGTTGCTTTTCCGGCAATACGTCTAACGTAATTCGGACAGCGATCATTGAGATCCCCTCATATAAAATTGGGCTAATGATTTAACTCGTTCATAATATCAAGGAAAACCCGTTTATTTAACTTTACTGAGACCGCATTTAAGATCGTCCGTAATGCATCTGCGGTCCGTCCCTGCTTACCGATAACTTTACCGATGTCGGATTTACAAACTTTCAGTTCTAATATTGATGTATGCATTCCGCCGATTTCCTTTACACTGACGAAATCGGGTTCATCAACCAAAGCCCGGACCATGGTTTCTATAAGCATTTTCATTTCAGATTTTTCACCTGTCCCTCCCCATGTATCAGTCATGTGATACCTTTCTTTCTTTATTGTCCGGCGTAACGTCAAAACTGGTTATAGAGCAATCATGATGCCAATGTTACCGCAAAATCGGATATAAGGTTAACCATATGATTTATTGATATAAAAGATCAAGTTAACTAAGGGGTATCTCCCTTAATATAAAGGGCAAAAAGATCATATATGTGCAATCGGCCATATTTGGCCTCTTATTCGACGGATTGTATGGCAGAATGATATTAAGTTTGCGCATACGGACATTTAAGGTGCTTCGGTTCACAGACCCAGAATCTGGGCAGCACTGTTTTCCCCACTGACTTTCCTGTGTTACCACAGAATAAATAGGTACAGTCCTTGGTCTTTTGTCAAAGTCTGTGTAACATAGACTTTGATTTGTCCTTTTTCTCAGACAATTGTTGCGATTTTGTTATTCCTTGACAGAGCCTTTTTCAAAGATCAAAGTTCCGATTGAGTTTAACATACTTTAGTCGTTTGCTAAGGAGCCATTCATGAATATCCTACACATTTCTGATCTGCATTTTGGTCCCCGCCACTGGGAAGGGAATGACAAGATTCTTTTGGGAAAACTGAATTCATATGATGCCGATATTGTCATCAATACCGGGGACAACACAACTGACGGCCTGGAGGATGAATATGCCAAAGCCGGACGTTTTTTAAAATCAATTAAATGCAAAAACAAAATCTCAGTTATCGGGAATCACGATAAAAGAAATATGCGCTCACATGAACTCTTCCGAAAGTACATTTATAACCCGGACATCATTTATATCCCTGAGATGGTGCAGTTCAAAAAAAAACATCTATTCTTAAACCGGGACATAACCAAACTTCCAGATAATTTTACCGATATAAATTTTATCAAATGCATTTCGATAAAAGATCTAACGGTTCTGGTTGTCAGCATAGATACAAATGAACTCTATAGTGACGAGGGGTATGTTGAAGAAGAAATTTTGAAAGCCGTCTCAAAAGAGATCAGGCGGGCAGAATATGATCTGCCTATTTTGTTGACCCATTATTCCATCCTGGGAACAGACGACTGCCCGTTAAAAAATTCATCCCTCTTGATTGATTTTGTACATCAGCATAAGATAGAGAATGTTTTTTGTGGTCATACCCATGAGATGGAGTTAATGAAAACCACGGATCTTTATCATGGCCCATCCTTTACACAATTTATGTGTGGGACCTTATCTTCCTGCAATCATCCCAATGACGACAACATGTTTTTGTACTATCAAAATTTTGGCTGTAAGGATATGCATCTATTTCTGGTGAGGATGTTCCCGGAAAAGAGAAATCTCATATTTAAAGAAGAAATGGTTTTTTAAATCAAAAGCACCCGCAATCGGTCGCTGTAAAGAAAGTTGCGCATGGCCTAAATTTTCAGCTTTGGCATTGGAAGTTATTTCGTTAAACAGGCTATGAACATCAGCGGTTACAATTCATTTAGGCGAGGATTATGAATAAAAAGCACCTTGACTTTTTCAAAGCTATTTTGAACCGTCAGATTGATGAACTTATGCGTCATGCGGACCATGTGATATCGGAAATGTCATCCCAAAGAATCCAAGAATCAGAATCAATAGACAAGGCTTCAGCAGAAAATGACCAGTCTTTGAAATTGAAAATTAGATCAAGAGAAAGCCTGTTGATTCAAAAAATACAGCAGGCTTTAGAACGAATTAAAATCGGTTCTTATGGTACCTGTGAATCTTGCGGGGAAGATATTTCCATAAAGAGACTTAAGGCAAGACCTGTCACAGCGAAATGCCTTTATTGTAAAGAAGAGGAAGAAAGAATAGAAAAATCAAATAAGGCTTAATATTATCCGTCGCTCAAGCCTATTTCAACGCAGCATTCAATAACAAAAGCATTGTAGGTAAATTATTTTGATTTGCATCGGGATATTTGAAATTTTTAACTGTGGACTATGTCTAAGACGAAATTACCCCAATTCATGGTGTACAAACCCAGACTATTATTAACATTCAACACTTTGAGATTACTTGTTTTTCATGATTTTCGATTTGGGTAATGAGCGACAGATATTATCTATTATCTGTCACTCCAATCATTGTTCAATATGGAGGTGATTTTTTGTAATATTGATGCTATTTGCTTTGGCAACTGAAGTCGGGCGCATTCCCATTTTCCCGGTTTGAAAAAAGCCTATCTTTGAGAACAAAAAACGTGATAGTTTCTTCTCGCTGAGACGACTATAAAATTGGACTGTGCTGATGAAAAAAGCTGAAGATTGCAATACTGTTGAAGAAGTCTATGCCTGCCTGAAAGAACTGGAGGACGATCCGAGGTTGGTTCGCAATGCTCAAGAATTGGAGCAGGTAGAACGTGAAATACTTGGGTATACGAATCGACTGAGCGCCTTG
>NZ_KB892926.1 GCF_000373985.1 Desulfobacter curvatus DSM 3379
GATTATTTTGTACGCAATGAAAGACGGCTTGATTTCCCCACTGTAAAAGCGTTGAATTTACCTATTGGCAGCGGTGCTATTGAAAGTTCAATTCGTAGGGTGGTGAATTTACGTCTGAAAGGTCCATGCACTTTTTGGTATCGGGAAAATGCAGAAAAAATGATTATGCTACGATCATACTTTAAAGCAGGGCGTTGGGATTGTTTGAAACTCATGGCAACCACGCACAATCCAATGCCGGCGGCATGACCGGGAAAATGGGAATGCGCCCTGGTTGTTTGTGCTCGCAAAAAGAATCGATTTTCCTGACGGATCATTCGCAGGGACAGCCATCGGCATGTTTGATGTCGGTTATTTCGACAAGCTTTTTTCAGCACTCAAAACTGGCAGACAGGAAACCGTAGCACTCAGGGACAAAGAGTTGAACCTGATCGCCTTCTGGCCCAATAACAGAGCACCAGGTGGCCAGATCGGCTCTCAAGCAGTGTCACAGGAAACCCGAAATCTGATTGAAAAAGGCTCTTCTGCCGCTACATACAAAGCAAGGCCGCCTTACAACGACGTCGAACAGATGATATCACTATGCAAGACTGACGAATATCCTTTTTTCGTTCTTACTGGAAATGCCGAATATGAATATCTAAGGCCCTGGAGAAATGAAGCTGTCATTGCATTGATAATTGCCGCTGTTTTCACTTTGACAACGATCCTTTCTGCAAAAATTCTTTTCAAGAGCAAAGAAACAGAACAGCTGCAAATCGAATCAAAACAATTGGCAGAAGATAAGGCCAGATTGGAGGGAGTGATCGAAGGTCCCAGGCCGGGACATGGGAATGGAATGTCCAGACCGGGGAAACCATTTTGAATGAGCGCTGGGCAGAGATCATGGGCTACAGCCTGAAAGAATTGGCGCCAATATCAATCAACACATGGATAGATAACACCCAAACTGACGATCTCAATACCAGCAACGAATTGCTTCAAAAGCATTTCAAAGGTGAAACAGATTATTATGAGTGCGAACGCCGCATGAGGCACAAAAAAGGTCATTGGGTCTGGATTCTGGATCGGGGCAAGGTGATTTCCTGGACTGATGACGGTAAACCCCAATGGATGTTCGGGACACTCATTGATATAACTCCCCGCAAACAATCAGAAGAAATGCTGAAGTTAAATGAGGCAAGATATCGAAATCTTATCGAGCACCTTCCGCAGCGTATCTTTATTAAAGACCGAAATTCTGTCTTTATGTCCTGCAATTCGAATTTTGCCACGGACATAGGGATAAAATCAGATGAAATCGCCGGTAAGGACGATTTTGATTTTTTCCAGGCTGAACTGGCTGAAAAGTACCGGAAAGATGATAATGAAGTAATCCATGAAGGAAAACTTAAGGTCACCGATGAAATATATGTGGTCGCGGGCGAAGAAAGATGGGTAAATACCATTAAGCTTCCTTTTAAAAACGAGCAGGGGGAAGTGATCGGTGTATTGGGGATCTTCGATGACATAACCAAACGCAAGCGAATGCAAGAGGCTTTACAAGAGAGTGAGGCGCTACTTAGGGGATTGTTTGAAAATATGGCCATCGGTGTAGCAATTTATGAAACCCCAGATGATGGTCAAAACTTCATCTTCAAAGAATTGAACAAGCATGGCCTTGAATCCGGACAGGTTAAAAAGGAGGATGTCATTGGCCAGGAGGTTAGGACTGTTTTTCCTGGAATCGAATCGCTTGGACTATTCGAGATCTTTCAAAGCGTTTGGAAATCTGGTCAGCCTCAACGGCATACAATCAGCAGCTATCAAGATGAGAGGATTACGCTGTGGGTGGAAAACTATGTCTTCAAATTGCCCTCCGGGCAGTTGGCGGCTATCTATGAGGACACGACAGCCAAAAGGAAGGCCGAGGCTGCAAAGGACGAGTTGGAAAAACAATTATTGCAATCCCAGAAAATGGAGTCCGTGGGACGTCTTGCCGGAGGAGTAGCCCACGATTTCAACAACATGCTTAGCATAATCCTCGGTAACACGGAAATGGCCATGGAAGGCATCGCCCCGGATGACCCGCTGCACGACAACCTCAGCGAAATTTTCTCTGCCGCACGGCGCTCTGCGGATATCACCCGGCAACTGCTGGCTTTTGCCCGCAAACAGACTATCGCACCCAAGGTGCTTGATCTGAACCGGACGATCAAAAGCATGCTCAAGATGCTACAGCGACTGATCGGCGAGGATATCGACCTGGCGTGGCTGCCCAATAAGAAAGTTTGGCCGGTCCGGATGGACCCGTCACAAATCGATCAGATTCTGGCTAATCTGTGCGTCAACGCCCGCGACGCCATTGCAGACGTAGGAAAGATCACCATAGAAACTGGCAACACGACATTTGATTCCGCCTATTGTGCGGAACACACGGGCTTCGTTCCCGGAGAATTCGTTCTACTTGCGATCAGTGACGACGGTTGCGGCATGGACCAAAAGACGCGGGCCAATCTTTTCGAACCCTTTTTCACCACCAAGAGCGTGGACAAGGGCACCGGTCTGGGGCTTGCCACGGTGTACGGCATCGTTAAGCAAAATGATGGTTTTATCAATGTCTACAGCGAGCCGGACCAGGGGACCACCTTCCGGATCTATCTGCCCCGGTATCTGGCTGGAACCGAAAGCCTTGAGAAGAAAACCTCAGACAAAATAAGCCTGGACGGAACCGAAACCATTTTGCTGGTAGAGGATGAATCTTCCATCTTAAAAATGACCCGCATGATGCTTGAGCGAACCGGTTACAAGGTCCTTGCGGCCGGCACGCCGGGGGAAGCCATCGCTCTTGCCCGCGAACATACCGGCGAGATTCACCTGCTCATGACCGATGTGGTCATGCCCGAGATGAACGGCCGGGACTTGGCCAAAAACCTTCTGTCGCTTTATCCGGACCTCAAGCGATTGTTCATGTCCGGCTATACAGCAAATGTGATCGCTCACCATGGCGTGTTGGATGAAGGCGTGCATTTTATTCAGAAACCGTTCTCACAGCAGGATCTGACAATCAAGGTTCGGGAGGCCTTGGATGAGGATAATCAATAGAGTTGCGCTTGATTATCTTATGTGGCATTTTTGTAAATGATACCGATCGTATCCATGATGTTTTCTAAGCAAGATAAGCCTGGTTTTTAAGGAATTGCCGACCCCGGACTATGTCTATAATTTTAGGGCAAAACCATTGACAATAAAAGCGTTGACTACTTTCGTTATTTTTTTTCTACCTGGGGCTTTGGGTTGGTCTCTTTTACCATTATGCTTAATCTGCTGATCAGGTCGTAAAAGACGCACAGCAAAATACAGAAGCAAAGAAAATTGTTGTAGATACAACAGGAATGTCACCAGCACAAAGAACAAGATTAAAAATGAATATTGCGGATGGCCTAACTAATAAATCCGGTTTACCAGGTAAGGAAATTATATTTATTGAATAAAGGAGATTAATGGGACACTCTTACATAGAAATAGGCGAACGTTCGCATCTAATGCATGACGGTATAATTATTGCTGTTTGCTACATTATGGTGGACACTGCTCACCGGGAGGCATCAAAGATCGATTTAACGCTAAATGTTCGGTCCTTACTAAAAGCGTGGCAAAGTCTTGTTGAGGACTCTGCGCCAGGGTGCATTGACCTTGATTTAGATCGATTCCTGCTGACGCCTGCCGACCGAAATAGTCTCTACGAATTGGCCCATAAAGCCCGAAACTATGTGCGGCGCTTTGGCCCCAAAGTTCCAGGCCCTTACCTAAATAATCTTATAAAGGCCCCTTATTTGATGGAATTCGATGATCAGCCCACAGACAAAATTTTGGCTGCTTATGATGTTTTTATGGCCTTACTTCTTTGATAGGTCAATCAGATTAAAAAAAAAGCTGACATGAATATAACCAATGCTCAGCTGTTTGATAAAGCAGACAATAGTGACCTTTTAACAGATCACGAAAGTTCTTGGCTTTCCATGTTATTTAATAACTCATCAAAGCTATACTGAATCTGTTCGGATTCTTTGGTTGCAGCAATTTCGATTTGATTTAGCGTAACATCCGGATTAAGAGATGCCGTAAGTGGGCTTGGAGGCATTACCACAAAATCGCCTGCGTTTTCGGCTGCAATTTCAGGACGTTTGGTTTTACGCCATAAAGAGAAAATAGAAATAGATGCCAGCATGGTTGCAACGCTTCCATAAAATGCATTTAAACCAAAAACATCCATTGCTGCGGCGGTTAACGGTGAGCCTATTGTTGCACCTAATGAGCTTAGCAGCACTAAGACACCGCTGGCCGCTACCATCTGAGTAGGGTTCAGGTAGTCATTAATATGCACTCCGCATAGTGCATAAAGCGGGAGGGAAAGCCCGCCAACACAGGCTACTATTAAAAAGAAAATCGTATTATCCGGAGAAAGAGTGATAGCAAAAATCGAAACCACTGCGCCTAAGACGCAGCTTAAAACGATTACTTTTCTTCGACCGATAAAATCAGATAACCAGCCTAATGGGTATTGAAACAAAAATCCGCCAAGGATGATCATCATCATAAAAAAGGAAACTTCTTTGACTGACATACCTATATTGATAGCGAAAACTGGCCCCATAGCATAAATAGCGCCGATTACCATGCCGCTGACAATCATACCCATTACACCGAGGGGGGATACCCTGTATAATTGAACGATATGTACCTTTTCCATCATCTCAAATTGTGGAGCCCGGGATACTGATATTAAAATAGGGATTACTGCCAGACTTATTAGAAGAGAGACCAGCAGAAATAATTCAAAACCTGATGGTGAAAAAAAATTCAGCATCATTTGGCCGCCGGCCATACCACCAAATGAAATCAACATATACAGGCTAAAAAGTTTTCCGCGAGTTTTGTTGGTCGCCGACTCGTTAAGCCAGCTTTCTGCAACGATGTAAAGCCCGGCATATGAAAACCCGGTTATTAATCTCATTGTCCACCAGATGAATGGATCTATAAATATAGCTTGGAGAAGAATAGAAGTTGATGCAAAAGATGCAAGTGCGCCAAAAATACGGATATGTCCAACCCGTTTGACCAAGAACGGTGCAATATTGCAACCGAATATTAAGCCAAGGAAATATCCCGACATCATAAATCCAGTAGTGGTGGTGCCAAAATTTTCTATGGAAGCGCGAACCCCAAGCAGGGACGTTTGCAGGCCGTTTCCCAGCATGATAAGTCCCATGCCAAGAAGTAGTGCCCAGCAATCGGCTATTATTTTAAGCATTCTCTTTCGACTCCATATTTACCCTTTTATGAAAAAACATCTCAAGATATTTTCACCTGCATATCGTATCGACCAAATCTCTCTTTTCTTAGATAGCCTCGGACGAAAAGTCACCTATCTGCGGCGTTACAAAAAAATTACATTCAAGTTTAAGCCATTTTTCGATCAGGTTCCAGATTAGGAAATGAAAAGCGTTAACTTTGTCTATTCATCTTGCCTTTAGATGATGGCGGATTATCTTTAAACCTGTATGAGTCATTCAAAATTGATATTGTCATGGACATCTCCATGGATAATGTTTCCATTCACAATGAATTATGGTAATGACTATATGCTTTGAGGGCAAGCGTTCGAAGAATTATCAGAAGAGCAAAAGGATACGGTGAATGGATCGAGAAGAAATACAGACCACCATTATTAATTTCATTGAAACCAATTTTGAAATGTCCGATGTCGGGCTTGACGATGACCTTAATGCCGTCCATGGCTTTGACAGTATTGATGCCATTGAGTTACTCCGGGAAATTGAGACATTGATGGACGCCAAACTGACCCGGGATGAGGAAGAGACAGCCATGACCATACGTACTGTCAGGCAGATTGTTGATTTCATTGAAAAGGCCATGGCGGACCGGGCTTAAAGTTTCCTATATGTCTTGGGTTTACATCCTGAAGTATTAAAGTTTTGAAACGGTGATTCAACATTTATGGAAAGACGCGTTGTCATAACCGGATATTCAGCCATAACGCCCATTGGCTGCAGCAAGGCTGATATTCTTAAAAACCTTGAGAGTGGTACATCCGGTGTGGGCCGTATCAGGGATGACGAACTGCTGGTTGAGAAGCTCAATACCAGCGTGTTTGGAACGGTGGACGAGGACCTGGCCTACGACTTTCCAAGAAAATTTCGCAAAACCATGGGGCCGGTTTCTTTTGCTGCCTGCAGGGTTGTGGATGACGTCATCCGGCAGTCCGGGCTTGACAAGCCATTGCTTTCTTCGGGGAGAGTCGGGGTTGCCTTTGGGTCTTCCCACGGCTCCACCGCTGTGCTTAAAAAAGTCTACCAGGCCTGTTTTAGTGGCCAATCCACTGACATTCTCTCCATTTCGGGTGCAGATTATCTCAAATCAATGGTCCATACCACCGCCGTTAATATTACACGGATGTTCGGGATAACAGGGCGGGTCATCAGTTCACCATCTGCCTGCACCACCAGCAGCCAGTCCATCGGGTTCGGTTATGAGATGATCAAATTCGGCGTGCAGGATGCTATGATCTGCGGCGGTGCCGAAGAGTATGATACCACCACGGTGGCTGTCTTTGACAATCTGTTGGCCTGTTCCACCCATTATAATGACACTCCGCATAAAACTCCCCGGCCCTTTGATGCCGAACGGGACGGACTGGTGGTGGGAGAGGGGGCCGGTGCGGTCATGCTGGAGGAATTTGAATCTGCCAGAAAACGGGGCGCAATAATCCTTGGAGAGGTGATCGGGTTCGCCACCAATAATAACGGCGGCAACCTCATTATGCCGGATCTAACCGGGGTCACCCAGGTGCTTAAAATGGGTCTTGAAAATGCGCGGATTTCTGCAGACCGGATCGATTTTATCAGTGCCCACGCCACAGCCACCCGTATTGGGGACGTGATCGAGGCCCGGGCCATCAACAATGTCTATGGAAATAATCCATGGGTCAGCGGGCTGAAAAGCTATATGGGACACACTATTGCAGCCTGCGGTGTCATCGAAACCATTCTCACCCTGTATATGATTGAAAAGGGCTTTATTGTCCCCACGCTCAACCTGGATCAGGTGGATGACCGCTGCGCCATGATCCGACATACCCCACAGCTGATGGAAACAAAGATCCAATGTGCCGCTGTCCAGAATTTCGCCTTTGGCGGCATTAATACCAGCCTTATTCTCAAGCGATTTCCCTGTCAGGATAATTGCATGTAGCTTAAAGTCTTTTTCAATGATGAGTATATTGACAGCGCTGACGCATCAAAATTTATTATCAATGATATCAGGGGGGCGGAGCGACATCTAAAATTATTTTGTCGCAAAATTATAATAGACACTCTGCAGGTCTTTTGATAATGTAACGTGGATGTGTGTGAGTTCACCCACCAATCGAAAC
>NZ_KB892927.1 GCF_000373985.1 Desulfobacter curvatus DSM 3379
TATTTCGTTTTTGAACAGCAATAACAATTCGATGTGCGCTACTCTTTGATATCTTTACACATTTAGCAAGTTTTCTTAGAGAAACTTTGACCGGACTGCACTCGAAAAAAGAAACAACTTTTTGACTTCGTAATCGTAATGAAATATCAGAACTCCACAATTAGCTTATTATTTTAATATCTGTGAGAGTTCTATTTAATAGACGGAATCAAATGTCCAGTTTTTAATCAAAAAAGAATGACCTGTTACAAAAAGTGTCCCGGCTTAAATCGGTAGCCCCTTATTCGCTTAATTTTTATCATGCTTGTAGTAAAAGCTGCCGCGTTTGGTGTTAGTCAAAGACCCACCCATATGTTTTATTCTACCCTTGTAGGACGTTTTGATCAATTTTTATGGGGTATGCTTGCTGCCTGGCTGTTTTATTACAAGTCCGATTTTCTAAAGCGTCTGGGCAATTTCATGTTGCCTGTCAGTCTTTGCGTTGTTCTTTTTGCAGTTTACCTCCAAGCCCGATATGCAAGTTACTTTTCTGCAATAGATATGAAATCTCAACCCTGGATATATTGGGGGACATGTGAGGCACTTATGTGGGGCTTTGTTTTGCTTTCTTATCTTTCATGCACCATAAAGATACCTCGAATAATAGACTTATGTTGCGAGTGGACTTAAATCACTGATTTTTTTAGAAAATCTTAACCACCCTCGTGTAAATGAATATCGTCTTTAATTTCAATAGATTATGAAAGATTCTCAAAATTCCCAAAACAACTGGCAACAGAATATTATGTTTTACTACATAGATATCCGTGTCCGGCAACTCACGTTACACATGTGGGTTACGAGTCAAGCCAGTTTTTCGTTTCCGGATTTTTTGCACAAAATCTAAATCGAACAAAATTATCTCTTTTTATTACTCTGTATTTTGGTGCCAATCTCCGTGAACTATTCTGTTCTAGAGAAAAAATACATGTATTCATCTTAGATTCCTTCTAATCCTGTGCAATCAAACTTGAAGCTTATTAATTTCATTATATCGGCTTGACCAGTTAGATCAATCAAAATCTTATCGGATTCTCCCTATGGGTTAAGTTCAATTTTTTAAAGACAAGGCCGTCGTTCAGCACCCCTTTGTGCAGGTATTGGAGCAAAATGGTTTGAAAGCTCTTATAGCCAGGCGTTTTTGCTTATAAAGTCTCTTGTCTATCTTCCAGTCACGCAACGATTTTAATTGATATTTTCGACATTTTTTCCAGCCTGTTCCCGTGGCACTTTGGTTGATTGAAGGTCTCTTACGGTTTTTTGGCAGAGGTCTGGTGGTAAAAGGCGTATCAGAATTTGTTCCTATCCGAGGGGTAAAAAGAATGAAAATAAGTAAAAGAACTAAATCCAAAGAAAATACATCCTTAAAAAATTTTTCAGAAGAAAATCACGCAACAAAACATACCCGCAACATAAATAGACAAATTTTTAATCTTTGGCGGCAGACTAAGTTATTCTTTTTATCTGTGGCACGGGATGATTATTTTCTTATGGCATGAAACAGTTACCCCTTTAATTTTATTTGAAAAAACCGGATTTAATTTTTTGATAAATTCCTGTATACTTTTTCCTGTTGTACTTGGATTTTCCTGGATATCATTTAACACAATTGAATTACCCTTTCTTGAAATGAGAAAAAAATATCTTTCACCTGTACATTTAAAATGACAATCAAGTACATTAAAGAAATAGACTCAATCAAAAATCTATTTTCAGGACGCGACAAATGGACACAACCAGAACGCCAGTATCAAACATAACGGCTATAGATGCTTTAATCACAGGACAACAATGGGGAAATAATCAAGGTACAGGAATAAGTATCACCTACAGCATTCCCAATATATCAGCCTATTGGGTAGAAGATTACGGTTCCGGGGAACCTGACAGCTGGACCGGTCTGGACAACAACCAAGCCGACTATTTTCGCATGGCCTTGGCTGCCTGGGCGGAGGTGGCGGATATTACCTTTGTGGAAATTGAAGATAACATCACCTATGGGGAGATCCGGGTGGCATTCAGCCAGGCAGTAACTGACGCAAGCGATGTCTCCGGATGGGCGTATGTACCAGGATCTCAGCCTGAGGCAGGGGATATCTGGCTGGATTCCACCCAAAACGAAACCTTTGCTCCCGGCACGTTCGGATACAGCACATTATTACACGAAATAGGCCATAGCCTTGGACTGTCCCACCCATTTGAGGCAAACACAACCAATGGCGCAATACTGAACGGCGAAGAGGACAGCACCCAGTATTCGGTGATGTCATATACCGATTACGATGGTGTCGGGAGTACCTTCACAGAAACAAGCCCGGGGCATTATTCATATATTGATGTGCAGCCCACAACTCCTATGTTATATGACATTTTGGCCATTCAATACCTATACGGTCCCAATTTAAACACGCGTACCGGGGACGACATTTATACCTTCAGCAATTCCCAGGCGGTATTTGAGGCCATTTGGGATGCCGGGGGCATTGATACCTTCGATCTATCCAACCAGTCCCTTGCCGTTACCGTAAACTTGACCGCCGGAACATTCAGCTCCATAGGAATTAAAGAGGTCTGGGACAACGGCATCGTTGTTGAGAGCGCCACCGACAATATTGCCATTGCCTACGATGTGACCATTGAAAATGTGATCGGGGGCAGCGGCGATGATCAGCTCATCGGCAATGCTGCCGACAATCAATTTACCGGCGGGCCGGGAAACGATATCATCATAGGCGATGATGGTGTTGATACGGCGATTTATAATAGCGCCATGGATGATTATACACTGGAAACCCTGGTCTCCGGTGATATTATTATTACGGCGACCACCACAGCTGAGGGTATCGACACCTTAACCGGAATCGAATGGCTCCAGTTTGAAGATAAAACCATTTCCACCGGGATTGCCACGCCTGTTCCCACGACCCCGGATGAGGTGGCAATACGCTTTGATGAGGGCAGCAGCAACCAGATTAATTATTTCCTGCTGTCCATTTCAACCCCGATGTCCATGGATGCAAGCGTATCTTATAAAACGGTGGACGGCACTGCCGTTGCCGGTCAAGATTATATATTTACATCAGGAATTGCCACGATTGCAGCCGGAGAAACAAGTACCGCCATACCGGTGGAGATTCTGGGCGACACAATCATTGAAAACGATGAAACCTTTTTCCTGGAAGCCTCCGACCCCGAAGGCGGCGTGTTTCCAGTGGGTGTCCAGACACTTTCAGCCATGCATACGATTATTAATGATGATTTTACAGTCTAAAGGATCTGATTTTAAATTATAGGGACAAAGGATTTAATATGACCCAGGAAGCCGATTTTGTAGCATATGCCTACACGACCTTTTTAGGGCGGAATCCCGATATTCCAGGACTTGAATGGTGGACCGGGCGACTGGCATCAAACGCAGTGACGTCCAACCAGCTTGCCGCAATATTGGTGGAAAGTGCTGAATTTACATCCGATGGACTGCCCATTACCGCGCTTTATTATACCCTTTTCGGACGCAGCCCGGACCTGCCCGGCTTAAATTACTGGCGGGAGGTCGCCTTCCAGGGTGCGTCACTTGAATCCATCGCAGACAAGCTCATGGGTTCGGCGGAATACACCACGGCATCGGCCGCCAAAACCACGGGTGAAATGGTGACACAATTTTACCAACTTGGGCTGGGTCGGACCCCGGACGATGCAGGTTATGAATACTGGCTCTATGAAATTGACAACGGCATGTCGCTTACCGAAGTCGTCACCAGATTTGCCGAATCCCCTGAAGCGTTGGCGTATCTTGAAAAACAATTGGCAGTCAGTGCCATCTACTACGGACTAACCGGAAGCCTTGTCACCGATGATCAGATGACAGCTGGCCTCTCAGCTGACTTGGAAGATCTGGCCATGACCATAATGCTCACAGACAGATACACAGGCCCCACCGTTTCGGATCTTAATCCCCCGGGATTGATTGCATATATCAGTGAGGATGATGACACAGCCCTGATTCTTACCGGAAACCCATCCGGTAACGTTGTGCTGGACCTAAGCCAAACCCCGTTGGCGCTTACGGATAATAATGAAGATGTTCCCATTACCGGGCTTGAAAATATTGTCAATATTAGTGCAGACACCCTTTCCGCCAGTGTTGTGCTGACGGCATCTTCAAGCGATGTTGTATTTTCCGGCGGCAGCGCGGCCGACACATTAACAGGCGGCAGCGGCAACGATCAACTAACCGGTAACAACGGCAATGATATTCTTTCCGGAGCTTCCGGCGACGACCACCTATACGGTGGAGAGGGAGATGACACCCTTATGGGTGGCGATGGTAACGATCAACTGACCGGCGGGGTCGGTTCAGACAGCCTCACCGGGGACGCCGGCAACGATCAATTAGATGGTAGAGAAGGAACAGACAGTTTAACCGGCGGCGAAGGTGACGACATCTTTATGATCAGCGACGAATCCCATAGCACAGGTCTTGCCGAAACCTTTGACGGCGGTGGGGGAACCGACATGATCCGGCTGGATTTTTCCGGGGATCTGGACCTTTCCTATGCCACTATCACCGATGTGGAGTCCATTGTCTTTAACAGCGACGGCAACACACTCACCTTCACGGCAGACCAGTTGGCGGCACTCACTTCAATTACCGGATCCGCCGAGGCACAGGATACCGTTATCGTAAACACGCCCAGTCTGCTTAAAATCATGGACACCCTGTTCACAGGTATTGACACCTTCCAGGGCGGAGACGGCGGTTCAAACGATATTATCGACAATACCACACTGGGCCTGACCCTCATCGGCGGCAACGACGCCGATTACATTGAAGGGGGAGCCGGTGCCGACACCCTCCAGGGAAATGCAGGGGGGGATGTTTATGCCTATCTTCAAGGAACAGATTCCCGGTATGAAGGAGAAATTGCCTTCAGCGGAGATAGCATCGTTGGATTTGACTTCCAAACAGATAAAATCCGAATTGCAAATGAATTTACCGGAACAACCACCACACTCACCCTCGAGAGTGCATGGCTGAGCACCTGGAGTTCCCTGGAAACCAATACAGACCTTCAAATTGCATTCGCCGACAGTGATATTGACGCAGTATTGCTTACCGTTACCACCGGATCCGCCGCAGGACTATACCTGTTAATCGAAGACGGCACTACGGATACGGGTTTCCAGTCAGCCGAGGATATCACCATCAAGCTTACAGGTTCCGTTAACATAGGCCTTTTTGATGCCGCAGACTTTATCCTGTAAGCAGGCCTTGCAACAAAGTGTTAAGACATCCGCTAACTGCCCTCCGATCCGACCCCGGACCGGAGGGCTGACCGGGTTTATTGACTTAAATTGGTACTGACCAGTTCGATTTCCAGAGGTTCTCCCAGAATCTCGTATTGTCCGATCCCTTTGATCATGCCGATGCCTTTGGCCAGCCAGTATTTAATGGTTACCGATACCGGACCGTCCGACGAATAGGGGGATAGGGGAAGGCTGGTATACCGGTTTACGACAACCACATTATTGTAGGTCACCCCGTTAACCGTATAATTGTCCAGCTTTTCGATAATTTCCCAGGTATCCACGCTCATTACCGTCTCTGAAAAGGGCGTGGTGTCGCTGTATCCGGCTGAGGATATTTCAATATACCCGGTCGCTGTCCCGGTGACTTCTCCAGTCTGATCATAATACTCCCCTGCCGGCAGCTGATCAAGGTCTGACCTGGATAGGAACCATTCCAGAGGGGTGTCCAGCTGAGTGTCGGCATAAATTTGCACATTCACGGACTCACCATAGGCGGAAATGAACATCTCCATATCTATAGTCTGGCCGGAAAATAAGGCGCTGTCGCCTGAACTGAAAATGTTTTCGGCAACGATAGCACTGAAGGAACCTGTGGCATCCCCTGAAACGGATCCGGAAAGACTGCCCTGCCGGATCATGTCACCATTGTTCACACTTAGATCCATATCGGAAAAAGTCATGTTCAGGTTAACCCCCTGATAAGATGCACTCACTGGGGCGCCGCCGTTGATCCTGTACCGCCAGGTGATGGTGTCCACCCCGTCGGCGGTGACGGGAAAGAAGGAATCCGATCTCCCCTGATTTGACGAGGCATTGCCGGGTTTAATCCCGTAGGCCTCGCACAGGTCAACAAATTCCTGTGCAGTGGTAAAACCCTCCAGCACCGAACACCTGTCCGTCCCCCGGGCCATAAGGCTCAGCCAGTAATTAAACCCGCCATCATCAGCCGCTCTGTTAAAAAAGGCCCGGTACAGAATTTTGAGGTATTCTTCATCTGTAGTGGTGCTGTTCTGGAACTCTTCACTGAAGATAAAAGACCAGGCCAGGTCACTTCCGGACAATTCCCCTGCATTCAAACTTTGTACCCAGTAGTTCATGCCGTCAGCATCCGGGTCACGGTCCAGGCACTGCTGGTAAAACCGGGTGACAAACCCCTCAACATTTTTATCATCGTCGCTGGACGATTCTGAGGAATTTGAGGAAATACCGTAACTGTCACAAAGGTCTGAAAACTCCTGGGCACAGGTAAAACCGTCCAGCACCGACGCCCTGTCCATGCCCTGGACCATAAGTTTTATCCAGTGGTTATACCCTTCCGTATCCGGCACCCTGTTGAAAAAAGCCTGGTACAGGACATCCAGAAATTCCTCATCCGTGGTTTCGCTGTCCTGAAATTCCTCGCTGAATATAAAGGACCAGGCCAGATCCGCCCCGGTGGTCTGCCCTAGGTTCAGGCTTTCCACCCAGTAGCTCAACCCAGCGGCATCGGGCTGCCTCCCCAGGCACTGTTCGTAAAACCGCGTAACAAACCCCTCCACATCCGAATCCGAAGCCGATACCTGTTCAGGAAGTAAAGATGCGGATAAAAAAACAGACAAACATAATACAAATGTTACAATAGCGGGGTACCCTGTCCTGCGTTTTGGAAACATTTTCATTTGCAACCTCTTTGGATAAGGAATTAATCATGACAAACTGTTTAAGATGAAATACGTATTTTTTTCATTTTAAATTCTGTTTGTCAAATTTTTTCGACCTGTGCGGGTGGCTTAAGCAGCCAGCTTGAAATCTAAGCTCTTTGTTTCAAACCATTTTTCATTTTCTTTATTTCTTTTTATGGCCGTGATTGTTGCCAATCCAACTGAACCCGCTTTTGACCAACTCATTCCATTGTGTTTTTGACGGCTTGAGACGACAAGGTCATTCATTTTTTCACCGATAGCACTGGAGTTACATAAACCCAGTTCTTTCCTTACCGCATAGCAGGGAATATACGGTTTATTC
>NZ_KB892928.1 GCF_000373985.1 Desulfobacter curvatus DSM 3379
TCTTGAGTAAATGATGAAAACTCTCGAATCTCATGCTGTTCTTTCCCATTATCATCAACCGTAATTAAACAGGCCGAAATTTTGTCTTTATGGACATCCAAACCACAACAAATTGGGTGAACGATTTGGATTAATGTGTTATTTTTTGATCTCTTGGTCATGGCTATCTCNTTATATTTTCTTGGTCGAAAAAAAAATTTGATAGCTATGACCATTTTTCAAAATTTGCAAGTGTTTCATGCTTCGTTGTGTCCGCTAGGACATGGGGGTTATATGAAAGTTATAATAAGTTGCTCAGATCTTTCAAACTTTGTTGCGGGCTGATGCCTGGGTACAGATAGACCAGGTCGGCCCATGGCCGTTATACGGTTCCCGGCCAGAAAAAGCAGACTGAACTCCTACCCATTATTTTGACATCAAAGACCTTGTGGGCAGGGCGGTACCCGGCAGCACCGGCACACACCATCAAGGGCAGCAGATGCTCTTCCCGGGGATGGCAATGCCTTGCAGCCGGCGCTTGTTCCCAGTTGAGAAGATTTTGTTTTTGCTGTTCAAGGGAAATTTTCTCATTAGCGCAGGTTTTTTTAAGCCAATCTTGAAAAGATCTGTTTTGGGGATCCGGTACTGACGGTGAACCCGGGCCGGCATCCATATCAAATCCTCTCATATTGTGAAAAGAAAATCCGGAACCCAGCAGCCATATATTTTCTTTGAGCAATGGTCTTAGGGCCTGCCCCATTAATAGATGTTTGTCGGCATCCAGACCTTTGGACAGGGAAATCTGAATACAGGGAACATCGGCATTAGGCAGCATCAGGGTTAATGGGATGTAAACCCCATGGTCAAACCCCCGCTTGTCTTCTTCCATCGCCTTGATGCCGGCCTCTTCCAGCAGATCCACGGCTTTACGGGCCAGCTCCGGGTGACCGGCAGCCGGATACTCAATCTCATAGGCCTGCCTGGGAAACCCGTAATAATCATAAACCAGCCCAGGTTCGGGGTGGCTGATTACCATGGGAGGATCGCTTTCCCAATGGGCGGAAATCACCACCACGACCTCAGGTTTCGGCAGCATTGCGGCAAGCTCTTTTAAAAATGCATTCATGGCGTCATGACCGGCATGCCCCAGAAGGGGTAAAGGTCCGCCGCCATGGGGGATATAAATAATGGCGCTGTCAGCTTTTAGTGTTGTCATTGGGCTTCCTTTCGGAAATGGTATATCGAATCTGTACTCTTTTATTTTTCTCATCCGGCCGCAGGGTGGCAGGGCTCATCACCAGCGCCACATTAACAAAGCCCGACGTTGCTAAATTTTCAAGGGGGATCTTTTCGGTAAACACCGTGGTTAATCCGTCCAGGGCAAGCTCACCGCCCCTGATCTTCACCGTATCAGGAAGAACGTAAATATTGGTCATGATAAGGCCGTCCGGCAATTTTCCTGAAAAGTCCGCCTGTACCGGGACCTGTTTTTCCGCCATGGTATCCAGGGTCAATTCCACCTGGTCCGGTTCAATATTTTTCAGGCGGATGCCTGGTGGCAACTGGACATTCTGCCTGGTAATGGCCAGTTTATTTTTTCCCACGGCTGTTCCGTCCAGCGAGATCTTGATGCTCATCTGATCCAGGGTCAACGCATTGACCAGAGGTCGTGCACCACTGATCAAAAGCCTGGACCTGGAAGCCGAGGCATCAATAATATTCATTTTTTTGTCAGGATTTATGAACTCTATGGGAACATCATAGTTGGCCAGGGTCTCCATGCCCCTTGAAAAGCTCAGCCACAGACCTGTGGTACATAAAAGGCAGACCATGGCTGCCACAAGCAGCTCCCGGGTCTGCCGGCGCATTTTCTTTACCGGTTCAGGCCCGCCGGTATATTGTTTTATTAAGGTCTCAATCTCATCAAGATCCCTGACCTCATGGATTTGGTTGTCTTTTACAAGGGAGACTTTTCCACGCTCCTCGGAGACAACAATCACCAGGGCATCGCTTTGCTCCGTAAGCCCTAAAGCCGCCCGGTGCCGGGTACCGTATTTCGAGGCCAGATGTCTATTCTGTGACAAGGGCAGAATCGTCCCGGCCCGGGTAATTTTTCCCCTCTGGATGACGGCAGCGCCGTCATGGAGCGGTGCACCAGGCCAGAAAAGATTCACCAACATCTCCCTGGACAGTGACGCATTAATATCCGTCCCGGAACCGATGATGCTGTCCACCCCTGTTTTAAGGGGCATCACGATCAATGCACCGATTTTTGATTTGGCCAGTTCCACCACCGCATCACTGATGATGCGCACCGGCGTATTGATCTGGGTCCTTGGAACTTCCCACAGGAAAAATTTCACACTGCGTGTTCGAACCACGCCTGATATTTCATTTCTAAATACAATAATAATGATAAAGGTCGCCACGGTGATCACGCCCTGCATGACCCAGTTGGTAATGACCAAGCCCATGGCGTTGGCAGTGCGGCCGATGATCCACATCACCACCACAGCCATTAGAACACGCAGGACATTGGTGCCCCGGAACAATACATATAAACGGAAAAGAATGTATGCGTTGAAAACGATATCCAGTATATCCTGCCAGCGCCACCCAGAAAATAATAAAGAAAATTGTTCCATTGGCATTAATCAGACATACTGAATCTTAAGGTTTTTAAAATATTATTGTCTTCATCCCTGATTTCCACCCGCCAGGGTCCCTTATCCGCATCGCGCATCTGGACCCTTGAAAAGGAGGACCATTTAGGCACGGAAAGGACAAGACGCATGGAAAAAATAAGCTTGTCTTTTTTATACCAGTTATGAAAAATGGCTGTTTTTTCATACACCGGATCAAATTCGGAAAAGCAAAAAACCTCTCCCTGGGAAACGCTGAAAACAACGGCCGGATTCACCGGCCTGAAATTGGATATGCGTTCACACACAACCGCATCGGCCAAAACCATACGGGGCTGCTCAGCCAAGCCGACACCGGCCGGTATAAATAAAAATCCAACCAGTCCGCAAACAATGAGACGCAGAGAAAATAAAAAATGACATTTCCTTATAGTGAAATCCGGCATGTTATGTTCTGTTGCTGTCATAGACGATACGCTTTCATATTCTGTAAAAAATGCCTAATGTTATATACCGGTTGGGGAGAAAAAAAAAGCCTGGATTACGGGGTATATACCATTCAATGACGTTACATGGCCTCCTCGTTTTCAACACCGGTCCGCAGTATCCGGTTCGAAAAATTCTTTAGCTGAATAATTTCTTACTTTTGTTCACTATCTTAAGAATCCTAAATTCACCACTCATTGCTTGACTAAAAAACAATCTGGTGTAATTATTTCCAAACTAACAATCTGCTAACATTTTTCATGTTGAGCCAATCAACTCAACGTTGTGTCAAAAAAGAGAGGGGGAGCGATCTGAAAAAGCAACTGATTCATAAAGGGAGCTGGGGCAACGCAGATGTTTTCCTGTGTTCACAAGGCCAAGCGCAATGGGTGGAAAAAGGGTTTGACGGTAAAAATCTCCTGGTTCGCTGGACCATTGGTATTATTCTGACACAACGCGAACTCCTTATCTCCACACGGCTGAAAGACCTTGCCGGAATTCCCCAAGGATATACCCGCAAATCCCTTTGCACGTTAACCTACAATTATATGGACGGTATGATATTAGGTGCCAGGGATCTGGACCATGCCCTGCCCGTTGACTATTTTACCGCCTGTGAGCGACTGCTGCATAGCATACACGAAAAAGGTGTCGTGCATCTGGACCTGCGCCGCGGGAGCAACTGGATTGTTCAGCCGGACGGGTCCCCCGGCATCATTGATTTTCAATCCTCATTGCTGGTAAGTCTGCTTCCGGGCCCGCTGAAAAAATTTTTATTCTCCATTGACTATTCCGGTCTGTACAAAATGTGGAGCCGAAAATGCATAGAGGGGCTGGACCCAGACCGTAAGAAAGTTTTTCACAGAATCAACAGACTTCGCCGCTTATGGATATTCAGTTTTGTTCATATTTAAATATCGCATACCGCGTCGGCAAAATTCCGGCAAAAAGACATCCACTTTGGGTTCAAAGAAATCAGTTGGTATCCATTTGAATTTCAAGACACATGTCGTAAATTTCTATGACATCGCCGGGAAGAATTTTTTTCCGTTTTCTTGTTTCAACCCGGCCGTTCACCCGGACCAGCCCGTCGGCGATCATATGCTTGGCCTCTCCCCCGCTGGACACAAGATTTTCAAACTTGAGCACCTTGTATAATTCCACAGGTGCATGGGAAATATAAACGATTCTGTTCTCAGTCATAATTTACACCTTTTTTTTGTGACCCACGGATGGCATTGGCCTGCAACCGCCCCTGGATATACAAAGACAGGGCTGCAACGGCACCATCGCAGACGTTGAAAACAGGAATGCCGCCTGCAATCAGGGCGTCTCGCAACGGGTCGTAAAGCCTGCCCCCGTCCACCACTGCCACAATGGGGGTTGCACTGGTATTATTCAAATGTATCAGCCGCTGGAGAACAGCGCCTTTTTGGTTCATGGAAAACCGGTCTTCCGGGGCAGTGTCCAGGGTTTGCATGGCCGGAGACATGGGATCCACACTGATAATCACGGCATCCACGCCGGGGTCCCGGCAAAGAATTGCGGCAATGTCGCCGTGAACCTGGTCATCAGCCGCCGGATTGATATCCATGGGATTGGATATCGTCACCAGACGGTCCAGTCCCTTGGCCGCCAGCACAGAACGTACATCGGCTACCGCTTTATTGTCGAATCGGGCAAGTTCCATGGTAAAATCATCGCTTTGGATGGAATCCGCCATGCCCACGGCTTCAAACCCGGCTCCGCTGACAGCAGCCAAACGGTCGCCATGGATGGTTTTGGCGTTCAATGTTTCGGACAACAGCATTAGTTCCTGAAATTCACTGAAGGTTCTGGCAACAATGGCACCGGTCTGGGAAACACAGCTTTCGCAGACCATATAGTCCCCGGCAAGGGAGGCGGTATGGCTGGAGGTGGCGGCTTTTCCTTCCGGGGTTCTGCCGGCCTTATAAAACACCACTTCCTTACCTGCCAGGACCGCATCCCTGATGGCCCGGCAGAATGCCAGGCCGTCCAGATCATTAAAGCCCTCGGCATATACGGCAATTACATCCACCTGATCACTGTCCTTGAAATAGGTCATCATGTCCCCCAGGGTCAAATCGGTCTGGTTGCCCATGGAAATCATATACGCCGGTGCCAATTGGGGGCACTGGTGGCTTCGGTGGAGCATAAAAGCCCCGCTCTGGCTGATCAGGGCAGCCCGGCAGAATTTTCTGGGGCAGGATCTGTCCTTGGGCAGTTTTTCCTCAGGAATAAACCAGGTATCAAAGCTGCCGGGCAAAGAGATCACCCCCATGCAATTGGCGCCTAAAAACACCGGACCGCCATCGGTGTCCGGGCGGGTGCGGGCTGCATGGATGGCGTCTACTACCTGTCGGGCCTTATCCTGGCTGTCATGGGTCTCCCCCAAGCCGCCGGGAATCAGCATAACGGCATGGGCGACATCCTTTTCTATGATATCCTCGACCAAGCCAGGAACCTGATCTGCGCCCACAGCCACAATAAAAAGGTCAAGCTTTCCCTTGCCGCCGGCCAGGGCAGCCAGATCAGGCAGGCAGTCAATGCCCAGGAATTGATCCATGCCTTTTTTAAAAATCACCATATTTTCGGGACCAAATCCCTGGGCCAGAACATTGTCCAAAATAATCCGGCCAAAATTCTTCCGGGTGGAAGAGACACCAATGATGCCCATACGTACCGGATGAAGCAGATTATCAATTTTTCCCACCGGACGCTTGGGTAGTATTCTTTTTTGCTTTGAAAATCGACACATCCCATCCAGAGGCACCATAAGAAAATCGGTGAAGGCAAAGGGATTGATCTCAAGTTCGTCTATAACAAAAACGGATTGGGGGTTTTCAAGACAATATGTGTTGCCCATCTGGATAAAAGATTCAAAACACTCCACCAATTGTTCGTCCGTAACGATACGGCGCTGTCCCCGGGTTAAACCGGCAAGTTTTCTGTATGAAATGGTCTCGCGATATAACTGAAAAAATTGTTCCCCGGTGCACATGGCCGGGGAAGCCGCCACGATGGCCTGGCCTTTCCTGAACCGCCTGGCGTATAATTCCGTGTCCGTACCGCCCAATCCGGCAGAGAATATGGTACCGAATTCTCTGGTGCGGCGCAGCCCGACAATGAGCTCATTGCCAAAGGCTGCGGAATCCGGAGGCATATACTGCACCTGGAGCACGCCTTTAATATCCCGGGAAACGGCTGATGCCAGATCGTCACCGGTCAGGCCCCGATAATGCGCAGGCAGGCCGTCCTGGTCAAGGGCCAAACCGGCTGCATAGTTTTCAGGCACCTCGTAGAACATCCGGCGCACGGCAGAACGAATTTTATTGGGCGCCTTGTCCACCACCCGGACCCCGCCCACCTCTGTTTTGTGAATGATATAAGGAGAGACGATTTTTAATACACTTTTCTCGCCCGGCATATCCACAAGCTCGTCATCGGCAATCCGGGTCCCACGCTCAATCAATCGGACCTGGGGAAACGTCTCTGCCCCGGATTTCGCCAGAAGTTCGTACACTTCGGATTCAAAAAGAAAATCCCGGCCCTGGCCCCAGGCGTTGGAGAAAATCCGTTCAATGGCATCAAAATCAATATCCAACTGCATGCTTAAATCCCAGTCTTTTTGCTATGTTACGCATACATCATCCGTGTTTACGAATAGTTATCCAATGTCTTTGTATTCATTTTCAGGGATAATAACAACCCGTTAACAACATTTGCGATTATGGAATAGTCCGGATATCTGAACATTTTCACTTTTCATACGGTACGAACAGTGCTGACGCATAAATAATAAAAGGTCGGCCGAAGTTGTTCCGCCCACTCCTTTTTGGGAAAATTCCGCCTTTCCTTCTTTCAGAAGGCATCGGAAAGGTAGTTCTTCCTACACAAACCATGGCCTGTACCGAAGATTTTCATTCCGTCCGGGCATAGTTCTCCCCCATTCCAGGCTTGAAACTGTTTCGATTACCTGTCCGTGGTTGCCGTCTCACACTAATCGGAGTTGAAAGGGGGCGGACA
>NZ_KB892929.1 GCF_000373985.1 Desulfobacter curvatus DSM 3379
TTATGAGCATAGATCATGGCCGGCATGGCATCGGCACATGCTTTATGTCATGCTGGCGCAGCACTTTCTTTTTCGACTCAGGCAAAAAGTAAAAAAAACTGCTTAAGTTTAGCCATGGTTAAAAAATTGGTCCAAGTTGTTTTGTCGATCAATTCTTTTACATGGAAAGGGGCTATAAATATGATAAAGTATCACCTCAAACGTAACGACATTGCGTATGAAAGCCATAGAAAAAGAACGATGGCTCTCGCTAAAGAGTTAGGTGTTCAAGTGTCGCTGTAGTGCTAGAGTGTCATCAGGATGAAATTAGGTAAGGTCAACTGGTTAAATGTGAATAACGGCCATGGGTCCGACCTGGTCTATCAACACCCAGGCTTGACCCAGGAGCGTTTGTTCAGGAAATGAGAATAAAACAAGCACAAACAAAAGCAGAGATCAAAGCGGTGCGAGAGCTTTTCCGGGAATACGAAGCATTCCTTAATGTAGACTTGCATTTTCAAAATTTTAAGAATGAGCTTGCCGGGTTACCCGGAAAATACTCACGTCCGGACGGAGATCTCCTTATTGGTCTTGATGGAGAAAGAATGGTCGGGTGTGTTGCGGTTCGTAGATATAGTGACGGTATATGTGAAATGAAGCGTCTTTTTGTCAGGCCGGAGGCAAGGGGCACGGGCCTGGGCAGAAGGCTTGTCCGGGAGATCATTTTGATCGCACAAGAACTGGGATTTTCTTTGATGCGGCTTGATACGCTTGAAAACCTCAAAGAGGCCATGCATCTTTATGGAACCCTCGGCTTCAGGAAAATCGAGCCGTACTATGAAAATCCACTTCCCGGTGTTGTATACTGGGAAAAGCAGATATAGCGTACATAGCTGTATGCCCGCAACAAATAAAGTTTCAAGCCCGAAATGATTTGCCATTTTTCATATAACGGCCACGGGCCGTCCTTGGTCTATCTACACAAAGACTTCGGCCCACAACAAAACTTGAAAGATCTGAGTAAGTTACCCAGACTTTCTTATAAAGAAAACAGAATATGCCCTTTTAATTCTAATGAGGTTTAATATCCTAAAATGAATCCGGAAACAGATCTTATTCTTGTTAAAGGTAAAGAAGGGTTTCGGGACAAAACGTCAGATATAAAAGAATGCCAGCTGATCGATGATAAATGCATAATCATCTACAACGATTATGATATCAGAGCATGAATCGGAGAACCTGATGTATGCATTGATCACCAAGGTTCTGTCTCTTCAAACGTTCCAATTTTTAGGCGTGGCAGTCCATGTCCCATTAAAAATGCTAATCCGGGACCAAAGCTTATTGACGGCAGATGAACTAAAATTCGCAGTCAGCTCCTGGACTCATTTGGATTTTGTTGTCTTTAATCGAATGGATAAATCCGCTGTGTTAGCAGTTGAGGTTGATGGCCACGCATTTCATGCCGGCAATGAAAAACAAATGCAAAGAGACAGACTTAAAGACTCGATTTTACAAAAATATAAGTTCCCTCTTATTCGATTTGCAACAACAGGGAGTCAAGAAGAAAAACGGTTCATTGAAAAATTAGAGGCCGTTTTGCTGTCTTAGCAATCAACGAACTGAGATCTTAAACAGGGCATAATCTTAATTTTTTCCCGCAAATTCAGAAATTATAATTCCCGTATTGCCGTCCATTGACAGGCCATTCGAAATCGCATATCACAAACCTATGAAAAAACCGATTGCCACTACCCCGGAAGACCTGCCCTACAGAAAGCTACAGCAGCACCTGGACCGGCAGCCGGTTGGATTCCCGCCGTCGGCAGATGGTGCGGATATCCGGCTGCTCAAACATATTTTTTCACCTGAAGAGGCTGCCATCGCCACCTGCCTGAGCCATGAGCCCCAACCAGTGGAAGTGATTTTCGATCGGGCCATCCATATGGTTCCATCCATGGACGCGCTGAAAAAGCATCTCACAGCCATGGTCAAAAAAGGGGGCATTGAATTCCACCAAAAGAACAACCAGAATGTTTATGCAAACGTTCCTTTGGTGGTAGGGAGTTACGAACTTCAGGTCAACCGCCTCACACCGGAATTTATTCGGGATTTTAAGGCCTATACATCGGAAAAACGTTTTGGCATCTCCTTTCTCGGCACGGGCCGGTCACAGATGAGGACCATCCCCGTCAATAAAAGCATCGCCCCGGACCTGCCGGCGGCAGAGTATGACCAGATTCTTTACCTTCTTGAAAAGGCAGACCCTCCGTTTGTGGTTCTGCCGTGCATCTGCAGGAAAAAGAAAGCTCTGCAGGGGATGCCCTGCAAACAAACCAAGCGGGAGGAGACCTGTATGGCCATGGGCAGCATTGCCCAGACTCTGATTAAGATGGAATTGGGCCGGCAGATAACAAAGGCTGAAGTCATGGACGTCATCAGCCGGAACCAGGAAGAGGGGCTGGTTCTCCAGCCCTCTAACACCCGGAAGATTGAATTCTTATGTTCCTGCTGCGGCTGCTGTTGTTCAATGCTGAGCCTGCACAAAGAACTGCCCTTGCCCCTGGATTTCTGGGAGACAGGGTTCAGGGCGGAACTATCCACTGATTCTTGCGCGGGCTGCGGACAATGTGCAGATAAATGCCCTGTCCAGGCCCTGTCCTTTCTCGAACCGGTCAACGAACAAAAGAAAAAAGCTAGGCCGTTTATTGATCCGGACCGCTGCATCGGCTGCGGCCAGTGCGTTGCGGCATGCAGACCCGGGGCGCTGTCGCTTGTTCCCAGGCCCGGGCAGGCCCCGCCCCCGATAAACCGAGAGGAGCTGAACGCTGAACTGCTGGCCCACAAAAACCAGCCCCTGGCCCGAACCCGGGTGATCGGGAAGCTGGCCAAAGGAATGATTGTGAAACGGGATCTTCGCCTGCTGAAAAACTGACCTGACTTAAAAGACCGCAACAGCAGGCTCTTGTCCCTGCCAACCAGGGGGAGGCCGAGTAGATTTCAGCAGCAGTTTTTTCAGGAAGACTTTAGGCAAGGAGGCGGTTGATTACAAACAAAAGTTGAATTTCATTAAAATCTATATGTTCAATAAAAAGTGAAAATAGAGTCTAATGGATAATTGGTTTACAATAGATCAAATTGACAAAAAAACGTACATTATAAGCGAGTACCGCCACTGGGAGGAAACTCATTGTTATCTCTTAAATGGTTCTAAGTTCAGCTTGCTTATTGATACGGGGCTCGGGATCTGTGACATCCATAATGAAGTGAAAAAATTAACTGACAATGCAATTATTGATATTGGAAACCGTTCTATTCAAATACTACATACGCCAGGACATTCACCGGGGCATATGTGTTTTTGGGAAAAGGAACGAGGCTATCTTTTTACCGGTGACCTCGTTTACAAGGATACGTTATTTGCTTACTTTCCGTCTACCGACCCCGAAGCATACCTAAACTCTCTTGAATTGGTAGCGATGCTGCCGGTGAAGCATGTATTTCCAGCACATCATACCTTGAAAATTCAACCTGAAATCTTGACAAGAATGTGTGACGCTTTTCGTCAGTTGAAAAATGAGGGTAATTTGCATCACGGTAGCGGGATATTTGAATTTGGTGATTGGGCTGTATGGCTTTAATAGATACATCTAAGGTAGAAAGTGTGTATGCTAAAAAGCTGTTAATCTCGTTACGTGTGGTCCGGCACCCGTTAAGTGCAACGTTTAATTTTTATCGAGTTAAGCAATGAAGATTGAAGATGCCAAAAAGGTAGATCATCAGAAGTTGATAGAAATATGGGAATCATCAGTTCGAGCAACACACGATTTTTTGGCAGAGGAAGATTTAATAAAACTTAGGCCACTAATTCTTGAACAGTACTTCGATGTTGTTAATTTGAAGTGTGCTAAAAACAATGAAGGTGAAATAATAGGGTTTTGCGGTGTCCATGATGGCAATATTGAAATGCTATTTATTTCACCAGAGGCCCGTGGAAATGGTGTGGGTTCATTTTTAGTGTCGCATGCCATCAATAACCTGGGGGCAACAAAGGTCGATGTCAATGAACAGAATAAGCAGGCCCTGGGCTTTTATCAACATATTGGATTCTCAGTAATAGGACGCTCGGAATTTGACGGTCAAGGAAAGCCTTATCCTCTGCTGCATATGGCGTTATTGGAAATTTAACAACAGTTGAACCTCGAATCAGGTCCCAATTTTAAGATCTTGATGCTTTTTCTGATTACAAATACAGAGAAAGTCTGTGGAAGTCGTCCGGCCGAGAAACAGAGCCTGACAGAGAGGTAGTCCTCACCAATGCCAAAAGCCAACGCCTTTTCTGGCAGGGATTACATCCCACGTAGATAACAAAGTTAACACTTTTGAACGTTCAGTTGATCTTTCTATTCATCCCCTCTATTTTTTGATTGACCGCCCCTTGCTGAGGATACTTTTCCTTGTCTCGGCCGCAGAATGGTACGGCAGTCAGCGCTCCTATTTCTGCCGGCATGGCAGAATCGAATTCTGCCCGTTTAAACGGGTAAAGGACAATTCCCAATTTTCATGTAATCATGAAAAATCTATTAAAACATGGCAAATTGATATGGGATTTGCATTCATGCATAGAACTTCTTTGAAGACTCTTATTCTAACATTTGCACAACGAACAGGGCTGATTTCATCAATCTTATTTTTGGTTTTTTTTGTATCAAAACCATTATAGGTTAGGCCATTTAGAACAGCGACATATTTATCGCAAAGCATGTTGAAATCATCGCTTAGACAATAAACAAGCACAAATATGATGCCAACGCCTTGCGAGTTATATCCTGCCAATTTGTGAATATGCTTTTCAATAACTCTACTGGAATAATTTTCTTGAAGAAAGGCTTCACACAATAAAGACGGTATTCCATTGCTGTCAAAAAGCCGGATATCGCTTATACCTAAATCTTTTCCGGTTTCAGACTTTCCGCTTCGGTCCCCTTCAGAAACCGTCCATCCGATTAAAAGAAACTGAGACCTTGAAAGGGAAACAAACCAATCATTAATGAGGTTTTCAATTTGTAACCTCTGATTCCCTGTTATAATGCGTTTAAGATTTTGTGCCCTTAATAAAAGCTCATTGCATACTGTAAGTACCTGATCCAGCAAAAATGTCTGCAGCGCTTGATTCTGCTCATACCTGTTATGAAAAATCTGTGCTTGTGCTTCCTGGTCAAACCTTCTCATCTCATTCCAAACCGCTCTTGTTTTGGCAACAGTCAATCCTTCATTTTGGACCAAGAAAGAGGGATGAATATTTTTATCAAGTGCTATCTTTTTGCCAATATTCCTTGCTATTTCATCCAGTTTTTGTACCTCTTCAGCACGATCCCCGTAATGAGACCTTGCACGATTTATCAGATCGAACGCCTCTTTAAGTAGACCATATTTTTTCATTGATTCACACGATGCTTCAACGATTTCAATTTTAATTCTATAGACTTCGGGTACTTTTGACCAAACCAGATGAAACGCTACGGGGTCATTTCCTTTTGACAGCGCTATAAGCGAAATCAACGACTCGAACTCTGAAAACTTTTCCCCCAAGATGTTTTTACGCTCTTCAAGCCAATCGTTTACCACATTTAAGTACTCATCTGATGACGCGTCATGTTGATCCAGAATTTTCATTTTGGCCGAGAGGCGATTCAACCTGTATAATGAATTTAAAAATTCTTTACAAAGCTGATCCAGCCACATATATGCTTTTTCAGGGTCTTGCTCGAAGAATAATAAGGCCGTGAAAAAACGTTTGGCTCTCTCTGCTTTCCGCTGATAGCTATTTCTTGGATCGGCTTGGGACCGATTAGAAAAATCCGGAATCGGCAGATCAGTTATACGTTGTACCCGATCCTCAATCGATTCATTATCGTTATCATGGATTTGATGAAGCATAGACCGAAATTCGAGCATCTGCCACAAATCTTTGTGAACTGGATTCGCTCTTTTTTTGCCAAATTCAATCAATGAATTAGCCAGAGAATAGGATTTTTGCACCAGGCTTAGCTGAATTCCTTTCTCTATTTCCGGGACCCAGGATATTTCATCTTCCTTTATTTTTCTTCTCTGAATTGCCTTGAGCAGCCGAGCCTTGTCCGCTGGAATAACCAGATAATGCTCAAGTTCCATTAAGCTGACCAAAGGAATATTCAGTTCCAGCAGTTGATCGATTAATTCAGATCGGTCTGTGGGATCAAATTGATTTAAAGACTCTGTAAATAGGCTCCATAGATTCAAACCTTTTTCGTGAATGTGACAAAAAATCCCAAGTGTCGCGCCATTTGGGAAACCGTATTCGACTACAAACCCTGCCAATTGTTCTTCAATTTCCTTTGTCCAGCCACCCTCTTTTATATTTTGATCGCCATATAGGCATAGCAACAGCCTGAAATGTGTTCTGATCGCCAAGGAAAAACTGTAATCCGACAAATCCGGCTGAATGCCTGTGAGGTCAACGGCAGATACAAACTCGGAACGTTGCTTTTCAGAAAAATACCTGAAAACAAGAGGCCACCCCAATGTAAAAAAAGCATCCTGTTCTTCGACACCATACCCTTGCCCATGGACCATGTCAGCCAATATACGCAAGTACGATTGCTGCAGGGACAATGCGATGGTGCCGATGGTTCTTTTTTTATCAATCTTTATATCCGGAACCGCGTGGAGAGATTCAACGCACCAGAACAATAAATGGTACTTGCTGTATGGGATATGCCCACTGAACGAAGGAGTCCGGTCCAATGATTCAGCAAGCATCTCAGATATGTCAACCACGATTGATGTTGAATTTTTAAGACCTTTTAATGTCTGCAATGCCAGGTCCAGATGCACTTTTGAATGAAGTATCAAATGTCAATTACTTTGTCCGGTTCGCGTCAATTATCTTGTCCGGTTTTTTTATATCAATAAATGCTTTTTGAGTGCATAAATTCTGTTCCGTTTTTGTTACGATCTTTACATTTAGCAGACTGACTCAATCCTTCATTGTAATTGACGCCTGTTAAACCACATTAAATGGATTTTAGGATCGGTAATTGTCGTCTCATACATTGTATTTTTACCCTTACCCCCAAAAATTTGTAACTTC
>NZ_KB892930.1 GCF_000373985.1 Desulfobacter curvatus DSM 3379
ATGTCTATAATAATGGGCAAAATTACAGAAGGGACATTTGCCGTCTGCGTCAAAATGTGATTCAATACATTCGACAACCTGACTATCATCGGAGAGATATGTAAGGGCATTCAGCAAGCTACTTCGTTGACGATGATCCATTTCGGTGATTTTAAGCAATAATTGTGAAAAGTCTTTATTTTTCATGATTTCCTCCTTCTTGGAGTATATCCAAAAGATAGAAATCATTTATTGAGTTTCAACATTTAAAGGGAACATAGCCTAATTAAAAAAGATGCTGTTGGACTTCCTGAGGGGCCCCACCCCTGATTGTGTTTAAGGCCCTGGCAGCTTTCCTGGGTCATGTGGGCACGGTTACCATGCCCACATGGTTCGATTTCAGGGACACTGGCAGGACTTGCCGCCGGCAAGAACCTCATCCTGTCTCACCATCTTCGGGAAACCTGGCTGATGGATAGCTATAACTTAAAGAGCAAACTAAAACCGGTAGCGCAGCCCAACGCCAACGGTCAGCGGGTCCCCGAATGTAGCCCTCGCCATTCTTGAATTAGATAAAAAACTAGTAATATACTCCTCATCTGTCAGATTTTTCCCATATACATAAAAATCCCATTCACCAGTTAGATAACCTATCTTTGCACCAAAAGTGACATATGCATCCTCCTCGACAAAGCCATCATTGGCATCATCAAAGAAAGAAATTTCATCTGCCGCCCTTATATCGATACGTCCATACAATCCACTGGGATGTCTATAGGAGACACCGGCTGTTGCTGTGTAGGAAGGGGTATTCTCGATATCCTGTCCATCAAAGGATCTGCCGCCTCCGGCATCATAACTGTCGTACTCCGCCTTTATAAAACCCAGTGAACCTGTCAATTCAATGGTATCGGTGAGTTGATATGCCAATTCCAGCTCAACTCCCTGAGAATGGGCGCTATCAGCATTATCTGTATAAAAATTGACACCATCGGACTTATAAACATGGATATCTTCTATATCCATGTAAAACAGGGTTGCCGCCAACCTCAACTGATTCACACTTCCCTTGATCCCTATCTCGTAATTTGCTGATTTTTGGGGTTCAAAGGAATTGTCCTCTGTCGTGCCGGAATAAGCAAAGAAATTGAAACCTCCGGGCATGTATCCCTGGGAATACGAAATATATGTATGCCAGTTATCGCTCAGGCCATAAGTAAGGGCTGCCTTGGGCAAAAAAACATCCCAGTCTTTGTCTCCAAATAATGAAAAAATGGGTGCCCCGGTTGTTCCCACGGGCAGATAATACGTATCTAAATCAATCTCTTTGTCAATGTGCTGATACCGGCCACCTAGGGTAAGCTCAAACCGCTCTCCCAGGGGTACCATTGCCTGACCAAATGCTGCATAGGTAGTACTGTCGGTTTCTGACTCAGCATTATAAAAAACACTTCCATTAATTGTTCCTGAATTGTCATAAGAAGGGTATTGCATACCATAAGGACCAACTTCATGGTTTTCTGAATCCAGGTAAAGACCGGCTACCCAGCGGATGCCGCCCTCATTATTACTTGATACGCGAATCTCCTGGGTATAGGTATCTGTTTCATTATAGCCAAACATTTTCAATCCGTCGAAAGAGGTGCCGGCCGTGTAATCCACATCGGAATCCCCTTCATTGTCCCGTTTCCTATGGGTGGTGATCGAGGTAAGGGTTATTGAATCAAATGCATAATTCAAATATAGACTCTGGGAGAAACAATCTAAATTGGCTTCCGTTGGCACATCAAAATTGACCTCTTCGGCATCATCTCTGTTAAAATCACTGAGATTCGACCCGGCAGGCAGTGCATATCCATTGATCCAGGAATCATTTTGATTATCCATGGAAAGCGTCAACTTTGCAGTAAACATGTGTGTCGGGGTGTATAAAAGGTAGCCACTGAATTGCTGCTGATCGAATTCGTTCCCGTCCGAATCCAGCCTGGGATTGGTGTTATTGATCCAGCCGTCATCCTGCTCGTATTTGCCGTTGATTCCCATAAACAGCGTATCTTTGATCACTGAACCATTGAGGTTAAAAATGCCCTGCATGTAATTGTAGCGGCCATATTCAGCACCAATCATTCCATGCCATTCATTTCCCGGCTTCTTAGTGACGATATTGATAACCCCGCCAATGGCGTCCTTGCCGTAAAGTGTTCCCTGCGGTCCGCGCAGCACCTCAACCCGCTCCACATTGGCCAGGGAGGCATCAAAACCCTCTTGGCGGATAATGGGGACCCCGTCAATATAAATGACCATCGGATTGCTACTGGTAAACGTGGAAGGGTTCAGTCCCCGGAAACTCACTGCGTTTCCGGCGTTTTCCCTAACAGTCATGTTAGGAATTTCCCTGATCAGGTCAGGGACATCGGTAATTCCCTTTTCCTCCAGAAGAACCTCATCCATAATAGTGATACTCTGGGGAATTTTTTGAACATCCTCCTCAATTTTATTGGCTGTGACAGTAATTTCTGCCATTTCCACGGATGGTTTCTTCTCAACATTCTGGCCCCATGCTGTTTTCGCTGCAAAGTGACAAGTGCAGGCCATGCAACAAATAAATACCATCATTTTTTTAGCAGACATTCCATTCTCCTTTTTTTGTGCCTATGATAAAAAAACTTCACCTTTGGACTTGTATCCAAGACGAAATATCAATCTTGTAAAACGATTTCTATGGGGGAAACGGAAGTTTTTATGGGGGGGAAAAAGCCGATAAACTGTTCACTGGATGGGGATATTTACCAATGTATCCAACAAAATGAGGATTTAAATAGTTTTCCGGAAAGTACCAGGTGTTGTGCCAAAGTGGTTACGGAAATTTTGATAAAAATGTTTAATATCGTTATATCCGACTGCTTCGGCAGCTTCACAGACACTCATGGAGCCGTTGGTCAAAAGATCGGCAACACGTTCAAATCGAAATTGCTTAAGGTATTGGAAAGCACTTTTACCGTAAACAGCCTTAAATCCCTGTTTTAGTTTAGTTCTGTTGAGCCCAACACTTCGTGATAATTCTTCCATATCTGGCGGATGGCTCAGGTTTTCAGTCAGTAAGCCGGCGGCCTGGTGAACAGCCTTGATATCACATGGCTGTATTCCTGATAATGGACGGGGTTTCATCATCAATTTCAACCGACAGGCCAAAAGTTCCATTGCTTTTGCTTCCAGGTATATCTGCCGTATGGGATCTGGGAGGGAACATTCCATAATCTTCAGGACAATATAATTCATTTCAGGGGTCATTGTGCCAATAGTTTGAACATGTTTGCATTTCTCCTCTCCGGATATCCGTTGAATCGAATCAGGAAAGCTTTGTTCCTGACCGGTAATGAAAAATGCCAAAAGACTCGGTGGCATGGTAAGACAAACACTTCTAAAAGGTATACCAGCCCATATTTTGGATTTCGCTCTTGTTTTGGGAATAAACGAAACCTCAGTTCCTTGGCATGTGTGGTAAATCTCCACTTTTTTGCCGCTTTCGGTTTTCAGGTTAGATACGGCCTGCACAGACAGGGTGAAACCAAACGAGACGTAACTGCCGTCAATATCCATATTAATCAGGGTGTCGGATTGCGGCAAAAAATCCGTGATAATTAAAGAGATTCCCGATGTCAGAGTAATAATTTCCTGATTCTCCGAATATGATGCAGATGCGTTGCCTTTTTTGTTGGGGGGATTTGCCATGGTTGGGAGGTTTCTCCGAAAAGATAAAAATTATGTATAGTTAAAATTATATTTCATTAGTTAAATAATTTTATTTGTCATTAAATGTTTTGTCAAACGAAAAATATTAGGTGTCAAGAAGGTTCAAAATCGATAGGCCACGGTCAGCCCGATCCAAACTTATGATTAGATAATTATGTATTCGATTGATATCCTTGAAAAAAGAGTAATGCCATGGGGTTGACTTATGGTATTATCTGTCGCTAAAAGCCTTTACAGAAAGGGTGTTTGATACTCCAATCAATTCTCAGGGGGCTAAAATTTTAAGGGCGAGCTTTTGCATTTGTAGGGCTCTCTTTTTTGAAATTTGGACAAGCCCACATATTGTGGTTGAATCGTCCTTGAAAAGATCCGGAGTGACAGGGATAATCCGGGGTTCTTATTTGCCTAAAAACGGTCCTAACCTCACCTCAAACACCTCAGCATGATCTGCCAAATTTTATATTTCAGGCCTCAAATAATAAAAAGTGGATTAATCTTGGAAAATGCTAAAGTTCAATTCCACTACCCATGCCAATATTTCATGCAAAACCTGATTAAACCCAACTAAACCTGATTGACAAAAAACAGACATCGTGTAAAAAGACAAACTAAACCAATTTGACCTTATAAGCTTTAAAGGTGTAAAAAATGGAAGATCGTTGGTTGTCAGCCGAGGAGATTGCTCACTATCTGGGTGTCAGCAAAGATACAGTTTACACATGGATAAACAAAAAGAAAATGCCTGCCCACAAAATCGGCCGTTTTTGGAAATTTAAGAAAGATGAGGTCGATATTTGGGTCCGTGACGGGAAAGCAAGTGATTCTAAAAAGGGTGAAGATCAGTGAAACAGTCTGCAGGAATACTTGACAACAAATCTCCGGGAAATGTTGTTTCCAAGCTCAAAGGAAATCTTGCTACATGATGTTTCTGCACTGAAAGAAAGAATCAGCACCCAGATAAACATCACACCTGTATCCGGCGGCCGCAGCTCAATGGCCGGTCCGGGCTGTACAAGGGTTGGAGCATGGGTTAGAGGAGAGGCAAATGACTGATTCCCGCAAACAAAAATTGATTGATCTGGGGCCGCACGCCCTTGCAGATGCCTTGTTGAATCTTGCAGTCCATTCCGATGAGGCGGATGACCTGATTGAACAGCTGATTGCCACCCCAAAGGAAAATGTTCAACGATTTAAGAAGAAGCTTTCCGGCCTGAAACATTCAAATCGCTTTATTGACTGGCAGGGAGCCTCCGGTTTTGCCCGAGAACTGGAAATGCTGCTGCAGGATTTAAAATCCGGTGTGGATGATCCACTCACCGGCATTGAACTTGTTGCGGCATTTTACGAGGCTGACAATACCATTTTTGAGATGTGCGATGACTCCAGCGGAAATATTGGAGATATTTTCCGCTATAATGCTAAAGAACTGTTTGTGGACTATGCCTCACGCTGTAAAGACAAAGAAAGAATTGCGGAGATCGTTCTTAAGGTAAATCAAAAGGACAGTTACGGCATCCGGGACACTTTGATTGATTGTGCAGGAGTGTGTCTGCCTGAGGATATTATCCGAACGATGATTACAACGCTTCAGAAATGGGCAGACAAAGAAAAAGATGAATACGGCAAACGTCATCACCTGATGCTGATCGAATCACTGGCCCGCCAGATCAAGGATGCAAAGCTGTTTGAGAAAACGCGCATCGCTTCATGGGGAAAGCTGTCCACAGCGGCACTGATTGATATTGCCCGGGTATACCTTGAAAGCACAGATGTTGAAACCGCCCATTCCTGGCTGAAGAAAATCCCGGAAGGTGAAACCTTTCAAGCATACGAGCGGGATAAGCTCCTTGAGGAGATCTACCATAAGCAGGGTGATTCTGAAAAGCTGACAAAACTTCTGTACCAGAAATACAGATCCCATCATTCCACTGACACTTTGCAGGCGCTTCTGGATGTCATCGGTCATGACAAACGGGATGATACTATCAATGATGAAGTTGAGCAAATCCTGAAAACCGACAGGCTACGAGAATCTGATGCCAAATTCCTGATTGCAGTCGGGAAGATAGATGACGCCGAAGAATATCTTCTGGGGCGTGCCGACCAGCTTGATGGCAACTATTACGGCAGTCTGCTTTCTCTGGCAGAAGCGATGGAGTCAGAAAATCGCCATCTTGTTACTAGCCTGATATACCGCAGTCTGCTTGTCTCAATTCTGGAACGTGGGTACACCAAGGCCTACCCCCATGGCATTCGGTATCTGAAAAAGTTGGATAAACTGGCGGCAAGCGTCGCCAACTGGAAACAATTTAATCATCACGAAGCTTTCAAAGAGAAGATCATTCAGGCTCATGGCCGAAAACGAAGCTTCTGGTCAAAATATGAGGTGAAGAAATGAACGAACGATTTTATCTGCTGAAAATACAACTACTTGATATCGAACCGGCAATCTGGCGTCGTTTTGTAGTGCCCGCCAGCATTACGCTGGACCGGTTCCACGATGTTATCCAGATTGTTATGGGTTGGACCGACAGCCATCTGCACCAATTCACCATCGGTAGTAAACGATACACGGAATACCCGGAATCGAAAGAAGAGGGGCTGGTCTGCGGCAGATACCGTCTTGGAAATCTGATCAAGCAGAAAGGCCGTACCTTTCGTTATCTGTATGATTTCGGGGATAGCTGGGAGCATGAACTGGTTCTGGAGGAAAGCCGCTATTTCAATCCGGAACTGAGAACGGAGCTGGCCTGTTTTGAAGGCGAGCGGGCCTGCCCTCCTGAAGATGTAGGCGGCGTACCCGGCTACTTTGAATTCTGCAACGCCCTGGAGGACCCGAGCCATGAAGAGCACGAAGGTTACATGGAATGGTCCGGTGGCGATTACGACAGTGATCGGTTTGATTCCGGTTCTATCAACTGGGAGTTGATGAAATACCTCCGTTGGTCCCGGGACAGGTATCAAAACTGGGGCGGCGTTGAATGAAGACGGATAAAAACAAGCAACTTCAAAAAGCTGGAAAAAAAGAGACTTCTATTGTTCGTTCCTCGGCGGCCGAGTATCTAACATTTGTTGCAGCCACAGGCAAGAGCGGTGTTGAGGCGGTATACGCAGACGAGAACATCTGGCTGACCCAGAAAATGATAGCCACGCTCTATGACGTTGATGTCAGGACGGTAAACTATCATTTGAAAAGGATATTTAGAGACAGTGAGTTAGAGGAAATTTCAGTTATCCGAAATTTTCGGATAACTGCCTCTGATGGCAAAAATTATAACACCAATCACTACAATCTCTCGGCCATCATCGCCATCGGTTATAAGGTCAATTCGGAGCG
>NZ_KB892931.1 GCF_000373985.1 Desulfobacter curvatus DSM 3379
CGACCACACTGGCTTATCACAGCGTTTTCTCCTCAAATGTAACGTTTCGATTGGTGGGTGAACTCACACACATCCACGTTACATTATCAAAAGACCTGCAGAGTGTCTATTATAATTTTGCGACAAAATAATTTTAGATGTCGCTCCGCCCCCCTGATATCATTGATAATAAATTTTGATGCGTCAGCGCTGGGTCCACTATAAGTTTTGCTCGTATTAAGGCAGCTAAGCTCAAAGAAGTACAGCAAAAGATCCTTGATGCTGATACTGCACTTTTGGAATATTCATTGCATAGAGGGGTGTCTTATGTTTGGGCCGTCACCCAGGATGATTACACCGTAATTTCAATACCATTTGGAGGAATAGAAATTCGTCAACTTGTTAGCAAATTACGTGAAGAACTAATTAACCGTAACGAATCTTACAAGGAAAACGCTTTCAAACTTTACACCTTGTTAGTCGCGCCGGTCGAACGCTGGATTCAAAACAAACGAAATTTGCTCATCGTGCCCGATGACTCCCTTCATATGTTGCCTTTTCAAGTACTCTTAACCGATCCAGATCAATCCTGCAGTCAAAGTGTTCTTCCATATCTCGTTTTTAAACACGCCATAGCTTACGCTCCTTCAGCCGCAATTTTTGAGAATCTTGATGCCACTCGACCGATGGAGAATTCCAAGCGGCGGAGCCTTATAGCTTTCGCTCCTGGTGAGTTCAAAAGCGAGAACGAGAACTGGCAACGACTGTCGGCGCTTCCGGCATCAATCGACGAAGTACGTAACATAGAAGCATTTTTTAAGCCGGGGCAGGCAGTTGTAAAAATTTATAATGAAGCAACAAAACGCGCTGTATTATCGGAGAGACTGAGCGATTTCAGATTTGTACATTTTGCGACACACGCTCATTTCGATGATGCTGACCCGAATGGGCCTGGCATTGTTTTCTATGGAGGAGACGATTCAGAAGTACTGTTGCAAACGGCTGAACTTGCGGAACTCGAACTTGATGCTGATCTAATTGTCCTTAGTGCCTGCAATACGGCCATGGGGAAATTAACAGCCGGGGAAGGAATGCTCGGGCTTGTTCGGGCATCCTTTTGCGCTGGTGCGCGAACGGTTTGCGCCAGTTCATGGGAGGTAGAAGATACTGCTACGTCAATCCTTATGGCTAATTTATATGATAATTTAGTTGTCAAAGGCCTAACGAAAGCAGAGGCGTTGCGGACATCTCAGCTGCAACTTATCTGCAAGGAGCAGTGGTCGTCGCCTTGGTTTTGGGGAGCCTTTGTTATGGTTGGGGGATGGAAGTAGGTATGGTAGATACAAGGTGAGAGTATAAAGGGCAAGTGACTGGATACACTAACTAACAAATAAAATCGAGCTGCACAGTATATGTGAATGTCAAACAAGGCTAAATCAGCCGACGAAAAACAAGCACGAGGTTAATTTACGACGTTAAAATCGCTTATTTTTACAAATTTTGAGGAACAGGGAACCCCGCAATTTGTCTATAATTTCGGACTGATAGCATTGACAATAAAGGCGTTGACTACTTTCGCTATTTCTGACTGCTTGGGGATCCAGGGCGGTCAACTTTGATACCATAATTGCTCGCCTTAAAACCACTTGAATTTTGCTGATTAAATTTCCAAAAGGTTACTGATTTTAAATAATAGTATCTTTTAACAGGAAGTTATAAGATAAGAACAATATTCTTACGATACTATACTTATCTCGAAAACTCGATCTTTTAGCAATGGTGCTTTTAAAAGCCGAAAAAATTGTTTCGATATATTTGTCATAAAAGAAATTCTTATGTTTTTCCTCTAAAAATTCACAACGTTTCAATATATCTGGCAAACAATCTTGCCAATAAGAGACAACCTCTGGATAAATATTTTGCCAATTTTTATTTAATAAATTAATTTTATGAATTACATCATTTTTATCGCTGATTGTAGTTATTTCAAGTAGTAGTTTTATTAGTTCGTTTTTATGGGTCTCTTTAATTAGTCCTTTTTTGTCGGTCCCGTTAATTAGTTCTTGCGAATACCGAAGCATATGTATAGTAGATCTTTGTAACGTAGCCCCTTTGAATGAGTCATGAAAATCGTACTGGACATTTTTGGGATTTTGTACAATTATCGTTCGGATACTCTTCACTCCTCTTTCCCTTAGATCCTCAAAAATGATTTGATAGATATTTTTTGCTTCCTTTTCATCTTTTAGCCAAAATCCAAGGATATTTTTGCTCATGTCAGGATTTAGTCCAATACAGTAATACAGATGTGATAGAATTTTTTTCGAGTATATTTCAAATGGAATTTGGATTGTATCAATAAATACCCCTGTATATTTTGCATTTAATTTTGCAACTTTAAATTTTTCGATTTCCTCGTCAACTTGATGAAGTATCTTACTGACAGCACTGTTCGTTACAGGAAATTCGTATCGACTCTTTAATTGCTCATATATGTCCTCACTTTCAACTCCTCTTGAATAAAGTTTCAAAATTTGATAGTCAATTCCGGATATTCTAAGGTTTTGATTCAAAAACAAGAAATCATCCTGACTTTTATCTGATAATAAAGAATTCACTACTGCGATACTCTTGATTGAACTGTGCCGTTTAAAATTATATGGATCGATCCATTTATCGACCCTCAATTCTATACGGTGCCCGTCTGGGTTTTCTTTTTGGTGTGTTTCTTTTCGGCTTACTTTAAAAATATAATCCATATAGTCTTTAAGAAAAATCATATCATCATCATATTCATCTTCTCTTTGGACAATAAAAAAAGATGTTATTGCTTCAGTGTTTAATAGCTCAGTTAGGGTTGGCCAAAATAGTTTTGATTGGTGTACTGTTGGTAAAAAGAATTTTGAGGATTCTATTTCATCTATTATAACTCTTGAAATAGGTCTCCCTTCTCTTTTGGCCTCACGTATATTGGCCCAAATACCATCAATAATTTGTTCTGGGGTTATGTCAGAACCAGGCGTAAAATGACGAATTTTTTTATTCGGTATGATTTGCCATTTTTTGTATATTTTATTATATCCTCTCATCATTTGTTCATATTTTCTTCCAGAGGTCCTAAAAGTAACAACAAGAATAGTCTCACGGAGTAGTGAAATATTGGAATAAGTATTGTTGCTTGTGTCGTCAATCAAGGTATCTTTCGTTCCAACAATCTGGTATAAAAACGCTATCTTTTCACTTCTGGCATTTCCATAAAGCAGTGTTGAACTCTTTTCTAAGATTCCAGGAAATTTTAGCTGGTATTTTATTTCAATAGGGAATTGAATTATTTTTTTTTCACTCACAGTACTACGCACTCTATTTCGTAATCCACTGAGTACCGCATCTAAAGAAGGATAGATTACTAAACCAGTACCATCCGATATTCTGAAAGGGTGTTTCCCAAATTGATAGTTTTGATTCCGTGCTTTTAAAATTTCGAAATATCGAGAATTCGAGGAGGTTGTGACTTCAATGGCAACATCACATAGATACGGTAACATGTTAAATTGAGGATCGTTTTGTTCACTTAATATAATCCCTAAATATTTATTTTTTTTTATGTTATCGATGATTTCTCTGGCCCGAATTCGTTTCATAATGTTAGGTACTATGAACTTGAAAAGACCACCGTTATCAAAATCCATTGAATTTATACTATCAAGGGTAATAGCTTTATATTTCCATTCTAATTTATCAGCTTGCAGGCTCAAAGCTCTAATAATAGAAATTATTTTAGCCCTGCTATCATCTCTTGGAATTTTAAAAAGAACAAGAACCCCTTTTTTAATTTCGAGATTTCTATCGAGTTTCGAGAATTCTTTTTTATAATTAGACGAGTCCACCTCAATTATGTCATAATGATCGTAATTTGTTAATCCAAATGAATGTAACCGATCAACTAGGATAGAATGATCTTCTTCAAAAGTTAAATATAATGAAAATCCGCCATAAAAAGCAATTTCTACCATCCTTTGAAGTGCATATGTAGTTTTTCCAGAACCGGGTAGGCCGGCAACGCTAACGGCTTTCCCTTCATTTAAGTAAGGTAACAGGCCACCTCTAAAAATGAAGTTTAAACCTCTAATATAAGAATAGGAACCAAAGCTTCGTGACTGGAAATAATTGTATTCTAGTGGATGAAGTGCATCTATACAAGTTATTCCTCTAACAAATCTAAAAACCAATTTTTTATTAGATGGTGTTTGTATTGATTGGTAGATTTCTTTTTTTATCCAAGCAGTTCTGACTCTTAAAGCCTTGCATAATCTGAATAATAAAAATACGCCAAGTGCTTGAGATTTTGACATTTTAATCTCACTTTGGTCATAAAGATTATTTAGGATATCAAATACTTTAGAGACAATAACTTTAGGCTGAATAGAAGCTGAGCGAGTTGTTTTAAAGTCCGAATGAGCAACTTGTGATTTGCCATAAAATGAGCGGTTAAAGTATGTTACAATTTTGCTGAATCCAATTTTAGTCTCATCACAATAACAAATATTGAATTGCTTTTTAATCCACCTTTGTATGTAATGCTCAGCGGTGTATTCATTTAATCGGTTGTGTTTTATAAGTAAATCAGTGATAATACTAATGATATTTATAGGTTCATTAGTAAAATGTACAGGGAGCTTTTTTTTAAAATCAATTTTAATATTTTTTCTACGAGGAATTTTATAACGAAAAGAGACCCAGCCATAGCTCACATCACTTTTATACAAAGTAAACCTTCTAGAAAGTTTATATTCTCCTTCAAAATTCAAATAAGGCTTTATATCTTGATGAAAATTCTCAAATGTAGGTTCAGTAGTGTTGTCTTTTTCCAACTGATTGGAGGAAAAACCTAACCACTGAGCTATGAGTAATTTATAATTATCTCGTCTCTTAGGAATAATTCCTACCTCAAGACAAGAAAATAGAAGATATGGCATATTATTTTGAGTCTGTTTTTTACGCTCGATAATAGAAAATAGCTTTTCGTAAGATTGTTCGAAAAGCTCTTGATAACCAGTCCCACCTTTTTTGAAAATGATGTCCTTAGCAATCCGGTAGTTGTAATATTCAGCTATAAAAAAAAGCGTTGTAAAACACTCCACCATAGCTTTGGAATTTGTAATATTGATTTTTTTTATGATTCCAACCCTTTTTTAATTTGTAATCGATATATGATGCTAAAAAACTACTTGTAACCATTTCTATTGAAGGCTTTTCTTGAGATTTTTAATTGATGATTAATATTTTTTTCATCGTTGTTCCATTTTAATTTTTTGTATACAATAAAGCCTATAATTAAAAGGCTATACAGGGCAGAAAAGATAAAAAATAAGTAGTGTATAAAATCGCTCATCCCAAAGTTAGCTTTCTGTTTTGAATATTTTGTATTTAATATAAATGGTCGTAGTAACTGAATTTATAACAAAAAGGCACTGATCTATATAATAAAATTTGCTTGGTTGCTTAATGATTTGAAAAGCGAAGGCGCAAAGAAAAATAGTTAGTATAATTAAAATTATGAGATTCAATACTGCAACAAACTTAAAGCTATCTTCTACCAAAACATTTTGACTTGTAAAGGCTATTATGTCTGTGATAATAAAAACTAATAACACTAATGAAAAATTTAGTAGCTCGCCGGTACTCATCGCTACACAGAAAGACTCTTTTAGACCCATCTCACTAATAAAGTTGTAAAACCATGTTAAGTGAAAGTATACAGGACCGATTAAGATTAAACAAATCGCGAATAATATGGTTTTAGAAATAAGAGACATTATGGTGCGCCTTAAAAAAAATAATTCAGTCCTCAAGTAGTTTCCGTAGGAAAAAAGTTTCTTTTACCAAATTTATACAGAAACTAAGTATAGACTCTTCTTAATAAAAATGACCATTTCGTAATGTACTTTCAAGAAAATACACATATTTAAAAGGTTTTTATTTGTCAAGTGATTTTTTGAATGATTTTAAATAACCTTAACTATAATACCCTGTAATTTATACAGGCTTTTCAATTTTTATTGTGAGTTGAGTTTGGGTGGCTACAAGACTACTCCAACCAGTGAAGAGATATAAAAAGATGAATTTCGAGCCGCTCTGATCCTGTTGACTGTGTCTATGACCAGTCGCTATTGATCAAATTCCTTTGACCACAATATCTGGTGCCTGGCTTTATATGGGGCTAATACCATTGGTGGCCTACTAATACCAATCTTTTAGGATGACTATCAGTCCAGATGAGCTACCAAAGATTTAAAATTTTCATCAATCGTACCGGGATGATATTTCGTATGACCTATAAGCTTCCATTCTCCATTGATTTTGTTCCAGGTAAAATACCGGATAGATTTCTTTACATACTTACCTCTTCCGACAAAAAGAGATTTTACAACAACACCGCCAGGAAAAACATCCATTGACTGAGTATTAACTGAGAGAGAAACATGCCACATCTTCAAGTTTGAAAATTGCTGTCTCTTTCGGTCCTCAAACTTTTTCGGTGTAAACCTCCCACCAGGTAAATCAATAAGAGCATTTGTAGAATAAAAATCAGAAAAATTATGGGCATCATACTTTTTGTACTTCTCATAGAACGCGTTTGTTACGAGCAAAACCTCTTCCCGGACAACGCTCAAATTGCTAAGATCCAAATCAGTGATAGTTGGATTGATTGGGATTTTAGGTGATTTGTTTGAAGTACACGCCGTTAGTGTCCCTCCGGTAAGCCTGCATGAATTCAATCTCCGCAGCTGATATAACGGTCCCATCAATATTTTAAGGAGGGACCCATGAATAAAACAAAACTGACGGACACACAGTATTCAGCACTGGAAAAGGTGGCACAGCAGTTTACAGCCTGGAGAGAAACGCGGACAAAAAGAGGACGTATTCCGGATTCGTTATGGTCTGCGGCTGTGGATCTTTTTCATTCTTATGGCCTGAGTATAAATAAGATTGCACA
>NZ_KB892932.1 GCF_000373985.1 Desulfobacter curvatus DSM 3379
CGCCTGAACAAGGTACTGGACCGGTCACTGCACACCGATCAATCAAACTATCGTTTGCTTGATCGGCGCACAGCGCCGGTCAGCACCGCGATTAGATTTTAAAGACCTGACCAAGAGGAAATCGATATGGTAAATTTGCTAAAGAAAATATATTCTGAGAATACAATAATCGGTATCGCTATTATTGCCTTAATAGTCTTTTTCTCTCAATTAATATACCCAGAAAAGGCAAAAGTTCTCATAGAATATTTGATTCCTCTCTTTATAATAGTTGTGTGTCTTGAAATATTATTCATGAGAGAGAATTTCAAAAACATGGGTAATAAGCTAAATGTTGATTTCGAATATCAAGCCTTCAATACTGGTGGGGAGTTTGACAATTATTTAGCTAACAGATTTAAGGCGGCGAAATCTGTTAAGGTTGTACACATTAATTCTCAAACATCTAATAAAAGAGAAAATAGACGGTACTACGAAATCATGAGTGATTTCGTGAAAGCCGGTAATAGTTTTAGAAGAGTTTTTTCAGATGCAACCAATATTGATGTATACAAGTGGATGAAAGAGGATCTGCTTGCATACAAAAATGATAAATATTTTGTTCATCTTTTAGATAAGATAAAAATTCACAATATCAGAACGATAGGAATTATGATAATAGATGAGGAAGAAGTGTGTTTAGGTGGTGGATACGTTACATCTTTTCAAAACCCTACAATATCAGTAAAAAACAAACAGATAGTAAAATTCTTTTCAGATTATTTTGATTACCTCAAAGACAATTCAATCAACCTTAAGACAGATGAAAATTTAAAGATAGACATTTTAGAACAAAGAATAAAATCAATTGAATCTAACAAGGCTAATTCAGCCGACGCAAAAAGCCGCTCGGCTGATTAGCGTCGTTAGATTTTGAAATGACAAAAGTGAAATTGACTGTATTAATTGGATCGTTCGCAAGGGGTGACGCTGGCCCTGATAGCGATGTTGATATATTGCGCGTTGGTCACTGTAGCTCTGTCGAAAGACCAGCACAAGTTGGTAAAAATATTCCAATTTCGTATATCGACTATGACTTTTTTACTTTCATGGAGTTACATCAACAAGGCTCATTATTTTTGCACCATGTATTTCAAGAAGGCAGATTGATAGATGGTAATAATAATCTGTGGGTAAAGCTGAAAAATAATTTCAATGTTACGTATGACCATAAGAATTCTATAAATGAATATTGTGAACTTCTTCAATTCATAGATGAATATCCTGGATTTGAACATTCATTTATGCCGTATTTGTCGAACGTATTCAAAGCATTAAAAAATATCGGCATTTTCAAGCTAGCAGAAAAGGGCTGTTTTGTATTCGACAAAACAACCGCCCTTGTGCGGGGCTGTGGGTTAACCTCAAACGAGGCAGAAACCCTAATCACCTGCAATAATTGCTTCGAAAGATCAAGGGTTCCATCTATAAAGGAATTAGAAACATTTAAAATTGTGGCTAAAATTTGGAAGAAATATAATCATGAATTTATCAAGGTAATGAGCAATGATCAGTGAGGAAACACACACTATTTTAAAGAGAGCCATTGCGAAACCATCGGATTTTTCTAAAGGAGCAAAAAGAAAGCAGCTACAAGCAGTGTACGATAAAATGTTAGATGAAGTTTCTGTTGATATATTCAATGAGCCCTGTAAAAATAAAATGATTCTAAGGCAGAAAATTAATCGCTTAGAAAATAAAACTTCTGAAATTGCAGTCTTGGCTGAATTAATGAAGAATGATCATCTGCTATTCAGTAAGGATTATCGAGATCACGGTGGTGATGTTGAGAATTTTTTAGAAAATCATATAAAGCATTTTCTAAGAGAATTGCGCCATGAATAACAATGATAAGAACAAAGATATTGCCTTGAAAACGTGGGGAATATACCAAGGTCTCATCAAAGGTATGGGGGAGAGTGCCTGGAAAATACGTTCTGTCTGTTTAGCGACATCGGCTGCCCTAATAGCATATACATACAACTCATCCTCGCCACTTCTATATCTTATAGTTTCAGCGCTTGCAGTATTATTTATGATGTTAGAATCGGGATATAGAAGACTACAAGACCAATATATTGAGAAATCATATCTGATTGAACTTACACTTAATGATTTTATTGCCAATGAAGAAATGCCACGATTTCCCGATAGTATAGGAACAGATGTTGATACGCCGACTTTAAAACAACTTGTGAATCTATTTAAACTTAAGCGAATAATATTCTGGCTGCCATACTTATTTCTATTTATTATACCGATTTTATTATGGAAGTATCAAATAATAAAGACAATCTAACAAGACGCTTTCAGTCGGACACGCAAAAAAAACGCGCGCCTCTGAAGCGCAGCGTTCACGGCGGCTCCGCCGCCGTGAATCGCGGTGCTGACTTCGTCCAGTACCTTGTCCAGTCGCCTCTGGCGCCTGAACAAGGTACTGGACCGGTCACTGCACACCGATCAATCAAACTATCGTTTGCTTGATCGGCGCACAGCGCCGGTCAGCACCGCGATTGGCCTCCCAATATATTGCATTGAATTGGAATATAATGAAAAATGAAATTTGAATTGGAAAAATTTCACAGAAATACAAACGAAAAAGATTTGTTGGAAGATTTAAGAAGGAGTTATCATCTTTTAAAGAAAAAAAATATGCCGCTTACATACAGGTCATATGATGAAATCGGTATCTATTCGTCAGCGACTATGACAGCACGTTTTGGGTCATGGAATAACGCCCTTGCAAATGCACAAATTGAAATCAATGAAGAAAAGAATATTTCTGACAAAGATTTATTCTTAAATTTAGAGCAGGTTTGGACAGCTTTGGGCCGTCAGCCTGTGACAAGAGACCTCATTAAGCCGCTTTCAAAATATACATATCAAACTTACAGTGAGCGTTTTGGTAGCTGGCGTAGAGCATTGGAGGCTTTCGTTGAATATATAAATGAAGATGAAGGTATTTCAGAAATTTACGATGAGCCAGAATTACAGAAAGATGTATCAGAGGTTGTTCAAAAACGCAGAACGACTCGCAACATTTCTGATAGAATGCGCTTTAGAATATTGTCCAGAGATGGTTTTACTTGCCAGACTTGTGGCGCAAGTCCAATAAAAGAGCGAGGCGTTGAGTTACACGTTGACCACATCATTCCATGGTCAAAAGGCGGTGAAACAATAGAAGAAAATTTACAAACCAAGTGTAAGCAATGCAATTTGGGAAAAGGAAATGCTTTTAACCAATAAAGGCCAACGTTGGAGAGGGACCAGGCTTACTGCGCGGCCTTTCGGAAGTGCCTGGGTCAGGAAAATTTATCTTTTTAGTGGAAGTTTTGGGGTTTAAAAAGCCTGGCCCCTCAACTCCACGTTGGCGCGCAGCACCGGGGCAACGCGGAAAGTCTCTGTATACTTCCTGAGTCTTCATGCGCTGTATAGTGTGGCGGATACTGCAATACGGCATCGAAAAACGGAGCAGATATCAGTACGGAGACGGAAGATGTCGGGAAGTTGTAACAGACTTCCTGCAAAACCGGATGTTGACCCTTGATTTTACCGGATGAACAGTGAGTTCTGCGTAAGTATTCTGATTTATTTTTATTAATATTTTCAGTATGTTATAAAACTACATAGAATTTATTAGAGCTTAAGCTCATAATTCAAAATATACAATTTAAAAATACCTAATGAATTTAAATAGTTATTTGAGTGTCCTTTGATACTAAAAAAATATTTTTTCGTATTTAGCACGAAATGGATTTTATAACATGCTGAAATGCTAGTAAAAAATCGAGCCGAATATTTACAGTTCTGCAGGAACTCTTATGTAAACGGGTTTTCCCGAATAAAGAGAATAATACATATGAAATGGAAAATTTATAATCATCCCGGATTCTATGACCGGTATATGAAGAGAATGGCGGGTTGGATCGAAGTTTATCGGGAGAGGGAGTTGGTTCGGGTACTGGATCAGTGTATTAATGACAACAATATAGTGCTTGATATCGGTTGCGGCACCGGAGCGAACTGCATACTGCTTGGAAAACGATATCAAAATGCCCGAATAGTCGGTATCGACATCAATCCTGATTTTCTTGGTTATGCGGAACGGAAGATTTCTGATGCGGGTATAAAAAATGTAAAACTGATCAGACAGGATATCACCGGATGCACCCGGGAAAGTATAAGCAAAGACCGCATTGACATTGCAATATGTATACTCGGCCTGAGTGTAATCACAGATTGGGAGAAAGCAATAGAGCGGATATTTGCGATTCTTGATCCCGGCGGCAACTTTATTGTATTCGATCTTTACATTGATACACAAACATTCATGGGCAAATTAAGCAATTTCCTTACAGGATTATTCTTCGGAGCGCATCATGACCGCATGATCCTGAACAGGCTCAGATCGTCATTCATTGAAACTGACACAATAAAAATCGATGTCAAACCGGAGTCAGGCACTGCTTTATTCATTTTTCGGGGACGTAAATGAATTGAAAGCACAGAGGGGAAACCGGAGAAGTATATGGGTCTTTCGTCGGCCAACCAGTCGCTGTAGCTGACCGCCGTGTAGCCTGGCGACTCTTCGCGGAGATTGTACGGCGGCAGCTAAGCTTGGCGTTCACGGCGGCTCCGCCGCCGTGAATCGCGGTGCTGACTTCGTCCAGTACCTTGTCCAGTCGCCTCTGGCGCCTGAACAAGGTACTGGACCGGTCACTGCACACCGATCAATCAAACTATCGTTTGCTTGATCGGCGCACAGCGCCGGTCAGCACCGCGATTATACCCTTTTCATTGTACCTCTGGTAAGCGAAAAATAAATACCAACCAAACAGCTGACTGTATAAATAATAAAAAGAATATTTATCGAACGAAGAAACGCATCATAGTTTTCAAGAGCTATCTCTTTATTTCCGATGATAAGCGAGAATAAAAATGTTACGATTGCCATACTGATCACCTGTCCAAGAAGCCTCATTGTAGCAACAGTTCCCGAAGCAACGCCATACAACTTCTTTTCAACACTGCTCATAATGGCATTCATATTTGGAGATGAAAACAAAGCAAATCCCAGACCAAGAACTAATAGACTGACAATTATGTAAAGTAAAGATGTCTCGCCATTTAGAAAGACCAGCAACAAAAGTCCCAATGCTGTAAGCCCCATTCCTGATGAAGCAATTATTGCAGGATTTGTCTTATCGGAAAATTTTCCTGCAAAAGGCGAAAAAACGGCTTGTACCAATGGTTGTGAAACAAGCACAATCCCAGCCACTTGCGGTGTCATCCCCTTTATATATTGCAAATACAAACTTAAAAGAAACGCTACAGCATAGGTTGCTGAATAATTGATGAGAGCGGCAATACTTGAGAAAGTAAACGTGCGGTTGCTGCAAAAAAGGGAAGTATCAATAACGGGAAACCTAGTTTTTCTTACGTAGTAAACAAATGCAGCCCCTCCTGCTATTCCAAGACATAACAGCCATATGCCTGATGCGGCAGGCAAGGAAGTAAAACCAAACATAAGACAGACGAGTGAAACCCCATACAGCACACTTCCAATAATATCAAAACGTTCATTTTCAGCACTTGCCCATTCTTTTTTGATTTTTACAACGGAAAGATATAGTGCTAACATTCCGAAAGGCGCATTGACGAGAAACACACCTCTCCATCCCAGAAAACTTGTCAACCATCCTCCGGCAAAAGGGCCAAACGAATATCCGATATAAACACATGCCACAACAACACCCATTGCTTTTCCTCTTTCCTTTACCGGAAAAACATCAGAGATAATGGCCATGCTTGTTGCCATTGACATAGCTGCTCCCACACCCTGTAATATGCGAAAAATAATAATCCAGTAAATAGACGGTACAAAAGCAGTACCCACTGTAAAAACGGTAAATATGGCAATACCTATGGTAAAAATCCTTTTTCGTCCATAAATATCTCCCAGTTTTCCGGCAGGCACCAAGACCACCCCTGAGGCTAATAGATAAGCGGTAGCAGTCCAACTTAATAAGACAGCGTCAACTGAAAAATCGGCCTGAATCGCTGGCAGGGCAATATTGACCGCAGAAATCATAAAAGGGAACATGAAAACAGAAAGAGATATTGCCCATAAGGTCGAAGTCTTTAATGGCTGTGTATTGTTTGATTGCATCGGTCTCCTCCATTATTTTAGTATCTTTCCAAATAGGTAAAGGCATTGTCCGCCATCTTTTCGAGATCGGTTAACAACTGCTCCTTCCGTTTTTTAGATAAATCTCGACTAAGAATTTCACTCCATTTCAGGATAATATTCCAAAATTCGTCTTCGATCTCTCTTGCGGCTGGTTCCAGATATGCATGTTTAACACGTAGATCGTTACTATCGGAAACCCGCCGGATATACCCGAGATCTTCTAATTTTTTCAACGCTCTTGCAGTGTTGGCTTTGTTTAAAAATGTTGATCGGGTTAAGTCTTCCTGACTTCTGCCATCCGCACTAAAAAGCTCTGCTAAAAAAATGTACTGTCCAATACCAATTTTTAACTTAGGCATCTCTTTGTTCAGATAGACTGCAAACATCCTGAAAAGTAGTGTGATAAAACGGGCTGGGGTTTTTCTGCCTTGTAGTTGCATGTTTTTTCCCTTCTATATTAGTTGACTTAGCAACAATGTAGCGCCATCAAGTTGCGAAGTCAACTAATTTGCATCAAAGTGGCAAAAAGAGGCTCGAATGTATTTCAAATACTAACTACTGAAAATAATTTCATTTTATTTACAAAAAGAGAAAAATGTCATAAAGGTATAATCGGGATAGGACTCCCCATCACTGAGGAGCCCTCCCACACCACCCGGCATACGGATCTCGTACCAGGGCGGTTCGGCTGATTTTATGAATCAGTTCCC
>NZ_KB892933.1 GCF_000373985.1 Desulfobacter curvatus DSM 3379
TTCAAGTTCTGCGTTTTTAATCTGCCGACCACACTGGCTTATCACAGCGTTTTCTCCTCAAATGTAACGTTTCGATTGGTGGGTGAACTCACACACATCCACGTTACATTATCAAAAGACCTGCAGAGTGTCTATTATAATTTTGCGACAAAATAATTTTAGATGTCGCTCCGCCCCCCTGATATCATTGATAATAAATTTTGATGCGTCAGCGCTGATGACGCGTTGACGATATGAAACAAAAACTATTGATGGCCTGTGAATATGAGAGTAATGATGCCGGGCAAAAAGGCACAGCGAGCCATAGTAAAGATGAAAGTACTGTAATTGAATTGAGAAGCAAGGCGGTGCTGATTTCAGGATAGAAATTGAACCTAACCGACCCGTATATTTCATATTTAAGTAAGCGGTAATGAACAGCAACAAACAAAGTTCAGGTCATTACGCGCTTACATTTTTATCTTATCGGGTTCCCATGAAATGAATGCATCCGGTGGGGCATTTTTCAATGGCTTTCATGGCCTCTTCATATTTTGGGGCGGAATAATCATCATAATTGCACTTAGACAGGTTGTCCGAAATGGTGAAGAGGTCAGACTCCTTTGCACAGGCTTTGCACCCTACACATGCATTGTTACATACGGCCTTGGCATCCTTGGCCTTGTCTTTATTGGAGCAGGCCACCACCGGTATAGCCTCTTCTTTGAATCCTGCAACGGAAAGAATGCCCCTGGGGCAGGCTTTGGTGCAGGCACCACATCCAATACATTTTTCATAGTCCACCCGGGCAAGCCCGTCTACGATATGGATGGCGTCGTAATTGCAAACCTCAATACAGTCACCAAATCCAAGACATCCAAAGGTGCAGCCCTGGACGCCTGCCACCTGCTGGGCAGAGGCGCACCGCTTCTCGCCCATGTACTGGGTCATCCCCAACCGACTGGACACTGGCGCATTGCAATGAACAATGGCATGTAAAGGCACGACATCTCCCACCTCAACCCCCATGATATCGGCAATCGCTTGGGCACAGGCCTGCCCACCCACCGCGCATTTATTGACAGGATCATTGTCCGCAACAATCGCCACGGCATAGTCGGAACAGCCGAGATAACCGCATCCACCACAGTTAGCGCCGGGAAGCGCCTCTATGACCTCTTCGATCTTAGGATCCACTTGAACTTTAAATTGTTTATTGGCCCATCCCAGGATATAGGAAAAAATCATGGCCATGACCAGCATGCTTGCGCCGGCGATACCCAGTGAAACCATCATGGCAAAATCTCCTGGCCGTTATGGCCCTTAAAGGTCATATCAGCTAAATATTCAGTCAACGTGTTAGCGCTTGCTTCAGAGCTTTCTTCCTGAACGGCAGGAGCCGGTTTCAGTACCTTCTTAATACCTGAATCCACCCCGGTGAATCCCATGAAGGCAATGGCCAGAATCCCTCCAATGACCAAGGTAATGGCCGCCCCTTTAAAAGGCCTGGGAATATCGCAAAGCTCCAGTTCCTCCCGGATACCCGCCATAATCACGATGGCAATGGTGAATCCCAATCCGCCAAAAAGCGCCAGGGTCATGGCTTTACCCAAGTCCCACACATCTTTTGGATTATCAACGCCGGCCACATGACTCATGATGGTCAGGCAGGCAAAAAGGATGGCACAATTGGTGGTTATCAACGGCAGAAACACCCCAAAGGACCGGTAAAGCGGTGGGAAAAATTTTCTGACATACATCTCAACAAATTGAACCGAAGAGGCAATGGCAAAAATATAGACAATGTAACTGAGCACTGTCAGATCAATCTGCGCGGCTGCTTCAGGTGTGGTAAAAAAACCGGCAATAAAGGCTGATACCGGCGCGCCTGGAATCAGTATGAACACTGTGATACTCCAAGAGAGAAACGCGGCAATACTCATGACAAAGGTTACGGCACATCCCATGCCAAAGGCCATTTCGACCTTTTTGGACACGCCTACAAACGGACAGATGCCCACAAAATAATAAAATATAAAGTTGTTAATTATCGAAGCTGACAGGGCAATCAGCAGGATATCTACAAAATAGTCCATTAGATCCGCCTTAATCTTTTATAAATTTTCATCTAAATTCAACTGCGGGATTGTTCCCGTTTAAAATCAATATAGTTCACCAGACCCAGCAGCAGACCCAGTGTAATGAATGCACCCGGGGGCAGTACCATGATGACCCAGTCCGGCCAAAAGGTCGGTAGAACCCTGAACCCCATAAGCATACCGGTGCCTAAAATCTCACGGATGGCTGCAATACTGGCCAGCGCCAGGCCGAACCCGATGGACTGACCCAGGGCATCTGCCGCTGCAATAACAATATTCTGTTTGGAGGCACACACCTCACACCGGCAAATGATCAGGCAGTTAACGATAATCAAAGGAATATAGGGGCCAAGGGTTTTACTCATCTCGAACATGTATGCGGCCAAGACCCTATCCGCCACCGTTACAAAAGTGGCAATGGTCAGGGTAAATACCACAATCCGCAGATGCGGTTTTAACAGGTTTCGGATCAGGCTGATCACAACATTGGCACATACGAGAACAAAGGCCACGCAAACGGCCATAGTTAACGCCGGCTTCATACCGTTGGTAACAGCCAGAGTGGCACACAGCCCAAGAAGCTGCCGGTAGACCGGGTTCTCGGGTAGAATCCCCTGTACAAATCTCTCCATAGCAGTAGGTTGATCAGCCATCAGGAACGCTCCTTATCTTTACCGGGTTCCTCATTTTGAACCGCCGGGGTTTTATTATCACCAGGGACGTCAGTAATTTGAAGCCGAGGTGCCACATTGGCAACCGTAGTGTTCACGATACCAGTCACACTTCTTGAAGAGATGGTAGCGCCGGAAATGGCGTCGATCTGATCTTCTTTGGCCCCGCCCCCTTTAACAACGGAAAGGGTATTTTGAGTGGATTTGTCTTTGAACTGGCCCCGCCAAGCATCTTCCAGAATCTTGGCACCCAGGCCGGGCGTCTCTTTCTGATCCAGAACAAAAAGTCCTGTAATGCTTTTGCCTTGGGCATCAAGCCCCACCAGCAACTCAATCTTATCCGCATATCCCTGGCCGTCTGCTTTAACCACATGTCCGACCATTTTTCCGTCGGGCAACCAGGCATCATATACGGTGTAGAATTTGATGGTTTCGTTTTGCTTTATTTCAATCACCCGTGATTTGATAGTCAGTGTCTGGTTGTCGGCGGCAAACTCGGCAGCCAGATCCTCGCCAAGCACCAGTACGGGTATTTTTGCCATGGTCTCTTTGACCTTGTTGGCCTCAATTACCGGCCCAAGCTTAGCCTGGATACCGGCAAGGGCAGTACCGAACAGGGTAGCAAGAAGAAGAACCAGCCAGGCCTGGGCCAGGTTACTATTTTTCAACGACATGATATCAGGCCTCCTTTTGTCCCATGGGCTGGGGAATTGTCCAGCGGTTGATCAACGGTGTCATGGCATTCATGATCAGCACGGCAAACATCACACCTTCCGGATAACCGGAAAACAGACGAATCACCATGATCAAACAGCCCGTACCCACGCCGAATATCACTTTGCCTTTGGCAGTTAACGGAGATGTCACGGGATCTGTGGCAATAAAAAAGGCGCCAAACATCAGTGCCCCTGCAAACAGATGGTGCAGCAGAAACAGACCTTGGTATCCCCCTGAGATGTCCGTAATTCCGGCGATCAGGGCAACGGTAACCAAAATGCTTGCAGGGATCTGCCAGGATGCGGTTTTTCTGAAAATCAGATAAAGCCCCCCTAAAATACAGGCGACGGCACTTACCTCACCGATGGATCCGTTGGTCCCCCCCATAAACAACGGCGCAATGCCGGTTTGAACCCCATTGAACTTCAACGCACTCAACGGGGTTGCGCCTGACACGGCATCCACAAGTCCTGCTACATTTTCATAGGCACCGGCCCCCATGAGCTGGGCAAAGGCAATCATAACAAACGCCCGTCCCACCATGGCAGGGTTGAATATGTTCATCCCAACGCCGCCAAATACGATTTTGCCGATCCCAATGCCGACGAATGAGGCCAAAGCGCCAACAAACCAGGGGGCTGACCCCGGCATGGAAAGACCTATAATGATACCTGTAACTATGGCAGAGCAATCTTTTAAGGTAAAAGATTTGCCCCTCATGCGGACAAAGAGATATTCCGCAGCAAGGCAGGCCACCACACAGACAAGAATCTGTTTAAGGGCATAAAACCGAAATAAATAAAGGGATACGATAATAGCCGGTGACAACCCAAGGATCACATCGACCATCATCCTGCGTGTGCCGGCCCGGCTATCCGAAATATGCGGGGACGGGGCCACGTTTATAAAGGGCGGTTTTCGCCCGGGCCTGTCTTCAAACGACATGGCTGAATTTATCTGTCTATTTGTGTCTGACACGTTTTGTTCCTTGTATCAATTAATTTTTGTTGTTTATTGTTAGCGACGTTCCCAGGCGTTTAGCTGGGCCTTGCCCTCACGAATCAACTGAACCAAATTCAATTTTGCCGGACATACATAGGAACAGCTCCCGCATTCAACACAGGCACGAATATGGTACTGGGCGGCAATCTCGGGATGCTTATACCGGGCCGCCAACGCCAACTTTGTAGGCACAAGGTTCATGGGGCAGGCATCCACACAGCGCCCGCAGCGCACGCAATTTGTCTCTTCAGCCTTGCGGACCTCGTCATGGGTAAGAATTGTTAACCCTGAGGTACCCTTGGTTACGGGGGCAGACAGATCTGAGAATGCAAATCCCATCATGGGGCCGCCGGAAATGATCCGGGCCGCATCCGGCGTCAGGCCGCCGCAAAAGTCAACCACCTCAGCCAGAGAGATGCCGATGGGCACAAAAATATTTTTCGGATTGCAGATGCCATGACCGGAGACGGTGATCACCCTGTGGGTGAGCGGCACGTCCTTGACAATGCTGCGGGCCACAGTGGCAATGGTTTGCACGTTACTTACGGCAACGCCCGCATCAGCCGGCAGACCACCCAAGGGAATATCTAAGCCGACCACGGCTTTTACAAGCTGCTTTTCACTGCCCTGGGGGTACTTGGTTTTCACCACGGCAACCTGCACCACGGTCTGTTGAGCCGCTTGTTGAAGCCGTTCTATGGCCTTGGGTTTATTATCCTCAACACAGATGACAATTTCCCTGGCCGAGACAGCCCGGGCCGCCAGAAGCGCTCCGGTCACAATAATATCAGGCGCCTCAACCATAAGCCTGTAGTCACAGGTCAGATACGGCTCGCACTCACACCCGTTCACCACAAAGGTATCTATCACCCGGGTATCATTGGGCATCACCTTGACATGGGTGGGAAACGCCGCCCCGCCCAACCCCACAATGCCGGATTCCCGAATCTTTTTCACAATGTCCATGGGCGCATAATTGGAAAAACCCTCTTTGGGCCATTGTGTAAACTTCACCTCTTCCCAAATTTTTTCCGGGGGGATCTGCTCCCCTTCCGCCTGGATCGTTAGGGCTTCAAGACGCCTGCCGTTGGGCAGGGTCACCATTGCATTTCTTTTGACTTTTCCGGAAATGGGGGCGTGGATTGAGGCGGAAACAAAGGCCTCTCCCTCACCAACCATTTGCCCGTAACTGACCGTTTCACCGGATCTAACAATCTGCTCGCAGGGCACACCCAGATGCTGAAGCAGAGGCAGCGTCACTGTCCGGGGTGTAGGCATCACTTCAACAGCCATATTGGCGGACAACGCTTTATTTTCCGGTGGGTGAACCCCATGGGGGAAACTGCCGGTTCCCGGAAATCCCTTTAATTTAAATAAACCCATAAATTCCTGTACACCTTATTTCTGAATCCACCTAGACAATACCTAAAAAGTCCATACAAAAAAATTATAGGTTTCCAGACTTTTTAGTTTTAATCAAGCTAAAAATTTAAAGCAGATAATTTTACCTTGGCTCCATCACGATTTTATATTATTTTGTTAAAGGTTTTGATTATACACATCGTATATTAATCAATCAATATCATTAACTTTACAAAAAAATTGAACAATTTAATAAATTTAAATCATAAAAACATAGGGATAAAAAAATGGGAACCGTACTGATTGTTTATTCATCCAGAGTCGACGAAACAAAGGGAATAGCCGAATTAATCGCAGAAGGTGTTCGTCGGTCAGGGCACCAGGTTGAGGTTAAGACTGCCAGCCAGATAGAGACTGAAGAAGATTTATCAGGATTCGATGCCTATGTTTTCGGTTCCCCTACCTATCACGGGGAAATGCTGCCTCCCATGAAACAGGTTTTATTCATGGCTGAACGCGCAAAGCTTGAGGGTAAACCGGGGGGAGCTTTTGGTGCATATGGATGGAGTGGGGAGGCCAATAAAAGAATATTTGACACAATGAATTACATTTTCAAAATGAAAATGGTTTCCGGCCCATTAATGATCAAGGCATCCTGGGTTGAAGACGGCGTTGAAACGGCACAAGCCTACGGGAAAGAGATTGCTGAAATGATATAGCGCTTGCTTGAATGCAAAGCCCCCCATCTGCAACTATAAATATGACCAGCACGCCATTGTGTGCTGGTCCACTATGACCTTATTTACCAGGGAAGGTAAAGTGTTAGATACAATTCTTCCTCAATAATACTTCGGGCGCATTCCCATTTTCCCGGTCATGCCGCCGGCATTGGATTGTGCGTGGTTGCCATGAGTTTCAAACAATCCCAACGCCCTGCTTTAAAGTATGATCGTAGCATAATCATTTTTTCTGCATTTTCCCGATACCAAAAAGTGCATGGACCTTTCAGACGTAAATTCACCACCCTACGAATTGAACTTTCAATAGCACCGCTGCCAATAGGTAAATTCAACGCTTTTACAGTGGGGAAATCAAGC
>NZ_KB892934.1 GCF_000373985.1 Desulfobacter curvatus DSM 3379
ATAAAAATTCCGACAGCGCAGATATGCTCTTTTGCTTCAGCCACATTCGACTGATTTCGGTAAGGTTGAATTTTGCCCCGAGAATCAAAGCTGATGCAATCAGCGTCAAATTTTGGAACTGGATATTAGTAAGCTCGGGTTTTAAAAATGAGAATCCGGTAATTATGAAGGCTGGCTTGCAGACACACGGTATATTCACCCGTAACTCCTTAATTGAATAATAACCTTCATATTATTTCATTCTTCGATTCTTTTGTCTTTAACTGTTTTCCGAAAACTCAAGTATATAAAAAGTACAAAAAATACTATGGGTATGCTTTTTATATAGGGAAGAAAATTTAAACCGTTTATTTATTCTCGATACGAAAGACGGCATATCGCCGGCTAATTCACCGGGTGGCATACAGCCACCCGGTGAATTTGAAGTATGCGCTATTTTAAAATCCGGATGTCAACGTCATCAAATCCTTTCATTAATTCAATGAAGCCCGGCACTTGATCCGCTTCGCTGCTTGTCGTGTGATAGGGATAAACTAACCTGGGCTTAAATGCCTTAACGGCATCGGCCGCCATTGCTGAATCCATGGTATATGGCAAATTCATCGGAATAAAGGCCGCATCAATATTTTCCAAGGCTTTCATCTCCGGCGTATTTTCGGTATCCCCTGCCACATAAATGCGTTTATCTGCGAATGTGAGGATGTATCCGTTGCCTTCTCCCTTGGGATGAAAGGGCGTACCGTCTTCACGCTTATGGACCAGGTTGTATGCCGGGACGGCCTCAATTGAAAATCCACTTACTGTTTTTTTGTCCCCATTTGCCATAAGGATCGGAGACCAATTCATGGCTTCGATTTGTTCAATGCATTTTTGAGTCATCACAACAACGGTGTTGTCTTTTAAAATTTGCTCCAAAGCCGCTATATCCAAGTGATCTCGGTGATGGTGCGTAATCAGGATCAGATCCGCTTTGGGTAGAGATGAATAGTCTCCAATCTTTGTCCATGGATCGACATGAATTATTTTCCCACCATATTCAAACATGAGGGTGCCGTGGCCAATCAAGGTTATTTTCAAATCGCCTTTAACCGTTGGAATTATGTCTGTTTGGGCTGCTTCAGTATAAATTCCCATTCCGAATACAAATACCAATGAAACCAGGCCTATCAATAAAAATCGCATCATTTTCTTCTCCATCTTAATTCAAACATATGGCATCATAGAAAACAGATACTTTCACCAGAAGAAAATTGCCGGATGCCGTCAAAGCCGTTTGTGCGTGTGAATCTTATCCACGTTACATAAAACAATTTGAAAAATCAATCATCTCGCTCATTGTGCAGCTGCCGTTGGTACGATATATAGCACGGAAACTAAAATTCAAAATTGAGCAGAATTGATATGAGTGAACATGTGATTGAGAATATAAAAAAATACTACCTTGAAATGCTGCCGTTCAACAAGGTTCTTGGCATTGATATAAAAAATCTGGATTACGATTCAGGAGAGGCTGTTACCACCTTTGAGATGAAGGCGGATCTCATAGGAAATTCATCTGCCGGTATTCTGCATGGAGGTGTCACCGCATCAGTTCTTGATTTGACCGGCGGGCTTTCCGCACTGATTTCCTGTGCAAAATTTCAAGAAGGTAAATCTTTTGAAGAGATCAGTCAAAAACTTGTCGAATCAGCCACGATTAATATTCGGGTCGATTATTTAAGGCCGGGCAGGGGAAACGCCTTCGAATGCAGAAGCCGAATTATCAGGGCCGGCAGACGGATAGTGGTTGCAAAAATTGACCTTTACAATGAACAGGATGTCCGGATCGCCACGGGAACCGGCACGTATCTGATTGGCTGAAAAAAAGGGGAGGGGATATGAAACCTTGTCGCGAATGCCGGCACGAGATATCCGAACAAGCGATGGCTTGTCCGCAGTGCGGAGCTGATAAGAATGTTCTAACGTCATAAAAAAAGATTAAAAGACAATGGGATTGGTCTTATAATATGAATAAAAATGATATTTTACGCAGGATTCGATATATTTTTGATCTCAGTGATGCAGAAATGATCTCTGTTTTTGGACAAGCCGACTATGAGGTGTCACGGGGTCAGGTCAGTGATTGGCTGAAAAAAGATGATGACCCCGCCTGTAAAAAATGCACGGATACAGAATTGGCTATTTTTTTGAATGGATTCATCAATCATAAACGGGGGAAAAGAGAGGGCTCTCAACCTGAACCAGAGCAAATATTAGATAATAATGTTATTTTAAAAAAGCTTAAGATCGCTGTAAATTTTAAAGCAGAAGATATGATCAGAGTTTTATCCCTGGCTGGTCTGCAAATCAGCAAACATGAATTAAGCGCCTTTTTTCGAAAACCCGGGCACAAGCATTACAGGGAGTGCAAAAACCAGATGTTGCGTAATTTTTTAAAAGGGCTTCAGCTTGAGTTAAGGCCTGGAGAGGATGAGTCCGAAGACCCCTGGGGCAACTTGCGATAGCCATAAAGATCAAGCGAAAAGGCTTTACTATAGTTTGGGTTAACTATAAAGACAAAGGGTACTACATGAAAATATGGGTGGATGCAGATGCATGCCCAGGAGTGGTTAAAAATATCTTGTTCAGAGCAGCCGATAGGACCCGTGTGGCGTTAGCCATGGTTGCCAATCATCCCATAAAAATACCCCAGCGGAACTATATTACATTTTTCCAAGTCCCCGGAGGGTTTGATGAGGCGGACAACAGGATTCTTGAGTTGCTTGATAAAGGTGATCTGGTGATTACTTCTGATATACGTTTGGCGGCTCAGGTTTTAGAAAAAGAGGGTCATGCCCTTAATCCCAGGGGGCATCTCTATTCTAAAGAATCGATTCAGGAACAGATTAGAATGAGGGCGTTTAAGGAGAGTTTGAGGGACAGTGGAATTGATACCGGCGGACCGGCTGCGATCAATCAGAAGAATTTGAGTAATTTTGCCAATCATTTAAATAAGTGGATATCCAATATTTGAATGACAATCTTACGGCTATTCATAGATGGTAGTGTGAATCCCAAATCAAAAGTCGGATATGGGGCATACCTTGCTGGTCTTTTTGAGGAACCGTATTCAGGCTCCTTTAAGGTAAATGTTAAGCTAAAAAAATTTGAGCAGACCAGTTCCGCTAAATTGGAAATTCAGACCCTGATCTGGGCATTGACTTCAATTCAAGAGCCGGACACCAGAATTATTGTGTATACCGATTCCCAGAACATTATCGGACTGCAGGCAAGGCGTGGGCGATTTGAGAACAATGATTATTTGTCTAAAAAAAACAAGCCCATTAAAAATAGGGCGCTGTATCAAGAATTTTTCTTTTTATCAGATCAACTGGCTTGTGAATTTAAAAAAGTTGACGGCCATAAGCCATCTATATTGAAAAATGATACGGAACGATTTTTTACATTGGTAGACAAAGCATCAAGAAAAGCTTTGAGACATCATTCGGCAAATGCATTGAAAACGTTAGCAAAAGCCCCCGCGTCTCATGCCGGCTGTTAGACCTAAAAGTGAGAGAAAAATGTCACCATATATTGCTTCGGCCATTTTATAAACCTTGGATACTTTTTGCTCGGGGCATTTTAACCGTGGCCAGGTGAGACTGGAAATAAAGCTCTGCTTGACAGGGGAATATGGATTCGGTTAAGGGAGCCCTGAACAGAATTTACATTTTATTGACAGAATTTTAACCCATAGGATAGTCAAGTGGCCCTTAAACCCACCATTTTTAAAGCAAATATCACCTTGGCCGATGTGGACCGAAATGTTTACGATACCCTGAATCTTACCCTTGCCCAGCATCCTTCTGAATCTGTTGAGCGCATGATGGCAAGAGTGATCGCATTCTGCATGAATGCCACTGAAGCCCTGACCATGACCCGGGGACTTTCCACTGTGGAGGAGCCGGATATCTGGGAGAAAACCCTGGATGGCAGGATTGCCCTCTGGGTTGAGGTGGGAGAACCTTCCTTTGACCGGATCAAAAAGGCCGGACGGCTCTCTTCTGCGGTGCGGGTATATTCCTTTAACCTCAAGTCAGACAGCTGGTGGAAGAAGGAAGGGGAAAAGTTCCAGGGGTTAAGTGCGGAGGTCTTTCAGCTCCAATGGAAAGGCCTACAGGAACTGGCTGGATTGGCCAACAGGACAATGGACCTTTCCGTTACGGTTTCAGACGGTGTTATTTATGTTTCCGGGTATGCTGGGGCGTGCGAAATTTCCTGGAAACCCCTTAAGGCGAATTAGCAGGGGCAAGGGCCTTGCGGATTCTATTGGCCAGCTGGCGGCTGGAAAAGAGTTTCTGGATAAACATAATTTCTATGGTATCCGTTCAGATGAAAAACATAGGCTGACCGACATGTAGTCCTCCTCTTCAACTGCAGCAGTCAAAATTCGAAATCTGGGTCATTTTAGAACCCAGAAAAACAGGGATAGTCTGCGGTAGTCGTTCCCTCCAAAAAAGAACCCTGTTTTTGAGGTAGTCTGCTCTATCTATGTTATTTTTAGCCTGCCAAAATCGACCTCTTTTCAATCCATATTTCAAGGATTTTCCCCCAGGTGATTCTGGTGGTAAATGATCCCAAAGATTTTTTGGGAATGGATGCGTTGGTTGTTACGGATATTAACCCGTCCCGGTGTTCCCTGGCAGGACTTCACGCAGGTCTTTTTTACGCCGATTATGATTGGAGTTATGTCACGGTCTGCGATCTGCCCTTTGTCAGTGAGAAAGTTATCAGGCATCTTTTGAGACAGCGGGACGATGATAAACAGATTATCATCCCCAAAACCTAAGGCGGCCTTGAAATGCTGTGCGCCCTCTATCATAAATCCTGCCTTTCCCCGATTGAAACCAACCTGGAAAAAAAGGTAGTTAAGATCAAAAAAATTTTAAAGCCGGAAAACAGTATACAGATCCCGCCTCGGGAACTGGAGCCTCTGGACCAGGACATGATGTTTGCATTTAATGTAAATACGTTACAAGATCTTGAAACTGCCAGAAACTGGCTGCGAACCCAGGGTGGCCGCAAAGCAGGCAAGAACGGTGATCCAGTTCAAGAAAAAAGTCAAAGTCCCCCCCCCTTAGGGATAAACCGTTGACGCCGGTTACAGTCCCCAATGATGTCATCTCATTTGCGCTTTCGGACCATGCCCATCATGCTGCCGTTTAAAAGCGTGGTTAAAAACGCATCAATTCGATTGGAGGACCGTCTAAAGGGTGCTGCAATTGCAGTTCATCGCTTCTTTAAAAAAATCGAGTTCATATTGTGTTGATTGCATGAAAGCGTTCAACATTTTTTGATATAGTTCTTCATCGGCCTCTGATGCCACCCGCTCTACAATATCAATAAATCTTTGTGTATATTGTTCGTATGCTTCACTGTGATAGGTGTCGATCCACATCTGGTAGGCGTTGGGGACTTCCGCAATGGTCAAGATATGATTGCCGACGCTGTTATAGACCCAGAAACAAGGTAAAAGAGCCGCGGCAGCAATCCCAAACGCAGAATTTTTACTGTGGTCGAGCAGAAAGGCTGTGTATTTTTCAATGGCAGGAGACTTTTCTTCAGCCGCCTTGATATTAAAATAGCCCAGAAACTCATTGTGAAGGGCCCGTTCAATGTCCAGTCCATCTTTGGCCAACAATTTAAAGAATTGCTTTTCAGATGTGTTGGGCGCTTTTTCGGCCAACAGATCCAACGCCAGATTGTCATCCTTGAGATAGAGGATATCCTGGGACAAAAAATGTGCAAAACTATTTTTATCCAAGGTACCTTGGGCAAGTCTGACAACAAAGGGATGAGAAACTGTATCCGCATAAATGCAAGCAACCGCATCCCACATCTTTTGGGTCTGTTTTCCTGCCGCTTTCATATTCTTCATCCCTCCTGATTCTGCTGTTGTTATTTTTTTAAGGCACAAATGGCGACATAGTCACCGCCGTCAAAGCCGGGGATGGGTTTTTCTTCCACGTTGTTTGAGTACAGCGGATGCTTTGTCAGGGTTTGTGCAAAATCAAAGTCTTGAAATCCTGCTGCTTCCAGCATCTCGACTTTCTCAGCAGTTGTACGCCAGTTGGCAACCTTTACAAATTCTATTGGGTACGGGTCCCTTGGGTGAATGCCTTCCAATAGTGGATGATCCCATGTTCCCAAACTTTTTGCCAGGTTATACATGGTTGCATATGATCCTTCCTTGGGCACATCAATCACCACGATTTTACCGTTTTTTCTCAACGCAGCATATGCCTTGTGAAACACGGACTGCAGGTCGTTGATATAGCTTGGCGTGCCGTTGAATAGAATCGTATCGTATTGCTCTTGGCCCAGATCGGCATCTTCGGCTGTGGTGACGTCAACAGTCAGCCCGCGTTTTCGTGCAATATCGGCCATTCCGTCCGATGGTTCAAGACCGTACTGAATGGGAATATTAAAATCTTTTTTCAGTATTGATTCAAAAAGACCGCTTCCGCACCCCACAGAAAAGGTATCACCCGCATCTTTCAAAAAATGAGCGACCAGATTCACTTCTGAATTCAACAGATTCATATTGTCAAAAAACCAGGCATCATATGCCTGTGCAAATTCGTCAAAACTTCTCTTTTTATCCATGCTGCCCTCCAAACAAAAACCGTTAGCCCAAGTTTTCGATTGCAAATTATAACTTATTGTAATCACGCGGATTGTTGTTTTTAAGTTCCTGGTTATGGCACTACTTTTGTCTAAAAATGTTTTTAATCACCGGCCCTGGATATAAACCTATCTCCAAAGCTTTATAAATTTTTTGTTGTCTGGGTTCTGGTCGTGTGCTTTTTCTGATATGAACGGTTTGACCATC
>NZ_KB892935.1 GCF_000373985.1 Desulfobacter curvatus DSM 3379
ATTGTGATTTTACAATGAATAATTTAATTCAGCAGCTTGAAAGTGCGTTTGGCAAGGTTACCGCCAAGACCTGCGCTGGGTTAATAAGGAAAACTCGTGATATTGAAGATGCCTTTTGGCGGGACGATGCTGCTCTTGATGAACAAAATTGAGAATCGAGGCAACTGGAATAGTTACTCTGTCTCCTGGGTAAACTTCGGGTGCGACTATACTACACGATTTGGGCTAAAGTATTAAGTCATATGACCGGAACTATGATTATCAGAATAACATGGCACTTTATGAATCCTCCTTGAAGCGGTTTCAGCTTGATATTGAAAAACAGGCCAAAACGTTGGACTACTACTTTCTGGAGCGTATGTATGATACCCGTACTCTGGCCGATTCAGTAGAGGTGGAAAGTTATTTTGTCAACCGCGCCATGGGGATGACGGAACAGTATGGATTAAAAGTAAGTCTGTTCAGCATCAACAGGGTGATGGGAAAAATTATTCAAAGCAAGAGCATCATCGGGGATCCCATTTATAAAAAAATCGCCCTCACCGATCATCGTGGGGCGCTGCTGGTAAAAACAGGGGCTAAGCCTTCGAAAGATAGCAGACTCAATGTTACTGAACTGGTAAAACAGGTCGACAAAGAACCCCAGGCTGTTTTAAATAAGAACGGGGACGGCTATGAGATAATTTTGGTCTCACCATGTTTCTTTAAAAAAAAGAGGGTTGGCTGGATTCTGGCCTGGCTGGATTTAAACTCTCTGTATAAAAATTTTTTAGAATCATCTGTAAAAATGTCTTCCAAATGTTTCGATTTGGTATTGAACAACGGCGTGCCCATCCGTTTTTCTGATGATACCTGTCTGTATGGTTTGCTGGAAAACGATCGGGAAATCCTTTCCAGAATAAAAAATATGGAAATTGTTTTTGTTCCTCATCCATATAATCACGCATTACAGATCATGGTCACCCGTACACAAATACAGACACTGCCTTTGTTTCTCACGGCAATGATTGAATCAAAAGAGATCCTGCCAAATCTTAAAGGATGGCAGTTTCTTGCCGGTACAGGGGCATTGATTTTTTTGATCTTTATCGGGCTTTCTCTGTTTGTGCGGACTCGAACGAAGAACCTTATCCTGGAGGCTCAGTATAAAGAATCGGAAAGACAGCATAGCGCGCTTGAAGAAGCAAACAAAAAACTTGCTGAAACCCAAAGTTCACTTGTGGAGGCCTCCCGTGCGGCTGGTATGGCAGAAGTCGCCACCGGTGTGCTCCACAACGTCGGCAGTGCATTGAACAGTGTAAACGTCTCGTGCGCATTGATTATGGATCAACTCAGGGACTCAATGGTAAAAAATATCAGTAAACTGGCTGATCTGGTTGCTGGGGAAGAAGAGGACTTAGGCCGGTTTTTTACTGAGGATCCCCGCGGGGTTCAGGTCCCGAAATATCTTTTGGCCCTATCCTCGGCGATGGAGGATGAACATCAACTTCTGACCAAGGAAGCCATGGCCCTTTTTGACCGTATCGAGCATATTAAGGGAATCGTCACTATGCAGCAGACCTACGGACGAGTGTCCGGGGTAATGGAAACGCTGCCTCCAGAGCGGTTGATGGAAGATGCACTGGCCATAAATGCCGGTTCTTTATCCCCAAAAAAATATCACTGTTGCGCGGCATTACGACTCGGTCCCCGACATTACGGTGGACAAGCATAAGGTCCTGCAGATTTTATTAAATTTGATTAACAATGCCATACATGCATGTTGTGAACAACATACCGATACGGAACCGGAATCACCAAAGCGGACCATTTTCCTTCATATTTTCAGTTCCGGTAAAAACAGGATCAGCTTCCAGGTTTCGGACAATGGCGTAGGGATCTCCAAGGAGAATCTCATTAAAATATTTCAACACGGATTTACAACTCGAAAAACAGGGCATGGTTTTGGACTTCACAGTGGCGCACTGGCCGCGAAAGAATTAGACGGCCGCCTGAATGCTCAAAGCGAAGGAATCGGATGCGGTGCGACATTTGTACTTGAATTGCCCTGTAATACAAAAACAGGAAGTAAAAAATCGGTTGTTTAAAACTTGGAACCGTCAACGGCTATCCCTATTGGGTCTTAAACGCCTTCCGGCAGGCAAAGGCAAAATCTTCGGGAAAACATCCCCCGATAAAACGCATCTGGGCTTCGGAGAAAGTGCCCGGTGCATAGGGCAGCCGCGGGATAAACGAGTAGACAAGGTGCTGTTCTGTGACCGGGCTGTTAAACCGGCCTGAAAATTCCACGCTTGTGACCATCTGTGCCCCTAAGGTTTCCAGGGTCTGGATGGCGATGCGGATGCCGGTGTCCAGGGCATTGCGGGTTTCAGTATCGGCACAAAGCACATGGGGGCAGGGGGCTTTGGTCATCAGCATCAGCTCCCATTCACTGACCTGGGCCTTGGGGGCAAACAGCATTACTTTGTCATTTTCCCAGACCTTCAGGGAATTGGGCCCGTCCGGGTTCATGTCCGTTCGCCGGTTGTTTTCAATGGCCTTGATATAGGCTGTAAAAAAATCTGTGTTGTGGACGGCTTTGTAGTCCCGGATAAAGTCAGCCACAAGATCCCCGCAGGCAAAGCAGGGGTAAGGATTGCCGTCATTGTCCGGGATACTTTCGGGAATCATGGCATTCTGCTGGTGGATCATCTGGTGGGAGGCATGCAGCCGGTGTCCGGATTGGGCAAACCCGAATCCGAAATTCCATCCCCATAACGCTCCCGTGAAAAAGGGCGAATCATTGTCCAATGGCCTGTGGTCACCCGATGCCAGGGCCTCCATAACTTCCATGCGCAGCACCTCAAGCTCATCTGTAGCCAGGGACCTTCCTGTTGCGGGCAGTGTTAGCCCCAGCATCCGGGCAAGGCGTACATAGATGCGCTGGTAATACAGATGCCGGATACCTGCCATGTCAGACGGGGTCAGGTCATTGGCCCGGTAGCGGATTTGGTCATTGGCCATGTTGTCGGCATAATGGCCCCAGGGGATATATGAGTTGGCCCGCATATATTCAAAAACATGGGTGTTATCCAGGCTTTCTCCCACAATGGGGCTGTTGCCCTGAATGCCGGGTTTGAGCACCATCACCTCTTTATAGGCATCGGGCATGGCCGGGTTGTTGCCAAGCACGTCATAGAGATCATGGTCGTGGATAACCGGGAAGATCCTGCCTTGATCGTTTTTTTTGAAGGCAACACCCGTGGGCGGATGGTCTTTGCCGTTATCATACACAAAGTCGCAGGCAAGACCGGCAAGGGCACAAAGGTCAGAAGGGTCTGTGGACGCCTGGGCCAGGGCCAGTTTCAGGGGGCGGGGAAGCAGTTCCAGTACCTGGCTCACAGGCCCCTTGGGCCCCCCTTTTTCCTGTTGCCATTGTTTAAGACAAGTGGCTAAAGAGCAGTCCGGTCGGGTGGAAAGCCCTATGGTATCCGGGTGTTGTGCCTTTTGGTCCGCCCATGCCGAATTGATAAAGGTGCTCCCTCTGAAGGGAAATGCATTGGCGATTTCATAAATCCGGTCTGCTGCATCTGCCCGGACCTGTCCCGAAGGGTAATTGGTCAGGTTTTCCACAAGCCCGCCGTCGGGAAGACGGCCAAGCACATCTTTATTGGTCTTTTGCCTGAAATTATCCACAGCAAATTTAGGCGCGTGGATGCCTACTACGAACTTCCCCTGGGGGCTTACACAGGTCCTGGGCGCTTTCATTCACATCTCCGGGGCGGCCGACGGAACCAGGCACAGAAAGGCAAGAGGTCCATCCGAGCTGTTTTTGATCTGGTGGTCAACATTGGGGGGGATATAGACTGCAGTCCCCTGGGAAATGTCATGCCACTGATCCCCAAGGAGCACTTCGCCCTTCCCTTCAATCACATAAATTTCATGCTCCCAGTCATGGGTATGCCGGGGCGCATAACCGCCGGGTTCAACGTCAAATCTTCTCATGCAAAAATTTGGAGCCCCGTCATCCTTCCCGATGAGTACCCGGCCTGTGACATTTTTGACCATGTCGTTGTTCAGTTCTGTGCCTTGGATATCCGTATAGTGGGTTGCTTTCATGTTATCTCCTTTAAACGGCGCTGTCCGGCCGGTTCGGTTAAGTACTGGTACCTGAATTTAAGAACCAGGGTCTGAATTGTCAATGCCTGTCCCCGCAATGGATTGCCCTTGGGGCGCATTCACAGGATTGGACAGTTTTTGAATCAGCCGGTCTGTTTGGCTTTTCAATAACGCCATGTCCCGGCCGGAAATGGGCCGGGGGCCAAAACGAAGTTGTTTGTGAATCCGGATAACAGTCATAAGGGATGGAACATCCTGCAGGGAAAATGCTTTTTCCCTGATCCGAATGAAAAATTGTTCATAGGTTTCATGGGGCTTTCTGGAAAACCCGGATTGGATAAGTTTTTTTTCAAGTTTTCGGATATAAAAGTCCGGGGTAGCCGTCCCAAGGCCTGACGGGCTGCGGTTTTGTTCATGGCGAAGGCTCTTTTTCTTCTTTTGCTTGTCTTTTCTGAGCAGGCGCCTGATGATCAGGATGCCCAGGGGCACCAGGAGCCACAGCAGTTTTTTCTGGGTCTCCGGGTTGCCCCAGCGAAGCAAGGCAAATCCGTATCCCATCAGGGAGAACAGGTCGGGAATTGCGGTTGTTATGAAATGGCTCTTTTCTTTATCTGTCCAAGAGGGCGGGGTTGTATCAAAAAAAGTCCATCTGCCGTTGACGAAAACTTCAGTCCAGGCGTGGGCATGTTTTCTGCGCACAACGATTTTGTTGCCCATACGGCTTTTTTCAAAAGCCATATATCCGGTTACATACCTGGCAGGAATGCCTGCTGCGCGAAGGAGCAATACCGTGGCCGTCGCAAAATATTCACAGTGCCCGGCCTTGGTCCGGATCATAAATTCCGTGATGGGGGATGTTTTGTCATCGGCTTTGAGATCAAGGGTGTAACTGAAATTTGTGAAAAAATATTTTTTGATTTCCGGTAAAGTTTTGTGAGCCGGTTTGTCCGGCCCAAGCCCGAGTTCAACAGCTATGGTTTGGAACAATGCCTTTTCCCGATCCGGGATGAAAAGGTCAAGCTTGCCCGGTGGCAGGATCTTAGTGCCGGGGTCGCCATACCGGATATCATAGATCATAAAGCCCGGGGCGTCATCAACCATAAATGTGCCCAATCCGTTTGTGTAGACACCGGAAACAGTGGGGCAGTTGATTTCAAGGGCTTTTTCGGGTGCTCTTAAGATCCACTTGGGTCTTTTCATCCGGGTTAGAATGGTCAGCGTCGGCCTGGACGGTGCTGGGGGGTCCGTCTGTTGTCTTCCGGGTTCCTGACGGTCTGAGACGGCTGGCCGGCCGGTGATAAAACCGTTGTCGTCTGATAGGGGGAGAGGTTCAAATTTGTTTTGGGCAGCACTCCACATGGTGCCTGAAAGGAAGGTGTAAGCCGCTTCTTTTAAAAGATAGGTACTCCCATCATCATTTTCAGGGGGGAGCACTCTGAAAATGATTTTGTTGGAAAGCTTGAGCCGGCCAATCTTGCCCAGGGCCGTTCTCCCCCTCATTGGATCGGCATTGTCGGCGATTAGCCTGTGCCATGCACGCCAAGCCAGGGCCCTCTGGGCATGATGAACACCTGCCTGCAGAAAAAATCCCATGATTGCGGCAACCATTACAGCGGCAATCCATATCCGGATATCCGCCCCCTTGGTTCGCTGGAAAAAGAGCACGACGGCAATGATGCCGAGGGTAACCGGGTAATAGGGGAACAGGCGGTTGTTTGCCGCAGCAGAAGAGATCAAACAGATAATGATGAATGCAAGGCTTAAGTTGATTCTCACCGCTTGGGTCTTTTCCATAATCCTTTTCTTGAACAGGTACAGGGACCGAACATCAATGTCCCCGGCTGCACTGTATTCCTGAACAACAATCAAAGGAAAGGCGAAAACAGGAAGGTAACGCAATATATCCACCAGAGCCGTTTCAATATCCAATGAAACAAAATAAATGATGGTACCGGCAAAACAGACCGTACATGTATCGCTGATTTTATTCACCTGGTCTAAAGAGGGCTCCCATCGTGTCTTTAGGACCCGGGCAAGCTCAATAACAACACCCATAAAACAGGCCGGAATCAGATATCCGGTCTGGTGTCCCCAGAAAACAAGGGCCGCGGCCATGGTAAGGGGGATGGTTTTCATGGGGTTTGTCCAGCCTTGTTTAAGCTTGTTTCAACATTGTTGGGATCAACCGGATGGACAGAACCACTGGGATTTGCAGCAATAGGGTCTGCCACAAGAAAGGCGGCTGTGGTGATACCGGCTGCCTTCAAACTATTGAGAAAGTCCAAGCGTTCTTTGTCCAGACAGGTGAATATTAAAATGCATCCGCTTAAAAGCTGTTTGTACTTGAGAACAGCCTGGGATACCGGTGCAAAGGCATTCTCTTTTGTGGGTTGAATCAATGCAAGGATTTCTAAAACTTTTGTGTTGCCCAAAAGCCCTCTGCCCGACGCATAATGATAGACCCGGTTGCCTGCAAAGAAAAGGTCCAGCAAAGACTCGCCCGTGACCAGGTTTGACACATAGGAGGCGGCTAAACTAACGGCGGTCTCAAATTCTTGGGTTGCGCCTTCCGGTGCGTGAGTGTCCAGGATCAGGGCATGCCTGACAAAATGTTCGTCCCGGTTTTCCCGGATAATGAGTTTTCCTGTTTTGGCAAGGCTTTTCCAATGGATCAGACGCATGGGATCACCAGGTCTGTACTCCCTTAAAGAGATGAATTCGTCGGAGTTGCCTATCTTTGATGTCAGGGCAATGCCGCCTCTATGGTGTTTTCTGGAACCGGGCAGGTTTATTTCAGGGACATTGTATCGCTTTGGGAGAACAAGGAGCCTCGCTTCACTGGTGGTATGATAAAAGGCGCGCATGAACTCAAGGGGCTCTTTTTTAAAGATCGTAAATCCTTTTAGATAGATATATCCCCGGTTCAAAGGCGTTAGCTTCGCCTGGACGGCAACCCGGCTCTCCGGGGGAATGTCCGGCACAGGTCGGCGTGGTACAATCGCGTTCTTTTTTTGACGGACCAGCCATTGCCAGCGCTGCACTTTTAGTCTTCTGTCCCAGGGATTTCGTAAATGCTCATGGGGTTCCCTGGCGTTGTCAAACGCCTGCAGGGAGGGGATCGCGTTGCTGAAACGCTCCTGGATTTCAAACCCCTTTTTAAGGCGGCTTGTCCTGTTTTCAACAAGGATGGTGTAGCTGACAGGGGTGCCTGCGGTGCAGTATTCCGGCAGAATCCGTTTTGCCAAAAGACCTTTGGGGGACCTGAAGGAAAGAATGGCGGAAACGACAAATACAGAGAATAACAGAGAAAAAAGCTGGTAAACCATGCTTCTGAAGGTATCCAGGCCAAGGCAGGCAGTTAGGATCAAGGCATAGATCAAAAAATTTCCGGCCATGGAAAATTTATTTTTTTTCCAGAAGCCGTACCTGGCAAAGTGAACATAAGCGCGGTAAAGAAATTTGGTTGACGCCTTTTCCACCCGTTACCCCGGCGCTTTGGTTGATTTGACAATATCGTGGATGGTGCCGGCGCTTGAGTTGCCGGAAAAGTTGAATTCCGGGTCCAGGACCAGGCGGTGGGCCATTACCGGTATGGCCAGTTCCTGGATATGTTCAGGCGTGACAAAATCACTGCCTGAAAAAAGGGCATAGGCTTTGGCCGTCTTCATCAGGGTGATGGAGGCTCTATGCCCGGCACCCAGGGTGATGCCTTTATGGGTCCGGGTTTGCCCCACAAGGCTTACAATATAATATTTAAGCTCTTGGCTGATATACACATCGTCAACCGCCTGTTTCATAGCCAGGATTTCCGGTTTTGTAACACAGGGAACAACCGCATTGACCGGTTCTTGACTCTCTTGGTTTGTCAGGATGGCCACCTCGTCGTCGGGGCCCACATAACCCATGGACAGCTTCAGGGCAAACCTGTCCATCTGGGCCTCGGGTAATGGATAGGTGCCCCTGGATTCCACAGGATTCTGGGTGGCAATGACAAAAAAGAAATCATCCAGTTTCAAAATTTTGCCGTCAATGCTGACCTGGGATTCCGCCATGGCTTCAAGCAGGGCAGACTGGGTTCTCGGCGATGCCCGGTTGATTTCGTCAGCCAAAAGAATATTGGTAAAGACCGGGCCTTTATGAAGCCTGAACTGCTGTGTTGACGGATCAAAGATGGAGACGCCGCATACATCCGAAGGCAACAGGTCCGGTGTGAACTGGATTCTTTTGAAATCCGCATCGGCAGAAAACGCCAGGGCCTTGGCCAGGGTGGTTTTGCCGTTACCGGGTGCATCTTCAAGCAGGATATGCCCGCCTGCTGCAACGCCTGAAAGCAGCAAGGTGACGGTGTGATCCTGGCCTTTTATAACACGGGTAATGCTTTGAAACAGTTTTGTATAGGTGTCAAATCCCGTCATGTCGCTTTTTATTCCTTGACTGATTCGGGTGAACTCCTAAAACGATGTTACCACAAATCCCGGGATCGACAAGGGAAAAATAATGGGGTCAAGATAACGGCTTGTCAAGGTAATGGGTAAGGCCTTGTGACCTGAGCATGCCGGCTGCTTTTTCCGGGGTGATATCCCGTTGAGGCATGGCCAGCATCTCATAGCCCACCATGTGTTTTTTTATGCTTTCGGCCCCCAGAAGCGGGGGATAATAGTGAAAATGGAAATGCCAGATGGCACTTGTGCTGTCCAGTCCTCTTAGTATGGGTTGCTGGTGAATTCCCATGGAATAGGGGAACGAGGTTTCAAATAAATTATCATAACAGATGCCAAGCTGCCGGATGATGGCGGAAAGATCCGTTTTCTCTTTTTCATCCATAAAACTAATAGCCCCCATGTGACGCCGGGGAAGAATCATGGTTTCAAAGGGCCAGGTCGCCCAGAAAGGCACCAGGCAAACAAAAGAATCGTTGGAAAAAACGATGCGTTCTTTTTCGTTGAGTTCCCGTTTAATGTAGTCACACAACAGGCAACGATCATGGTCCTGCATGTAGCACTGCTGCCGAAAGTCTTCCTTTAAGGGAATGTTGGGAATGGAGCTGTTGGCCCAGATCTGTCCGTGGGGGTGGGTGGTGGTGCAGCCCATCATCTCACCTTTGTTTTCAAATATTTGGATATAGGCAATATCTTTTTTTTGACCCAGCGCATTGAATTCATCAATCCAAACATCAATTATGGTACGGATCTGATCTTCGGTCATGCGGGCCATGGTCAGGTCATGCCGGGGATGATAACAAATGACCCGGCACAGACCCGATTCCGGTGCCATCTGAAGCAGGGTATCCAAAATGGGTTTTTTCAGGCTGTTGTCCGGCAGCAAAGCCGGAAAGTCATCGGTGAAAGCAAAGGGCCGGGTGTACATTGGGTTGGTTTTTCCCGAAGCCCGCCGGTTGCCCGGGCACAGGTAACATTCGGGATCATACCGGACGGATTGCCCTTTGTACGGGTTTTCCTGCTGTCCGGTCCCGGGCCGGTCTGTCCGATGTGGGGAAACCAGCACCCATTCCCCGGTCAAAAGGTTGAACCGCCTGTGGGGCAGGTCCTTTGGGGTTGATTCGAATGATTTGTGTTCAGGCATGGCGTGTCCTTACAGAATTTTAGAAAACCATAGGATCCGTTGAATTGTTTGTCTGTTTCAGGCAGCATATATAATAACCCTTCTCTTTTCAATTTTTTTTAAGGGTTCAGGCGGTTCATGCAGAAACCGACGCAGAAGGATGCCGCCACGGTCAAGAGTGTAAAGAGCAAAGCAAAGGACCAGCCAAACAGGGATATCATCATGGGAATAAGTGCGAACGGGAGATGCCCGACGATTTCTTTGGGATCGTCGCCGGATCTGCTGCATGCGCCCGTTCAAATTTTTCCAGGGCCTGTTCTACCTTGCCGGTCATGCCTGTTACCACCGTGATCCCCCGGGCCTCAAGCTGCCGTTGGCCGGCCGGGTTTAACCAGCCTGTCAGAAAGGCATCACATTGTTCGTTGACGGCCATGGTGATGAACTGAAGGCCTGCCACCGGGCCGGATTTTTCCGAACCCTTAAACCATTGAAGCTCTTTGGACAACATGTCTATCACCAGAAGGTGTGACGCGGTGCCCGGCTTATCGCTCACCTGGGCATCAAGATTTTTTCCAAGGGCCGTGACGGCAATTTTCATGGGTGTTTCCCTGGCTTTATTATTTAGAGATTAAATCGGTCCTCAATAGATTGAATTGCATCCTCTGCCGCATCCCTAAGATCTTCGTGGGACATCCCCGCCTGATGGGCAGTGATCCAGTCCCGTGTATCCGGGGTGCCTATTTCTCCCAGTGCGTATAAAATATCACCTTGAACGGGGATATCTTTGGTATTGAATGCATCAATTAAAATTTTTTCCAGCTCAGCGCACAGGGCGGGGGCCTCTTCGGCAATGGCTTCCACCACCACCATGGCACCTAAACGCACGGACCAGGTTTCGTGAAGGAGAAGTCCGGCAAATCCTTTGAATAGGCTGTTGGACGCAAGCATCCGCTCGGTGATCCACTCTGCCCGCCCATCCTCCAATATGGTTTTCAGGGCCTTTGTATCCAGATCCATGCTCTCTTTGTTGACAATCATGTCCACAATTTCTTCTTCTGCCACTGCCCCGGTCCATCGGGCATCGTCATCGTTTAGAATCAGGCAGGGGGCGGACATAACGTTATCCTTTTGGGCTTTTTCAGGGAACAGGGAACCGTCAATGATGTGAAGATTAATTTTTCCACAGGCGGCGGCAAGGGGAATGAGCCGCTCAACCATCCCCGGGCAGTGGGGGCATTGCAGGGCAATATACAGGGTCAGCCGGCAGGGCGCTTCGATATTGTCCAACGTTTCTTGGATACCATCACCCGGATTCGGTTGGTCAAGGGCGTCCAGGCCTTTTAAAAAAGGTTGCAGTTCACGTTCCAGGGGCAGGGCGGAATACAGAATATTGTTTTTCAAATAAAAGCCCGGCAGATCCCCAGATTGGCTGCTGTCCGTCCACGATATGGAATCCGATAGATCCTGCCATTGGCGGGCAAATGTTTCGAATGTTTTTTGTTCGGAATGTTCTGTGTTTGCAATAAGTAAGGTTGGGCGTCCCAAAGGCGTCCAGGCCTTGATCTGTTCTTTTGTGGTGTTGTCCATAATGGCCTCCGGTTGGCTTGGATCTTTTTGATGTTTAGTGCCTGAACAAAGAGCCGTGTTTGGGCGAAGCGTTGCCCAGATGCAAGGCGCAGTAAAATTTGTAACCTTAAGCAACCTTAGGGTTGTGAGGATTGCAAATTTTTTTGCAACGTCGCAGATGGGTGACTTTTCGTCCAAACATTACTTATCAGAATTCGGGTTTTAAATTAAGTTTAAATCATGTACATAATGGCCTGAAATGCAATTAACTATCCACATACAGGTTCCATGAAAATGAAGTATATAGCAGATCTGCATATTCATTCGAAATATTCCCGGGCTACGGCCAAAAATCTGGACCTGGAGCATATTTACCACAGTGCCCGGATAAAAGGCATTACCCTGGTAGGTACAGGGGATTTTACCCATCCGGCCTGGATTCAGGAGATCGAGACAAAGCTTGAGCCTGCCGAACCCGGGCTGTTTACATTAAAAAATGAAATTTCAAGGCAGATTGACGCAGGCATCCCGCCTTCGTGCCAAGGACCTGTGCGTTTTATTCTCCAGTCTGAGATCTCCAATATATATAAAAAGGACGAAAGGGTCCGCAAGAACCATAACCTGATTTATATGCCGGATCTGGACACGGCAAAAAAGTTCAATGCCCGCCTGGATGCCATCGGCAACATCAAATCCGACGGCAGGCCCATTCTGGGGTTGGATGCAAGGGATCTGCTGGAGATCATGCTGGAGACGTCCGACCGGGCCTTTTTTGTTCCGGCCCATATCTGGACGCCCTGGTTTTCCATGTTCGGGTCCAAATCCGGATTTGATACCATTGAGGAATGCTTTGGTGATTTAAGTTCCCATATATTTGCCTGTGAGACCGGCCTGTCATCAGACCCGCCCATGAACTGGCGGGTGAAAGATCTGGACAGGGTCCGGCTCATCTCCAACTCCGATGCCCATTCCCCAAAATTTCTGGGCCGCAACGCTTCGGTGTTTGATACGGATCTGGCCTTTGATGCGGTGCGACGCGCCCTTGAAACCCATAATTTGAAGGCATACCAAGGCACCCTGGATATGTACCCCCACCAGGGGAAATATCACTATGACGGCCACCGCAAATGCGGGGTGTGTCTCAACCCGGATGAGACCGCAGCCTTGGACGGGATTTGTCCCGAATGCGGAAAGCCCTTGACCCTGGGCGTGCTTTACCGGGTTCGGGAACTGGCCGACCGGCCCGAGGGGTTCAAACCTGAAAACCGGCATCCCCACACCTATGTGGTGCCCCTGGCAGATATTTTATCCCAGATTTTTGGGGTGGGGCCTAATACCAAAAAAGTGAACACCCATTATGATAAGGCGGTTAATGCCTTGGGGCCGGAACTTGCCATACTCACACAGCTATCGACTGACATCATTGAGCGAGCCGGTGTGCCTTTACTGCCCCAAGCCATACAAAAGATGAGGGACGGGGATATTCACATTGACCCAGGGTTCGACGGCGAGTATGGAACGGTTAATATTTTTACCCGGGAGGAAAAAGAGAATATCCAGGGAGAAAAAAGCCTGTTCGCCGATCCTTTGCCCCGTAAAAAGGCAAAGAAACCGGTCGGCGCACCACGTATCCGTCAAACGTCCCAAAGCAAAGATGCGGTATTGCCTTTACCTGAAAAAAAAGAAACCCTGGTATCCATTGCCCCTAAACACATTCTGGACGGACTGAACCCGGAGCAGGACAGGGCGGTTAAGTCCGAATCAAGGGCCGTGGTGATCCAGGCCGGGCCGGGCACGGGGAAAACCCGTACCCTTACGGCCAGGATTGCCTGGCTGCTTCGGGAAAACAGGGTTGCCCCTGAAAACATCCTGGCGTTGACCTTTACAAATAAGGCGGCCGGAGAACTTGCCGACCGGATTGCATCCTTTATTCCCCAGGGCGGTCAGCTTGTGACCGCTGCTACCTTTCATGGGTTTTGTCTTAACATGCTTAAACGTTATTCGGATTTCAAGCGCGGGCTCATGGAGGAAGACCTGCGTTTTGAGATGCTGGGAATGGCCATGAAAGCCGTGACAGGCGAAAAAAAGGTGCTCAAAAGAACCGTGTCAAAACTGGATGCCTGGATCAGCCGCCAAAAGCAGCAATTAAAGGAACCTGGTGATAAACATCAAGAGGACGCTGTAGATAATGGCCTTGAAGAGTTTGATCCGGTCTGGACCGGGGTGTACAAAACCTATGACCAAATGCTTGAAGAACGCGGTCTGGTAGATTTTGAAGATTTGATTTTCATCTGTTTCAGGCTTTTCTCCAGGGATGCGGCCCTGCTTGAACAGGTGCGGCAACAGTATAAATTTATTTTTGTGGATGAGTACCAGGACTTGAACCTGGGGCAGTATAAGCTGGTAAAGCTTATTTCACAAAATAGCCACATTTTTGTGATTGGTGATCCTGATCAGTCCATCTACGGATTCAGAGGCTCGGACAGCAGGTTTTTCAACCGGTTTGAACACGATTTCCCCGGGTGCGAACAAATCCGCCTGCGCCAAAATTACCGGTCCACCCAGACCATCCTGGACGCCTCGTTTCAGGTGATTTGTACCGGCGATGATAAGGACAATGAGGGTCGTAAAATTTATGCAAGCCTTGACGGCACACAAAAGATTTCCATCAATGAAACTGCCAGTGAGAGTGCTGAGGCGGTTGCCGTGGGAAAGATCATTGAAAAAGGGGTGGGGGGGCTCTCTTTTCTGTCCATGGATAAGGGCACGGGCCCGGACTCCGGGACGGACAGGGAATATGCCTTCTCCGATTTTGCCGTTCTCTACCGCACCCGGCAGCAGGCCCTGGCCTTTGCCCAGGCTTTTGAGAAGGCCGGCATCCCTTTTCAAACCGCAGACAGGGAAAACTGGATCGACATGGCAGGCATAAAAGATTTGTTGGCCTTAGTGCGGATTTTTCTTCGCCGCGGCAGTGAGACCGACCTGCAGCAGTTTGCACAATTTTTGCCCAGGATTGCAGCGCTTTCTGACCCCATGGACACGTCAACGCTTCTTGATACCCTGGGGGGGTGGCTGGATATCCAGGCCCTGGGCCAAACGGATGAAAAAATGGCAACGGCATGGCAGCGGATTAGCGCATTGGCAGACAGGTATCCTGCGCCTGGAGAACTCCTGGACGCTCTAAGGCTGGACCAGGACCCTGATTTTTTGGACAAAGCGGTGGAAAAGGTTTCTTTGATGACCATGCATGCGGCCAAGGGGCTTGAGTTTCCGGTTGTTTTTCTTGCAGGATGCGAAAACGGCACAATTCCCTTTGCCCGGGACGGGAAAACCGTGGAAGATCCAGATGAAGAACGCCGCCTTTTTTACGTGGCCATGACCCGGGCAAAGGAGATGCTCTATTTGACATATGCACGAAAAAGACGCATATTCGGCCGGGAACGACAAAGAATCCGGTCCTGTTTTATTGATGATATTGAAAAAGAACTGGCCCGGTATGAAAAGGGAAAAAAGCAGGTTAAAAAACAAAAACCCAAGGATATTCAATTGGAATTATTTTGAATCCTGCTCAAAATGTTAACAATAATGCACAAATAAAAAAAATGTAAAATGGAACGAACACCTTATAGAAAACTGGATTTAGACCATGGTCACTGTCTTGAAATTTTTGACGATTCAAGAAAAATCGGGGCGGATGCCTGGGTCGTTATTATGACCGCAACCATGGAGATCCCTGTGGAAACATCACTGTTCACATCTGAATCGTTGTCTGATAGCGAATTTGATGATATTTTAAATACACTAGGGTCTCCCATTGAATATCGCTACCGGCTGGAACGTAATATGATCATGGATCATGAAAAAGATGCCGTTCTGGAAAATCTGGTAAATACATTTCTTGAAAATACCGGTCGATACGTGGCCAACCCTAAATTTCCTGAGAAACTTGCATTAAAGGAGTACAAGGACCGGGTTGAAAAGCGCAAGAGGAAAAAATAGGACTGTAAAAAATCAGCGTCTTTGGACGATATTTTTTCTTTTCGTATGTCTGTGCCTGATCTGGCCCTGTACGGCCTTGGGGGATATATACCGGTATATTGACGCCGATGGTGTGTGGCATTTCACCAATACCCCCACTGCTAAAGGCTATACCCTTTTTCTCAAGGAAAAAAAAACAAACCGGATACAGGCCCGGACAAGAAGTTTCAAGGCCGGACCTGACATCTACGACAACATTATTCTCAAAGCAGCCGGCGCCTTTGGTGTGGACCAGGCATTAATCAAGGCCGTGATCCATGCCGAGTCCAGTTTTGACCCCAATGCCGTGTCCAGCAAAGGGGCGCGGGGGCTTATGCAGATCATGCCCGAGAATGATGCCTCTTTAAATATCTCAAACCCCTTTGATCCATCCCAGAATATTATGGGCGGTACCCGGTATCTGAAGCGGATGCTCATTCGGTATAATGAGAAACTTGCCTTGGCGTTGGCTGCCTATAACGCCGGTCCCTCGGCTGTGGACAAATACAAGAAAATTCCGCCCTATGAAGAGACCCAGACTTATGTACAAAGGGTCATATCTTTGTATTCACGGTATAAAAGCAGCTAGTGTTTGAACGGCTCCTCTATCGAGCCGTCCAAACACGAGTTCTTGTTCAGAAATTATCTAATCCTTGATCGTTTTTATGAAGTCAAGGAGTTTGCTGCGCATTTCCGGCCGTTCAAGGGAATAGGAAAGATTGGCCATTTGAAATCCGACCTTGTCCCCGCAGTCAAACCGTGTACCCTTGAATTTATATCCAAAAATCGGTTGTTGGGTTAAAAGGCCTTTCATGGCATCCGTGAGCTGGATTTCACCGCCGGCACCGGCCTGTTTTTTTCCAAGGTATTCCCAGATTTTGGGGGTAAGGATGTACCGGCCAACAATGGCCAGGTTGGATGGGGCCTCTTCGGGTTGGGGCTTTTCCACCATGTCATTGATTTTTACCATATCCTCTTCCAGAGGGGCCGCATCCAGAATGCCGTATTTATCCGTCTGATCCTTATCCACTTCCATGACGGCTGCAATGGAGGCGCGGAACCGTTCAAATTTTTCCACCATTTCCGAAAGCACGGGCTTATCCTGTGTCTGGATCATATCATCGGCCAGAAGTACGGCAAAGGGCTCATCCCCCACAATGTCCCTGGCGCACCAGATGGCGTGGCCAAGTCCCAAAGGATCATGCTGCCGGGTGTAGACAATGGTGCCGGTTCTGGGCACCAGTCCCTGGAGCATCTCCAGCAAATCTGTTTTCCCCTTGGTTTTGAGCGTGGTCTCTAATTCATAACTGCGGTCAAAGTGGTCTTCCAAGGCTTTTTTGCCCCGGCCCGTGACAAAGATGATCTGTTCAATGCCGGCGTCAAATGCCTCTTCAACAGCGTATTGGATAATGGGTTTGTCTACCACAGTCAACATCTCCTTGGCCATCGCCTTAGTTGCCGGGAGGAACCGGGTGCCAAGGCCGGCTACCGGAAATACCGCTTTTTTAACTCTCATGATGACTCCTTGAATACTTGATACTGAATTTTTTGTTTGAACGGTTATTCCAGTTGAAGTTTTTTATGTTCAAACTACTTTGTTTTTAGATTAGCAGGGCGGTTGTGTCAAACCCAAAATCAACAATCCTGCAGGGGGTGCCGTGCCTTTCGTTGTGTAGGCCCGGCTATCCGATTGACATCATTGCCTATTTCCAGTATGGTATCTGCCTTTATATTGCTTGCTATTAATTGATGAGGAAATAGTTAATGAACGCTGAAAATAAAATGGATGAAACACAGGCCCAAGCGGAGATTCCGCCGGAGCAGCTTAGCCTTAACAGCCGGTTTAAATTTAAATGCCATAAAGGTGTTTCTTGTTTTACCGAGTGCTGCAGGGGGATTGATATCATGCTCACCCCCTATGATATTTTAACCATGCGCAAAAAATTGGAAATTGATTCTGAAAAATTTTTAGCCATATTTACCACACCACAGCTTCTTGAAAAAGCGGATATGCCTGTGGTGACCCTTAAGCTCCTTGACGATGAACGCCGGTCCTGTCCGTTTGTCCAGGACAAAGAGGGATGCATGATTTACGAAGACCGGCCGACCACCTGCCGCTACTACCCCCTTGGTGTAGGATCTTTGAGTTATTCCGGGGAGCAGGCTGATGCGGATAAAGATGAGTTTTTTTTTATGATCAAGGAACCCCATTGTAAGGGCTTTAATGAAGACGAGGAGTGGACCGTAGGGGAATGGCGTGAAGACCAGGGTGTTGATCTGCGTGACGAGGTCAATGAAGGCTGGCTGGATCTCATGGTCCGTAAAAAATCTTTACCGGCCAGTATGCAATTGTCCGAGCAGGCCAAACAGATGTTTTTTACGGTATGTTATAATATTGATAAATTTAAACGGTTTGTGTTTGAATCTTCATTTCTGACCAGGTACAATATCCCGGAAGAACGGGTGGCCGAGATTAAAGATGACGATGTGAAATTGCTTCAATTCGGATTTGAGTGGCTTAAAGTGACCTTTTTTCAATCCGGCGAAAAGATGTTTAATCCCAAAGAGCAACGCGGAGAAACAGCTGTTTCTGAAGAATAATGAGTTTTTGGGGCAATCTATAACGTAATCGGGCGCACTACGGAAGAAATCTGTAGTGCGCCTGTGTTGTTTAATAGTTATACCAAAGGTTTTTATGGGCCGCCGAATCATTTAGGCGGGCGTCAATATCCAGATCAAAGAAAGCGGCTGCCGGCGCAAGAATTTCCGGATTGTCTGCCTGTACTTTTTTTAAGGCAGCAAGCGCCGTCTCAAATCCTTTTTGGGTCATTTTGCCCAAAGGTGGCCGGCAGGGACCGCACGGCAGGCCAAGGATCTGCATCATGGTTTTCAGGGGCAAAGGATTTCTGGCCCGGCATTTGACCGGTCCGTACTTGCTTTCCTCTTCAGTGGTGATGACCACAAGATCCAGCAGCGGAGACAATGCGGTCTGAAGGGCAAGGGCTTCCTGGGCTTTGCCCTGGTTAAGCAGTTCAACCATTTGGGTCATGGATGCCGGTGCAATATTTGACATGACTGAAATGGCACCGCAGGCCCGGATCTCTTCATCCGACATGACCCGGCATACCAGGGCATCGTCCCCGGAAAAGATATTGAAATTGTCCCCGCAAAGTTTCCGGGTCAGCTTCATGTTGTCGAGATTTCCGGTGGCTTCCTTGACGCTTTTAACATTGGCACAGTTGTCCGCAAGTATGGCAAGGTCCTGGGGCAGCATCTGGGCCCCGGTACGCCCCGGTATAATATAAGGGATTATTTCCAGGCCCGTGTTTTCCCTTGCCACCAGTTCGTAATATTCCCGCCGGATTTCAAGGGAAGATGGCCCATTGTAATAGGGGTCCACCAGAAGCACACCGTCCACGCCCTGTTCGGCAGCATGGGATGTAGCGATTAAGGCTTCATCCGTGTTGTTTGAACCGGTGCCGGCGATGCACTTGCATTTACCCCTGGTCTGTTTAGCCGTCAGATCAATAACCAGATTGTGTTCTTCCCATTTGAATGTCGGGCTTTCACCGGTGGTGCCGGTGGCAAGAATTCCGGTAATCCGGTTTTCAATCTGAAAATCAATAAGCCCGGACAGGCCGTCCCGGTCCAGATCGCCTGCCGGGGTGAACGGGGTGATAAGTGCTGTGTAGCATCCTTGTTCCATAACTTACAAACTCCTGATGGTTAGTTGCGCTGCAAGCGCGGATAAAACAATTTGCCCAAAAACGTTTTGTCAATTCTTCACGGGTAGAGGCTTTAAGTTTCCCCGAAAGATCTTGACACTCGAATAAAAAAATTTATTATATAAAAATTTTGTTTAAACACAATGATAAAGTCATAAAAGAGCCAAAGGAGACATAAATGGCTGATTCCAAAAATCTGCCCAAAAATGCAGACGAGCAGATCGCACGACTCAGGCAATCCCTGATCAGTAACGCCGAATGCGGCACAACCCACTATAACCTGGCTGTTGCGCTGATCGGCAAGCAGGAGTTTGCGGAAGCGGAAAAAGTGCTTCATGACGCCATTGAGTGCAGCCCCACCCTGGCAGAGGCCTATGTCCAGCTTGGAGGGCTTTGTCTTCAACGGGGGGATATCGAGGGCTGTTTCCGGTTCAACCAGCGGGCCACCAAGGCCCGGGCAGGCTTTGCAGAAGGTTATGCAAATATGGGCTTTGTTCTGCTGCAGTTGGTGGACGGCAAAGATGCCAAGGAAGATGAGGAAAAAGTGGACAAGGCGATTAAAAATTTAAAGAAAGCGATTATCCACAATAAGAATTTCGTTCAGGCCTACACCACCTTGGGCACCGCATATTTTATGAAAGGATTGGTCGAAGAGGGGATCAAAGCCAATCTTCAGGCCTTGTCCGTGGAACCTAAATTCCCCATTGCCCATAACAACCTGGCCGTGGCCTATCTTGAGCTTGAAGATTACAAACGAGCTATTGAACATTGTGATATTGCCGTTGATTTAGGGTTTGAAGTCAACCCGGCACTGCTGGATGAACTTGATGATCACCGGAATGCATAATCACATCTGTGATGACAGGTTTTTATTGACATGCGGACTTATAAATTCTATATCAGCTATGTTATTTTGCTTATAGTGTCTAATTCAAAGCGTTTTTTTCTTGCTAACGCTTTGGAATGATAGAGAAAAGAATATTGATGGAAAGTTTGGAACAATCTTTTCATTGTTGCATGTAAATCAACTTTTAACGGAGGTAAGTAAATGGCTAAGCATGAAACTCCTTTCCTGGACGAGCTGGAAAACGGCCCGTGGCCTAGCTTTGTTTCTGACCTGAAGCAGCAAGCAGAAGTCAGAGCCAAAAATGAAAAAGGCGTTGAATTCCAGATTCCTCAGGATTGTGTAGACGACCTTCTTGGTGTTGTAGAACTTTCTTACAAACATGGACGTACCCACTGGAAACACGGCGGCATTGTTGGTGTATTCGGTTACGGCGGCGGCGTTATTGGTCGTTACTGCGATCAGCCCAAACTGTTCCCTGGTGTTGAGCATTTCCACACCATGCGTGTAAACCAGCCCTGCGGCAAATACTACAGCACTGAGTATCTCAGACAATTGACTGACCTGTGGGATTTCAGGGGTTCCGGCGTAACCAATATGCATGGCGCCACCGGCGATATCATCCTGCTGGGTACCACTACTCCCCAGTTGGAAGAAGTGTTCTGGACACTGACCCATGACTTCAACCAGGATCTGGGCGGTTCCGGCTCCAACCTGAGAACCCCTGCTGACTGTCTTGGACAGTCCAGATGTGAATATTCCTGCTACGACACCAGCGCACTTTGCCATTTCCTGACCAACGAATATCAGGATGAGCTGCATCGTCCGGCATTCCCCTACAAGTTTAAGTTCAAATTTGACGGTTGCCCCAACTGCTGTGTTGCTTCCATCGCACGTTCCGATATGTCTTTTATCGGTACCTGGAAAGACGACATCCGTATTGATCAGGACGCAGTTAACAAATATGTTGAAAATGATGCTGCATATCCTGCCAATGCCGGTGCCCATAAAGGTAAAGACTGGGGTCCCTTTGACATTGAAAAAGAAGTTGTCGGACTTTGCCCCACAGGCTGCATGAAGTTTGAAAACAAAACCCTGACCATTGACAATGCCAACTGCAGCCGCTGCATGCACTGTATCAACGTAATGCCCAGAGCATTGAAGATTGGTAAAGATACCGGTCTGTCCATTCTCTGCGGTGCCAAGGCCCCGATCCTTGACGGTGCACAGATGGGTTCTCTGCTGGTTCCCTTTGTTGAAGTCAATGCCGACAATGATTACGAAGAAATTACTGAAATCATTGAAAATATTTGGGATTGGTGGATGGAAGAGGGTAAAAACCGCGAACGTCTTGGCGAGCTGATTATGCGCCAGGGTTTCCAGAAACTTCTGGAAGTAACCGGTATCGAAGCTCAGCCCCAGCATGTTGCCTACCCGAGAACCAACCCCTACATCTTCTGGAAAGAGGACGAAGTACCGGGTGGCTGGGAACGTGACGTTGACGAATACAGAAAACATCACTTAAGATAAAAAGGGAGATATATAATGGCATTTATTTCTACAGGGTATAATCCCGAAAAACCGATGGAAAACAGAATCACCGACATCGGTCCTAAAGACTATAACGAATTTTATCCTCCTGTTATCGCCAACAATAAAGGCAAATGGTCTCATCATGAAATCCTGGAGCCCGGCGTACTGGTTCATGTTGCCGATTCCGGAGATGAAGTATACACCGTAAGGGTCGGCGGTTGCCGCCTGATGTCCACCACACACATCAATGAAATCTGTGACATTGCAGACAAACATTGTGACGGATATGTACGTTTCACCACCCGTAACAACATTGAGTTCATGGTTGACTCCAAAGACAAAGTAGAACCCCTGAAAAACGATCTGGCTTCCAGGAAGTTCCCCGGTGGTTCAAATAAATTCCCCATCGGCGGAACCGGTGCCGGCGTAACCAATATCGTTCACACCCAGGGCTGGATTCACTGCCATACCCCTGCTACCGATGCTTCCGGTACCGTAAAGGTTACCATGGATGCCCTGTTTGACGATTTCCAGCAGATGAGACTGCCGGCTCAGCTTCGTGTTTCCATGGCTTGCTGCCTGAACATGTGCGGTGCTGTTCACTGCTCTGATATCGCTATCCTGGGTTACCACAGAAAACCGCCAATGCTTGACCATGAATACCTGGACAAGGTTTGCGAAATTCCGCTGGCCGTTGCTGCCTGCCCCACCGCAGCCATCAAACCGGCTAAAACTACCTTGCCTAACGGCACTGAAGTAAAATCAGTAGACGTAAAACAAGAACGCTGCATGTACTGTGGTAACTGCTACACCATGTGCCCCTCCATGCCCCTTGCCGACACCGAAGGTGACGGTATTGTTCTCATGGCCGGTGGTAAAGTGTCCAACCGTATCTCCGATCCGAAATTCTCCAAGGTTGTTGTGGCCTTCCTGCCCAACGAAATGCCCCGCTGGCCGTCCATGACCGACGCCATCAAAAAGATTGTTAACGCCTACTCAAACGGCGCCAACAAATACGAACGTCTGGGTGACTGGGCCGAGAGAATTGGATGGGAGAAATTCTTTTCTGCTTGTGAACTTGACTTCACCCACCATCTGATTGACGATTTCCGTCAGCAGGCTTACATGAGCTGGCGTCAGTCCGCTCAGTTTAAATTCTAGTTAGAAACCAATTTAAGGATTTAAGCATTATTTAATATTGGATGAACCGGGGTGCATTTTGTTCTCCGGTTCATCCCTTTCAACCGAAAGGAGTCTAACATGGCAAGCGATCTTTTGAATGATAAGGAAGCAGCCACGAAAGCGGTTGTTGATTGGCTACAAAAAAAAGCCGGTACCAAAACCAAATTTTACATTAAAGATTTTTACAAAATTTTTCCTGATGACAAACCTCGGGAAATTAAAAAAGTTGTTAATAAAATGGTAGAAGAGGAGGTCCTTGAATTCTGGTCCTCCGGATCAACTACCATGTATGGTCTTAAGGGTGCCGGTATCCAGCATTCCTCCGAGGGTGAAAATTAAAAAAATTGCAGCTTAATTCATGATCGTCAGTAGGGAAAAAGTCCCTGGAGTTGTCATTGCCGGACTCAGGGGTGGTTCAGGCAAAACAATAATATCCCTCGGGATAACTGCCGCATGGAGAGCCCGAAATATAAGAGTGGCCCCCTTTAAAAAGGGTCCTGACTATATTGACGCCGGCTGGCTATCACGGGCAGCCGGCCGCCCCTGCTATAATCTCGATACCTATCTGTGCGCTCAGTCTGTCGTACAATCCTCTTATCTTACCCATTCCCAATCCTGTGATATTGCCATGGTCGAGGGCAACCGCGGCCTTTACGACGGTATTGACATGGATGGGACTACCTCCACAAGTGAACTTGCCAAACTGCTGGGTCTGCCGGTGGTATTGGTGCTGGACTGCACAAAATCCACCAGGACCATGGCCGCTGTACTCATGGGCTGCATGCAGTTTGATTCGGATATCAATATTTGTGGTGTCATCCTCAATCGTCTGGCCGGAAAACGCCATGAGGGAAAAGTACGGGCAAATATCGAGCGGTTTTGCGATATCCCGGTTCTCGGCGCACTGCCAAAGCTCAAGCAGGAAGATTTTCCAGAACGTCATATGGGGCTTGTCACTTCCGAAGAACATGGCGAAAGTGATCTTTCTTTGGCCCGGGCCAAGCAGGTGGCCCTGGACAATATTGATATTGATAAATTGTTCCGGTTGGTTACTTCGTGTGCGGGGCAGGGCATGCCGATTATTGATAACGCCCGGCAGCAAGGGCTAGCTGTTCCGGAAATTAATACGACAGAAAACCCAAATCCTGCAGCGGATATTGCCCCTGTTACCATAGGTGTTGTCAGGGATTCGGCATTTCAGTTCTATTATCCTGATAATATTGAAGCCCTGGAAAATCTGGGTGCCCGGATTAAATTCATCAGCCCACTATCCCAGTCCGAAATCCCGGAAGTTGACGCCATTTACATGGGCGGCGGCTTTCCCGAAACCCATGCAGCCCAGCTGTCTGCCAATCAGGCGTTTAGGGATAGTTTAAAAGGCCTGTCCCGAAAAGGCCTGCCCATTTACGCCGAATGCGGCGGCCTGATATTCCTTGGTGAGAGCATTTGTCTTGATGGTACCGTTTACCCCATGACCGGAATTTTGCCCTTGCGGTTTGGACTTTCCAAACGGCCCCAGGGCCATGGATACACCGAAGTTGAGGTGGTCAATGAAAATCCTTTCTATGCCAAAGGAGAATTGCTGCGCGGCCATGAATTCAGGTACTCCAAGGTGATTTCCATTGATTATGATGATACTGCCATGGCCTTTAAAATGACCCGCGGAAAAGGGATTCTTGAAAAAAAGGATGGATTTTTCAGAGACAATACCTTTGGCACCTACACCCACATCCATGCCCTTGGTTCCACCAGTTGGGCTCCTTCTCTGATTGAAAAAGCCAGGCGTTTTAAAACCTCTTGTTCATAACCCATCACCCATTAAATGACACTATCAAATGAAATTAAACCGTATTCAAATTATGATTTTCAAAAAGCTCAGCAACGAAAAAGGACTCGACGCTGACGATTATATAAGACAGTATTCCATGGAATTCATCTGTATGCAACGCGACAGCCTTCAGGATCTTAGCGAAGAGGAAGGAGACAATTGGATTCATAGGGCGTATCTTTTATCCATGTAATCCACATAGGGTAGATAACAAACGGCTTTACACCAACATTAACGCATTGGTTCGTGCGAATATCTCTTTTTATTTCTTTTCTATGATTTTTCATGCTTTTCTTGACAAATAGAAAATTTCTGCCCTATCATCATTGAAAAGTTCATGTTCAACTTTTGTTTTACTTTTCCGTAATTTCAATGAACTGGTTTCTGTCATATGAAATCAGCCTCAATTGGGCAACAGCTATTTCAATTGATTAAAAAAATGATCACTGCACCTAAAGTGGAATACCTAATGATGAAAGGAGAAACTGCAACATGAAAATGCTAAATGTAAAATTGGTTTATTTGATGTTGGGGGGGGCGGCCCTTGCTCTGGCGGCCATTGGCTGTCAAACCATGCATAACGGACCAAAAACCACGGCCGTCGTTAAGACGCAGCACACTATGTTGAGGGCAGAACCGGGAACGCCGGATGGTATATTGCTCATGCAGGCAAGATATCTTATCGGTGAACTACCCGAACAGATGCCCGGCAGTGAAAACGATACCCCTGCAAAGGTGGCGTTGGGGGAAAAACTTTATTTTGAGGAGGCCATCTCCATAAACAGGACCCAGTCCTGTAACGATTGCCATCCCATTGATAATAAGGGCGCTGGGGCCGATAACCGAAAGACCGGTTTGGGCGCGTTGGGAAAAAACGGGACGCGGAACGATCCATCGACATTGAATGCCGGATTTCAAATTGCCCAGTTTTGGGATGGCCGGTCACCGGATCTGGCAGATCAAGCCAAAGGTCCTGTACTTAATCCCGTTGAAATGGGAATGCCGAGCCCGGAAAAGGTTGTCAAACGTTTGAAAGCGGCCGGGTACATGAACGAATTCGGCATTGCGTTTCCCGGCCAGGAGGATCCGTTGACCTACGACAATTTCAGTGAAGCCGTCGCCGCCTTCGAGCGGACGCTGATTTCTCGCGGCCGGGTCGACCGGTTTATTGCGGGTGAAGCGGATGCGCTGACTCAGCGGGAAAAAGAAGGCATGCGGATATTCATGGATGTGGGCTGCATCCAGTGCCATAGCGGCCCGGTAATCGGTGGTGCCATGTTCCAGAAAGTAGGTATTTTCGATGAATATCCAAATGATGCGGACAAAGGCCGTTACGATGTGACCAAAAACGAAAACGATCTTTATGTATTTAAGGTGCCCATGCTCAGAAATACCACGCTTACCGCGCCTTACTTTCATGACGGAGGGGTTGAGACCATTGCCGAGGCGGTGGACCTGATGGGTAACCTTCAATTGAACCGGCAACTTACTAAAGAGGAAAACGATCGTTTGATTCGTTTTTTGACCACACTGGCCGATGAAACAATCACCCGGGCCGACCTGCCCAAGGCCGCCGAAACGATTAAAGGACCGGCCGCGCCGGATATGGCGACCATTACCGATGATGAACAGGGCGAACTGGTAAAATATGGCTATGCCCTGGTGACCGACACCTTTCGTATGCTCGGCCGCAATACAGGTGATACCGGTAAGTATTACGTTGGCAACAACCTGTCGTGCACAAATTGCCATCAGGAAGAAGGAACAAAAAACTATGGTTTGTCATGGGTCGGCGTGTCCAAGGCCTATCCAAAATATCGCGGCCGGGAGAACAAAGTGCAGGGGCTAAAAAAGCGGGTTAATGGTTGCTTTCAGCGCAGCATGAACGGGAATCCATTGCCTGAGGACAGCCGGGAGATGAACGCCATCATTGCTTATCTGGACTGGCTCTCTGCCAGTACTCCCAAGGAAAAAGCGGTGTTGGGAAACTCACCGTTCACCCCCCCTGCCCGCATGGCCGATCTGGAAACAGGGGGCATGCGTTATGAAGTGTTTTGTCAGTCATGCCATGGTAGCAACGGAGCCGGTTTTGTGGCGACCGACAGATCGGGAGCAGATGCCGGGTCCTATATTACACCCGCTGTATGGGGAGATGGGAGGAGTTACAACAATGGTGCCGGGGCCAACCGCCTTTTGACACTTGCGCCTTTCCTGCAATCCAATATGCCGCTGGGTACGGAATGGAATCATACGGTGCTCTCCAGAGAGGACGCTTATGATGTTGCGGCTTACGTTAATTCAATGCCCCGTCCCCAGATGGCGAACCTGGAAAAAGACTATCCCGACCTGAGTAAAAAACCTGTGGATTGTCCCTATCCACCGTACCCGGATGAGTTTTCCCAGGAACAACATAAATACGGCCCGTTTCAACCGATCATGGCTGCCAGGGCAAAAGATAAATAGATAAAGTGCCGCAAATAGGATTGGTAATTTACGGTGACACTGGAATATTCCCAAATTTGTTGATGAGCCTGTAAAAAGGCCAATCAATGGCTAAGTAAAATTTTTCGCCTACAAGACATGGTATCTGGAAAGCAAGCATGTAATATGCCGAGCGTCTGGTCAAGCGCCATAACATTGTAGGCGAAAGATTTTTCACGACGCCCTTAAGTTGGGCGCTGCAGTGATTTACATAAATGACATTTTCCGCATCTGTTTTTAATCGGTGAATCCGGTTTAAAATAAGCGTCGGTAAGAACCGTTGTCAATCTAATCCTGGGACCAAAATCAGGATTTACAATTAAAATGCTTTTACTTTAAAGACTGTTTTATCCATGTGTTTTAAATCTCGTTACCGTTCAGGTAGATTTTAGGGATAATGGGACTGTTTTTTTCCAGCATGGCAGAAACGCCGCAGTAGGTTTCCATGGACAGGGACACGGCCCGTTTAATTTTTTTTGCATCTTTTTCATTGCCGGTGATGTGGTAAGACAGGGTGATTTCCTTGAATACCGAGGGCTCTTGGTCCGTCAGTTCGGTTTCTGCCGTAATTTCCATATCCTGGATATCCACCCGCATTTTGCCCAGAATCATGGCCACATCAATGCCGGTGCACCCGATCAGGCCGCTTAAAAGAAGGCCTTTGGGCGATGGCCCTTTGCCTTCACCGCCGGCACTCTCAGGGGCATCAAGGGTATAAGTGTAGCGGTCCTGCTTAATCTCAAAAGCCAGTTTCCCGGTTTTTCTGCCTGATATTTTCATGGGCTTTGCTTCCTTTTTGTTGGGGGTTCTGGATCTATGGTATGTTGCCTGCTATAGTCTCATAGTCAGTGGGCTGTTGAAAAGATTATTCTGGGACTGTTCAAGTGAAAATACCTGCAAAAAGTTCATTGAGCACAGGGGAAAAAACAGGGATTGCCGCCTTTATTCTGGCAGGTTCCTTTTTCGTTCTGTGGGGGCCGGTATGGAGTATTTTCCCCCTGGCAGGATTTGTTTTGATCTGTCTGGCGGCGCCTTTTGTAACGGATTACGGTTTTTTTTTGCCTGTTATATGCCGGGGACCGCGTCAGGTTAGTTGTGTCGCTCTCTCCTTTGACGACGGTCCGGACAAGGTGACAACCCCTTTGGTTCTGGATCTCCTTAAATCTCACCAGGTGCCGGCCACGTTTTTTGTCACAGGGGAAAATGCCCGCCGTCATCCGGATCTCATTGCCCGGATTTTGGGGCAGGGTCACACCATCGGCAACCATACCTATTCACACGATCCCTTGATTATGCTCAAATCCAGCCGGCAGCTCAAAGAGGAGATCATTAAAACCCAGGATATTCTTGCGGTCCACGGCATCCGGCCCCTGGTTTTCAGGCCTCCTGCAGGCATTACAAATCCGAAATTGGGACCTGTTCTGTCTGAACTGGGGTTGACTGCCGTGACTTTTTCCCGCCGGGCCAGGGACAGAGGAAACCGCAGGATATCCGGGATCGCTTCAAAAATTCTGGGCCGGGTGCGGCCCGGTGATATCATTTTGCTCCACGATTCAAAGCCCTGGGCTGAAAATTCTAAAGTAACGGATAACACAGTGCTTTACTCGTTTTTGACCGAAATAGAGCGCGTACTGGATGGACTTGAAATCCAAAAGCTTTCTGTGGTGCCGTTGTCGGAACTGATCGGGCAGGCGGTCATGGAAAAGGGGACGGAGAGAATTGGGTCTCGCATGTTCCCTGAAAAGTAATTCCTGGGGGGATTATTTCTTAGAACCGGACGGCAATGGCTGCAATATCGTCATGGCACTTGAATCGGGGGCAGATCAGGCAATGGGGATCTTTTTTCTCCTGGCTGCGGATCATCTGTTTCAACCCTTCCAGGCCTAAATTGAGGTATGTCCTGACAAGATCGGTGAAATTTTTGTGCGGTTCCGGTTCAGGCTGGGGGATGGACAGACCGTCGGTAAAGAGCAGGACATGGGCCACCCGGTCCAGGGGCTCTTCTCCCTGATTTAGGAATGCTTCCGCCGCTTTTTCTCCGTTGAGCACCCCATATGTAATGTTCATGCCTGAACGGACCTTGCGGATCTGATCAGCCAGTTTGCCGCGCATGAGATCAATGACCTGTTGCTGGTCTGTCTGCCGGCTTTCTTTTGGGGATGCCTTTCCGGCTCCGGGCAGGTGGGTACGGACCAGTTCCTTCCACAGTGTGAGGGTCTCATGGTCATGGTCTTCCCGGTCCACCAGAACCCTGTGGCTGCCGTCCTCATAGATAAGAATGATTACGGCATCTCCGCTCTGTATCCATTCCAGGGACTGTTCCTTGAGGCGTACAACCGCCGCACTGGTGCACCAGAGATTTTCCTTTCTTGAGGTGTCGACCCCGTTGGAAATCATTTGCGCCATAATCGCATCGTTGGCCTGGCAGGCCAGCTGGTTAAGCGGGAAATGGTTCTTTTTAAATACTGCACCGGCCGTGCGGGAGGCAATGGTGCCCCCGGTCCGGTTTTGGCCGAATTTTTGGCTGTTCAGGCTGGTTGCCCCGTCAAAGACCCCGAGGATATTGTCCTGGATTATCAAGAAGTCTTCGTTTTGAACGGCGGTTCCCTTTTCAAGGATGGTCCGGATCTCAATTTTTGGATACTGTTTTATTTCCATCGGGTAATTATAAAAACAGGAAATTGTCTGTCAAAAAGATAATATTAATCCAAACCAGAAAATATATAGATATTCTATATACATTTTTTTAGGATGGCTGGTGGTATTCAAAAACGATTTTTCCTGCTTTTGGCATCCCGGTTTTAATGAACCTGGCTTCATCCTGGTTGCGTGGGTCTTTTTTCTTTGCTCCGGACAGTCGAAGTGCTACGCCCTTGGGCAAGTCCAGGGAAAAAAACAGGGTGTCTGACAGGGCCTTTGCCGGAACTTTGTCGATCCAGTCTAAAGAGACCACGATCTTTTTTTTCTTGGCTTGTATCCTGGACTGGGTGGCATTGAGATACTGGGTCAGGCAGGCCGATATATCCCTGGAAAGAACCACCTGGTTTTCCCTGGCCCTCTTTTTTATAAAATAGGCCCAGGCATGGATGACATCCATGTTTCTGCCGGGATCGGGATGGATAATATTGGCCCAGTGCAACGCAAGGATGGGGGAGTTGAAGCTGAACTCAGGCGGTGCCGCAACATGGTTCCACCGGGTTTGAGATACCCCCCTTTCCATGAGCAGGACGCCTTCTTCCCAGCCAAGCCCTTTGAACTGGGGGGACATACGGCAGTCTGCCCGGGAGAAGACCAGGGGGATGTACCGGATACCAAAGGATCGGGCAATTGCCTGGAAGCCTTTTACCCCTTTGCCGAAGCCGTGGTGCAGGGCCGGGGGGATAAAAATTCGGGGCGCCTGGGCCAGGCTGAATGCCTCCATGAGCCTGAAAAAATATTCCAGATGTTTTTTGACCAGATCCTGAGGGCGCATTTTGCCATTAGGATCGTGGAATTCGCTGCGAAACATTTGGCCTCGGTCCCAAAATTCATGCCCCACCCCATGGAGGGCTACCTCCAGGTATTCACTACCTTGCTGAATAATTTGAGCCGCCTGTTTTGGCCCCCATTGTTGTTTAAACCGAAAGGTGGAGGCGCCTTTGGAGGATCTGCCCATGTCAAAAATGTCAAGGTTCAGGCCGCAGGCCAACCGGATCATCTGCCAGTACAGCAGCATATTGGTGTTCAGGGACCTGAACTCCTTGAGGGATGATGCCCAGGGATTGACCAGTCTGTTTTTAAACCGGAAAACGAAACTTGCAGCCGCCGGCATCCCCCTGTGATAGATCACACAGATGAATGCCCGGCCCGGGAAGACCGAGAATATGGTTTTAAAAAAATAGAGGGCATGGACAGGGGAGCCCAGGTCCCTCATGTTTTGTGCAAAGACCTTATAAAATGCCGGCAGAAGCTTAGGTCCGCCAATATCCCAGGTCAGTCCGTTTTTTATTCCTTTATTGATCTGGCTTCTGAGTTTGGCGGGAAAGGTCGCCATCATCCGGTGGGGATTAGGAGCCAGGGCGATGGTCAGCCCGGTCTTTTCGGTGAAAATTTGTGGACGGCGGCCCTGGAGGGTCAGCTCGGATGCGTCAAAATTCATATTCTGCCGGATGCTCAACCCGGCGCTGTTTCGGCAACCCAGCGTGTCCCAAGCCTTTTCCAGGAGAAATTGCCCGGCCTTTGGATTTTTTGCCAGAATACCTGCATGGTCGAAAAAGGGGACGGAGATCCATTCAGGCGGATAAAAAAGCCGGCTGAATCGGAACAGGGGAACCAGGGCTACTATTCTACCCTTTTCCACCGCAGCCAGGTAAACCGGCTTGTGTCGGTATACCGGCGCGATCACCCTGCGCCAGCCAAAGAGGTGGGTAAAGGCGGCACCAGGGTGCTGCATCACAAAGCGATCCCATTCAAAGGGATGGTCTATTATCTTTAACTGCATGGCCTGGGGCTTTCTCCATGGGGACGCAGCGGCTCCGGCTTTGAAAACAGATAGCCCTGAATTATTCTAAGTGGCGTGGTGCTGATCTTTTCAAGCTGTTTTTTATTTTCAACCCCTTCAGCCACTATGGAATAACCAAAGTTTTCAGCAATATTACATAAGGTATGGAACATGTAAAAAGCTTTGTCATCGTGCAGGATCTGGTCCACAAAACTTTTATCAATCTTGATTTCATCAGGTTGAATGTTTATCAGATAATTTAAAGAAGAGTAGCCCGTCCCAAAATCATCTATGGAAACTTTGACAAACAGTTCGCGAAGTCTTGTTATAATTTTATTAATAGCCTTGTAGTCGGCAATAAAAATATCTTCCGTGATTTCAAGGATTAATTTGTGTGGTGGTATGTTATACTTATTTATGGCCCGCTCAATTTTGCCGGTAAAATCTTTTTCCATGAAACATAGGGGTGAGATATTAATTGATATCGTCAGGTTTGAATCGTATTTCATGACCAAAGCCTGATAGTCACCCAACACTTTGTCAACCATATAGTCGGTAAATTCAGTGATCAGATTAAGCTGATTGATGTACGGAATAAACACATTAGGCGGTACAAATCCCATTTCACCGGAAATCCATCTTGCCAACGCTTCCACACCCACAACTTTTCCAATGGCGAAATCAACCTTCTCCTGATAGTAGGGAATGATCTCTTTTTCTGAAATGGCCTTGCCCAGATGCCGGCGCATGGCAAGTTCGTTTTCCACCCGCTTTTTCATTGATTCTTCAAACAGTGTTATTGATAATCTCTTTTTTTCTTTGGCTGTCCGCATTGCGGTTGTTGTCTCTTCGTATAACGTCTCAAAGGATTTTTTCTGACCGTCGTACACGGTCAGGGCGAGGTATATATCAAGCATCTGATTGTAACCGTTCTCTATAACGTATTGTTGACTTTTATCTCTGATCTTCTTCAGTAGTGTATGGATACGTTGTTGCTCAACGTCTTCTATCCAGATCGAAAACTCATTACTGGCGGTACGCGCCGGATAACTATTGTCTTCTTTACATTGGCGCAGGTATTCACCCAAAAGTCCCAATACCTTGTCGCCCTGCTCATACCCCAAGGTCAAATTAATGAGTTTTAGCCCTATGATGTCCAGTTGGGCCAGATAACCGAATTTGCATCCATTGTTCAGCCTTTGCTCAACGTATTCTTTGAAACCGTTCCGGTTGGGAAGCTGTGTAACATCATCGTTGTAGGCTAGATAGGTTAAACGGTTATTCTTGAGGGTGATTTTATGTTCGGCCTTTTCAAGGCAGGCAATCATGGTGTTGTAACCGTCAATCAATATTCTGGTTTCATCATTATGATTGCCGGGATGGATTGACTGATAGCGGCCTTTGGTTACTTTTTTCATGCCGCGGGCAATATCAAGTACGGGTTTCGTTGCTGATTTGATATATGTCGTACCGACATAACCGGTGAGAATCAGCAGTATAACGGTTACTATTACTATCGTATAAAGAATTTCGGTTGCTTCATTGACGAAGTCCAACTCATATGCCGTTGAGACAACAATCCATTCCCAGTCAGGGTTATAACCAACATAGGAAATTTTTCTGCCGATTTTGTCGGAGTGAGGAAAACGCCAGGCATAATAGGTGTACCCGCCGCCATTGAGTGCAAGTGCTATCTTTTCCCTGACAATATAATGTTCAGCGTCATTAAAGTCGGTTACGTCCCATACGTTTTGCCCCTCCAGGGTGGGATGCAGGACTTCAAAGCCTTTTTTATCGTAGATGATAAAATATCCATGTTCACTTAAATCAATATTTCCATGTGATTCTCTTGTACCGTCTGCCGTTACAGGGCCAAGTAAAAACGTCTTAATCGTCTCCTGTGCATCTGCTTTATTGGTTAATCCCGCCTCAACTTTTTCATATTCCGAATGAATCAAGGCCAATGCCTGGATAACGCTGTTTTTGAGAACTACCTTGCCTTTTTCGGTGAGCGCCTTTTTAGCAATTTGATAACTTGAAATGCCTATGAGGGATGTCGCGATGATTAATATGAATAGAAATATTGATATAAGCTTGCGGTTAAACGATTTTTTAAATTCGTTTACAACTTTCAACTGTCGCTCCTCATGGATACAGAAGATTGTTTTTAATCTGTATGATTACCATGATTGGGAGTGGTTGGCATACAATTTTTATGCAACCATGGCCTGATGGCGGCACTTTTGTCTTCTTCTACTATAATATGGAACGGATATATGTCGTTAAAAAGTATTCAATGCCTGTTTTATTAAAGTGCATATGGTCGTAATAAAATTTCTTATCCTGCATGCACGATGCACAATTGATGTAAGACACCCCCGTTTCACGATCTGCAGTTTTCCGCAGGAACGCATCTACCTCAGACAGGCCGGGGAAATCGGGCATTAACAATGGGAGCATGACATAGGTGATGGTGGCTCCATGCATTTTGACCACCTGATTAATGTCATCAACCACATGGCCGTAGGCGATAAAACTGTTTTGGTCATACTTTTTCAGATAATGTTTTCTCGCCTTTTCCATTTTTTTTTCATCGATTGCTTTAAGCGTGCCGTTTGTCAGTCCGGGGGCTGCGTAGCGGGAGATTTTTTCCCAGTCCGTGACCGCAATTTTTTGAAGGTAGGAAGAGAGCCGGTTTAAGGGATAACGGTCCTTAATGAGCTTAAAGAAAATAAACAGCTCGAACGGCTCATCCCTGAGAAAGAAGTCGTTGTTTTCATTGTTAATGGAAGAATAGAAAACAAACGGATCCACCAGGTAAATAACATGATCTGCCGTATTGCCCTGATTCAGGAAAAAAGAGAGATGAACATCCATGGGCATCAGGCCGCCGCCGCCCCCTTTGGACAGGTTGGCCACCTTCCTGCCCAGGATTTTTTCCACCATTTCATGGTTACCATCCCGGGAAAGCACGCGGCCCCTTGAGGTTCCCAGAAAGACGACCGGATAATGTTCGTTTTCTTCAGTTACCAGCAGGTTTGACTCGCTTTGGGCATATGAAAGACGAATATCCCGGTGCCGCCCTGAAAAACAATAGAGAAGCACTGTGAGAATAAAAAGATTCAAAATCCCAAAGATAACTAATTTTATAATAAAAAGTTTTCCGTTCATCTTTTGCTTCTACTTAGAATTGAAAGTAAATGAATTCCTGTTTTACGCCAAATATCCCCGAAATCAATACAGACCAGCATGCGACGGTATAGATGGCCCAGCGGGCCGTGAGGGGAAGATTTTCCACCTGTTCCTGGACCCATCCCCGCCGTTCCCACATTTCCACCCCAAAAAGCAACACAATCATAAAAAGCAGAAAAATAAATTGAGGGATGCCCACAATATCGATTCCGGCCTGTTTTAACCCAAATCCTTCAATACCAATTAAGCACATTTTACGGATTATGGAGAATGCGTCCGAGACCGAATTGGCCCGGAAAAATATCCAGGCAAACGACACCATACACATCGTGATCGCCACCTGTATCCCTTGATTCAGCATGGATGCCTTGCCCGGAAACAACCTGTCCGCCAGTCGCCTCTGGAAATGGCGCGTTGCGTTCTCCAAAATCAGTATAAATCCATGCAACGCGCCCCAGACCACAAATGTCCAGTTCGCCCCATGCCACAACCCGCTGACTAGAAAGGTAATAAAAATATTGTACCGCCAACGCCATTTTGTCACCTGGTTTCCGCCCAATGGAATATATACATAATCCCGAAACCAGGTGGACAGGGAGATATGCCAGCGTTGCCAGAATTCGTGAAGGGATTTTGAAAAATAGGGATGCCTGAAGTTTTCCATCAGGTCATATCCCAAAACCTGAGCGCTGCCCCGGGCCATATCCGTATACCCTGAAAAATCGCAGTAGATCTGGACGGTATAGAACAGGGTGGCGATAATGAGCGCAATGCCCTGATAATCCCCCGCATGGTTGTAAACCCGGTTGACATACACAGCAAGATGGTCGGCAATGACCATTTTTTTGACAAGCCCCCAGAGTATGAGCCGCAACCCCTGGGTGACGTTTTGATAATCAAAAGGGTGGGGTTGTTTGAATTGGGGCATCAGATCCCGGGCCCGGTTGATTGGACCTGAAAGCAACGGGGGAAAGAATGCCGTGAACAGTGCGAAAATGTTGAGTCTACGCTCCGCCGGAACCTTGCCGTTGTAAACATCCAGAATATAGCCCAGGCTCTGGAACGTATAAAAGGAGATGCCTACCGGAAGGAGCAATTCAAACATGGGAACATCCTGGTGGATATTCAGGGCCGCAAACACACTGGTGGTTGATCTGCTGAAAAAGTTGAAATATTTGAATAAAAATAGGGTCCCGATGTTTAAGAAAACACCGGCCCACATATAAGGTTTTCTTCTTTTTTTCGGGGTGCCGGACATGAGGAGCCCCAGGGTATAATTGACCAGGGTCGATCCCATGAGAAGAAAAATGTATTCGATTTTTGCAAAGGAATAAAAAAAATAGCTCGATATTAGAAGCAAAAGCCATCTGTGCCGATGGGGAATGAAATAGTAGAGCCCGATTAAAACAGGGAAAAAAATAGCGAATTGGAAGGAGTTGAATAGCATGGTCGGTCCGTAACGGGGATTGGGTTCAAGTGGTCAATGTAGGGCCGGGCAGGATGTTTTCTTTGTTTTTCAGCAACATTGAAACCATCAGCTTCTTTGTACTTACACTGGTGGACTATAAAGAGTCTCATCGACTGAGTCAATTGTAAAATTGACAACCATATCCACATACCGATATGATTCACCTTAATGCCCCGTATAACCGCTACCTACCTGGAAAGGCGACCCGCACAATGCAAATTCTGAAAAATTTAAATTATGGATTGATTTTAAACGGAATGCTCATTTTTATTTTGTCTTATTTTTTATCGACCGGATGCTATCAGGCAGAAATGGAAAAACGAATATCCGGAGAAAAAAAAGGCTTTGCTTGCGTAGATGAAACAGCAAAAAAATGGACGCCTGCCGTGTGGAAGGATTTTGTCAGGAATGGTCCCACAGGCACCCGCCTTCCGGATTTTTCAAGGGCTGGGTATGGTATGGGGGAACAACCGATACCCGAAATAGAAAGTCCGGTGTTCAATGTCACCCATGTGCGGTTCGGAGCTGCTCCGGATGACGGCAAAGAAGACACGTTGGCGATCCAGGCGGCTATTGATGCTGCGGCCGCGGCCGGGGGCGGTGTTGTATTTTTGCCCAAAGGCCGATACGACATTCATCAGACAAAAGCCTCCCCTTATCTTCAAATCCGTTCTGATCGTATCGTTTTGCGGGGCCAGGGCTCGGGTAGAAACGGAACCACCCTTTTCATGGGTGCGCCGGGAGAAGAGGGGCCGGTCCGGCGTCTGGGAACCGTTTCAGCCCGGATAGAAGCCCGGCATCATACGGCTTTAGCCGTCCTCGGCGCTGAGGATAGCAATGAATTGGCCGCTTTTACACAAGACGTGGTCCGGGGACAAACAGATATCCCGGTGACCGATACCGGAAAATTTTCTGAAGGGCAGATCGTGACTATCGTATGCAGTGATCCCCTCATCGATCCCACACATCCGGCACCACATAAAGCGGATATCCCTGTGCAACTGACCACACCTTTCACGCTCGGCCCTGTCCAGAAAGACACGTTTGGACCTGCGGTCAAAAAGCTTTCCTGGATAGCAGGTATTGAAAAGATTATTGATGCCCATACCATCCGCCTGACCCGTCCGGCAAGGTTTGATCAACCCCTAGGCTACACCCCTAAAATTTTTTCTTTCAACGGCATTCAAGAGATCGGCATCGAACACCTGCGATTCGAAAGTGCATGGCCCGGCGGGTACCGGCACCATAAACCGTTTCAGGATGCGGATGGAAAAATTATTCGAACCGCCAAGGAGCAGGACTATCTTTGGGGTGGCATTTGGATCAGCAGTGCTGTGAACGGATGGGTGCAAGATGTGACCTTTGCCGACATGACCCAGGGCATTATCCTCAGCCGGTCGGCCCAGTGGGCCCTGAAGAACCTTACATTTACAGGGCAGGAAGGACATGCCGGTGTCACCATCGGCTGGGGAAACGACAACCTGGTCAAAAACGTCGAGTTCCATGCCCGGTTGGTGCATCCGGTGACGCTGACAATGACGGCATCAGGAAACGTTATCACAAACTGCACGACGCATTATGAAGGCAGAAATCTGCATTCAGGCACGGACACGGCCATGGATTTTCACGGTATCTTCCCTTTTGAAAATCTATTTGAAAAAATGAAGGGCTTCTATGTCTGCCCGGGTGGCGATCTGAGCGTGATGCCCCATGCCGGCGTAAGAAATGTTTTCTGGAATATAGAGGCTCCCGCAAAGATCACCGGCTACGGCGACTATGCAAAAGATTCCTTTGTGCAAACCTATGATTTTGTGAGCACCTCATCCAAAATGCCTGCAACCATGTATGAACACTATCCCCAGGCGTTTTATATTGGTATCCATAGGAGAGGCAACCGCCCCGTCACCCTGGCCGGATCAACCGAAGACCGTCACACCCGGTGGATGACAGTGGAGGGATTAAACCGTCCGGATATGGCTATTCCTTCCCTTTATGAACTGCAAAAAAAAGTATTGCAGTAAATGGGACGGGTTGGGGTTGATTAGATTTGGTCTGCGGTTTGTAAACCACATCTGTCTGATCAGGATGAGGTTGACCCCTTTGGATCCCTTTACATCGACAAAAGCTTGCTGACGCCTATTCTCTTCTTCCGTTCCAAGTACCGCCATTCTCACATGAACTCATATTTCCCCAAGTGCCGGTGAAGGATTTTCCGGCGTCGTCAGCATAAAATTTACCCTTACCACTATCACCTCGTTCGAACCACCTGAAGGTCAATGTTTTGCCTTGAACGAATCCATCAATTTTTCCTCTTGAAGTCGCATAGGTGTATGTGCCGGTAACTTTCCGGCCATCCCTGTGAAAGACAATAGTGATATCAATGCCGCCCGCAGTTGAAAATGAGGTAAATTGTCCTCTATAACTGCCGTTGAAAGGAATATCTTGATAGTCTGCCGGAAGCGTTTCCGGTTGAGCCACATAGGTCGCTGTATATCGCGGAGCAAGCATATGCGGTTCAGTGCTTAGCCCTTCAGTCTTTATCAGCTGTTGGATACCTCTATCTTCCAAAATTTTTGCAACCCCTGTCAGGTCATTTGCCATGGAACGGATCATCGTAACCCCGGTATGACTGTTTGGCTGAGAACGGGCAAAAGAGTCTGCCTTTTCCTCTAAAAGATCAGCCAGGCTTTTAATTCGATGAAGTGTAAGGGGATGGGTGGAATCTTTGATATACTCCTCCCATGCTTGTTGCGATCCGCAATCCCACCTGTTTCTCTGCCAACGGACAACACCGGTGAACCAGAATCCGGCCCCAACAGGAATAACTCCTATACGGCGCATGAGCTCAATGGAAAAACGGTCCGCCTGGGCTTCGTTATTTTGGGCTTCTGCCGGCGAAATTGTGCCATAGGTGGGATGCTGGTAATAGACATGGGCCAACTCATGGCAAAGAAGAAACAGCATCGCAGTGGTTAGTGTCTTGGTGTATAGATCGGCAACCAAAGGATCGTCCTTGGCATCTGCCGGAATGCCCAACGCGTCCAGAGGGCGGGGAAGTTTTGACAAAGAGCCCATTTTATATTTCAGATAACCGATATACTGATAGACCGTCGAAATGTTGTAATTATTTTTCACGAGCCAGGCCTGGGCCAGTGCGATGTCGGAAAAAAAACGAACAGAAAGAATCGGAATAATTATTCTGTAATGGGCCGGATCAGCATAAAATCCGAAAATATCGTTAGGGTGAGCACCCCGCAAGGGGAAAAGAATCATCACGTTACGCAATTTTTTTTGTTCATTGTATGTGAGTTTGGGGAAGATTGCATTTTCGTAATTCCAAAGAATGTCTTCGCATCTATATTGTAGTTAACCGGTTTTACGAAAGAAAAAATAACGATGGCTGTTCCGAAAAGGGAAAAGAATACCCCCGGGCCAACCCGTGTCAGATGAATAGCCGTGCCTCCGGGTAATGTAAATTTCCCTTCACTGTCTTCCTTGGCCGGGATTTCCAAAAAAAGGCGGTAGCCGAGAAAAATAAGAAAGCATCCGATGAGAACTGCCAGGATTCGTTCTATTGACCGTAAAATAACGAAAGAAATAGTGGGATCCATATGCAATTCCTCCCTTTTGGTTATCTTGTATCATAGGATATAGGATAGCACCTTGTTTTTTGTCAACTAAGGTATGAGAAAATCCAATTCCAATACCCAACTACCCGGGGGGGACTGAAGCGACATACATAGGTACAATTATGGTAAAGCATGTGCCCTTACCCACTGTGCTTGTACAACTGATTTCTCCATCCAGCTTTTGACTGACAAGATTAAATACCAGGTGCATCCCAAGTCCTGTACCACCGGAGCCGCGTTTGGTGGTAAAAAAAGGATCAAAAATTTTTTTCTGCTGCTCTTTTGTCATACCTTTACCGTTATCTTCATAACGGAATATGATTGAATGATTCTCCTTTTTAACGGTAATGGTAATCTGCCCCGCCTCAATATCCTCAAATCCATGGAGAAGAGAATTCATCACAAGATTGGTCAACACCTGGGAGAACGCCCCTGGATAACTGTTCAGCTCCAAATCTTCGGGTGAATTCACCTTTACGGTATGTTTGGTTTTTTTTATGCGTGGATAGAGACTGAACAAAATTTCATCAATATACTGTTTTATATTGAAAATTCGTTTTTCATCACTGGATTGGTCAACGGCAATCCGTTTAAACCCCGTCACCAGTTTTACCGCGCGATTGAGATTGGAAAGGGTTACCTGACAGGCCTCTTCACAATCTTCCATAAATTTTTCAAGATCAGTTTTGGTGGCTTCCCCGGCTGTGAACCGTTTTTTAAACGCTTTGGCTGCATCATTCAGATATGAGATGCCGGTTACCCCAATCCCAAGGGGGGTGTTAATCTCATGGGCAACCCCTGCCACCAGATCTCCAAGGGCGGCCATTTTCTCTGCCTGCACAAGTTGTTTTTCTGTCCGTTTTCTGTCTTCTACCTCTTGTTGAAGCTTGACCGTCTGTTCTTCCAGATTTTTCTGGTATGCCTCATTCTCAGCAATGAGCTTGGCGCGATCCAGTGCTTTTTTAACTGCCTGCAGCAGGATATCCAGATTGAATAATGGTTTGACCAGATAATCCCAGGCACCTAACCGAACCGCTTCAATGGCATCATCCAAAACCCCCGCGCCTGAAACAATCAGTATCGGGATTTTTTTAAATTCTTTTTTCACCATGCGGACCACATCAAGTCCATTTATTCCGGGCATTTGCAGATCACACAGAATAAGATCAGGCGTAAGTTCCCGGATTTTTTCCAGACCAATATGGCCGTTTTCCGCCTGGATAACCTCATATCCATTATCTTCAAGAATATACGAAAAACTATTGCGGATGAATTCATCATCGTCAATTGTGAGTATCATCGGCGGGTTGTTTGATATTGTTTCCGGCATGTCCGCCTCTCAATGTTTTATATGAAACTCTCTGTAACCCGCAGAGATGTTTCAATATTCGTTGTGGGCCGAACCACGGTCAAAGACCAAGGACGGTCCGTGACCGTTAATCAAAAAATTTATCTTTTATGGCCAAAAAGTTATCCAGATTATCAAGAAACAGATCGGTTAACAGCGGATCAAAATGTTTGCCTCTCTCTTTCTTGAAAAGTGAAATGATTTTATCAAGGGGCCATGCTGCCTTATAACAGCGATCACTTCCCAACGCATCAAAGACATCGGCAATGGCGGTTATCCGGCCGTAAATATGAATATCATCACCTTTCAGTCCTTCCGGATACCCAGTGCCGTCCCATTTTTCATGATGCGTCAAGGCAATTATAGCACTGATATTCATCACAGCCAGAGAAGATTGTTTAAGCATTTCGTACCCGCGTTTCGGATGCATCTTCACAATCACCCATTCTTCGGGAGTTAATTTCCCCGGTTTGGTCAAAATGGCATCGGGAATTGCAATTTTGCCGATATCGTGCATCGGTGAAGCCGTCTTGATGAGCTCCGCTTCGGTTTTATCCAGCCCGACGAGCAAGGCAAGCAACTCTGAATAATGTGCCATCCGCTTCACATGGTTCCCCGTCTCATTTGAACGGGATTCGACAACCTCACCCAACCGGTAAACCATTTCCTTCTGGCTTTCGGTGATTGTCTCATTGAGCTGAATGTTCTCCAGGGTTACGATCAGGTTTTCAGTAAATATGTTAAGCAGACGAATATCAAGATCAGACAGGACCTGATTGATCTGGGCAAAAAACAGAACAATCTGACTGTTATTTGAGCAGTACACAACAAATTTATCTTTTTTAAAAATGTTTTTTTGCTCTGTAATTGCAGATAAAATGATATCCTGTTTACCATCCGGTAAATCAGCAATATTAATACAGCTGGAGCCAAGGGGATTGTCCGGAGAATACACCACCAGACACTGCTCTAAAAGGATATACCCTGTGACCTTGCAGGAAAAAATAGTGGTTTCTTCAATATTAAGAAGATGGGTTAATTGCTCAACCGTAACGCGTATAAATTGAGCCAGCGCCCCCCTTGATGAAATTCCCCTGGAGGCAACAATGAGTTTTTCCAGTCCCTTTCGGCTTTTTTCCAGGGTAATGATGTCACGGTAGGATCTTAAGGTTGCATACATCAGGGTAAACAACTTGTTCGCGGTAAGCTCGGTCTTGGTCTTGTAGTCGTTGATATCATAGTTTTGAATGACTTCCCGCTCCGGTGCCTGCCCTGGCTGACCGGTTCTTAGAACAATCCGGGTCGTTATATTTTTGAGATCTTCCCGGATTTTTTTCACCAGCCTTAATCCTGCATGTTCGGACTCCATGACCACATCGAGTAAAACGATGGCTATGTCGGGATACTCAGTGAAATATTCAAGGGCCTGGGCAGCGGAATAGGCATGGAGCAATTTTAATCTTTTGTTATCAAAAGTGAAATTTTTGAGCGCCAGTTTTGTCACCTGATGAACGCCTTCCTCATCGTCCACAACCAGAATTTTCCATGGCATACCCCTGTCGTCATTTTTCGGGGTACTGTCTTCTTCTTTCAGTATAAGTTCATCCGTCATCGGTAATGTTACCCTCAAATTGTGAAAATATTCAGTATTTCCGGTGCAATTTCATTTACTTCCGATACCTTGGTGTCTAAGTCCCCATCTTTCATGCCCAGCTGCGCCAAAGGCTCTTTCAGTATGGCTTTCCGATAATCTAAAGTTTGTCCATGCACTTTATCAATCGCCTCAGAGGCCAGTCTTGTCGCAATATGGAGGATGCAGCAGGAGAGAAAATGCGGCTGTCCCTTGTCAGGTAAGTGCCGACAGCCAACAGGCACGGTAATTGCTTCAGGCAGGTTCCAGGATGTGAGTAATGCCTCGCTGACCTTAGCCACAGTATACCCAAGCACTTCTTTTTCCCGGTGCCAGGGAAATTGCCCTTTCTTGGGCGCTCCTATAGCTGTTAAAGCAATTTCCGGGGCATGTTTCACAATTGCCAATGCCCCGATATCGCTCAGCAGCCCTGCAACAAAAAGATTTTCACCGTCCCGTGATTGGTTCGGACTTATTGATTTGGCGAAAATTGCAGAATAGACAGCCTTTTTCCAAAGCGTTTTCATTTCGATATAGCTTCCCCCAACAGTTTGAATGATGGCGGCAGCCGTTGTCGCCAGTGCTAAATTATATAATTGAGAAGCGCCAATCAGGGGAATTGCTTCGGAAACGGTGGAAATTTTTCGCGGGAAATAGTAGATCGGACTGTTCACTATTTTCAATAATCTTGCTGTCAGTGCCGGATCTTTAGAGATCAGCTTCGCAAGATCATCAATGGATGAAGCCGGATCTGCCACGAGCCGTTTAATCTGCATACAGATATCCGGCAGCGTTAACAAGGACCCTGCATTCTCTATAATATCGTTTATTTCAATTAAATGAGCCAAAAGCGTTCCTTACTTAACGATAAATTTTTCAGTGAGCTGTCGCACAATATATCTTTATTGCGTTTGCAAAATTCAGATCATGGCGGCAGGTTCATCACGGATTTGATCGCACAGTAAATTCCGCCGGGTCCAGTCCAAAAATGTCATAGACCCTGTTGTTGAGGAACTCGTTGGTATAGATATGGTTAGGATATTAGGATAGGAGCTTGCTCTTTGTCAACCAAAGTATGAACGTTGACTATTACATATCTTGCCGGGATCTCACGAATAGAGATAAAGAATAGTTTTAATGGCCCTGCTATTTGGGGCATACCAGCGGATCAACTTCTTCACTTTTTGGAGCTTACCCAAGCCGATCCAAGTTTAACTTCGGGGTTTAAGGTTATCCGGGTTTCGCCAACACAGAGGGTCCGATGCCAGGATATCGCCGGTGACTTATAAGGCCAGTTCCGGGCCCCGTAACAAGTGCCAATTTTTTCGCATAGTCGCCCTGTTTGTTGATTTTAAACTGCCGTGTTCAATAAATACCATTTATTGAACATTAGAATTTATTTTCTTGAAAAATAAAAAGGCGCTTTATATATTGTTGTTCATAATTTTCAGGAAAACCACTGATTCTGACTTCTAATACTTGCGACGGCTCACGCAAACATCTGCATCTCCTCCAGAGAACTGATTTCTATATGGTTTGTCAATCAATCCAAAACAGCGGGTGGACCTGGCTGTGCCTAACCGGAAATTATTCCTAATTTAAGGAGGAAAAGATGAAAGAAAAAGCATTTTTGTTCTTTACGGCATTTGGGTTTATGATGACCTTAGTTTTCTGTACGCTGTCATGCAGTTATGCTGAGACGGGGAACGTCATCCTATGGAACAAACTTGGATCTGATCAGGAGGTATTGGAAAGCGAAATAGGAGAAAACGGCTCTATGGTGGGCAGTAACTATGCCTATGAATCTGCCCAGCATGGCAATGGCTATATTCGAAAAGCGGTCGGTCAGTACCTCAAGTTTCCGGCATCCATTGTTGAGCAGATCAAATCCAGAGGTACTATTGAATTATGGATAACCCCCAAAGTGCCAAAGCCCGTGCCATATAGATACGGAATATTCGGTTTTATTGGTGCGCCGTACGGTCATTACGGCGTACCGTCAGAAAGTCATTTCGGTTTGAAATGGGGAGATACCGTTACGGGTAGGGGCTTTGAGGCATCAATCATGTTTAACGGTGTCACAATCCACACCCCAGTGGAATCAGAGCAATTTGTTGCAGAGGTGGGGGGTCCGTTTCATGTTGCCATGTCATGGGACATTAACGGCATTGCTGGCACCGAGGATACTCTAAGAGTTTACCGGGATGGGGAAATAGTGGGAAGCACAACCAATCTGTGGGACCCACAAGGCGAGGTTGAAAAAGATATTATCCTTGGTTACGGTCCGGATTCAGGTGGATATGACAAGTTCATTTCGGATAATCTGATTATCTGGGATTATGCAAAAACCGATTTTTCAGACCGGTTCAATGAAGACCCCACATTTCCTTTTCCGGATGGAACCATTGCGTTTGCCGGATCGGATTCATATCCGGATGATATGGATATTTACATCATGAACGGCAATGGTTCCGATATAAGACCTTTTATTGTTCATCAGGCAAATGATATATCACCGGCATTTTCACCGGACGGGGAAAAGCTTGTCTTTGTTTCCGATCGCAGCAGTCAATGGGCCATATACATTATCAATACAGACGGCACTGATTTTCACAAGGTTCCTGATTCTGAATTCAGCTTTCAAGGAGACATTGTGAATAACGCGGTCAACTGGTCCCCCGACAGTCAGAAACTGATTTACATGGCAACGGACAATACAGGGGGGCTGGGGATCATCAATCTTGACGGTTCGGGTAAAACAATTCTGACCACAGAGGGTGTGGGAGACGGTTTATATAACACAGTTTACGGGGTAAGCTGGGGGGCGACCTCTGATGAACTTATCGTACATATGCTGGCATCTGTCTGGCAGCAGAACATTTTTAAATATTCAATTTCAAATGACACATGGACACAGATGACATTGGATAACACCCCGTCCCATGCTATGGATGCTGCGGTCAGCATCAGCGGCCAGAATATCGTTTTTACGCGGCGCGCAGACGTTTCCCAACTCTATGATCTTTATACCATGGAGAATTTGCCAGGGGCGCAGTCTGCCAACCTGACCTATCTTGGCCTCCAGGAAGGAGCCTTTTATCCTGAATGGATCAATAATGACGAACAGATCATTTTTTCCTATAACATAAAAGGTACACAGCAATGGCAGACTGGGATAATTAACGCGGATGGTTCAAACTTTAAAATACTTACCCCTTTATCTCCTCCCCAATACGCCATGTATCCGACCTGGACGTCTAAAACTGTTTGTCATGTCAAGGGAGACCTGAACGGTGACAGTATCATTGATGACTCGGATTTCATTCTCCTTAGAGCGTCACTGGGAAAATGTACAGGTGATTCGGCCTATAACCTGGATGCAGACTATGATGAAGACGGGTGTGTCAGTTTCAGTGACTATAGTACCTGGTATCGGAGATATTATTTGAAGCGTTAAGCCAAAAAGAAAAAAGGAGAAATCATAATGAAAAAGCGTTCTATTATCCAAATTGCTATGATCGTTTTTTTCACAGTAATGCTAAGCACCGCCCATGCGGTACCGGTTGTCATCCTGGATGTTTCTTCCCCGCAAATCAACGTTGGCAATGTCCTTGAAATTGATGTCATTGTTAAGGGACTAAGTCATGCCGACAGTATTCTTGCCTTTGGCTTCGACATAGACGTTTCTTCGGGATTAGACTTTACCAAGGCTGTTATCGGCTCCGGTTTCACAGAATCGTCTGCTGTGTTTCCCGACACTGATGTGGCCGGCATGTCGTTCCCGCCATTATCCGGGGGGGATGATATTGTTTTAGCGGCCCTTAGTTTTGCGGTGCTATCTTCGGGAACCCTTGAAATAAGCCTGGAATCTGATACCAGTGACCCTAACGAAGGGCTTTTTACCACATTATATCCCCAATTAGATATTACATCTTCCATAAAATTCAGCCTTTCCTCAGTTCCGGTTCCAGGTTCGTTTACACTTCTTGGGGCAGGTCTGCTGGGGATCATCGGGTATCGGTCCAGGCTCTTTCGCCAATGAATAAATATCCGAAGGAAAAGATTCATCTTTTCCCTTCAGAAACGGATTTGGAAAATTAAATTTTTGATTTAAGGTTCTCCGGGTTTCGCCAGCACAGGGGGTCCGAAGCCAGGATATCGCCGGTGACCTGGAAGGCTGCGCCCCGGCACCCGTAACAAGTGTCGTTTTTTTCACAGGTTCGGCAGAATCCCTTGATGGTCTGTTGGTGATTTTTCAGCAGGCGAAGCTCCTGTGAATGGTCCAGAATATCTTTGAGACGGTTTTTACGTATGTTGCCTATGGATTTTGTAATGCCCACGCAGGGTTGGACATTGCCGATGGAGGTGATTGTGCAGGAGAACTGGTGCCGCATGCATTGGTTGCCCATGAGCGGGGGCTGGGGGTCCCATTCAATGCCGTAGCGCTCCCGATCTACAGTACAGATTTCGTTGAATACCGCTTTAAGTTCCAGGGGGGTAAGTTCCAGGGCTACATTGTTTTTTGCCTGGCCCTGGGGGGTAATGATTTCAAAATAGGGCGCCATGTTGTTGTCCCTGATCCAGGTCCACAGGTCGGTCAGTTCATCCCGGTTTTGGCGGCAGATAATGGTGCTCAGGGCCAGGAACGCGTCTTTGGCAGGGTAGCCTGCGGCTTTAAGATTGCCAAGCGCATTGTGGATAATGTGAAATGCCCCTTTTTTGCCTGCAAGCGCATCCTGTCTGCCTTCATCAAAGGAGTTCATTTTTAAGACAACCCTTACCCCGGCTGCGCGAAGTTCCCGGGCAAAATCCGGGGTAATACCGGTGCCGTTGGTAAACATTTCTATTTCGAAATTGTGGTGTTCCAGAAATTTAATGACCTCCCGGATATGGGGGTAGATGCTGGGCTCTCCGCCTAACAGGATAATTTTTCCGGCCCCAAGGGCTTTGGCCTGGAGGATGACTTCAAAGATTTCGTCAAGGCTGAGTTCGTTATCAAAGTATGAATCATGGGGCACATAGCAATAGGTGCAGCGGAAATTGCATCGCAGGCTTAACTCAATCTCCATGGAGAGGAGCCGATTGCCAGCTACAGCATCATCAATTTTTCGTTTGGAAAATTCAAAGTTTCCGGCACAACCTATGTTATGACTGGTGCAGATATTCATGGGGACACCTTTGCGATAAACCAGACGGTTTCAGGATTGTTACCGGATACTTTGGTGTCCTCCATCCTGAAATCCGCCTCGTTGATAAGATCTGTGATGGCTTGCACAGACAGGTAATGGGGAACTACCCCTTTTAATTTCAGCTTCAGCGCTTCAATGGTCCAGACCCGTGTTGGTTTTTCGGCCGGAGGGATAATGGCCCGGATAATAAGGGACCCGCCGGGAGCTATACATGTCCTGATTTTATTTAAGGTCAGTCTGAATTCATCGGGTGTTAAAAAATGGGCCATATCCAGCATCAGGGCCATCTGGACAGATCCTGAAACCGCGGGAAGATCCGGGGCGCAGCCCAGATCAACCCGTCCTCGTCCTGAAATGGCCATGGCACTGATCCGTCGGCTTTCGGGATCCGGTTCTATGCCGAAAATGCGGGCCTGGGGAAACCGTTCAAGAAGAAAGCAGGCCGGCACCCCGAGTCCTGTGCCGATGTCCATGATTCGGGAAACATTCCCACTGGTCGGCAAAAGGTCAGACAGCTCCCTGAACATGGGGTCAAATTTCAGTTTAAAGCGGGCGAACATTCTGGGGTAGGCTTCTGCCGTGCGGTACCTGGCAAGAATCCGGGATGCGACGGAGTGACCCGTTTCCCGGGTTAGTGCCTTCTGGGACACTGGCGCCCCTACGGTATCTAAAATAAAATACCGGCGCAGCAGAGGCGGCAGAATCAAAAACGCACCTGCAAGGCAAAAACCGATGCCCAGCAGAGAGGCAAGACCGGCACTTTGCAAAAGCGAATGCTTGGCCAGGCACATCACCCCGAATCCGATCATGGTGGAAACGCCTGCCATGAATACGGCCAGGCGTATTAGTTCAACCGATGGATGGGATTCGTTACGGTAGCGCTGGTAAGAGCGTACGAAGAACAAGGAAAAGTCAATGCCGATGCCGAATACGATGATGGAGAGCATCAGCGAGGGGATATCCAGATTGTGCCCTATAAGTTTCATAGTGCCCAGGGTGCCGATAAAGGCAAAAAAGACCGGCAGCATGGTGATGATGGTGAGTCGGATGTCCAGAAAAAAGATGAACAGCAGGATCAGGACCGCCCCTGCAATAATGAAGAACATTTTGGCAAAGGTGGTGTACAAAAGGGTGCCCAGGGTGGTGGAAAACAGCTGGGGCTCAAATACAGTGGCAACGGTGCTGAAGGTCTCATAGAAATTTTTTTCATCCACGTCCGGGTTTCGCATGAGCGTTGTGGTCCAGACCCAGTGGCCGCTATCTGCCCTGGATTGGGAAATACCCATCATGGGATAAAGGGCCTGGGGAATTACCACGGGGCCGTCCGGCGGGTCGGTGGAGACAAGCAGGTTTAAAAACGGGTCAAAGGCGTCCCGGGTGAAACCGAGCTGTTCAGCCTCCCGGATCATATTCTGTTTGAGGGAGTTGATCCGTTCTTTAGTCCAGAATTGTTCCCAGGCCTTATGGTTCTCCTGTTTTTTAGACTTACCCGGGAATATCATTGAAAGCGTTGTGCCCGAAGCCGGAACGCCTTGGGTCTGAACGGCAGAAACCTTGTCCGCCAACCGGTCGCTTAAATCCTGAAGTTCTGAAACCGAATCAGCCGTCAGCATGAGATGGGATTTACCTGTAAATCCTTTGCCCCAGGTCTCGTAAAATTTTGCGTCCGCATCCCGGGTTTCCCGGCTCACTGTACTCATGGCAGAGAGATCCACATGAAAGACCGGCCATGCAAACCACACCAGGACCAGTGCTACTGCCAGCGCAAACCAGGCACCGCCGTTGCCGCGAATAATCAGGGCATTGACCAGCCGTTGCAGGGGAAGCGCCCGGGGTTTTGCCGGGTAAAGCACAGGCACGATCCTTGGGAACAGGGAATGAATAAAGATAAAGGAGAATCCCATGCCAAGGGCCGTAAATTTCCCAAGCTCTTCAAGGATTTTAAAATCACTCATCCCTAAAGAGAGAAACGCGCATACCGTGGTCAAGGTAGCCACCAGACCCACTGCCCGCACTTCCGTGGATGCCTGTCTGCCGGATGTTTTCCGGGGCTGGTCCAGGAACAGCAGATAGGTAATGCCGTGGTCTATGGTGATGGAGATGATGGCCCCGCCAAATCCTAATACGATCAAAGAGATACTGTCATATAACAGGGAATAGGTAAAAAGGCCCGCAATGGTGCCGAACACGGCCGGAACCAGGGCTAAAAGCCCGATCCATGGCCGGGGAAAGGCCAGAAACAGCAAAATAATGATGGCTGCCGTGGCAATGAAAATGGCGGTTTGCACATCGTGTTTGATGATTCTCTCATTGTCATAGGCGGCCCTGAATGCCCCCACTGAGGTGAGGAGGGCATGCTCACCCGGTCGGGAAAACTGTGTTTGGGCCTGACTCTGGATGTCATGGATCAGATCCATGGCCCGGGTGGAAAATTTTGAGTCCGTGCCCGAGCCTTTGGGCGTGGCCATGATCAGGCAGTGCCGTGAATCCCGGGACAGAAGTTTTCCCTTGTAAATATTGAAGTCATCAACCGGTGCCAGGGATTTGAGCCTTGCCAGCACAATGTTTTTCAACCCCAAAGGATCAACGGCTATGAATTCGGATGTGCCTATCTCATCAAGATTCAGCAACCGGGTATAGGTCTGTAACAGTGTGTCCCGGACAGCATCCGGGGTAAGCCGTGGCGCAACCTGGGTTTCAAGCTGGGCGCGGGTGAATTGAAAGGGCAGGGTCTTTACCACCAGGGTCATCAGTTCCGGCATGATTTCCTGGTAGTGGTCCATGCCCACACTGCTGAACAGGCCTGAAGCCCAAAGCTTTTTCTCCACCATGGCGGCAAATTTTACCAGCCGTTCCGGATCACGGGTGCCAAGGCCTGCACTGATAACGACCCGGTCCTGGATGGGATGGTGGTCAAAAAAGTAAAGGGCATCATGGATCACCGGGTTGTGAGCCGGAAGCGATGCCGTGATATCGGTTTCAACATCAAGCCGTTGGAAGCTGATAAAGAGCATAAATGCCGCAGCAAGGATCGTGATGATCAACAGACCGATGTTCAGTTGTTTCTCTTGTTTTTTTGAATTTACCATATACACACTGCAAGACCTGAGAGGACCGCTAAATGACCGAGAATGATCATCAGGCGGTGGGCGTGAAAAAATTCGGTCATCAGCTGGATGAACCCAAGACCGCCAAAACAGCGCCGGAACCTGTCCAGGCCCAGGCAGGCGTCATTATCTGTTGCTGCATTGCTTTGGAAGGCAAAAAAGGGCGTTGTTCCCAAATAGTCGTTACTCAGTTTTCTAAGCATCACGTCATAGGGTACCCCGCACCAGGGTTGGGCCGCAATTTTTTCTCCAAAGGCGCGGTTGACGGCATAGGCATGGGCCAACGCCTGATATCGGATTTTTTTTATCCCTGGATTGCCGGTTTTTGAACTGGCCTTGATCAGACATCCGAAAAAAAGCAGTGTCCAGGTGCTCCCGGTTGACAGATGCGTAACGGCAGCCTTTAAAATTTGGGGGTCATATCGGTGAAATACCACGTCATCCTCAAACACAACCCAGTGTTGTGCCCCGTCATCAATGGCTTTTTTCATGCACAGCAGATGGGAGGCAAAGATCCCCCGGCAGGGATCGTTGAGATCTTTATCCACCAGGACAAATTCCACACATTCCATAATGCCCATGCGTGAAAATTCAAGTTTGGCCCGCTCCCGGCGGTCGGTTCGATCTTGAAGGGAGATGCAGTACAGCCTGTCAAAAAAGTTCCATGGATTTTTAGTTTCCCGTATCATGGCGTGTCATCCATTCCTTTTGAAACGTCCATGCATGGCTTTTGGGATACAAGGGCAAGCAAATTGTTTCGGTGATTGAGTACGATAAACCCCATACACGCAATAACCCCGGCGATACCCATAAAATCGGTTCCCGATGTCCGGGCAAGGCCCATGCCGAGAATGGCTACCAGCACCATGGAGCTTGTAAAGGCGTGCCGGAAAAAAAGATACCCGGCACACCAGCCGGAAAGGGACAGCAACGTAAATGCAGGGGTGAAAAACAGGGAAAATCCAATGAAATGGGCAACACCTTTGCCCCCTTTAAATCCGTGAAAACATGGGAACCGGTTCCCAAGCAGCAGAAAAAATCCCACCCAGACAGCTGCGGTCACGGACAGAAACCGGGATGCCACCGCTGCAATCAGAAATGCCTTGCCCATATCGGTTAGGAGAACACATCCGGCCCATTTCAGCCCCAGGATTCTGTAAACATTGGTGGTGCCGGCATTTTTGCTGAACAGGGTCCGGGGATCTTTTTTTGTTTTCAGCTTCATCACAAGGATGGACACGTTCAATGAACCTAGGGTATAGGCAATCAGGCATAGGGCTGTGAACATCATTGGATACCCTCCCGGATCCATGCCGGAGGCGAGATGGTCCCGCCGCTGACATCCCGCATCATTACCCCGGACACGGTTTCACACGGATCGCCCCGGTCATCGATAATCCATATGTCAAATCCCAGGGTGCCGTGGGTTTGATATTGGGGGATAACCCGGGCAGTATAATCCCTATGTTCAACCGTGGGCTTGTAAATGATCCGTTTTTCAAATCCAATCGGAAAAGCCACAATACCGAAAAAACGCTGGCTCCAGACACATCCGGCATGAAATGCACCGTCCAGGGGGAAACCCGATCCCAATACCGTTTTAAAGGGATCACCGGGATCATCCGGCATTGCTTTAAGTGTTGCTAATGCACAGGACCGGGAAAGCCCCAATTCACCCTTAATGGAGTGGAAGGCCGGGCCGAAGGGAACCAGTTCCCGGTATATGGAATCGGCGGACACCTTGAACGCGGGCTCGCTGCATTCATGTACAGGGGCCGGTGGCCTGTTTGGTGGCGGTTCTGCTGTTTTCGCGCTGAAGGTTGCCGTGCAATGTTCTTTGATCCGTGTTATGGCACCGTTTTTTGTGGAAAACCGGGTGGCCAGGGAAAGCGAAACCTGTGTATGGTCAATGGAGCGGATATTGCACAGGACTTCAATGTTTTTTTGATCCGGCTCAAGCACCAGAAATTTATTGAATCGTGCGTGGGTAATATGCCTTAGGGCAACGTTCGGCGTAAGCAGATTGTGTACCGTAATTGATCCGGCCAAAACTTTTAACGCCTCCACGGCCGGAAACACCACCTTGCCTGCAAAACAATGGTCCATGAAGTGGGAATAGACGCCAATGGTCAACGGAACCTGGGTAACGGATCTATCCATATCAGGTTCTGCTGGGCGGCTCTACGAATTTTGGGCTTAGATTTTCCCCTTTTTCATACCCCATCACCCATACGGCCAGATATGTATCCACGTAATCCAGCCAGGCCTTGAAGGTTTCAGGATCAACGGCGTGTCTGAAAAGTCTTGCCGTGACAACAGCACTGCCGGCCGCGTAGTGGCGGCAGTCCGCACAGTCCGTATCCGGAACGCAGCATGCCGCGCTCCTGTCCCAGGTCAGATCCGCCCTGTATTGCCTGAATGTTTTGCCTAACCCCACATCTTCATGGGGGTTCATTCTCGGATAGGAACATTGAAACAGATCATGCAGCCCCAGTTCATGGGTATGGGCAAGGACGTTATAGTGGGAGAAACGCAGGTGTTCAGGATAGGTCTCAAGCATCTCCAGCATCACATCCCGGGTCTTTGCCAGTGTCTGCTTGGTGTGGCGCAGCTCTCCATTATATCCCACCGGCGCGGAAAACATATTAAAGGTGAACGGGCAACCGTTCTCCGCAAGGATGGGGGCCACATCCCGTATCTCATCAATGTTGCTGCTGGTAAACGTGTAGACAAACACCGCCCTGGGATCGTTTTTGTAATTTTCGATCTGTTTTTCAAGCATGTGGTCGGCCTTGCGAACGGCCTGGCTTGTCCGGTCATTGCCCCACACGGAAATGTGAATCCGGTAGCCTACACTTTCGGGTATGAATTTTAACCCATTGGATGCGATGGCGCCTAAAGGAATTTCCCGGTAACAGGTCTTCAAAAGTTCGGGAACCAGGGCGGGTTCTGCCCCTGCCAGCACAACAAAGGTGATGCCCCGCTCTTTTTCTTTGACCATCAGGTCCTGCCATGCTTCAGCGTCGTTATTTTCGGTGACAAACTGTTTGTCGCCTTCATAAAAATAACAGCCTTCACACCGGATATTGCAGCGGTTGGTCATGTCATAGGTGGATTCCCTGAGGAAAAAATACTTTTTTACCCGCTGCCATCGGCTGCGAATCACCGGGTCGGACAGAATATCTGAGAATTTCCAATGTGTTTGCATAAAGGGATTTAACGTTTATTGTTGATGTATTCGGCAATGAGCCGGACGTTTGTCAGTTTGGGGTAGTCATCCTCGTCAATGCGGATGCCGTACTCATCCTGAATCACCAGGGCCACGGTGGCAAGGTCCATACTGTCAATACCGACTTCATCCACAAGGTCCATCTCCGGATCAAAGGTTTCCGGCGTTACATCTTCAATCATGAGCTCATCAATGATAATCCGGGCCACATTGATAATGACATCGTCAATGGTTTTTACTTTGTTCATTTTAAATTTTTCTCCCTTATAAATTTTCAATGTCTTTTAACATATTCCTGACAGGATATCCATTTCAGGATTCAGGGGTCAAGAGCAATGATTTTTCGAATTTGTTGCACGCGTTGCGCAGTTTTCATCGGGTACTTTCAATTTTTTTCATTGTTGTTCTCGTAAAAAAACACGATTTGTTATTCACACTTCACCGGCGACTGTGACAGACAATAAAATCATATAGCCTAACTTCCCTTAGAATTGCAAGTAGTTGGGGCGTAAATCAATCCCGTTGATGGGGCACGACAGGCCGTATCGCTGTTGGGTGAAAAGCATAGACTATCAGGTTTCCAGCAGAACAGTCAGATCATATCCGTTACCAGGCCGGCGGCTCTCATTTTTTCCAGAAGATGATCCCGATGGGAACCCGGCCAGTACACCTGACCACACCGGGGGCATTGAAAGAATTCATTATAATACCGCCGGGTCTTGGGCTCAAGAAGCGGCAGCACGGCTGTCTTGGTCACAGGCTGCAGCAAGGTGTTGCACCGGGTGCATCGTGTAAAAAAAGAGACCGCACCTTCAAGGCCGAAAAAAGCCAGGGTTTCCATTAGCTGCGCGTAAGGGTCGTCAGCGCGTATCCGTCGGGCAAATGTAATTTTTTTTCTCATGAGCAGCCGGGTATCCCGGGTCAGCACAATACGGCTTTCCTGTTCGGCGATGTCGGCAATTTGTGCATCCTCATAAGAAGAGGAACAGCAGACATCAAAACCGGCCAGAATCATCAGGCGCCCCAGACGCATGACATTCACATCTGCAATAAACCGAATGGCGCATGCCGGATGCGGCCTTAAAAAAGATGGTGAGCAGACATCAAAGGGCGGCTGAATTGCACCGACCGACAGTATGCCGTCCGTCAGGCAGACAAAAGAAAAATCAACGGGTCGGCCGTCAAACACCAGGCTGCCGATTTCTGTGTGGGGCACACCATATGATTCCACAATATCTTTAACATTGGCCATCCGGTCCAAGGGACAGCGTGCCCGACCATGGCTTACTTTCTTGGAAAGAAAAAATTCAAATGATTTTTCAAATTCTATGAGCAATATTTCACCTCCTGGCCTTACGCTTTCAGCAATGACTCATCTTATCACTATACACCAATTTCCCCCATTGCAGATGGTATTACAACACTTCTATCCCTGATTATTCACCTGGCCGAAGTATGCTTACTGCAAGATTATTGATTTTTCACATTGTTTTATGTAACGTGGACAAGATTCACATGCACAGATGGTTCTGATGGCATCCTGCAATTTTCTTCTGATGAAAATATTTGTCCTCTAAGATGCCATATATTTGAATATAAACGGTCACGGACCGTCCTTGGTCTTTGACCGTGGTTCGGCCTACAACGAATATTGAAACATCTCTTTGGCTTATAGAGAGTTTCTTATAACAGCCATGGGCTGACCTGACATATCAACACCGAGGTGCAGCCCACAACAAAGTAAGAAAGTATTTCAGTATCTTATGGAGACTTTCTTATAAAAGGATGTAAATATGGCCAAAGAAGAACAACGATCCAATTTTGTAATCGAACCATCTCAATATGACGACAGAATTGACGTCGAGTTAAAGAACGCCTCAATTGTTTGGGATTTGGAAAATGGTAATTTGTCCTTTTTTGGGATAGATTCGGCTCTTTTCTGGACAGACCCTTCTCTGGTACGAATGTTATTGCCGCTTGCTAAAGAAATTGGACCCGATTTATTTCAGTTACTTATAGCGTATTCATCAAGTCTTGGCACCTATGAAGATTATCACGCAATGGTCTCAACTCTGGGGGAAAATTTTGAAACAGGGTTTTTGGCTTGGGGAGAGGCAGTTTCAACCGCAGGGTGGGGTGTTTTTGAAATGCCTGAGTTTAATGCTGAAGCCCAAAAAGCGACAGTGATAATACATAATTCATGGGAGATAAGCATGCAAAGGAATCTTCCTGCTGAAGAACGCTGGGGATGCCCTTTCTTGCAGGGGAAAATTATTGGAATATTTAGTCATGCGTTTAACACCCGATGCTGGGCAGATGTCTTTTGCCATTATGACCAGGATAACCCATATGTAGAATTGAAAATTTTCTCTTCGAAGAAAACCATCGAAGATGAAATTAAAAAAATTCGGTACCTGCAAATGGCAAAAAGAGAACAAGTATTGGCAAAAAAAGTTGAAGATAGAACCGCGAAGCTTCGACAAGCCCAACAACAAATTGAGGAATATTCAAAAACATTGGAACAGAAGGTGGCTCAACGGACATCGGAATTGCTCAATACCAACAGACAGCTTCAAACCGAAATTAATATCCGAAGACAAACGGAAAATGCTTTACAACGAAGCTACGACACCTTAAATCACACCTTGGCGGCCTCGCCAATAGGTATTATCCTGGTTGAAAATAGGATCTTGAAATGGGCGAATGACGAATTTAAGTCGTTGTTCAGATTCGAATCTAAAAAGGATTATCAGAACAAGAGTACCCGCCAATTGTATGTTAATGAAGAAGACTATCTCTACTTTGGCAGGATGTTATATGATGGGGCGAGAGCCGGCGAGCCGATTGAGGGTGAGGCTACAGTTCGGCGCAAAGACGGCTCAACATTCTTTGCATACATAAAAATCAGCAGCATTGATCCTTCCGATCCAATGCAACGTGCCGTGTTCAGCGTTTCTGATATAACCTTGAGGAAACAGGCAGAGCAGACATTGTTGAATACCACCAAGAGGCTGCAAAGTATTACAGACTCATCCCGGGATGCTATTATTGTAATAGACAGCCAAGAAAAAATTTTATTTTGGAACCCGGCGGCCAAACAAATTTTTGGCTATACCCACCAGGAAGCAATTGGTCGGAATCTGCATCAACTGTTGATGCTGCAACACTACAGTAGAACTCATAATAATGCCTCCGGGATATTTCAGCAAATAGGCCAAGGCAACGCAATCAATAAAACTATAGAGCTGGAAGCGATCAGAAAAGACGGAGAAAAGATAGTCATCGGGCTATCCCTGTCAGCAATTGATTCCCAGGATGGCTGGAGTGCAGTTGGCATTGTACGGGACATTACAGAACAGAAAAAGACGCATGAAATGCTGATCCAATCCGAAAAAATGCTTTCGGTGGGGGGGCTTGCAGCGGGCATGGCCCATGAGATAAATAATCCCCTGGCAGGCATGATGCAAAGTGCCAATGTCATAAGATCTCGGTTGAGAGATATTGATATGCCTGCAAATTTGAGAGTGGCAGAAGAACTTGGCATCTTCATGGAGGATATCACGGCTTTCATGGAAAAAAGGAATATTTTCCGCATGATTGATGCCATTCATGAATCCGGGGCACGTGCGGCTGAAATAGTTAACAGCATGCTCAGTTTTGCACGAAAATCAGATACCACCGTCTCTTCCTTTTATCCAGATAAACTTATGGATGAAATCCTTGAACTGGCTGCTACGAGCTATGACTTCAAAAAACAGTATGATTTTAAATCCATTGAAATTGTAAAAGAATATGCCGTCAATCTACCCATGATAGCCTGTGAAGGCGCAAAAATTCAGCAAGTGCTGCTGAATATTTTCCGGAATGGTGCCCAGGCCATGCAAGCGGCAAAAACTCAATCTCCACGATTTATCCTTAGAATTTTCAGTGAAGGGGAACCGGAGATGGTCCATATAGAAATAGAGGATAATGGCCCGGGGATGGATGAGCAGACCCGATTAAAGGTGTTTGAGCCGTTCTTTACGACAAAACCGGTAGGGATCGGTACAGGGTTGGGGTTATCCATTTCTTATTTTATCATCACTGAAAATCATAAGGGTACGATGGACGTCGTTTCTGAACCGGGAAGAGGGACAAATTTTATTATTCGACTGCCGGTTGAGCGATAAAAATTAAGCTGCGTGCAGCAGGGTAACTGAAATCACTTGGGACTCTGATCCAGCACAATTCTCGCGGCCAGGCCACATTTGGGGCAGTTCTTCCCCTGATGTGAATCGTCGCACTCCTTACAGTATTTTGAAAAACAGCGCGCACATTGATAAAGCACATTATTAGGTATGGCCTTGCCGCAACGGGGGCAATTGCCGTCGGATTGTTCCATTATGGTCCTCGCTTTTCATAAGAAAGTCTGTGCAACTAACACAGATCTTTCAACCTTTGTTGTGGGCTATACCTGGCAGTTGATATGTCAGGTCGGCCCATGGCCGTTATTATACTTTTCTGCCATATTGTAATTTACGGCGGATACTCTATCTGATCACCTGCGTTTAGGCAATTGTTTTTTCGCCAATCCCAACCTCATCAGATGCTAAAAAGCGTCTTTTTGAAAATTATTATAAATTTCGGGGAACTTGATAGGCATGCTCCCCGGAATTGCTCGGAATTGTTAAACTTTATGGGCTGCCGCTATTGCGGCAAGAACCTTGTCCGCTGTAGCCGGAAGGTTCGTAACCAGAGCGCCGCAGGCATTTTCAATGGCGTTGATGACAGCCGGCGCTGTTGAGACCATGGACATCTCCCCAACCCCGGTGGAGCCAAGGGTCCCCCGTTTTCTATGCGTTTGTCTGAAAAACACCTCCATGTCAAAGGCGGTTTTCATTGTAGGGAATTTAAAGGTACGCCAGTCTTTTGTTTTTCCGGCGATATACTGTTCACGAAGGGCATATCCCACACCCATATCCATGCCGCCTTCCATCTGGCCCGTAAGGTTATTCGGGTTGATTACCGGCCCTGCGTCAACCACAGAGGTCATCTTTAAAACCTTGACTTCTCCTGTTTCCGTGTTGACTTCCACTTCAGCCAATTGAATGGCATGCGTATCAGATTCCGTTGACGGTCCCTGGCCTGTTTCAGGATCCATAGGCGCGGTTTGAAAAGTTGATTTATTGCCCACGTAACGGGTTGGCTTTTCTGCAGACTTAAAGGCATCGAACGTCTTTGATCCAACTTCATCCATGGCTTTTTTCAATTGTTTTAAAGCGTCTACGGTAGCGCCGCCGATCATCAGGGTTACCCTGCTGCCGGATGCAGGGCCTGCTGCAGTGGTTTTATCCGTTGTCCGGGTAACGGCACGAACCTTGTCAAGGGGCAGTTCCAGCACCTGTGCCGCCAGTTGGGTAAGCATGGAATCGTTGCCTTCTCCCGGGTCTGCTGCCGCAGCGTATACGGTTACACCATCATCCGGTTCCAGTGCCACTGTCGAGGTGGATTTATCTGCCGGGAAACCAATGCCGAAGGCCGCAGCACCCAGACCCACCCCGCGTTTGACAGGACCTGTATTATCATGGGCCTTTGCATCGGCCAGGGCTCTTTCATAATGGGGTAAAATATCATCACAAAGCTCTGGGAACGGCCATACATCGTCCTGGACATGCCCGGTTGCCTTGGTCAGCCCGGTTTTAAGGCTGTTTTGCTTCCTGAACGTCAGCGGGTCCATATTTAATTTCCCGGCCAGCATAGTCATTCCGCATTCAAGCGCATAATGCGCCTGTGGGGGACCTGCGCCACGGGCTGCACTTCCCCATGGATTATTGGTATAAACAAGCTTTGACGCCACCTTGACGTTGGGCACATAATAGGAGCTTGTCAACATTTGAAGGGCCCGGTTGATGATGACGTTGCCGATGGAGTGGTAAGCGCCGTTGTCCACAGTGATATCCATCTCAAGGGCTGTAAGTTTGCCATTCTCGTCAGCACCCATTTTCAATTGAATGTCAAAGGGGTGGCGTTTGGATGTAATCATCATGGATTCCGCAAGGCTTGGGATATAACGCACGGGCCGCTTGAATTTCAATGCGGCCGCAGCCGCAATACCCTCAGTAAAAATTTCCAGCTTCATGCCGAACTGGCCGCCTGAAAAAGGCTCTTCATAACGAATGTTGTCATATCCGAGAGCGGCCTGCAGCGTTGCCATGTGAAGATGGATGTTAATACTGCGGCCCAACACCACCAGAACGGCATCCTGGCCCTCTCCTTCCATGTAGGCCACACTATTTTCAGGTTCCAACGGGGCCTGGTGGTTTAACTGGGTCGTGAAGTTTTGTTCAATCACAGCGGCCGCTTTTTTGAACCCTTCATCTGTGTCCCCTTTGATCAACGGCTGGGAAAAACATAGATTTGGCTTGTGGGGATGTATCCGGGGCGCGTCAGGCTCCATCGCCCGGCTGGTAGTCGTCACCTCAGGCAAAAGCGAATATTGAACGTCCACGGCCTGGGCCGCGGCCAATGCCTGTTCACGGGTTTGGGCCACCACGGCGGCAACCGCATCACCCATGGTCCGCACCCGGTCTTCACACAGGATAGGGCGGTCTTCCACAACATATTTCAAGCGGTTGGCGCCTTTGATATCTGCGGCAGTCAGGGTGCCGATAAATCCCGGCATTTTTTCAGCCCCGGAAAAATCGATCTTATGAATCTTTGCATGCATGTGAGGGCTTCGTACCACGGCGATTTCCACAGCGTCCGGCATGATAATATCCGAGGTAAAGGCGGCTGTGCCGCATGCTTTTATCATGGCCGACGGCCGGGAATGGGAAACGCCTATTTTGGGGTCGGTGGGCAAGGGGGTGATCTCTTCAGGATTTTTTTCACCCCTGAGAAATTGGGCGGCCAGTTGCACGGCTTCAATGATTTTTACATAACCTGTGCAGCGGCAGATATTGCGCCGCAGAGCGTGTTTGATTTCTTCAACCCTAGGATTGAGATTGGTGTCCAGCAGGGCTTTGGCGGCCATAATCATACCGGGCGTACAAAAACCGCACTGGATGGCGCCCGCCAGTACAAACGCATGCTGGATAAGATGCGGGTTGTCCGGTGTGCCCAGTCCTTCGATGGAGATCACTGATGCGCCATCGAGTTTGTCTACTCTGGTCAGACACGACAATACCGCTTTTTTATTGACGATTACAGTGCATGCGCCGCATTGTCCTTTTCTATCACAGGATTGTTTGGTGCCGGTCAGGTTTAACTGCTCCCGGAGCAAATCAAGCAGAACCAAATTTTTATCGGCAATCACCTGTCTTTCGCAGCCATTGATTGTTAAATTAATTTTTTTCATTTTTAATCCTTGATTTACTATGCATGGGTATAAATTGATATTAAGCTGTAGGGAAGTTACATGCAAGTGCTCTGATCCGGAGGCCTGGCCGTCCGGTCAATACGGATATCAATAAATCCTGTACAGATAATCTTTTGATCTATCGTAAGCTGATATTCAAAACGGTCCGGTATTTTTTTTGCCGGCTTTATCAAAACGGAAACAGGGGTATCCGGTCTGATCAGCTGTTTGAACCTGACACGCTTGAATCCCCCAAGCTCCAGACCTGGTCCCATTGTGCGCTGCATCAGGTCAAAAATCATGCTCATCTGGACAATGCCCGGAACAATGGGGTTGTCCGGGAAGTGTCCGTCAAACCAGGGTGAGCCGGATTTAACGGTGAACCGGGCTGTAATAACCGATGCTTCGGTCATACTGATTTCGCTGAGCTCATACCCGGAACCGCAAAGGCCTGCCATGTCCATGGATGGGGTCATGACCCTGAGTTTCCGTGTTCGTTAACATACCGGGCCAGGGTATCAAGGGTCGCAAATACGGTTTCTCCCAGCTCTTTATTGTCAATGACAACCCCGTAATCGTTTTCCAGCATCATGACCATCTCCAGGACATCAATGGAATCAAGTCCCAAAGGGCCTCCGATCAGTTGGTCCTGTTCATTGATATCCTCGGGTGTTACATCCGTCAGTCCCAGTGTGTCGACAATTTTTTGCTTCAGCTCTGAAATCAGCTTTTCCATATATCATCCAATACAATATGCTTCATGGGTTTAATTATCTATTAGGTGCTTGAACGAAGCCCTGTGTTTGGACGAAAAGTTGCCCATATGCAAGGCGCAGAAAAATTTGTAACCGGAGCAACCTCATGGTTGTGAGGATTGTAAATTTTTCTGCAACGCCGCAGATAGGTGACTTTTCGTTCAAACACTATTTTAAAGGCCTTCAAAGGTGTTCATGTCTTCCTGTTCTTTTAACACATCTTTATAAATACCGTCCCACCCCTTTCTCCTGAGGACCCTGGCATGCTGTTGTTGCAGTATGGGTTTGAACATATATGTCCAGATGCCCGTCCATAATTTTCCGGTCCCTTTGGCCCTGGACGACGGGTCCCACCATCCCAGAACGGTCTGGCGGTGATACCAGAACAGGTATTGCAGCCTCTCGGCACTCAGGTGGCGGGTTTTGACATTGGCCCACAGGCCGTTATATTTCTTCAAATCCAAGGCATTGGTAATAAGCCCCTGGCTCATCAACTGCTCCCGCATGCCTGTTTTAGGGTAGGGGGTCAGGAGTTGGCAATAGGCGGCATCGGCATTGATCTCTTTTAAAAAACGGTAATTTTCAATAATGGCTGTCTCGTCATCATTGGGAAATCCGAATATCAGGCCGCCGATGACCATCAGGCCATGTTTCTGGCACAATGCCACGGCCTTTCTTGAGTATTCCACAATATTTCCTTTGCCTGCCGCGGCAAGGTTTGTTTTTGAGACGTTTTCAATGCCTAAAAATACGGACTTAAATCCGGCCTGGGCCATTTTTCGAATCATGGCCTCATTGGTGGCCATGGTCAGGCTGTCGGCCTGCACCACCAGTTTCAGGCGTCTGTATCCCCGCTGAATGATGGCATCACACAGCCGCATGACTCTGTCTGTGTCCAGAACCAGGTTGTCATCCACAATAAAGGCCAGCCGGGTTTTTTTATTATAGTAAATGTCATCAAGGTCGGCAATGACCCTGTCAATGGGATAGGTCCTGAATGTGCGGCCGTACATGTGCTTCATGCTGCAAAAGTTGCAGGTGCGGGTGCATCCCCTTGAGGTCTCCAGCACCTCGGCCTTCATGTTCATCACATGGTATCCCCAGGTCAGCCGCCGCTTGTCCCGGATGGGCGGTTTTAATTGGGACAGATCCTGCAGCTCACCCATGGGATTGGTGATAAACTCGTCTCCGTCTCTGTAGGTCAGGGAGGGGATGTCCTGGAACGTGTCCCGGCCGTCCAGGGCTTCCACCAAACGTTTAAATGCCGTTTCTCCTTCACCCTGGACGATGAAATCGATCAGTTTGCCTTCCGGGGATTTGGTAATCTCCTGGGTCATCAGGGTGGCATGATATCCCCCGACCACGATTTTTGCACTGGGCCGGACACGTTTGATCAGCCGGATAATCCGGCAGCAGGTGTCCCATTGCCAGGACATGGCCGAAAGTCCCACGATATCCGGCGCAAGCTTTGTGAGTTGTTTTGTCAGGTAGGCCCGGATGGACCGGCGTTTCCGGATCAGGTCAATGATTCTGACCTCATGCCGTTCATGGATATTGCCGCCGATGCTGGCAATGCCAAGGTTGGGGAAATGCACGGCATTTTGGTGAATGACCAGGGGGGCTACATCGGGCATGGACATCAGAAGCACTTTCATGGCAGACTCTCCTTGGAAAAAGGGATAATGGCGCTTGAAAACATTTTCATGGTAAACGCCTTTCTCTGTGTCTCTTGGGGTCAGTTCTTCGGGTAAAAATGCCATTCCCCAGGTGCCCGGCCCCATGTGAACCCCTGAGGTCAAGGACAATGGAACGAGGGACACGCGTGCCCGGGGACAGGCCTGACGTATTTGGGGCATGACCGAGGCCGCCACCCATGCCTTGTTGTCGGAATATTCCAGAAGTATCCTGGGTGACGCGGGGCTTCCAAACGCGCGCTCAAGCCGGTTGACGGCATACCGGATCTGGCCGGCGCTGTTTCTGACATTGGCAAGTTTCCGGGCGCCGTCTGCTTTCGGGCTGATGACGGGCCGGATGCTGAGAAGATCTCCCGCTACACTGCCGGTCTTGGACATCCTGCCACCCATGGCCAGGTATTTAAGCTGGTTAAGGAAAAGCAGTTCGTCACAGGCCCCAATAATTTTCAATGCATGGGCTTCCAGTTCCGCCAGGTCCTTCAAGGTTCCGGCCGCCAGGGCAACGGTTTCGGCAATCAGCCCGAGCCTGCCGGATGCCGCACCGGTATCCACAACCCGCATCCGTTCTGAAAGCCCGTTGTCCGCAACCCACTGGACGGCAACGTCATAATTGCCTGTATACACGGATCCCACACACAGGTAAAGGACCCGGTCGTATTGTCCCAACATCTTCCTGAAGGTCTCATGGCGCTGGAATGCCGAGGCCTGGGCCGTCATGATCCGTTTGCCCCGGGCCATGTCTGCATAGATTCTGGCCGGATCTGCCAGGGTTTCAGGACTTGTGCCGTCATCGGTCACGATGAAACTGTCCATGAGCGTGATGCCAAGTTCTGCGGCCCGCTCCCGGGTGATGGAGCCTGCCGCATCAGTGATGATGCCCACCGTGTTTGGGGGTGTTGGGGCCTTTGCCTTTTGTGGCCGGGTTATGATAGGTTCGGCATCCCATGCCGTAATAGACCCTATTTCGGCGACCTTTTGTTTAAGCGCATCCCGGTCCCTGGTGTGTACATGGATTTTCAGGGATTGGTCAGTTTGTGCCGAAACAATGCTGTCGCCAAGGGTCTTAATCAACGCGTCCGGGGTGCCGGTGCCTCGACCCACCCGGACCTGTAAATCCACACAAAAAGCCGCGGGTGAAGGGTCTATGTATCCGGCCGACACACAGAGCTGGTCCTTGAAACTTTCCATGACCGGGATACATTGGTCCTGTCTGTACTCAAGGGCTTTGAAAAATCCTTCCAGAAACAGGAACATGCCCAATGCACCGGCATCCACGACACCTGCTTTTTGAAGTGCGGGCAACCGGGTGATACTTTGGGCCACATTTTGTCTGAGCACGTCGGTCAGTTCATCGGTGTCAAAGGCGGCGTCCTGAAGCCGGCCGCCATGTGCCCTGTCATCAAAAAAACAGGCCTGGCTTTCAAACAGGTCCAGCATGGTACCGGGCCTTGGGTCGGCCACGGCGTTCATGGCCATATTTAAGCCCTGCCTGGCGGCATTGGGCAAAGATGCGGGCAATGGATGGGATAAAAAACCCGAAAAAAAGGCCGCTGAAATATTACCGGAATTGCCGATGGCTGACATTGACAGCTTTTTAATCAGCCGGTCAAACGAGCGCCCCGAAGATGTTTTGCTATGGCCATTGCCTGCGCCGTTATCCAGCCCAATCTGCTTAAAGGGTGCCAGGCTGATTTTCAGGTTTTTGCCGGTATCTGAATCATGGACCGGAAAGACATTGACCTGATCCAGCAGATCCGCCCAGGCCACAATCCTTTCGTAGCCAACGGCAAGGGCGTTTGTAATTTGTTGGGTGTCCGTGCATGCAAAAGGGCCTTTTGGCATGATGTCACACCAGAAGCGCTGAGGTTATATCCTCGGGAATTCTGAACAAAAGCGTCATTTCAGGCACACGCACCGCCACTTGTTCGCTTTTCCCCCGGGCACAGATTTGGCCTGTCTCTTTAAGCCGGATCTCAAAATCCATGCCGATTTTGTATTCAGCTTCCGTCACAGTGGCTTTGCAGATAAATTGGTCATGAAATTTTAAAGGTGCAATATGCTTGATGGATGAACGGCTCACCGGGAAACTGACATGTTTTGAAAAGGAGTATTCATACAGGTCAATGCCTGCTGCTTTAAATAAATCGAACCTTGTCACATCAAAGTATTTATAATAATTGCCGTGCCACATCACATGCATGGGGTCCATGTCATGGAACGGAACTTTGTGCACCGTTTCAAAGTGCTTGTAGACCGCCCTTTTCTTTTCGGTTTTTTTTACCATGGAATAAATTGATATAGTTTGGCGAACATTTCATACACCGTTATCCAGTTCTGCAGATCCTGGGTATTGTTCATGTGGGCCCGCTTATTGACCATGACCCAGCTCATATGGGCGGCACCGTCCTTGCAGGTTTTACAGTCCCGGGTTTCAGAGGTGCAGCAGCGGTGCATGGTTTTAAGGTCCGAGGCCCAGCGGATGAAGTTGGTCAACCGTTTGGGATTGTTTTTCCGGTCGTCCAGGGGCTGGGTCACCGAGGGACACTCCGCCCACCCAAAGGGTCTGCCCAACATGGTGCCCGTGGTGATGATCTTGTGGTAGTATTTTGCGGAGACCACCGTATCGGGATAACGGTCCAATAAGTCGTCCATCTCTTGGCGCACATCTGCCAGCTCTTGCTTTGTCCAACTGAATCCGTCCACACCTTCGTCATTGGAAAGCAGTTGCATATGCACTTTGACGCCGACATTGCGGATTTTTTGGACGATGGGCTCAATATCCCCCACCAGTTTGGGGGTGATGGTCAAAAGATAGTAAACATGAGGGTCGCCTTCATAGTGGCGGCTGGATATGGCAAAAGTGTCTTTTCCCCTTAATGTTTTTTCGTCTTCACTGCTGCCCCACAGCGAAATACCCACCATCATATCGGGAAAACGGTCCCTGGGTACTTTGATCAGTCCGTTTGTGGCCATAAATGTGGGCATGCGGTCATAAAACGCCTCGACCCGGTCCAGGCATAGGGTGGGTTCTCCGCCGATGAGAATGGCAAGGTTGACACCCCGTTCCTTTTCCCGGTCAATAAAGGCTTCCCATTCTGTAATATCCATCTGCTCTTCGGCCGCCTCGTGTTCGCCGGATGAAAAGAAGAAACAGCCCTTGCAGCGAAGGTTACAGCGGTTGGTTACATCATAGATGGAGCTTCGTATGTTGAGCTTGGAAATGGCTTTATATCGTGCATACCACTGTTGATCCAGAAGAGAACTAACTGTTTTCATAAGACAGCTTCCTTGCCTTGCCTGTATTGGGTTTTTTAAAGGTAAATAATATAATAGAATGACACATCGTAAACAAGACTAAAATAAAAATGGGATAAACATCTTTGATTTGCTGCAATACTCGGTGTAGGCCTCCCCGAAAACGGTTTGGTTTTCTTTTTCCTCCACCTTGGCTGTGGCAATAAGGAACAGTGTTGTGATCACACTGATTCCTAGGGTGACGGGGGTGATATGCTTTAAAAACGCGCCCCAGTTCAAAAGCAGCAAAGACGTGTACATGGGATGGCGAATAAATCGGTACAAGCCCGAGTCAACCAGATGAGTCGTATTTTCAAAATTAAAGTTTTCAGGCATGTCATCACGGCGGCAGTGTCCCCCCAAGGCGCGAAGCCGTTTCACCGCGAACAGGACAAAACCGATGGAACAGATCAGCAGTGTCCAGGCAATGATCTGCCGCATTGAAAAGGGATCGTTAAACCAATACGGTTGATTTAAGGCGAGCAGTGCGGCAATGCCTTCAAAGGCAAAAAAGCGGTAAAAGCCGTGGCTGCGATAATTTTTCAGCGTGTGCCGGGAAATCCACACCAGAATCAGGCTGATTAACATAAAAAGAATAAAATTCATAAGGTTATCCAAATAGGGTTGAAGGCCTTTTATCCGGGCATCACCTCAACGGCGGTAAGGTATCGGCCAAGGCCCAGAAGGAGTATCCCCCGGCCCTGGAGATCTATGCACTGTCCTGGGAATTGGGGATCCGGCAGTTTGTTGTTTTTTACCGCATCCACAGCAAGCACGGCTGCAACCGCCGGGGCCGTGGCAAACTGTCCGGTTTGCCGGCGGTAATCCAGGATGGGTATGGACGATGAAAATGCATTGGACAACGTCTTAACCAGGGTGGTTCCCCGGAGGGCACAGGCCCGGGGAATACCGGCCATGACAGCACCATACCTGTCATTGAAATCCGGCAGTTCCCGGATAAGGCCTGCCAGGGCATCCTTGGGTTCAAGGCGGTCATCATTTTTCATGAAAAGGCGGGGGGTCAGGGTGGGGTTGCCTGGAATCGCCTTCGGAGCCAGCACCAGGGCTCCGCCGCCGTCCGCCGCTGTGTCTTCCGGGATTACGGACATGTCAAATCTGAGAGACAGGTCAGGATGGTGTTCATCCCCGCCCATGACCATCATGGGAGCATGGTCCTTTTTGCCCAGAATCCCGGCTGTCCACAGGGCTTGCTCAAAAGATACATCTCCGCCTGTGGTGGTGATGTTTGCCCCTTTTGCGCCAAGTTCCATGGCCACATGGCCCAGGGCGGCGTTATGGACCGATCCCACAAAGTCAATGGGGCTGGAGGATTTTTCATTGCCTGCAAAAAGCCGTGAAAGAAAGTCCCAGGTTTCGGACAACGATCCCCAGCCCGTGCCGCCGATAATGGATGCCGGCGATATGTCGGCGGGTGTCTCTTTTCCGGCCAGGACCGCCAGGGCCAGCATCAGGCGGGAGAATCGTTTCATCCGCCGCACTTTTTTCAAGGTGAGCAGGTCTGTCAAGGTTTTGTCCGTGACCATGCCTGCCAGGGACTGTCCCTTGTAAAACAGGTCCAGGCTTTCAGCCGTGGTGCCTGCACCTGTCACACAGGCGTAACCCAGAACCGACATGGGACCTATTTTCGGCGTTTGGTTCTCCTTTGTATCCTGGGGGCAGGTCCCGGATGTCCGGTTTTCTGTTTCTGATATCACAATGGCTGCATTATTCCCGCCAAATCCAAATGTATTTGACAATACCCTGTGAACGGGCCTTTGTATGGGGCTGGGAACCGGAATGAAATTCAGTTCAGGGTCCGGCGTACTGAATCCGGTATTGCCGGGAATAATTCCTCTGGATACGGCAATGGCGGAAATCACCGCTTCAATGGCCCCGGCAGCGGCCATGGGATGGCCTGTGGCGCCTTTTACCGATGATGACGCAGGCTTGGCTGGGGTAAAAAGCCGGTTCACGGCCATGGCCTCTGCCCTGTCATTGGCCTCGGTGCCTGTGCCGTGCAGGCTGATGTAATCGATTTGTCCGGGGGTGACGCCGGCGTCCTCCATGGCCTTTGCCATAGCATCAAACGCGCCGTTCCCCTCGGGATGCGGGGATGAGGCGTGGTATGCATCACAGGACAGTCCGCCGCCGGACAGTACTGCAATGGGATTTTCAGGTTTTTGGGAAACAAGCAGCAGCAGGCCTGCCCCTTCGGCAACGCTCATGCCTGCACGGTTTTTATCAAAGGGACGGGCCCCTGCCGGGTCAACCACCTGCAGGGACTGAAACCCAAAGCAGGTCATCCGGCACAGGGCATCCGCTCCCCCGGCCAGGACGGTTTCGGCCCGGCCCGAACGGATCATTTCCAAAGCGATGGTCAGGGCTGCATTTCCCGAAGAACAGGCTGTGGATACGGTGATGGCCGGGCCAGTGCAGCCCATCAGGTCGGCAATATCCTCTGCCACCGTGCCCAGACCGTGGTATTGGAACAGTTTCGGATCGGTCTCTTTGGCTTTGAGCAGGGATTCGCAGGTCAGCATCCCCCCGGTGGTGGCACCTAACACAACGGCATCCGGGACCCGGCTGCATTGTGCCATAATCTGTCCGGCAGCGATCCGGGCAAGGGCGTGGGTCCTGGGAACATTGTCTTTAATGATCCCCGGGACCATACCCACCTTGGGAAAATCCGGGCGGTTGAGTTGAAAAAAATCCACGGAAGTCAGACCTGATTCACTGCGTTTAAGGGCCTGGTAAGTGTTATCCGCCCCTGTCCCTAAGGCGGATATGATTCCCATTGCAGCAATGTAAGCACCCGATGTCATAACTTAGCTCCTATGATCAGGATGGTACTCTACAGATACGATCCTGTCGAAAAATTCCTGTTCGAAATATCATTTCAGGCTCACCATTGGAAGCATATTGTAAAATTAGGCTTGTTTTTAACGATTAATTCAGTGTAAGTCGTAAACAAATTTTTAATAGACTATTTTTATACCTTTTTTAAAATCTTAAGTTTTTATCTGCAATGGAAATTAAAGACGTCCCCCAAGACCCCGGTATTTTAGACGATTATGGCCGTGAGGTATGCTATGCCGTGGATCAGAACGGAAATTACAGCCTGGCCCAAAGTATTGGATGGGATCCCAAGAATGTCGCCAACAGGCAGGCATGGCAGGTCATTGAAAAGAAAATAGCCAAAGCCCGTGAAGATATTCTTGACGGAAAACTCAGTCCCATTGGATTTTATATGGCGTGCCACCAGATGGATGTCAGGCTTCTTGCCCAGTATATAGGTCTGTATCGCTGGCAGGTCAAACGGCATCTTAAACCAGCTGTATTCAAAAAGTTAAAAGGAGATGTCCTGGAGAAGTACGCCGCATTATTCAATGTATCCGTGGATGAACTAAAATCCCTGCCGGAAAAGCCGGCCATGAATTGCCCCGCCTCCCGAAACAATAAAGCGTAAAGATGATAATTGATTTTAAACATACCCAGTCTGCCCATTGTGAATGCGGGGTTACTGCGAACCTGATCAACCATGCCGTAGAAGACAGTGAACAACAGCTTTCAGAAGCCTTGGCATTCGGCATTGGCCAGGGCATCTTTTTTGGATATTTGCCGTTTATCAAGGTCAATGAACTGCCGTTGACAACCTTTCGGTGCCCGGTGGGCAAAATATTCAAAAGTGTAACCCGCACTTTGGGCATTGACGTCAAATGGCAGAAATTTTCCAGTGTTCCCAAAGCCATGGATGCCCTGGACAGGGAACTTGACAAGGGGCATCCCGTGGGATGCCGGACCGGCGGGTACTGGTTGCCGTACTTTCCCCCATCGTTGAGATTTCATTTTAACATGCACAATATCGTGGTAATCGGCAAAGAGGGGGATAACTATATCATCAGTGATCCGGTTTTCCCTTCTATTGTGGAGTGTCCGGCAAAGGACCTGGCCCTTGCCCGATTTGCAAAGGGCGCCCTTGCACCCAAAGGCAGCATGTACCGGATTACCGGAGTTCCTGGAAAAATTGATTTAAAACCCGCTTTGTGCACCGGAATACGGGGTGCGGCAAAGAGCATGGTGAAAACGCCTGTGCCCTTTCTGGGTACCCGGGGGATTCGTTTTCTGGGAAAGTGTGTTGAAAATTGGCCCAAAAAATTCGGTAATGAAAAAACCGTGCTCCTTTTAGGTCAGCTCATACGGATGCAGGAAGAGATCGGTACCGGCGGCGGAGGCTTTCGTTTTATGTATTCGGCATTCCTCCAGCAGGCTGCCGGGATATTGGATGACCCGCGGCTGAACACCATGGCTGAACAGATGACGGCTTCCGGAGATCTGTGGCGCAGATTTGCCGTAAAGGCTGCAAGGCATTGTAAAGGCAGGGCTTCCCAGGACGACTCGGTACAAGCCATGCGGCAGGTACTCAATACCTGCGCTGATATTGAAACCCGTACCTTCAAGGAGCTTTTATCCATTGCCGGCTGATGATTCCCAATCTGTTCTTGAGGTCCGTGGCTTGGGAAAACGCTATCCGGGCGGCCAAAAAGATGTCCTGACCGACCTGACGTTACGGGTTGAACAAGGCGAAATTTTTGGATTATTAGGGCCCAACGGTGCAGGGAAAACCACAACCATCTCAATTTTATCCACCTTGATAAAACCCACCCGGGGCCGCGTGCGGATTTGCGGCGTGGATGCCTTGAAATACCCGTTTAAAGTAAGGCCCCTTATCAGTCTGATTCCCCAGGAAATTGCTTTGTTTCCAAAACTCACCGGACGGGAAAATATGTTTTATTTCGGCACGTTATTTGGGCTAAAAAAAATAGAGCTGGACTTAAAAATTTCCGAAACCCTGGCACTGTTTGACCTGAATGAGTTTGCCGATCAGCTGATCACAAAATGTTCCGGCGGCATTCAACGCAGGTTTAATATTGCCTGCGGAATTCTGCATGAACCGGCATTGATTTTTTTGGATGAACCCACCGTGGGCATGGATGTTCACTCCCGCAACGCATTACTGGACCGAATTCAGCAATTAAGCCTTGGGGGGAGCACCCTGATCTATACGACCCATTACATGGAAGAGGCCGAGAAAATCTGTTCACGGGTTTTGATCATGGATAAGGGTATCTGCCTGGCCCAAGGGCGCACCGATGATTTGATCAGCGGCACCGGCAAATACCGCAATCTCAATGAGCTGTTTTTAAAGACCACAGGGAAATAATTGTTCATGGGATTTTTGGCTGCCACATTAAAAAAAGAGCTGCTTTTGCTCATCCGGGACCGGGTGGGGCTTGTGCTGTTGTTTGTCATGCCTGCCGTGCTGGTGACCATTGTCTGTCTTGTGCAGGAAAAGGTGCTGAACCCGACCACCCATGTTTTGGTCCTTGATAATGATAAAAATGAGATCGGAAAAATTATTTTTAAGGGGTTAAAGGACTCGGACAATATTATCGCCGTAAAGGGTAAAGATGTCGGCTGTGACACCGAGGCCGGGGCTAAAGCCCTGGTGAATAAAGGGCAGTACCAGTTCAGCATTATCATCCCCGAAGGCAGCACCGACTTTGCCTTTGATCAAGCCCGGCTCTTTACCCTGGGTAAAACAGATTCCCATGGCACCAACGGCAAACAGATCACTGTATATTTTGATCCTTCGGTCCAGGGGGGATTCCGGGCTGCGGTGTTAAGTACTGTCTCAAAGGTGCTTTTGTGTCTGGAGTATGAGATTAAACTTCGGCAAGCCGTTTTTCCCACGGACAGGCGGCCGGATGCAACACCTCCTGCCCCGTGGTTTGATATTAAAGAGGCCTGGGCAACAGAATTCGGATTCATTAAAATGCCGACATCGGTGCAGCAGAATGTGCCGGCCTGGGCTCTGTTCGGCATCTTTTTCATCTGTGTCCCTCTTGCCGGCAGCATGCTTCAGGAGCGTGAGAATAAAACCCTGGACCGGTTAAGAACCATGCCCGTCCCGAGATTTTTATTCATTTTTGGAAAAAATGCCGCCTACATCTGTGTCTGCCTGATTCAATTCTTATTTGTTTTTTTGCTCGGTAAATTTGTTTTTCCCCTGCTGTGCCTGCCCGCTTTTGTCGTAGACGGCCCATGGATCGCTGTTTTGATTATTATTGCCGCATGTGCGGTGGCCGCTGCAAATTACGGTATCATGCTCGGCCAACTTGCAGGGTCCTATGAACAGGCCCTTATCATCGGTCCCACAACCATTGTGATTGCCGCAGCGCTTGGGGGTATCGTCGTACCGGTTTATCTGATGCCGGGACCCATGCAGTTAATCAGTAACTTATCCCCCTTGGCCTGGGCCCTGGACGCATTTTACGATATCCTTTTGCGGGGAAAACAGATTAAAGATGTTTTGCCCGAAGCAGGTTTATTGGTGTTGTTCGGCATTGCGGCTTCAGGGGTTTCTCATATCTCATTTAATTACAAAAAATAAGGTAACATATAATGCTGGAAAAAGAGCTGTTAACAACCATTGTCGAACTATGTAATGTGCAGGAGGATGTTCCGGATGACTTTCCAATGGATTCCCCCTTGGTGGGACCGGACTCCCTGCTTGGGCTGGATTCCCTGGACGCCGTTGAAATTGTCGTCATGGTCCAGGATGTCTATGGTATCCGGATTGACACCCAGGACCAGGCACGTGAGATTTTATCGACGGTTAAATCCCTTGCCGATTATATACGGGAAAAGGGGGGCATTAAATCTATTTCGGACTGACGGGCGGTTTTGCGGCCAGACACAAAAGGCCGGCCATGATCAGGAGAATTGTGAAGGCCGAAAAAGGAATCCAGTAGTTATGGAACAGATCAAAAAAGATGGCTGCCGAGACCGGCCCGGCAGCGTTTGCGGCCATCCGGAAAGGGCCGGCAATCCCCAGAACGGTTCCGGAAGATCTTCTGCCGTAGAATTCCGTCCACAACAGAAAAATTAACGGCAGAACCCCGCCTCGGATGATTCCGTACACAACGGCAAAGATAAACATCCACACCGGTGCCTTGACCGCCCAGAAAACCGTATAGAAGAGGATGCCGATGGTGATCAGCACCCCGCCCATGAGTATCTTAACGGAGATTTTTTCTGCCAGAAAACCGAACAACACCCCGCCCAATGCAGCGCAAACCGATAAAACGGTGATGACCAAAACAGCCGTGGTCGGCGGCAATCCCTGGTCCGTCATAAATGGAAACAGATGAAAATTAGACCCGGCCCCAACCAGATAAATCACACACATGACAAACACCAGTTGCCAGAATGAAATGGTGCGAAAAGCCGTTTTCCGGGTCCACACGGGTTCATTTTCCAGATTCAAGCGGGACGCCTGACTTTGTTGTCCTCCCGGTTTGTCTTCGTCGGTCCCTAAATCTTCTTCAGGGTCTCTGCCATCCGGCAGCAATCCAACGTCTTCGGGTCTTCGTTTCAGAAAAATCAGACTGGGCAGGGCTGAAAAAGCAAATACAATTATGCCCAATACAGCCCAGGCCGTGCGCCATCCATAGGAAAGAATGATATGCTGTACCAGTAACGGGAGAAAAGCAATGCCGATGCGGCTGCCAAGCTGGGAAATCCCCATGGCCCGTCCCCGTTTTTCAATAAACCAGTTGGAGACGCTCACCGTGACCACCAGCGCCAGCAAACCAGACGCAATCATCCGGCCGGTTCCGAAAAACAGGTAGAGTTGCCAGACCGAAGAGAGCTGTGACAGTGCGATCAGGCCAGCACTTAAAATGGTAATTCCCCAGAACGCCGCTTTTCGTGGGCCATTGCGATCCAGGTAAGGGCCAACCAGAGGGGAGAGGATGCCACCGGACAGGGAGCCCACAGCAATGGAACCGGTGATGATGGAACGATTCCAGCCGAACTCTTCGGCCATGGGTTTGAGGAAGATGGACAATACATTCTGGAATACACCGGCCTGGGTAAGACCGATCAAAAAAGCCACGGCAACAATAGTCCAGCCGTAAAAAATTTTTTTCTGCTGCATGAAACCGTGCTCCTGCAATTTTTTCAGGCAGGGTATAACAAAGAATAAAAAGATTAGCAAGCGTCTCATCGTAAATATCCTTAATCTCTGAAAAAAATAATTCCAACCGGCCGCCGGGATCTTGGATTCGGAGATATTTTTCTTTTCAAATTTTACTTTTAGGATGTTATAATTAAAAAATCTCCATTTGATTATTTATGATCAGCCTAATTACCGCGTTCATAATGCCACCATTCAATGATGTCATTGCGCGTAGGTTTAAGCATCTCGTCTTAATGGGAGTTTGTAATTATGCCAAACAACTCTTCTAAATCAGATTCGGAAAAATTATTAGCCAAATACAAACGTATTGAAAAAGAGCAATTAAAGGCAACGGAACGTATTAAGACCGAAGAAAAGATGCGCCTGCAGAAATATTTTTTAGAAAAGATACAAGATATTGGAAAAATTGGAACTTGGCAATTGGATCTGGTGCGTAATACTCTTGTGTGGACTGATGAAAACTATAAAATTTTTGGTGTCCCAAAGGGAACGGATTTGACCTATGAACTGTTTTTGGATTTTGTCCATCCGGATGATCTGGAATATGTGAAAAATGCATGGAAAGCTGCCCTATCCGGGGAGCCTTATGATATTGAACATCGCATCAACGTCGATGGAAGCATCAAATGGGTACGGGAAAAAGCTATGCTTGAATTTGACGCTAAGGGGAAATGTATCCGTGGTATCGGCGTGACCCAGGATATTACACAACATAAACAAAAAGAAAAAATTCAATCGGTTAAACTCCGCTTGGTTGACTATGCATCTTCCCATAATTCACGGGAACTGCTTCAAAAATTTTTGGATGAAGCCGAATCCTTGGCAGAAAGTGAAATCGGTTTTTATCACTTGATTGATGATGATCAAAAGACATTAAGCTTACAGGCATGGTCCACCAACACACTCAAAAATATGCGTGCCGAAGACATGAAGAAGGAACATTACCCAATTGAAAAGGCGGGGGTGTGGGGAGACAGTTTTAAAAAGCAAACGTCAATTGTTTACAACGACTACCAGGCTTTGTCACATAAAGCGGAATTGCCGAAGTGGCATGCACCGGTTTTCCGGCTCCTGACGGTTCCGGTTATAAGGGGGAAAACCGTAGTTGCCATACTGGGAGTGGGAAATAAAAGAACGGATTACACCAGCCAGGATGTTGAAATGATAAATGAAGTGGCTGACCTGTCCTGGGAGGCAATCAGCTTAAAAAAATCCAATGAGACGCTAAAAGATAGCGAAGAGCGGTTTAAATTTCTATCGGAGGCTACCGTTGAAGGCATTTATATACACGATAACGGTGTCGTACTTGACGCCAACGAGTCATTGGCAAAAAAACTGGGTTATGATTCGGCAAATGAACTCATCGGATCCCAGATAATGACTAAACATGTTGCTCCCGAGAGTTTGAAAAAGGCTCAAACATATATCGCTTCCGGCTATCAGGGCGCATATGAAATTGTTGTAATAAAATGTGACGGGACCCGGTTTCCTGTTGAATTAATAGCCAGAAACATAGAGTACAAGGGCAAACCGGCCAGAGTGGCTGCGGCAAGGGATATAACAGAGCATAAGGCTGCAGAAAAAAAGTTAACTTGGAATGTCAGAAGGAACGAGATCCTGTCCGAAACAGCTGCCCGCCTTCTCCAAAGCGGTAATCCGACAAGCCTGATCAATGACCTGGGAAAAACAGTGATGGCATTTCTTGACTGTCAGGTCTTTTTTAATTTTTTGGAAGATACCGATACCGGTAAACTTCACTTAAATGCATGTGCCGGAATTCCTGACGAAAAGCGTTCGCAAATTGAGTGGATCGATCACGGTACTACCGTGTGCGCGATGGTTGATCAAACCGGTCAACGCATGATCTGTGAGGATATTTCAGACAGTTCTGGTCCATTGACAACATTGATAAAATCATTGGGTATTCAAGTGTATTGTTGCCATCCTTTGATTCTTGAAGAACGTTTGCTCGGCACGTTGTCATTTGGGAAACGGTCGGATTCAACGTTTTTGCCGGAAGAAATAGAAATGATGGAATCCGTAGCCAACCTTGTAGCTGTCGCTGTCAACCGTATTAAAACGGAAAAAGAGAAAATTAATCTTGAAGCCCAGTTGAGGCAGGCCCAGAAGGTGGAGGCCATCGGGCGGTTGGCCGGAGGTGTTGCCCATGATTTGAACAACATGCTCTGTCCGATTCTCAATTATGCCGAGATGCTGACCGAAGATTTAAGCGTTGGAGACGAGCGCCGGGAGCAGGCTTTGGAGATCGCTAACGCCGGTTCCAGGGCCCGGGATTTGGTGAGACAGTTGCTGGCATTTTCACGCAAACAGGTCATCACACTCAAACCAATTGATATAAACCAGGTTGTCCGCGGAATTGAAAAACTTCTTTTGCGTACCATACCGGAGGATATCAAATTAAAAAAAAATCTTTCCAGGGAAATACGTCCTGTGTTGGCCGATATCGGCCAGATTGAACAAATTTTGATAAATTTGACGGTGAATTCTGCCGACGCCATGCCGGACGGCGGCCTTTTAATCATCGAAACCGGATTATCCCATCTGGATGAAGAATATGCCAGGACGCATCCGGATGTCCGCCCCGGTCTTTATGTTATGCTGTCCGTCAGCGATACCGGTTCGGGTATGGATGATGCCACGCTTGCGCATATCTTTGAACCGTTTTTTTCAACCAAGGGAGAGCGGGGGACCGGTCTTGGCCTGGCCACAGTTTACGGCATCGTCAAACAGCACAGGGGAAATATCTGGGTGTACAGTGAACCGGAGATGGGAACCACCTTCAAAATATATCTTCCGCCAGCTATGGAGATGCCTGACAAACCGGACAAAGAAGAATCCGTTAAAAAAACAAAAAACAGCCTAAAAGGGGAAGAGACCATACTGCTTGTCGAGGATAACGAACAGGTCCGAAATCTGGGGCGGGCCATACTTAAGCGATGGGGGTACAAGGTGCTTGAGGCGGAAAACGGTGATGACGCTTTGGACATTATGGCCTCTTATGGCGATGTGATACATCTTTTACTTACCGATGTTGTCATGCCGGGTATGAATGGTAAGGAACTTTACGATAAAGCCGTTCAAAAATACCAAGACCTGAAAGTGCTTTTCATGTCCGGCTATACCGACGATATCATTGCAGATCGCGGCGTACTTAGTGAAGGCATCCAACTGCTGCAGAAACCTTTTTCCGTTAATGGTTTGGCGTCCAAGGTAAGGGAGGTGCTGGATAATAATGGAGCCGGTCAAAACAAAAATGGTTGATATGGAGAGTTTTGCATGAATCGATATGTGTTAATCGCAATTACATTAATTGTCTTTGCATGGGTTGCATGCGCTTCGGCGAAAACGCTCCCACTCATGCGTATTTCAGTGGAAAATAACGATAGACATGTCCAAACCCAGGCGGTTAAAAGATATGCCGATGAAATCAAGAAAAACCTCCAGGGCCGGATCAATGTTCAGTTTTTTTCAAATGCCCGCCTATTCAGGGACCGGGATATTATTCAGGCGATGGCCCAGGGTCGGGTTGAAATGGGTGTTCCGGGGACCTGGCATGTTTCCAGGTTCGAACCGAATGTGCAGATATTTCTACTTCCGGCTTTTTATGGAAAGCCGGCCGAAGCAAACTATAAGGCGGTTGACGGCGAGGTCGGACAAACCATTGCCGACCGTTTGAAAAATAATCTGCGACTAAAGGTGATCGGAAAGTGGATTGACTTGGGGCATGCCCATCTCTTTGGTGTGGATAAAAAGATTCTCCGGCACGAAAACATTGCCGGGCTTCGGGTCAGAGTTGCCGGCGGTGAAGCTAATAAATTAAGAATTGAGGCGATGGGAGGACTTCCCAGGATAATTCCCTGGCCTGACCTGCCGGAATATCTGCAGCAGGGCCGGATTGATGCCGTATTAACAAGTTATGAAACGGTCGAGAGTGCCCGCCTGTGGAAAATAGGTATTAAATATGCCTTTGAAGATCAGGAATATTTTGCGCAATACATCCCCCTTGTACGGCTGTCATTTTGGAACAAGCTGTCTGATGATATCCAGCGCATTCTGGCCGATACTTGGGAGAAATATGTGGATACCGCCCGCCGGGAAGCGGCCGAATCCCAACACAACGCCAAAAATATTCTTGTCAAAAACGGCGTTGAAGTCATTCTTCCCAATCCGTTGAAAATTGAAGTTTGGCGTCAAAAGATGCTTACCAGGCAGAATGAATTTGTAAAAATATTGAAAATTGATCCGAAATTGGTCAGTCAGATTATGAAAACTTTTAAATATGATGCCGAATTTGCCAATGTCAGAGACTAAGCATACTGTTTTTTACACGTCTAAGGGGAAAGCGTTTGAGACTGTGGTGGCGCTGTTTTGTTTTGTTGTGATTATTTTTGTCACTTTGAGCATCTTTTCAATTTTCAGAAACAGGCAAAGCTATTTGAATGAAGCGCGTATCAGGTCTATAGCCCAGGCGCAGCTTCTTGCGGAAAACAGCACAAGTGTTCTCTATGCGGTTGACCTGATGCTCCTGCCGCTTCGTTCAATTATTCAACATCAAAGCAACCTCAGTCATTTGCCCTCTATTGATGCTGATGCGATTGAAATTTTTGAGCCGGAATTAAGGCTGTTGCCGCAAATCAAGGATGTCGTTTTATTGGATTCAAAAGCTGCCGTCATATACAGCAGTCAAAGAAGCAAAGAGTTTGAAATCCCTACTTTTGCCGACCATCGGGATGCATGGCTGGAATTTTCCATCGATTCGGTCATTGTCGGAAAAGACAATGCTAAAATCGTGTTAAGCCGTCGAATTGAAAATCAAAAAAATGAATTTTTGGGTGTACTGGGCGCTGTGGTGGATCCGGATTATTTTTACGATCGTTTTAGCGATTATCTGGATGTTGATATGGAAGGTATTGCACTAGTTGATATAAAAGGCATGGTTTTGACCGGCTGGTTCAGAGAAACAAATCCGGAAGATAAATTTATAGGTGCCAACATACGAGATCTTCCGTATTTTTCATCCTTTTCCAAAACGCTTTTAAGCAGTGGCGGGAGAGCAACATATGAAGATGGCACTACCATTGTTTCAACACATCAATTGCAGGGTTTTCCCTTTCATGTGGCTGTGTCATACAGCCAAAAAAACGTTTTAAAAAAATGGCGCAAAGAGGCAGTTCGCGACATGGCCACCATTTTTTTTACCACCTTGATTGCGGCTTTTACCTTAACCATCGCCCATCGCCATCGGCAACGTCGTAAAAAGGCGGAAATGAAACTTTATGCCCATCATGAGCGGCTTGAAAAAACAGTTGCCGAGCGCACGGAGCTATTAACGGAAACAAACCGGGAACTTATTCAGAAAAATGCGGCGCTGAAAAATGCACTGGCTGAAGTCAAGGCATTGAGCGGACTTCTCCCCATCTGTGCGCATTGTAAAAAGATCAGGGATGACAAGGGGTACTGGAATCAGTTGGAGGCATACCTCAGTAAACATTCCGATATCACGTTAAGCCATGGTATCTGCCCTGAATGCTTAAAAGAACATTATCCCGATTATGTTAAGCAATAAACCCGAAATAACTTAGCCTGGAAACGCGGGCGGGATGCCCGCGTTTCCAGATATATAGCAAAATGGGCAATTTTTAGTCACGACCGGCTTTTCAAAAGCCGGTCGCCGAAGTACCCCCGTCTTTATTGTTTAATAAACTCCAGGTTAATCACAATATCTACGGTTTCGCCAATCATCACGTTACCGCTTTCCAAAACCGCATTGTAAACGATGCCGAAATCCTTTCGATTAAGTTCGGCCGTGACATGGGCGCCTTTGCGGGTATTGCCCCATGGGTCTTTTTCATTGCCCACCAGCCCCTCAACGGCAAGTGTGACCGCTTTGCTTACACCATGCATATTCAGGATACCAATGACTTTATAGCGTCCTTCACCCTGGGGGATGATCTCTTTAGATGTATAGGTAATAGTAGGATATGTTTTTACATCAAAAAAATCGGGACTTTTCAAATGTTCGTCACGTTGGTCCACCCCTGTATCAATGGACGCCACATCAATGGAGATGTCAACAGATTCGGGATGCTTGCCTTCTTTGTCAAACACCAGACGGCCAGTCACCTGGTTGAAACTGCCTGTAACACGGCTGATGGCCATGTGCTGAATTGAAAAATCAGCTGACGTGTGGGCCGGGTCCACGGTCCAGGTCTGGGCAAAGACTGAGGTGGTAAATACTGCAAAAGCTAAGATTGTATATGTGATCATTTTTTTCATGGTTTGTCTCCTAATCATTACGACGAAATGTATTAATTGTTAATTTGTTTCGTCTTGTACCATATATATACTCTGTTATTCTGCATATCAATGCCTGTTTGTTGCCAATGAGGATTGCAAAAATGCACAACAAAGTCAGTTGGGATGATTACCGTTATTTTTTGAAAGTTGCACGGCTGGGAACGTTGAAAGCGGCCGGAGAGTCCTTAAAAGTCAATCATTCGACTGTATTGCGCCGAATTAATGCACTTGGAAAAAAGCTGGAGGCCCGGCTTTTTGAACGATTTAAGTCCGGTTATGTTTTGACGGAAAGCGGTCAGGACATGTTCAACTACATCCAGCACCTTGAGGGTGAAATCCTTTCCATTGAACGAAAAATAAAGGGCAAGGATATCCGGTATGAAGGCAAAATATTCTATTTAATCCAAAGAAACAATCCAATGTTCCGGAAAATTGCCTGGAACCAAAGGTGCCGCCAGGGCTTTATTAATATTTTCAAGTACAACTCTGGACAGAGCGTTTAAAAAATTCAATTGCCATTCAATTCCTTCATCAGCATCTTGTTGTTCTGCTGCAATGAAAGCGGGGCCTGCTGCCATAAAAGCCCAGACAGAATAATTAAAATATTGCTCGGCTCCCAACTGCCTGGAAATTTCCAAAGTAGTGTTGTAAGCCTTGGTTAAAAAGACCGAATAATAATCAATAAGCTCTATAATTTCCGGTAACTTTTCAGGGAATTCAAAAGGATCTATTGTCAGTATTGTGGCGTGTACTTTATCAATATCAAATCTGTATTCCATAAATTCCCCAAACATTAAGGCTATTAAATGTTTTATAACAACGTCTGTGTAACCTGCACGGATTTCACAATTTTCGTTCTGGGCTGAGTCTGGATGTTGATAGACCAGGTCGGCCCATGGCTGTTATTCAAAATAATAAACTAAAGTTTCGCAGGTAACAAACCAAATCGACCAACGATAATATCGTCAATGATTTCAGGCAAAAGTGTAAGTCCATCAAGACTTGTTTTGAGTGAAAGTACTTGCATTAACGGGAATAGTTGTTTCTTGACATAGTTCCATATTTTTGGCTTGATCATAACATCGGCCACAAAGAGGCCACATAAAAAGGTTTTTAGAAGATTAAAGATGGAGGAAGCACTCAACCGGCGTGAGTTTGTGAAACAAGCCGGAGTTTTCCTGAAAAAACAAAAGGAATGAGAGATCTCATCACCTGCCATTTTGCAGGTATAATCAGAGAAAAATAATACCAGGAAGGCCTATATGAATATGTTTATCGTTGTGTCTCAGTCCGTTGGGATTATGCTTTTCATTGGTCTGTTAGGTTTTTTTGTGGCTAAAAAAAAGTTGATCCCTACAGATGTTTTAGATCTTCTTTCCCCTCTGGTTTTAGAGATAGCTCTTCCTTCGTTAATTTTCTTTCGAATAATCAAGACGTTTAACCCAACAGATTTTCCTTTTTGGTATCTATATCCCCTCTATTGGGTGATTTTTACCATCGCTGCAATCATCATGGCAAACATCTTTAAACGTCTTTTCAAAAAAGAATCTCAAGAAGAGACCAACCTATCTTTAGTTTTTCAAAACGGACTTTTCATCCCAATCATCGTAATAACCGAGACCTTCGGACCCGACGCTTCACTATTAGTTGATTTGTTCTTATTCACAATTTTTTATCCGGCGTTTTTTTTTAACACCTACCATTTATTTTTTAAAAAAGGTAAACAGCAGTTTAACCTTAGAAAAACAATAAATCCGGTACTCATCGCAACGTCTTTGGGGCTGCTTTTAAAATTTACAACCGGTGACCAGCTGATTCCGGAATTTATTCTAACTGCCATAAAGATGGTCGGTGGTATGACGATCCCTCTCCTTATGCTTATTATCGGTGGAAATATTTATGTAGATCTTCAAAAAACCGGCAAGGCTGTTTGGGGTGAAATAATTAAATTCATTGCCGTCAAAAATATCCTATTTCCAATCATAGGTGTAGGAATAATTTTATTTTTTAAACTTGAATACAACATCGCATTTATCATTGTAATGCAAGCAGCCGCCCCTCCACTCACGGCTTTGCCGATATTTGCCTCAAGAGCCCAGGGGAACCGGGAGATCGTTAATCAATACTTGGTATCCAGCTTGGTGTTTACTCTGTTGTCACTACCTTTAATTCTGTTTGTTTTTGATTATCTGTATAAAATCCAACAGAGATAGATTGATCTTTCAACCATATCGGCTGGAAGACTTCGGTCGCTTGCCCCGAAACTTGCAATTTTCATATCATTAACCTTGATTTTCACAAGTAGAGCCGAACTTTTTATATTTTTCCGAACCGGCTTGCAAATTTCTTCTTCAATTTGTCACCCAATGGTTATGGCACCAGATAACAATGAGAACGGTCTTTTTTAAGAGCTTGTTGTGCGCACAGGGAACTGATAGTATCTCTCAGGTAAGTGAATATGGTTGGTTTTTTTTATATGAAAGTCTGTGTAACCCAAGCAGATCTTTCAACATTTGTTGTGGGCTGGGCCTGGGTGCTGATAGACCAGGTCAGCCCATGGCTGTTATATGAAAGTCTCCAGCAATTAACTGGATTCTTTTTATCTTTGTTGTGGGCTGAGTCTGGGTGTTGATAGGGCAGCCCATAGCTGGCATTCGGGAGGTTATATGCAAGCAAAGCTTAATGGTATTCAATTGGCTTATGATGAAGCGGGCAAGGGGCCTGCAGTATTGTTGATTCACGGATTTCCCCTTTGCCGGCAAATGTGGCGTCCCCAGGTGCAGGCGTTGGCTGCTGCCGGTTTCCGGGCTGTGGTACCCGATCTGAGGGGATTCGGAGAGAGTGAACCGGGCACTGAGGTCGGCTCGACGGATTTGTTGGCCGACGATCTGATCGCGCTGCTGGATCATCTCGGTATTGAGAGAGCCGTGGTCGGCGGCATGTCTATGGGCGGATATGTGATGCTCAACTTGTTGGCCCGTTATCCGGAACGGTTTTCCGCTGCCTGTTTTATCGTCACCCGCGCTGACGCCGATGATGAGACCGCCCGGGGTAAACGCAACCATTTGATCTCCGAGGTTAACGCAGGACGGCCGGATGTGGTGCCGACAGCGTTTACCCCGCTTCTTTTTGCTGACAATACTGTTGCTGAGCGTCCTGATTTGGTGGAAGAAGTGCGTGGCTGGATGGCCGCAGCCTCTCCCTCCGGTTTGGTTGTGGGGTTGGAGGCGATTCGGGATCGTAGCGATTCATCGGCGTTAATAGCTCAGTTGAAGATACCGGTATTGATTCTGGGCGCCCAGGAGGACAAGGCTATTCCGCCGGAAAAATCAACGGGCCTGGCCGAGCAAATTCCCGGCGCCCAACTTTGCATGTTGCCTGTTGCCGGTCATATGGTAAACATTGAGCAACCGGACGCATTTAATTCCGCGCTAATTGATTTTTTGCGCGCCAACTGATGTCAGGACAAAGAGGGGCTTTGATCGTTTTAGTACTTGCAGCCGGAGAGATGCACAATTACAGGAGGTCTTTCCATGTCACTGGTGTTTGACTCAGAAAACAACCTTATTGATTTACGGTCGGCACGGATTTTTTCTCCGGAGACCCAGGTCTGGGAAGAACTTGGCTTCATTCCGGATGAACTTGTCCCGGTATCGGAAACGGATGCGGTCACCCGGCTGCAGCAGCAGGGCGGCTGGTGCCGGGTCCCGGTGGGAATTCTGGGCGGCCGGAAAGCGTCGGAAGAACAGCTTGCAGATGCATTGGAATTGGGAACCCTCATCGTCCGAATGGGGTTGACCCTGATCTGCGGCGGCCGCCAGGGTGTGATGGAAGCCGCCTGCAAGGGGGCGGCAGATGCCGGCGGGATCAGTGTGGGCCTGTTGCCTGATGAAAATTCAGATACCGCCAACCCCTATGTCACTATTCCGCTGGCCACCGGGATCGGACTGGCCAGAAACGCAATCCTGACACGGGCCGCACTTTGCCTTGTTGCCATAGGCGGGGGCTACGGCACCCTTTCAGAAATTGCATTTGGTATGCAGTTTGAAAAAAAGGTGTTCGGTCTCTCAGGGGCACCGAACATTCCGGGTATGCTTCCCTGCCGCAGCCCAAAAGAGGCTGCCGCCCGAATTGCCCGGGTGGTCCTGAATCTGCCCCAATAGCATCGCCGTCCCATGTCCGGCTTGGGGCCCTGAAATTCTTGAAAAATTAAATTAAGACATCTTAAAACAATAGAAATAAAATCATTTGCTAATTTGGGGGCTATAGAATACCATTTAATGATGCGAACATATCAAAAAGCGTTTATTCTTGACATGGATGGTGTCGTCTACACAGGATCAAAACTGATTCCTGGTGCTGCGGATTTCGTGCGTCGCCTCAAACAGAGCAATTTCAAGTTCCTATTTTTGACCAATAATTCTTATCACACCCCCAAACAGCTCAAGGGCCGTCTCTCTGACATGGGAATCCATGTAACAGAAGATTATTTTTATACGTCGGCCATGGCTACGGCAAGTTTTCTCTCAACCCAGAAGCCAATGGATTGTTCCGCTTATGTTATCGGCGGACAGGGTATTATTGAACAATTTGAAAAACATAACATAGCGGTTACTTCCGAAAATCCGGACTATGTGGTGCTTGCGGAAACCGAGGAATATGATTATAAAAAAATTATTGAAGCCACACATTTGATCCGGGAGGGCGCAAAATTTATTGCAACAAATTCGGATTTGACCGGACCTACGCTTCGGGGGCCGGTGCCTGCCTGCGGTGCCTTGGTTGCGCCCATCGAGAAAGTGACCGGAATCGCACCTTATTTCCTTGGGAAACCCAATCCCACAATGATGTACTGGGCCCGGAAAAAAATGGGTGTCCATTCTGCCAATTGCTTTATGATCGGTGACAGAATGGATACCGATATTATTGGGGGCCTGGAGTCGGGAATGACAGCTTGTCTGGTTCTGAGCGGCGTGACCACTCGCAGGAACATAAACCGTTTTCCTTATCAACCGGATTATATTTTTAATAATTTAGGTGAAATTGATCCTGATACGATATTGTCTAAAAGGGACCGGGTGGAAAAGGAGCCGTGACGGTCTGTGATGCCGCTGGAATACATTTTTTCAGCTGATTTCAGGTCAAACTCCGTAGACATTTGTTGTCTCCCCTTCCCTGCTTCTGTTCATTGATGGACATGATACGCTCCAAATTATGTTGAGTCCTCTCATACGTTTCTAATAATTGACTGGGTCGTAACGGTTTGCGACACAGCCGCTCAGAAGTGTCCCAGTTTTCCGCCAGAGGTAAATGTTATCTGCCGATCGTTCGATAATCCACCTGAATTAGTCCGTAATTTAGAAAATGAAGAGGAAAAACTGGCTGTTTATAGACGGGTCAGGGATGAGATAAAAGCCTTTATTGACGGTTTGCCGGAGAAATTGCCGGGCAAATAATTTTTTATGTCCGAAGGTGTTCCGCCGCCTGGGAAGAACACCTTTTAGACACTGTTGCCCTACCGTCATCCTACACCACGGTCAGCAGCATGAAGCAATGGGAAAACCGTCCGCTTTCAGGAATAAAGCAGAGCAGTTTTTCCCCTTTTTTCAACTTTCCTGATTTAAACAGCTCTTCCATGATGATGTAAATGGATGCTGAACCTACGTTTCCGGTATAGGGCAGGTTGGTAAACCATTTATCATAGGGAACCTCAAAACCGGTCTTTTTCATGACCTGATAAAATTTATCCCTGAAATAGTGTGATGAGTAATGGGGCAGGTACCAGTCCACATCTTCAGGTGTTAACTGCCGGTTTTCGGCAATGCGTCCTAACGCTTGGCCCATGGTTTTCACAATGTGGCGGCCCAAAAGCTGGGTATTCTGTTTGACCGCAAGCAGGTTGTCCTTCAAGACATCCATGCAGGAAGTTGCCTCCCGCCACCCGAAAATGGAGCCGTCTTCATTCTGCTTGCCCCCGGCATACATGCAGGTGGCAAGTTCTCCGGCATAGGAGAGCATGTCAATCCACTCAATTTTCAATGAAATTCCCTGGGGATTCGGCTTATTGGAAATGAACGCAGCCCCGGCACCGTCGGAGAGCATCCAGCGAAGAAAGTCGGCATTGAATGCAAGGAGAGGGACATCGGCGACATCGGCATCGGGGTCCACGCCCAGGTTGAAAAAATCGGCCCGCATGAAAGATGAGGACAATTCAGAACCTGTGCAGACGCCATTTGTTGAGGTCCCGCTTGCAACGGACATCTGGACATATTTTAATGCGGTCATCCCGCTCAGACAGATCCCGGATGTGGAGACAATTTCACAGGGCGGCACCCCAAGTTCTCCAGCCACCATCATGCCATGCCCGGGAAGAATCACGTCCGGACTTGTGGTGCCGCAGCTTAAAACCTGGATGTCGTCAGGTGTGAACCCGGGGTAGGGGCGAAGCTTTTGTACCGCCTGGGCCGTGAGTTGGGCGTTATTGTGGGTGAACTTCCCGGTTGATGGATCAATGGCATAATACCGTTTTTCAATTTTATTGTTGGCCAGCATTGTTTGCTTGGTCAGGGATGGGATCTCATTGATCCGGCCGAGGACATCTTCAATTTGACTGTTTAATACAGGTTGATTGGGCAAAAAAACGGACAAGTCATTAATAAACACCGGTTGGGTCATCTGTTGGTTCCTGTTTCATTGGGCTTTGTTTACCCTTTTACATTAACATTTCAAACTAACGAAGATATCCCAATCAAATCATAAAAGGCAAGGGAAAAAGGCAAAGATCAGTGCTGACGCATAAATAATAAAAGGTCGGCCGAAGTTGTTCCGCCCACTCCTTTTTGGGAAAATTCCGCCTTTCCTTCTTTCAGAAGGCATCGGAAAGGTAGTTCTTCCTACACAAACCATGGCCTGTACCGAAGATTTTCATTCCGTCCGGGCATAGTTCTCCCCCATTCCAGGCTTGAAACTGTTTCGATTACCTGTCCGTGGTTGCCGTCTCACACTAATCGGAGTTGAAAGGGGGCGGACAGACGCTCTTTCAGCCATGGATAATCCAACCAGGGACCGGACATGG
>NZ_KB892936.1 GCF_000373985.1 Desulfobacter curvatus DSM 3379
GCGCAGCTCGTTTCCAGTCTCGTTTATTTGACGTCCTAAATTACAATAGCCGGAATATCTCCGCCATGGGTCCAAGGCTCGATACGAGTGGGTGGCTAACCCTTACTGAAACCCATTACTGGATTTCACCCGACAGGGACTTTCACCCTGCAAGATGCGCCGAGCTTTGCTCGGCGCGATAACGGGGAGTTGAGGGGCCAGGCTTTTAAACCCCAAAACTTCCGGTAAAAAGTTAAAATTTCCTGAACCATGGGCTTTCGAAAGGCCGCGCAGTAAGCCTGGTCCCTCTCCAACGTTCTGTAATTTTTTTCTGTTTACGCTGGCACCTCAATAGGTTCAATTTCTGAAAGATCAATATTCTGCTTCGCATGCCATAAATTATAGCTGTCCTGCATATGAAGCCAACTTTCGGGGGTACGCCCTAAGCATTTGGATAAACGAAGGGCCATTGCAGGGCTTATAGAGCTTTGCCCCTTTAATACCCTTACGAATGTCGAAGGAGAGACTTTAAGTCGCAGGGCAACACTGCGTGGTGAAACCCCCAATGGTTCCAAGTAAACTTCTTGAATAAATTCCCCCGGATGGGGTGGGTTGTACATAGCCATTTAGTGATAATCCTCATAATCTACAACATAGGCATTGCCGTCCTTGAATTCGAAAACGACACGCCAATTGCGGTTTACATCAATCGCCCATAATCCTTTACGATCTCCTTTTAAGCTGTGCAACCGCCAACCTGGTGTATTCATATCTTCAATACATGTTGCCGTATCAAGTGCAATTAAGCGCATTCTTAGCTTTTGTTTATGACCGGCCTGGATTCCGGAAAGGCTGCCTGTTTCAAAAAATTTACGTAGCCCTTTGTGCTTAAAAGATTTTATCATACATTCATTATATAGCATATTGCGCAGCACGCAACGTTTAATTTTAGAAACAAAACGGGGAGCTGAGGGGCCGGGCTTTTAAACCCAAAAGCTCCGATAAAAGTTAAATTTTCCTGAACCAGGTATTTTCGAAAAGCCGCTCTGTAAGCCTGGTCCCGCTCGAGCGTTCGCCTTTTATGATTTGGGTTATGCGATTGTTTTTCTCAATATTTTCCCGCAAAAACTGTTTAAGCTTTCATTCGCTTGCATGGCTTTAATGGCAAGAGCTTTATGTAAATCACTGTCTACTCTTAGCTGAAATTTTCCAGAATACTTTTTATCTGATATGCTTGCAGGTAAAGGGATTTCATCTTTTTCATAAATTTCAATCCATTCGTCCAATATTTGGCACAACTGACGATAAACGTCTTCTTCATTATCACCATGACAGCATTTACCAATCCAACCGGGAATAGAGCCAACATAGCATTGGTCATCATCTGACCACTCAACAATTTTCAAATAATGGTCTCTTTTTTTCATCTTTTAGACCTCTTTATTTTAAGTTGTACTTCTTTTTCTTGATAGTGCTTGGCATCATCACCGGGATTCCCCGAAATCGTTATTGCTATTCCTTTAGGATGAATCAAATTTCGGTGGCTACCGTTCCCTCCTCGGTTGATAAAGCCTGCTTTTTCAAGATCTTTTATAAGTTGTCTGATTTTTCTTGGCATAATAAAAATAGTATCAATATGATACTAATATGTCAATGGTGGTTTGGAGGCGAACGGGGAGCTGAGGGGCCAGACTTTTTAAACCCCAAAAGCTCCGATAAAAAGTTAAATTTTCCTGAACCAGGGACTCCCGAAAAGGCCGCGCAGTAAGCCTGGTCCCTCTCCAGCGTTTTGTGTGTGCCAATATTATTGGCTGAGACGAGAACTGACGAGCCTATTTATACTTACCCCTGATTCTGCTGCTTGGATCGCTAAACTTCTATGAACTTCCGGTGGAACACGAACCATAAATTTACCACTATAATTTTTTGAGGCGATTGGCTGTGGAATTTTTTCATCATTGTCTTTCATATCTTGAATGACCGATTCTACCGTTTTACGAATACCTTTTAATGCTGATTCAGGAGATTTGGCCAACCAGCTTAAGCTTGGGAATTCCGCACATAAGCCGATATATTCTTCGTCCTCAGGAGACCAAGTAACCCTATATGTATAATGATCATTTAGTAGTGTCACTTTCTTCCTCCAATCTTTTAATAGCCTTGATCACTTGCTTAACTTGATAGGCTTTTGCTTTTCCTTTACTGTTTTGAATATTTACCCGAGGGTCACCTTGCCATGGTGTTTTATATATTCGATGACTGCTACCAGATTGGCGAGCCTTTCCAAAATAATGTTCACAGACCCTGCATAAATCTGTAAATTTTACATTGGTTGGATTTTTGTAAATCTCATTTAATAGCTTTTCAATTTGGCTCATGCCTATATGATACTAATATTGATACTATTGTCAACGGTGTTTTTAGGATCGGGTAGCCTGGGGTAGTTGTCTACCCCAGGCCCCCTCAGAACCGTACGTGACAGTTTCCCGTCATACGGCTCAAGCATTTCTAAGGCTAAGCCTTGCGGGGCCGCCCGGTTGTTTTAGCAATAATGAAATTTACAGTTATTTCATAGCATATGTCCTTGAGCATTCGTTCGGAAAGTACTGTTCTTTTTCCGAGTCAAAAGAAAACGCATCCTTTTGAAAGAACCTCTGGCGTATATGCCGTGTGCTACTTTAACAACCTTTGCGATACGCATCTACAGTCTTTTAACAGCGTAAAGCTGCTGATGGGCGCACCAGCTAATGCCGTCATTTGCTTTCCCATCTTCAAAGATTCTCCAAATTATCTCGCAAAGAAACACCTGCCCGGGTGTNTCTGTAATCACACCCGCCGGACGTCAGCTCCCTTTCGGGCCGGGTAATGTTGATAATCTATAGATCCATCTCAATCCGTATCCGCCTCATTACAAGACGGCCTTCGCTTTTTCCTGCATCTTACTCCCGCACCCCCATCAGTGTGCCTTGCGGTTTCACCTGCCGAATGTTCCCGGCGAAGATACAGGGTTTCCACGTTCCACATTATTGCCAATCATTGGATGACTTAGGCCTGCCCACTGCACCGGCGGCGCAACATCTCCGTGCAGGCAGTTGAGAAACCTGCAACCTGACCGCTCACCTTTTGGTCCAAGCTTACCAGCCTCTTTAGCTTGTTCTCCCTGACGACGCTTAAGGAACATTCAATTAATTTGACCATATCATCCAAACCCTTGCCCTCACCCGGATTGAGGCTTCCAGGAGGGTATCCGCCTCACGGCTTTAACCCCTTCCGCAGTAGCGGAATTCGGTACTTTGTCGGTTGGGCTTCACACCGTTGCCGGATGCACCGGGAACCGCATGCCACATAGAGTACCGGCAGGAGAATGCCGGGTTTGGTCAGGACCGACTGGCCCGCCAAACAGCCAATAATGCGACCTCGTGTCGCACCACAACGGGGAGCTGAGGGGCCAGGCTTTTTGAACCTCAAAACTCCCGATAAAAATATAAACTTTCCTGAACCAGGCACTTACTAAAGGCCGCGCAGTAAGCCTGATCCCTCTCCAGCGTTTTGTGTGTGCCGGTCACGGCACACGTTCTTAAAAGTGAGTCAAATGTATAGAATTCCAATACATTTGGCAAGTCTTAGACCCAGCCTGATGGAGGCGAAGGGTGTAGTAGTAGTGCAACGGGGTACCGGTGACGGTACTTCGGAAGGAAGCCGCTTTGCCGAGGCAAGGTACCACGAAGGTACGGGATGACGTACAGGAATCGGATATGAGGCGCGCATACCGGGACGAGCCTGCACAACAAGGCGAAGTCCTCTATCCATCACAGGGTATGTCCGTAAATCCGGCGTCCACGTACTGAAAGACGTGTGTTTACCCCGGGAGATCTCCCATGTGCCGGATTGGCTGAGGGCCGGGTAACCGACCTTGACCGCATGGGAGAAGTCAGCAGAGGGCATAGTAGCCGGTGGAAACGAGCTTCACAAAAGTGGAGAGGTCTCACCCCGGTGAAGGCCTGAACGGTGCTCGGGTCGATTGGCCTGGGTAAATGGTGGTGGTGAGTAAGCAGATGGCTTTTATGGGAATAATGCGGCAGTGGCCGAAATTTCCATAGCATGACTTTGCCCAAAACCCGATAGAATTGGCGGGATAACCTACAGCCGATTCTATTCATACCAGCCGAACCGCCCTGGTACGTGATCCGTATGCCGGGTGGTGTGGGAGGGCTCCTCAGTGATGGGGAGTCCTATCCCGATTCGGCCTTTCCATTAATGCATAATCACTCTTCAATCCAGTTTGAGCATTCTCGCATCAAAAATTCGTTCATTGCTTTCATGTCGGACTTCTTTTTAGATCGTTTTTCCCATTTATGTAAAATAGATCGGAAACATTCTCCAGGAATATCCACAGCCCAATCCTTAAATTCAGAATTAGAATCAGATTCGTACATATATATACCCTTCAGAACACCCATACAGTATAATTTCGCCTCTTGAGTCATGCCCATATCAATAAATCTAAAAATTTCTTTTTGGAATGGTTCTATTGCATTTGAAATCATTTCATATGCCATTTCATCAGTTGATATATATCCATCCACTGTTGAACCTGAACTATTCCATAATTCATGTACGTCAATTGTATCTAAAGCCCAAAACACATCGTCACTTACCAATTCATAATCAACGTCTTTGATTATATTTTCAGCGATGTTAAAAATTTTCTTTTTAATTTCTTTATCAGTTTTAGCCAATATTTTGAGGATATTCAGGGCTTCATCAGGTGAAATTTTATTTAGCAGATCATTCATTTTTGCTGCCTTTGTTGGAGCCGAACGGAAAGGTCAGCGGTTCGGTTTTGCGGAGCGTAGCGGAGCAAAACCGAATCCGCTGGAGCGTCGGGTTAGCCCTTTTTTCATTCATTTCTAATGACTTATCAATGTTTAACTTTTTTGACTTTGATAATCTTTGGGGCACAAACTGTGGGTGGCATTTCAATTGGTCGCCAATCTCCACTTGTCATTGCTTTTTTTCGATAATTTGTTAATTCAATATTAGCATTTTCTTTTACGACAACAACCGCAATTTCAAAATCCCAGCTAATATCTTCAGGTTGGCCAAATGTTACAGATACTTTCCATTCTTTAGTCTTCGGATCTATTTTCCCTGAATTTTGAGGCCACCAAACACCTTCAAAATCATTTCTGTGAACAAGAACCCAAAGAAAATTTCCACTTGCTATTGAAGCAGTTCCCTCAATATTCATATTTTTTCCGACTTCAATACCATCACGACTTGGAGAAGTGATTTTAATATCACATGTCTCTGATATGGCATGTGAAAGAGAAAAAACGAGCGAAAATGTGATGCTTACCACTGTGACAATGAACAGTTTGTAGTTTTTTTGATACATTTTGAACCCTCCTCCTTTTAAGTTATTCGTTTTTAAACAATGATTCGTATTTTCGAACCGAATCATCGTAATATCCATTTTTATAATCATTTTCTGCTTCGGATAGCAGTTGCTGATCTAAATTATCTTTAGCATTTTTAGGAAGAATACAAATAAGTTCTCGATAAATTTTAAGAGCTTGCTCTTTACCTTCAGGATTACCGCCAACAAGATATCCTCTTGCTTTTTCAACATATTCATGTATTTCTTCTTTTGATTTTTGATGCTCATTATTAGTAATAGGATAATATAAAAAGAGAATAACAGATAACATTACAGTAAACGATATTAAGAAATAAATGTATTTATTGATTTTTCTTTCTGAAACTCTCTTCTTCTTATTATTTTGTAATTCTTTATTGTTCTCAAAATCTTTGATCTTTTTATGTAGTTCTTCTTGTGATTGCCCTTTTAATATTGAGTTTATCAAATTTTTAAAGCCATCATTATAAGAAGGAAAAAGGTCTATCCGGTGAAGTTCTTTTAACTTTTCATGACATGGTTCGCAATTATCAAGTCGAACAGGAATAATAAATATCTCACTCTCTGGAATTTCATCGAGTATATCAAGAGCCTCTTTTATTTCTTTTTGAACATAACCACGCTTTGTTATTGATTTTGATGAAAGTAATACTAAGAAAAATGAACAATCTTTAATAGCTTTCTTTATTTCCGCTTTCCAATTTTGACCACCTAAAAGAGACTTTTTATCAAGCCACGGTGATAAACCAAGATGCTTTAAATCACTATATAATTCATCAGCTGATAGTTTATCTTCATGTGCGTAGCTGATAAATATTTTATTTTCTTTCATCTCTAATCTATGACAGTAAAATTAATTTATTTTTTTCTGTTCCATATATCGTTTCAAGGGCTCTCGCGGTAGGAACGCCGGTCACCCAGTGCCCCCCGCACAGTCCCGGACGTGCGGTTTTCCCGCATCCGGTTCTTCGGTTAGACTCGCTTCCGCGCGGACCTTCACAGTTACCCGTTACAAGATCCAATTGCTATTCCCCGCAGTGAGGTTGGCTCATGTTATCCAGCCCTACATGTCCGGCACGAGTTTCCTTTGTGGGCTACGTCCTTCCGTCAGGTCCTTTCCCTTACATGCATGGTGTACGCATGTGTGTGGCTGGCTTTCCCAACC
>NZ_KB892937.1 GCF_000373985.1 Desulfobacter curvatus DSM 3379
GTGGGTGGCTAACCCTTACTGAAACCCATTACTGGATTTCACCCGACAGGGACTTTCACCCTGCAAGATGCGCCGAGCTTTGCTCGGCGCGATAACGGGGAGCTGAGGGGCCAGGCTTTTAACCCACAAAAGCTCCGATAAAAGTTTAAATTTCCCTGAACCAGGGACTCCCAAAAGGCCGCTCTGTAAGCCTGGTCCCTCTCCAGCGTTTTGATCGCTGAGTTTAAGCTACCTGAAATTGAATGCTTTTCCCCACTGCTTGAGCATAGTTCACCAATGTTGATAAACGGATATCTTCGGCATGATTCTCAATACGGGAAATTGCAGATTTTTTTGTATTCAATAAATTAGCGACCTCTTCTTGTGTCAAGCCAGCATCTAATCGAGCCTGTTTAAGAAGAACTCCGATTTTAAAATGCTCATATCCTTTATCAAAATTTTTAGCGAAAATGAGGCTTTTCTTTTTTCTTGCTTCAATATATTTATCCAAGTCATCCATTATCTTACCTCCTGGAAAGGTATTCTTTTTTTCGGGACTCAGCTAACTTAATCTCCTGTTTTGGAGTCTTTTGACTTTTCTTTTGAAATGAATTGGTCAAGATAATTAATTCTTGTCCGTCAAAAAATCCAAGGAGACGAAACGTATCTCTCCCGACATCAACTCTAACTTCCCAAATATCTTTTGTATTGACCAGTTTCTTAAAGTATTTGGATGGAACCTGATCAATTTCTCGAATCAATTTCAAAACCCAAGCGACTTTTGTAGCCTGAACATCTGTCAAAGAATCTAAATGCTTTCGAACAGGGCATTTTCCAGATGTCGTATGGTAAAATGAAATTGTTTTCATATCTACAAAGTATACAAATATGTGAACTTCGTCAAGGGCTCAAAAATTGGATTTTTTTTGGCAGCGAACGGGGAGCTGAGGGGCCAGGCTTTTTAAACCCAAAAACTTCCGATAAAAAGATAAATTTTCCCGAACCAGGCGCTTCCGAAAGGCCGCGCAGTAAGCCTGGTCCCTCTCCAGCGTTTTGGCGTATTAGCTCCATTTATTCACAGAGCGACATATCCCCTACCTACGTCAGACAGTAGAAGTCGTCTTGATCTTGTCAATATATGTCGTAGTTCCTGACGTAGTTGTGGTATCTATTCCTTCTTTATTATTAGATATATTTCTTCCGGCTTTCCCTAAAAGATGTTTGTTTTTATTGATATACTTTATTTTTTGCCTGGCCAGCCTTCTGTAAAAACGATCAACAAAATCAGAATTTGTTTCTTTCAATTCATAAATTTTTTTCTTTAAAACAGAGATTGATTCCAAAAAATGTTCAGCAAGAATTTTGACCTGCAGTATATACCTTACACCTCCTTCGATTTGATATGAATCGATTAAATTTTTGTGCGTGGGATGTCTGGTAATGGCCATGCCGTGAATAGGCATAAATTGATGAGCAAGCCCATGGCGAAAGAAACTTACCAAGATTTCTTGGCAGGTACTTTTTCTATAAATTTCATCAACTTTGATCATCCAATTTTCGCAATATTCTTTAATGCACAATTCTGTATCGGGATTTATTTCAATTTTATCTACTGTTTTCGGACTTGTAAGATGTCCCAATTGGTTCATTGCAGAGAAAACACTCATAGCCAAAGGAGCAGTGCAGCCACCTGTTTCTTTTTCATCAAGATCAAACTTCTTTTCTAAAAGAGTATTAATATCACCAAATACATATCCCATTATGATCTTTTCGAAATAATCCTGGATATCCTGTTTTTTCGCTTCGAAGCTTAAGTCGTTCATGTAATTAACTCACTAAAGTAAAGTCAAATTCAATATGTGTAAACGCCAACGCCGCAAATCACCGGCGGCAAAAGTTGCAGAGCGAAGCGGCGCGGCTTTTGCCGTCCGAGTGCATTTGCATTGTTAGGGCTCTATTGGAAATTTATGATAGAGATGCTCCATAAACTCATCGACAATAAATGGGATATACGACTCTTCATTATTTTCGATTACCTGCTCTGAAATTGTTGATGAAACACCAAACATGAACTCCTCGTCACTATTATCTAATGAAACGTAGTATGGCATTTGCCTTAATCCGTGCTGCAACAACTCGCCTAAGTGATCAGGCAAAATAGATAATAGTTGTTGGTAACGCTCTTCATCAAAGTAAAATGAAACCATACAATCTATATCTCCAGGGACCACTGTCATTGTTGTATATTGGTTATCAGAAACTTTGGCTATAAATTTAGAATGTACTGCCATAGCAATAAATTTAAAATCTTCAACGGCACCAACTTTTTTGATATAAACACCATAATCTGGTTTGTACTCAAGCAATGCAGGGTTTGCCTTAACTTCTGGGTTCAATATCCTAAATAAGGCATTCCAGTGTTCGGCAATATTTTCAAGCTTAAAATGCAAGATCGGTTCAAACTTTCTAATTTCAAATAGCGCAAACTCTTTTCCATTACACAATGCATATAACTCAGCTCTTATCTCTGGATGTATAGCGTAACTATATGCTTGCTCTACATGTTTACTTTTGATGATTTCTTCTATTGGAGATTTGGCGTCTAGAATCCAATATGGTTTGTTATCAGAGTAGAAAACATAGTCTGGGACTATGGAAACTTTTCTCTGCTTAGAACCTATCGCTACGTAGGGATGCACTAAAGATTTACTTCTAATTATTTTAGAATTTCCCGTTAGCGTATAACCTAGCTGTTTAATGAGTGGCAAAATAATTTCTTCGCGAACCGCATCCTCTTTAAATTCAGGGTCATTCAACACTTCAAAGTCGAAATTTTCAAACATAAAAATCCTTTAAAACGGTTGCTCAGCGCTAAGAGCCCTAACGCTGCAAATCACCGGCGGCAAAAAGTAGAGCGACGAAGGAGCGGCGCTTTTTGCCGTCCGAGTGCATTTGCCTTGTTAGGCTATTTCTTCATTTACGCAGTCAGAAAGTAAAAAGAAAGACCTGCCCCCATTCCCGTTTAATTCCACTCCCAGACAAGATCGACAACTAAGGCACTGGGCTAAGGACACAAATTATCGGTGGTTTACCACATCTTTCTGTCACCCCGGTTGCAATGTCAAAAACTAACTCAGCCATGTGGTGCGGACAGTTTATTGCAAGTTCCCTGTTAGTCGTCCCATAAGCATGTACTAATCCACTTAAATGAAAAAATTCGTGTGCAATCAGTTCCCTTTGACACTCGGGTGATTCACCGAAAAATCGATCTTCAATAATGATGCCTTTTGACGGGTCACCTATTGCCCCAACATGGGCATAATTTTTCTTTTGACTTCGGTCTATTGTGATTCTTGTGCCTATTTCTATATTTCGTTCTATTATGGCAATGGCAGTTTCAATGGTCTCCATAAAAGTGTACACATCTGCCAGTAACCATTTGTACACAGCTTGGGTGACTTTACCACTAGGTATTAGACCACCATAATTCTCGATCGTTTGTTTTAATTTCTGTAGTTCCTTAAGGGCCTTAAACATTGCTGCATCCCGTTGAGCTTTGGCTATTCTTACGATAGTGTCGTCTGATAGCACCGGAGGGACAGGAATACCTCCGCTATATGCTTTTAAAGCGGGCCATGTTTTTTTCCCAATCTTGCCATCCCATTCGTTTTTACTACCAGGAAACATACACCGCTGGAACATCTTCGTAGCTTTTTCCGTATTTGGTCCAAAACGACAATCCACCTCCAGAGGGTCTTGATTTAGTGTTGCTCGAATACGATCTATTTCACCGATATTCGCTTTTGCAGCGCAAGGAGAATATTCGGAAGTGAGCCGTCCCAAAAAGCGATTTAAGAGTTCTTGTGCATATCCCACACTGGGACGACGAGATCTTCTTGTAGATGTTCCTCTGTATATCAGTGGGTGTGGTCCATCTTCTCCTGGAATCGGAGGTTCAGCTGTAGGAGGCCCCTCATTTTTGCGGCAAGAGTGACGCTGTAATAAACTTATGCTACTTGTCCCCTGTTGTTGTACGACGTGTGTGAGCTCATGTGCTATCAGTCGTTTACCCGGATAGGAATGTGGCGCGAACTTATTAGAATCGAAGACAATATGGTTTCCAAGTGTGAACGCTTGGGCATTCACTGATTGCGCTGACTTGGCGGCTATCGTGTCAGTATGCACACGCACACGACTAAAATCATGTCCAAATCGTGGTTCAAAAAAAGAACGATTTGTGGGCGCAAGGGGCTCGCCCGGTGAATTGATTACCTCACGGACAATGTTTGGTGCCCACACCGCTGTATGACTATTACTGACTTGCCTTTGCAAAGATGAAATAGCAGGGAAAACACTGTTTGCCATAGTCTCGGTTTTCTTCATAACTTCATCTGCAACCTGATCTGCCTCTTTCTCGTGCATATCTCCAGGAGTATTGACGGTGAGTTCTGACTGAATCATGGTAGGAGCGTTGGCGTGTACAGGAATTCGGCTGAAATCGTAAACATAGCGAAGCGATGTGCTGGTGGGCGAATTTTCTTCGCGCTCTTCAACATTATTCTGTAACAATCGCTGCACGGCATGATTTCCGATCGTGCGCTGTAAGTGAAGGATGGAAGTTACCTCACAGCTTTGTCCAGTAAATGCCCATCTGGGCCTTACTGGGCTTTGAGCTTTTGCCTTTCGTGCTGGCTTCTGTTTATCTGCGAAAGTACGCATGATCGTTCTCCTTACCTAAGATTATGATGGCAACTAACGCCAGCTTCACGCGCGGCGGCTTTTTGCCGTCGCTGTGAAAGCAGATGTTAGCATTACTTCAGGTCCATAAAATTGAAAGTCTATTAAATTAATAGCTTTGCGTGATGCCGTATGGGCACCAACTCTATCAGGTTCTTTTAAGATCTCAACCAATGCATATAAGTCCTCTTCTTTTTCACACATTTCGGTAAGTGTTTTTACCCAATAGCCCTTCGAATTTTCATCTATATCACTTTGTATTATCTCTTCTATAAATGGCCCCAATGGTTCTTCATTTTCTTCTAAAATCAATAGCTTTTGGCTCATAACGTCAGGAAGGACTTTGTCGATAGAGCTTGATTTGTCTATAAAATTCTTGAGGTTATTTTTTTTAATTTCAACTTTGTTTCCGTATTCAATAGTTTTTCTAAACAATTCATTTTGTTCTGCCGGCACTTTGTTTTTTACTGCTTCAATACCACCAACACAAAATTGTATATTGTTTTTAAATCTTTTGTTACCTAATTTAGCAACTTTTTTTAGAATGGCTTGCAGCTGTGATAAGTCGGTTGTTTTCCGGACAAAAAACCATATCGGTCCTATTGTACCTTGCCTAATCAAACCAGATACTATAAATGGCCAAGCTTGATGTGCCGTTAAGCTTTGCCCTTCCTCTATAATACCAAGTTCTTCCAATCCATTTGCAAAAATTTCATTTACGAATTGATGTGGTGGAGGGTCAATAATTTTTTCAGAAAGTCTTCCATTGGCATTAGCTATGTCAGCAAAAAACTTATCGGTTATTTGGGTGAACTCAGATTTTAAATAGTGTGGTGCTATTGGAATTGCATTCGGGTCTGAGGGGTTGATAATCGCGGAGATAGGTTTTTCGCCCTGTACTGTTTTCCGGAAAGTGATTGGAACAGCTGTTTCGAGAGAGGTTAAAAGGAGGTTGATGTCTGAGGGTTTTGGGGCAATACTTACCCTTTCTAAAACATCTATCCACTCGGGTTTTTCGTCTGGCATATTCGGCAACACCAAATAAATATTAGCTAAAATTTCGCTTTTTTCTGTATCTGTGCTGGCAGACAACAGTTTCTTTTGAAGGTCATTAATAATAGCTGTATATTCTACAATTTCATCATGAGGCTTTGGAATTGTTTCAAGATATGGATGGATTTTTGCTGACTTTGATAGGTGTTCTAAAAAAAGAACTAAATTTCTTGCTAACAAAACACAGGTCGCGCGATTTGGACCACGGCCAGCATGCAAACCGCCAGCTCTCGCAGTAGCTAACAGCCGAAGATTTTTTAACTTGTCTAATAGTATTTTTCTGTGCTCATCTGGTTTGTCAACACCATTAGATATGAAGCTTAATTGTGGGGTTGGTGATTTCAGTAGGGCAATAAACTCCGAAAGAATTTGTTTGGCGGACTTATACATACCGTCATTTGTTAATAAAATTTTTGGCCCACGTGCTTGTACATAACAGGCTGAAACAGCGAGCTCAGCGGATGACCCAATAAGTCCAATCGAAGCTGCATAGTGAGTTGCTTCAACTCTACGGTATTTCGTGTCAGGTAACCCTAAAGATAGAATAGCCAAAGATAGTGACTCTAACGAAGCCTCGAATAAACGAATAGTATCTTTTCGTAAAAAGATCGGCATTGCCTGAGTACTCCTTCTATTGCAACTGCTAACGTCAACCATCAGCGGCGCGCGCCTTTGGCGCGTCCGCTGGATGGTTTTGTGTGTGCCGGGCACGGCACATGTTCTTAAAAGTGAGTCAAATGTATAGAATTCCAATACATTTGGCAAGTCTTAGACCCAGCCTGATGGAGGCGAAGGGTGTAGTGGTAT
>NZ_KB892938.1 GCF_000373985.1 Desulfobacter curvatus DSM 3379
TAACTCATGACAAAAAAATTGATGAGTTGATCGACTGGGAAAATAGTGCTGAAATCCTTGCCTGGCTTGACAGTTTATAAACCACTGAAGCAGCTTTTGCTAGCCTTGGAGGGGTGTGTAGTAAAACAAAAAATTATGTTGCCACTGATTTTTAAAATTTTCAAAATTGTTTTTAACGTGTTGAATTTCAATACAATATTGATTTGCAAGGCACCTGATAGAAAAAGCTTTTAAATTCAGTTGGTTAGGCCAGCTCGCAACATAATGGTATCATGTTTCGTCCAAAGCCTTTACAGAAAGGATGTTTGATACTCCAACCAATTCTTAGGGGGCTAAAATTCTAAAGGTGAGTTTTTGCATTTGTAGGGTTCTCTTTTTTGAAATTTCAACAAGCCCACATATTGTGGTTGAATCGTCCTTTAAAAGATCCGGAGTGACAGGGACAGTCTAGGGCAATTGTCTATTGAAAAACAAAACCGATCGAATAAGCAGTGCTCGCCTCAAAAGTCTCTAATCCGATTGATCGCGGCATGGACAGATTAATCTGATACGACATCCATTTCAACTGTCTGCAAATCCACCTTTTCCCGCGCTGCTAATCCTGCGAGCGCGACAACTTGCCGGGCGTTGCGCCCTGTGGTTTCCCGAATCCCGGCATAGACTGTATGCCCAGCCTTCGCCAATCCCTATGCAGCCATACACCCGAATTCACTTGAAGCACCTGTTATAACGATTATCTTTTTCATCGCACGTCTCCTTCTTTTGACTAAACGATTCCACCATTGACATAGATAGTTTGGCCATTAACCCAACCGGCATCCACACCAACAAGAAACGCCACGGCATTGGCAATATCTTCAGGTTGCCCAAGCCGCTCCAACGGCGGCATTTTGGCCAGGTGTTGGATCTGTTCGTTCGTTTTGTTTTTTAAAAAAAGATCCGTTGCCGTTGGTCCGGGAGCCACCGCGTTTACGGTGATGTTCCGGCCGCGTAATTCCTTGGCAAAAATATTTGTCAGTGTCTCAACCGCAGATTTAGTTGCGGAATATATAGTGTAGCCTGGTGTGGCAAGCTTGCGGACACTGGAGGAGAAGTTGACGATTCTCCCGTTATCCCGCAGTTTCCCGGCTGCAAGCCGAAGCGTATTGAATGTCCCTTTAAGATTAACAGCTACAATTTTGTCGAACAATGCATCATCCGTATCGGATAAGGAGATCAGGCCCGGCTGCATGATTCCGGCATTATTGACGAGAATATCGACCCCGCCATAAAGCGCGGTGGCCTGGTCAAACATGGCCACTACCTGCTCAGGCACGGAAACATCGGCCTGGATTACGGTGGCTCTCCCTCCCTTGCCCTTGATGGCTCCCACCACGGCGTTGGCTGAATCAGCATTGTTCGCAAAATTCACCAGGACGGATATTCCATCGGCGCTCAGGCGCTTGGCAACGGCCGCACCGATTCCACGGGATGCTCCTGTAACGATAGCCACTTTGCTCTTTTTAGATGTATTCATTGCCCCCTCCTTCGGTTTGGGTTTATGTCTTACTCAACCAACAATATGTAACAGCCTATAACTTTTGGTAGACGAATAAGCAGAATATCAATTATACTGATTTTGTATGACAGTATTTGACGATTTATCCTTGCTGCGCGCGTTCGTCTGTATTGTGGAAAGTGGCAATATTTCTACAGCGGCCCGCAAACTCCAGTTGACGCAACCGACGCTAAGCCGTTATTTGCAGACCCTGGAAGCTCGCTGCGAAGCCGTATTGCTATTCAGAGATACGCACCGGATGCGCCTGTCTTCGGCGGGAAACCAGTTTTTGCAGGAGGCCCAATCCCTTCTGGCCGCGGCGGAGGAAGCCGAATTGCGGCTTCAGAACGACCAGACAACCCTGCGAGGTCATATCCGTCTGTTCTCAACAATTGATTTCGGCCAGAGTGTCGTCAGTCGACTTGCCGCAAGTTTCATTCAAGCCAATCCTGCAGTGACAATTAGCCTTGCGTATTCCAATCGCCCAATGCATATGCTTGAAGAAGGTTGCGATNTAGGCATCATCGCCGGTACCCTGACGGATGATATGATCATTGCACACCCACTCCCGGCCATTAAGCGATACCTTGTCGCTTCCCCTGTGCTTCTAAAGAAGCATAAAGCCATTGTTTCCAAGCCAATCGAACTTCAATCCTGGCCGTGGCTCGCGCTTTCCGGCTTTCAATTCGGTGGGGAAAAGGAAGTCATAATTTATTCGACTGAAAAGAAAAAAAACAGGTTGGAGATAACGCCTGTCCTGACGTCTGAAGGTGTCACCAGCCAGCGTGAAGCGGCTCGGATGGGGCTTGGAATTGCTGTGTTACCGGAGTGGCTGATCGCTGAAGATCTTGTTTCCAAGCGACTAATAAGAATTTTGCCGGACTGGCACGCCCAAGACCTACCAGCTCATATCGTATACCAGGTGCAGAGACGCCTGCCATTGCGCGTGAGCAATTTCATTGATTTTGCAACCGCTTATATGACAAAGCTTTTAAACTCTTGAAAATAATTCAAGATTTATTAATGAAGAGGACCAGATCCTCGGATACGAAGAGGCTGATTACATCCTTTGCAATTTTTGATTACGTGACGTTCCATAGGTATTGTATAGGCAGAGCAACTGAAATAATTAAACAGGATGACAGGGATATTCTGCGGTATCCATTTGCTTGAAAAATCGACATTGGCGCAAAGGTAGTCCTTTCTTTGGAACCCTATCTCTTCACTTTGTTTCTATCCAATTTTCGAGCCGCAAACCATCGACTCTCACAAATTCACGTATGTTGTTAGAAACCAGGATTAAAGATTCACTTCGGGCATGGCCTGCAATATGCAGATCATTGACCCCGATAGGCGTACCTTTCTTTTCTAAATCCGCTCTGATATTTCCATAGTGGGCGGCGGCATTATCATCATAGGGAAGGACTTCTATACGTGATACAAAATCTTCTACTTTTCGCAGATTGTGTGACACCATAGAGCTTTTTTCAACACCATGTAATAATTCTGCTAACGTTATTGAACTAATACACATCCGGCCTGCATGGGCGTTAAAAATGTCCAATACTTCAAGTGGTCGACGTTTAATCACATAAATAACGATATTGGTGTCCAACATATATTTCAGCATCAAAAAGATTCCCTTTCTGATTGTTCTTGTGAAGCACGTTCCGTCATAAAATCATCTGAGACGCCATCTTCAGAAAGAAAAAAGCTATCCCATGTGTTTTCCACAGGTGAAAGTATACGGTCTTTGCCGACAACACGCACAACAACTTTTTTCACATTTTCCGGGAATCTGCTGTCAACTGGTAATCTTACCGCTTGGGTTCTATTATTTACAAAGACGGTTCCTACATCCATGGGCAGTCTCCTATAATTAGTTTGCTATATATGTAAAGTATATAGCAGGGAGGTGTATTTAGCAATGGTATATAGTGCTGATTTTTGTAAATATGATTTCTCCTCTCAACCACTTAAATTTATCTTCCACATTTTCAGCTTCCACAGGAGTAACAGGGAGTCTGAGGGGGAGCCCTTCCGAAAAATGGACCTTGTCCTTTAGGTAGTCTTCGCCCCAAACAGATCGAAGAACGCTTCTGTAAAAATTAAAAACCCAGTAGTGCAAATTCTCCCTTGCCATATAAACAGCAGTCAGGATAATCTCCAAATTATTTTGCATTTTATCATTTGCTGATTTCGATCTAACAGCCCTTGTCCGATTTTGAAAACGGAAATTATTTGAAGTCATCAAACATCAAAAATAAACAAAAAGTTTTATATTTAGGAGTGATTTGTTGGCTACCTTTAGGGATTTTGTGTCGTTGGCTGATTGAAGATGGCAATTGGCAAGTCGGTATATCAGCACTGAAAGAAAGAATCAGCACCCAGATAAACATCACACCTGTATCCGGTGGCCGCAGCTCAATGTCCGGCCCGGGCTGTACAAGGGTTGGAATATGAATTAGAGGACAAGTAAATGACTGATTCCCGCAAACAAAAACTGATCGATCTGGGGCCGCACGCCCTTGCAGATGCCTTATTGAATTTTGCAGTCCATTCCGATGAGGCGGATGACCTGATTGAACAGCTGATTGCCACCCCAAAGGAAAATGTTCAACGCTTTAAGAAGAAGCTTTCCGGCCTGAAACATTCAAAGCGATTTATTGACTGGCAGGGAGCCTCCAGTTTTGCCCGAGAACTGGAAATGCTGCTGCAGGATTTAAAATCCGGTGTGGTGGATGATCCGCTCACCGGCATTGAACTTGTTGCGGCATTTTACGAGGCTGACAATACCATTTTTGAGATGTGCGATGACTCCAGCGGAAATATTGGCGATATTTTCCGCTATGATGCTAAAGAACTGTTTGTGGACTATGCTTCACGCTGTAAAGACAAAGAAAAAATTGCGGACATCATTCTTAAAGTAAATAAAAAGGACAATTACGGCATCCGGGACACTTTGATTGATTGTGCAGGAGTGTGTCTGCCTGAGGATGTTATCCGAACGATGATTACAACGCTTCAGCAATGGGCAGACAAAGAAAAAGATGAATACGGCAAACGTCGTCACCTGATGTTGATCGAATCACTGGCCCGCCAGATCAAGGATGCAAAGCTGTTTGAAAAGACGCGCATCGCTTCATGGGGAAAGCTGTCCACAGCGGCGCTGATTGATATTGCCCGGGTATACCTTGAAAGCGGAGATGTTGAAACCGCCCATTCCTGGCTTAAGAAAATCCCGGAAGGTGAAACCTTTCAAGCATACGAGCGGGATAAGCTCCTTGAGGAGATCTACCATAAGCAGGGTGATTCTGAAAAGCTGACAAAGCTTCTGTACCAGAAATACAGATCCCATCATTCCACTGACACCTTGCAGGCGCTTCTGGATGTCATCGGTCATGACAAACGGGATGATGTTATCAATGATGAAGTTGAGCAAATCCTGAAAACCGACAGGCTCCGGGAATCCGATGCCAAATTCCTGATTGCAGTCGGGAAGATAGATGAAGCCGAAGAATATCTTCTGGGGCGTGCCGACCAGCTTGATGGTAAACATTACGGCAGTCTGCTTTCTCTGGCAGAAGCGATGGAGCCAGAAGATCGCCATCTTGTCACCAGCCTGATGTACCGCAATCTGCTTTTCTCAATTCTGGAACGTGGGTACACCAAGGCCTATCCCCATGGTATTCGGTATCTAAAAAAGTTAGATAAGCTGGCGGCAAGCGTCGCCGATTGGAAAGAATTTAATCATCACGAAGCTTTCAAAGAGAAGATCATTCAGGCCCATGGCCGAAAACGAAGCTTCTGGTCAAAATATGAGGTGAAGAAATGAACGAACGATTTTATCTGCTGAAAATACAACTGCTTGATATCGAACCGGCAATCTGGCGTAGTTTTGTGGTACCCGCCAGCATTACGCTGGACCGGCTGCACGATGTCATTCAGATTGTCATGGGTTGGACCGACAGCCATCTGCACGAATTCACCATCGGTAATAAACGATACACGGAATACCCGGAATCGAAAGAAGACGGGCTGGTTTGCGGCAGGTACCGTCTTGGAAATCTGATCAAACAGAAAGGCCGCACCTTTGGTTATCTGTATGATTTCGGGGATAGCTGGGAGCATGAACTTGTTCTGGAGGAAAGCCGCTATTTCAATCCGGAACTGAGAACGGAACTGGCCTGTCTTGAAGGCGAACGCGCTTGCCCTCCTGAAGATGTAGGCGGCGTACCCGGCTACTTTGAATTCTGCAACGCCCTGAAGGACCCGAGCCATGAAGAGCACGAAGGTTACATGGAATGGTCCGGTGGCGATTACGACAGTGATCGGTTTGATTCCGGTTCTATCAACTGGGAGTTGATGAAATACCTCCGTTGGTCCCGGGACAGGTATCAAAACTGGGGCGGCGTTGAATGAAGACGGATAAAAACAAGCAACTTCAAAAAGCTGGAAAAAAAGAGACTTCTATTGTTCGTTCCTCGGCGGCCGAGTATCTAACATTTGTTGCAGCCACAGGCAAGAGCGGTGTTGAGGCGGTATACGCAGACGAGAACATCTGGCTGACCCAGAAAATGATAGCCACGCTCTATGACGTTGATGTCAGGACGGTAAACTATCATTTGAAAAGGATATTTAGAGACAGTGAGTTAGAGGAAATTTCAGTTATCCGAAATTTTCGGATAACTGCCTCTGATGGCAAAAATTATAACACCAATCACTACAATCTCTCGGCCATCATCGCCATCGGTTATAAGGTCAATTCGGAGCG
>NZ_KB892939.1:0-3820 GCF_000373985.1 Desulfobacter curvatus DSM 3379
AGCACTTCTTCAGCCAGTCCTTCCCCCAAAATGTATTTTTTACCGTTTCATCGATGAAACGGTTTACAGCCGCTGGGAATGATTCTTGTGGCCGGACCACTTGGGCAGATCATCCTGTATTTCAATCACTCTTGACCCATAAAAAAGATGACAGGTCGGCTTGAATGGCTCCGGCACCTCGGCGGGATACCCGAAATCAAATAGAGATGGAAAAGCGAGCCACATTCTGCGTCCCTCATCTGCAATTGGGGTGCCACATTTACCGCAACGGACTTTACAGGGGAGAATACGCTCTGCCCTGTTTTGTTCACTGTTATAAAAAATCAGATCTTCTAAACCAGCCGTGAATCTTACATGGTGTTTGTGGAAAATAGCAGCCCACTGCATAGGGGCTCCATGTAGCCTCTGACAAGTTGTGCAATGGCAAATCTTGGCATCCACTGGGTCGGCGCTCACCTCATATTGGACGGCACCACAGAAGCATGAGGCTTGGTACTTGGCAACAAATCCTGTGTCTTCCAGGAACGCATATTCGGGGCCGAATTTATTTTCCATAATCAACACTTATTCTGTTTGTTAAATTTACCTGTACGGGTGTTTCATCGATGAAACAGTTTATTGTAAAAATCATCGTCCTGCATCGTCCAGACGAAGTCTGTTTTTATGGAGCCCAGCGAATTAAAAACCTGTTAAATTTGATATTAACGTCTTCATTCAAGACACACCGTCAAAAGCAACGCACACCATGCAATTATACAGCCACAAGGTAGCATATAACTTAATCCTAAGAATTTGACTCGGCTACTTATTCCGAAGACATCGATCCCGAAAGGACTAACCTCGCTTTTGCCCTCCAATGCTTCCCATTTTGTCTTAAGATCCTCAATAAACTTATGACTAATATGAATTACAATTATTGCAGCCAAGCACAGAAAAATTCCGAGACACGCAAAAACGGTCGATGCTACAATCTTCTTTCCAAAGGTTGAACCAATAACAAGTCCCCATGAAGCAAACAGAAATCCCTGCGCGGTCATTAGCCACGAAAGTCGAGAATTAACCAATCCGTCTTCACGCGTTAAGTTGCTAATTATTAACTCTTGTTGCGTAATCATAATTTATCCAATTTTTTTTAGCGATATGAGTATTTAATGAAACCTCCAAATAGGCTTAACTTCAGCACTTGAGTATCTCCCATCTCGTCCTCATAAATCTGGATCATAATTTTTCCATGATTTGGCGCCGGATAGCGAGGGATGGCTCTTCAGTGATTGGAGAGGAGTCCTATCCCGATCAAGAGATATTTCCTTCAACTAATGCAGCCAGTTCAAACCATATATCTTGGTCCCAGTATCCGTTAGCTGCACCACTCGTAGATGGGGCAACAAACAGGCGTGTCCTACCAATGACCTCAGCTTGTAAACCAAATTCAATCTTTTTCCGACGCAGAAACACCTGTGCAGCTTTTTTCCCGTTGAACGCAAGTACAGACGGTTGATGCTTCAACATTTTTTCTGTCAAGGATGCTGGATCTGATTGTTGGAAGTCTATGGCAGAATCATTACCAGATTGTCCCTTTACGACATCAGTGAGACCAAGACCGTATTCCAGCAGATCGTGGTAGTCTCTTGATGATAGTTGATGAGGTGTAAGCCCCACTTTATGTATAATCGACCAGAATTTATTTCCCGGGCCTGCATAGTATTGTTTGCGCTCCGCAGATATAGAACCAGCAGCGGTGCCACAAAAAATAATTTTTAGATTTGGAGCTATCAAATCATCAAGCATGGTGTTTCCTTTGCACGCTTAATCGTAAATTCGGCAGAATAGGCCAATATTCTTATAAAAGCCGATTTTATCTATTCGTATTTAGGTGGAACGATATTGGGTTAAAATGAAATTTATTGAAGAATATCCTCATACGACCAACTCATGCAAGAAAAAAACATGCTCTTTTGTAACCGTGGCCTAAAAAATCAACTCGCCTTTAGCACCGGAGCATACCCCATCTCATCTTCATAAACCTGGAGCATAATTTTTTGCAGCCGGGCTGAATGCTCTTCCTCAACAATGGCGCTGTCATGTATGGGAAGCGCAACAATTCCCTTCGCATGCAACTTCATCATAATTTTTTCCATGATCCGACCATCTATGTTTTGCAAACCAATTCCGGCACCCGAGAACAGGAATTCCTGAATGGGGGCGTGGTGGGCCTTAAAATCGTCCATCATTTTGCGTATGGCGGATAGATCTTGGGCTGCATCAAACCCGGCATTCTGTAGGGCGTCACGGACCGCAATATGGGAACCTCGTTTGTCGGCATTGATGCTGATCAGAGATACCAGTTTATATTCGTTTCTTTGGGAACCATCACCGATGGCATACGGGTCCCCGGTAAACTCCAGGCCCAATTGATGATAAAGCATGCGGATGTGAAGGCCGGAATAATCCCACTCAACGGTTTTTTTGCCGTCAATGTAAATGTGCTTCCTGAACTTGCTGGGCATCCCCTGATAATAGGGTCCGTAAAATCTCCCACCTTTATTAAAATCCTTGGAGCCTCGGTTAAACACCCGGTGCATGTCCTTCACCTTGATTTCAAACACCAGCTTTTTTATTCCGAAATCGATCAGTGGACGGTCCTGTTTGATGAACTCCTCTTTCTTGGATCTGGCATTCATCAGGCTCAAGAGTTTCTTCATCCACAGTAGATGTAAAAAAAGTACTGATTCTGGCTGTAAGCCTTGGTACTGTTGGTTCTTCAGGCTATGAGTTATGGTAGACAATAGAGTAGTTCTATTCAAGTTAGAATCAATGAATGACCTGTACAGTGCTACGGGATAGGAGTACTCTTTGTACGAGAGAACCTCTATATCCATGTGATCCATAGCTGTACTGGTGTCTGTAGCATAGGAAGTACTCTGGTTGATGTTGTGTGAGTGAGTACCGGCTCCTGTAGATGGATGAGTACTGTTCATGACAGTGTTATCAATACCATTACCACTATTACCACAGCCCATGAGTTCTACTTCTTGAAGTTCTATCTTACCCTTGATGAGATCTGAAAGTATATTCACTGTTAGGTCTGTCAGGTTGATTTCATCTGACTCATCCAGACACACGGTGATTTTTTTTACGTTAGCAAGATTGTTCAGTTGTTCCAGGTTGGCCTGCATTAATTCGGTTGCTTCAGTGGGGTCAAATTCCACGTCCTTTGAAACTTTGACAGTCTTATTTTTGCTGTTCTTTTTTTTCTCTTCATCCCGTAGTTGAATCAAGTTCTCTGTCTGTGTGCAATGAATGTCCCCGATGGGTTGAAATTTATATTCATCAACAAAAATTTTGATTAATTTCACGGTGGCCCAGATCCTTGTCTGACGCCCATATTTGATGTTTCTGAAGCCTGGTGCTTTTTCAATGTAACCGTGGCATTCAAGCTCATCTATAAGGCGCTTCATACGATCGTATTTGAACCACAGTTTATCATAGCGTTGGTTGCNNCTGTAAAGATTNNNGTCCATNGAAANCCTTATNGGCCTGCCGACAAAAAANCCTATCCANANATTTATCAGGATCACCAGCAAACATTCTCTGTCACGGTATTTTGATTTTACATTGCGTCTGATATAATTTTTTTCTTCGCCGATCTCCTTAAAGATATAATCACGAGCATCTTTGACGGTGCGCCTGTCACTGCCAATCCAAATGTCAAAAGGCAATGCTTGCTCCAGCCATTGCACAAATTCTTTTTTTCTAACTTTTTTCATAATCCTTATTAACCCTTTCTAAAANNGNNAAANNNCCNNCCNTTTNGGGNNNG
>NZ_KB892939.1:3825-6311 GCF_000373985.1 Desulfobacter curvatus DSM 3379
TTTTTTAATTCGTTGTAAACGGGAACTTCCCCGGTCGGTCTTCATCCTTTTGCGGTAGGCTGGCGATAGTTCTTTCCAGCTTGTACAAATTGATGAAGATCAAGTTAAGTGCGCAATTATCAAGGCGATGGTCATAAAGGCTGCATTTTGCCTTCAGACAGTCTTCCTTAAAAAATGGGCACTGGGTGTCGTCTAAACGTGCCTGATCACGTGCCATAATTAAACTTTCTCCTTTATTTTTTTTGATGCAGCCTGAAGGGTGAACCCCTCATCCACGAAATGCTTGAAGGCCTTGATTTCGGCTATGTGCTGGGCGGTATATCTTCGGTATGCAATTTCGCCACACCTGACCTTGAATGGTTCTGATATGTAACCCCGCGCCTCATAGGATCTCAATTGTTTCTGTGAAAGGCCGGTCTCACGGCTTGCATCACTGATACTCAACGATTTTTTCATAAAATCCTCCTGGTGATTAAAAATTGGGAAAAATGTCCCTCTGCCTATAAGAGAGGTTACATTAATACCTGGATGGATTTATGAACTGCGGGATAGAGAAAGCTTAAATAATAGAAAGGGTTTGAAGGATTGTCGGATTATTCTTCGCCGGCTTCGCGCTCGGCTTCACGGCGCTCACGTTCTCGTTCTTCTTCCGCCATTTCTTCTGCCATGGCCCCGGCCACCGCAATGTCATCCCAGTCCGGGAAAAAATCAAACATGTTTGCCTCCTTCATTAAAAATATTGCCTGAATAAGTGCTGGCTGTGTTCGGTTGCCTTTCAATCGGAAGGAACACCGCGTTGTCAGGGAGCATTTCACGGAAACGGTCCGGGATCATGCCCTGGCTCCAAAGATTATTTGTTTTTATTATACGACCATCGAAAAACTGGATGATAAACTGCCTACCGCCGAAGCCCTGGGGGTAAGTGTTCTTTACTTCTGATATCATATAATGATTGCCGTCTACGACGACTCTCCTCTCGGCCAGGTCTTCATGATATTCTGTTTTGAGGAGCCAGAAGGAACAGTCGAAGCAATTTCCTTCCAGATAAACATCAGGGTCAAGATTCTTGATGTAAGTTTTGCCACAGGATTGGCAGGTGTATGTTTTAACCATTTTTATTTGCTCCTTTTATTCAATCCATAGATGGTTTCAAGATTTTTCCTGCACCGTTCACAAATCCCGTGGCTGATCATGACTCCATTTTGAGACAGGGCCAGGCTGTTCTTTGTTTCGGGGCACTCTTTTTCGGAAATAAGGCGGTTGCACCAGGCGCATACTGTACGAAATTTCATTTTATTTTCCTCCATTGTTATTCACGTCAGATAATTGAATTTAGGATTTAACCAGGGACAGGATCTGGCCCCCGGCTTTCTCAAATTTATATACGTCGGCTGTTGCCAGGCCTTCGACCTTGGCTGAAGCTGTGAAGGCATTGATAATGTGGAAAAGAGTGTTCCCCGGCTCCTGCTCAAATGATTGCTTGACAATATCCGCTTCGTTTTGTGAGAGCCCGAAACGCCTGCTGAAAACATCAATTGAATTGAAGGGGTCATCAACGTGCGATTGACAGGACAGCTTGAAATCTTCCTGATTGCGTGAGGAACCTTCGATCACTGCGGACAAGGCCTCGGGGAAGTTGTCCAGCCCCCGGCTGCTGATATGCTTGAACCTGGCGGTCTTTGCTCTGGCAACGGAAATCAACCCGTTGGTGCAGACCAGACGATAAAAGAAGGATTCGATGCTGAAGGCGATTAAGCCAACCTCGCTGTTGCTAAAGGCAATGCCGGGCACCACTTCATCAAAGAACCCATTGCCGGAATTAACACCAAATGTCTTTTCGAACTCCGGTATCTTCAACAGGAACATGCCGTGATCAAGGGAATACTGAACTTTCAGGTTATGATTAAAGCACTGTTCAATGAGTTGAGCGAGGATCTCCATGTTGTCGAGGGGCTTATACCGCTCGGTAAATACGGCGCGAAGGGTTGAGCCATCAAATCTGCAAAAGAATGTATCCCGGCGCTGGCGTTCCTGTTCAATCCAAAAATTCAGATTCCGGGCCTGCAAATCTTCCGGGCAGCGGGACAGATACGAATAAGGCACCCGCAGGCGGTTGGAAAGAAGGCGCTGGGCCGTGGGAGCCACATCCACCTGCTTGCCTGAAATCCACATCTGTTTGAGGCTGTCAAATTCCATTTCATGAACGGACATGACTTCATCAAAATGATTGATGGAATCCTGGCGAACTGCGTTGATTACGTTTTCGAGAGTTGTGGTCTTTGTCATGATAAATCTCCTTTGTTGATTAAGTTTTTTTGGGGTGAGCGAATTAATACCCGCATTGGGAACAGATGATGACGGGCTCTTTGCCGTTTCTGATCGTGATATCGTTTCCGAGGCTGTGACACACGGTCACATGGTGCCCGCAATCCAGGCGGAACTTCTGGCCTTCAAGTGACTTGATGATTTTTCTCAAGGATTCGGTG
>NZ_KB892940.1 GCF_000373985.1 Desulfobacter curvatus DSM 3379
ATCAAACTTTTTGCGATGCTGAAAATTTTTCTCATGAGGTTGTTAATCTGAGTAAAGGTGGCAGAGTTAAAGGAGCTTTCCACCTCCAAAATGTCAATGCCTATCACAGCCGATTTAAAGGCTGGCTGCACCGATTCCACGGAGTTGCTACGAAATATTTACAAAATTATCTTGGATGGCGGCGTTCACTTGAGCAGCGCCCAGGTATATTGCCAGAATCTTTGCTGAGTATCTCATTGGAGCAATTTCAACTATTAAAGGGAACATAGCCAAAATTTAAGGGCGAGCTTTTGCGTTTGTAGGGCTCTCTTTTTTGAAATTTGGACAAGCCCACATATTGTGGTTGAATCGTCCTTGAAAAGATCCGGAGTGACAGGGATAGTCTGGGGAGATTTTCACCTGGGGAAGGGTTCTTGTCGTGGAGGTAGTCTGTTCTTTTAGAAAAATTTTTAGTCGGTCAAAATTTGTTGTGAAAAAAACGAGCCCTACCAGTTGTAGGGTTCACTGACGTCGGATTACCCCCCCCCTGATCCTTTTTGGGGGAATTGGTTGCTGTATTCAAGATCTTGCCGGTCCGGTTAAATAGACAAAGTAAACGATTATCCGAGCTCGATTGGCAACTACTGTGGAGCGGTGTATTTCTGGCTGACAAGAATGATTTTTGGAAACAGTCAGATATAGTTTATATGGAATAATTATGAGAAGCACCCAAAAGTGTTATTGCTAAAATGGTTGATAAGAGGATTTAATTGACTGAAATCGACTTGGGGATTCTATGATACGAAGAACAAAAAAGAGGTCTGGGATATGATTTTTTAAATTGAGTTGAAGCTGACGTGAAAAATATTTGTGTAGGTTCACAAACTTTCGTGAGCTTTTATTTCCACGTTCAGGCTTTTCGATCTTATCTTTGCGCAGCATCAGCATCATGCCCCCAGTTTTTCTGGGGGCATGACTTCAGTTATTTAAGGATTGACCTTGAAGGTTATTGAGCTTGAAAACAGAGCTGTATCGCACTTTTTGACCAGGTGCTTCAGGTCGTTGTCCGCCGTAACCTCTTGGCGCGTATAGACATTTACGAGCCATTGTCCCGCAGCAGGCATGCGAAATTGTCCCTTTCCATCAAAGATCGGACATGAGAGGGTGAAGCTGTCTCTTCCGCCGAAAGAATCGGACGCAGCAGTGATATATTCAATACTGACCTCCGGGGATGTATTCAAATTTTTTCCCCTGAAAAGAATCTTGAATTGCACCGAATCTCCGACACGGATATCGGAAAGGTCGGTTAGTGGCAGGATTTCCAGGTCATAGCCCAGGGATTTGGGCGCCCGCCACTTTTCTACGGTGAAATAGGAAACAGCGGTGCCCCTGTATAGCATTCCCCGAAATATTTTTTTGGCATCCGTTACCTCGTCTTTGGGCTTCATAGCCCATTTAGTTTGATCTTTTTTATTTAAATAGTGTGTGTAATAGTTGTCTTGGCTCTTTACGCCGACCTGATAGGTGCCCGGCTTGCACCCCTCCTTCAGAATGATTTTCCGGGCACCGATGTCCCCTGATACAACAGTCAGCCCGTTGTCGGTATCAAAAGAATTTGAAGGCTTGGCCACCGGCATGGGCAGCGGGGTTTTCTTAAGATCCGGACCATAGAGCATATAAGACGCCAACCTGACCATTTGAGGCAGGTCGTCCAATGGCGTGGTATGCCCCCAACCGATGGTGCATAAAACATGGGTGGGTAGATGCCCCCGGGATTTGAATGCATTGACCCAAAGCGTATGAGCTGTAGCTGAACTGACAATTAATGTCAAAATAGTGCTTAAAAAAAAGATACGATATGCCATTTTACTGATTCCTCCATATATGTCTGTACTGCTTGTTTAAAAATTGTTTTTGGTGTGGCGACGGCATTAGAAACGGTAAATAAAGGTTGATCCGATGATTCGGGGCGCACCATCCTGGGCAGTGTGTCCGCCGAAGTAATACGATTTGGTGGTCAAATACGCTTCATCAAAGACGTTTTTGCACCAGAAGCTAACCTGGAACGATTCTCCTTCAAATCCCAATTTCAGATTGACCGTCTCGTACCCGTCCACCTTGACCGAGTTTCTGGCATCCGTGTAATAATCTCCAAGCCCTGTAACGTCTACCCTCCCGAAGAACCCCGAAGAGTGGTGATATTGCACCCCTGCATTAAAGGTGTATTCAGGGGCATGGGTCAGATTGTTGCCTTCGAAGTTATAGATTTCGCCGGTAGCTTGTTCCGATTCCCATTCTTCAAATTGTGCATCCGCATATCCAATGCCGGCAAAGATTTGCCATCCTGAAAACGGCCGCGCCGTCATTTCCAGTTCAAAGCCTTTTGAAGAGGCTTTGGCCGCATTGGAGATGTCGCGAAGCGGCCCGCCGTTTAAGTATTCCTGCACCTGTTTATCTTCGATATCAATGTAAAACACGGCGATATTGATCGTCAGCTTGTTGTCGAACCAGGAAGTTTTCAAACCTGTTTCATAGTTCCAGGAGAACTCGGGTTTAAACGCCAGGGTATCGGAACTTGAGGCAAAACCATAATCATACCCCCCGGCGAGCATTCCCCTGGCAACCGTGGCGTAGGCCATGGCAGATGCGTTGATGTCATATGAGATCGAGGCCTTGGGCAGCCATTCACCATGGTCGAACTGGGCACCATAAGGGTCTGCAATCGAATTCAAGGTTTGCTCGCCCTCGTAGTCCTGGTAATCGTAACGCAGCCCCGCCGTCAGATGGAGACGATCAAAAAGTGTGTAGGTGCCTTGCCCGAAAACGGCGAATCCGTCGCATTCATAGTTCGTAATATAGGTGGAGCCAAAGTATTCGGCATGGGCATCCACCTCTTCCGTGAACCCATAAATACCGACAATCCATGTCAGAGGACTGGCCTCATCAGCGGAAGAAATCCTAACTTCCTGGCTGTAAACCGTATCTTCGAAAATAAAAACCTGGTCCGGATAAACGGTCGGCCCGAATTCGCCGTCGTTGATGAAATCGGTGGAATAGTCGTTCCGGGTAGTGATGGATACCAGATTGTACGCAGCTCCTGAATAATTGATGCGCAGGGCCTGGCCGTTGTTCTTATCCGCCCATTCGTTGCTGCCGTCCCAGTTGATTTTGTAGCGATCGGATTGGGCCGGGCCGTCGATGTACCGAAGGTAACCGTATCCGTCATTGTTTTCGTATCCGTTGAGCACCATGGTAATGTTCAGGGGATCGCTCGGCTTCCAGCGAAGCTTTGCCTGTCCGTTCAAATGGTCGATTTTTGCAGCCTTATCATCATTGTCGTAAATATTTTCCGTATACCCGTCTGAATTTTCGTATTGGCAGGAGACACCGAAAAATAGGGTGTCCTTAACAATCGGTCCGCTGACGGTAGCCCCGGTTCTGATACTGAAAACCTCTTGATCCGGGGTATCGTAAAATGCGGGTTCCACAAATACTTTCCCCCGAGCTTCGTTGTCCGGCTGTTTCGTGATGATGTTGACGGCTCCGGCTTCGGTATTCCGGCCGTACAAAGTGCCTTGAGGCCCCCTCAAAACTTCTATCCGTTCGATATCCAACAGATCCGGGTTCTGCATGAGCGTCAGAGGATATCCGATATCATCCACAAAAAGTCCGACCGGTGTGTTTAAGGCGACAGAATGTGAGGAAATCCCCCTGATGACCATCATATTTTGATTGACCACCTGCTGGGAATAAAGGTTGGGGGTAAAAAAACTTAGGTCCTTCACATCCTTTATTCCCGCATCAGTAATGAATATGTCCGATAAAATGCTCATACTGATTGGAACATCCTGGACATTCTCCTCTCGCTTTTGGGCTGTCACGGTAATGGATTCAAGGGATGTATTTTGCAGGGATGTATTTTGCTCTGATCGTGAAGAGGATACTTCTTCTGCATGTCCGATCTGTGCAGGGAAAGGGGGAAAAATCAAAAAACATATCAGTAAGAGAAGGTCTGTCTTTTCCTTGAATTTCATCGTGTTTTCCTTTTCAGTTTATTGGTTTGGTGTAGTGCTTTGCAACTCAACTCTTTTATGTGTTTTATTGTTTTCAACTTTCGACAAAGTTTGGTCGTTAAAATTTTTTGATGTATATCAACTTTAGCGAAACGCGGCTAATCATGGTTGAATTTTTTTTAATTAAATTTGAACTTTTTTATAAGAAAGTCTGTGTGACCTATACAAATCTTTCAATGTTCGTTGTGTGCTGAGGCTGGGTGCTGATAGACAAGATTGGCCTATGGCCGTTATATAGAAAAATGGGGAGTGGCGGGATAGTTTTATGACTCTAAACAACTGACAGGCAAAATACTATTCCACGATGATCTGGGATTTCTAAGCATTCCTTAGGACCTTTCGCAAATAGGTGCCCGGTGCAATACCATGGTAATCCGTGAATGATTTGGAAAAAGAACTGAGACTTGAATAACCCACGGCATAAGCAGCTTCAGTAACATTCATTCGACCTTCAGCAAGAAGTGATTTGGCTTTTTTAAGACGGGTTTGGCGTAAATAATTAAAAAAAGTGGTGCCGTATATTTCTCGGAAACCGTAATTCAGTTTGGGATGGGTCAAGCCGACTGTTTTGGCCAGATCTATGAGTTTGGGGGGATTTTGAAGATCGCGCAGAGTAAGTTCCTTAGCATATTGTACACGTTCGATATCCTGGGGGCGCAGACTGAAAGGCTTTTTCCTGTGGGTTTCGGGGGGGATCAACTGGGCCAGAGTGTGGGCGATCAATTCCAATCCCTTGCTCTCAAGATAAAAGCGTTTTAAAAAGCCCTGGTAGGGGCAGTTGACGATTTGATAAAGGGCGGTGGCAATCGAATGATCTGTGGGCGATATCCGGTAGAATTGTTTTTTATTCTCACCTGCCACAATCTTGCACAGATCATTAGGCATTCGGTCTGGTCCGATTTCAGCAACAGCGCCCAAAAGATTTGGGTCCAGGTAGATAACGATCCATTGAAGAGCACCAGTACCCCCTGCGGAAAAACGGTGGAGCCCATGCAGCCTGGGTAAATAGGTTAGGATGCCGTGACTCGGCTTGTTGGTGCATAGAATCTTACGGCCATCTTCCAAGTCTACGTCGGTATCCATTCTGCCGGAAATACCAAAATTAAATCTTAGCAGAGGGACGTGCATGTTTTCAAATTGGATGGTAAATTTATCCATCACCTGAAAATTTCCAACCCCCATCATAAAACCCGGCCTAAACGTGATCATATGCATAGCACCGCTGCCATTTTTAAGCGGCCACTCCCAGCAAGCTTCATATCCTACCCTCTCGTTTAAAAGATCTGATAAATCCCTGGAGTCTTCAAAAAGTTCTTTTGCATTGAATCGTTTTTTATCTTCCATAATCCCCCCCCAAAAAAAACGCCAGAGTTCAGGTTTGTAATGATTCTAATAATCTTGGTTATGAGGTTTACTGCATGAGTCTTTCTTAAGAAGTTGCAGTAATCTTAACATAATTATACATTCCTAATAATTATTGCTTAACACTATATTTTGACAACTCTTATTTTTCAACTTTTTTATGGGAGGAAATGGTGATTTGCCAATATTAGCTGTAGTGATTACTACAGCTAATACGGTTGCGCTCGTTGAAATTTTTATAAATTTACCAAATAGTTGACCAAGTACTAATGGTATTTAGTGTCACTGCTCCAGATTCTAAACCAGGCAGCTTTAACAGAAGAAGTTAACGCCCATGCTAACAGGGCTTCCAGCGTTTTCATTTAGATAAAGTTGATAAGGCGCTGGAACCCACAGTATATTACCCCACGGTAAGCTGCTATGGGTATTATATCATCGACTCTTATCGACCTAAATGTGGATTTGCGTAATTGAATATCAATAGCTTTGTTCGGTGGTAAAAATACAAAAAAAACGTGCTGCTGTAACTTTGGTCAGGAAGCTTGCCGATCTGCAGTGCTGACGCATAAATAATAAAAGGTCGGCCGAAGTTGTTCCGCCCACTCCTTTTTGGGAAAATTCCGCCTTTCCTTCTTTCAGAAGGCATCGGAAAGGTAGTTCTTCCTACACAAACCATGGCCTGTACCGAAGATTTTCATTCCGTCCGGGCATAGTTCTCCCCCATTCCAGGCTTGAAACTGTTTCGATTACCTGTCCGTGGTTGCCGTCTCACACTAATCGGAGTTGAAAGGGGGCGGACAGACGCTCTTTCAGCCATGGATAATC
>NZ_KB892941.1 GCF_000373985.1 Desulfobacter curvatus DSM 3379
TAACTCATGACAAAAAAATTGATGAGTTGATCGACTGGGAAAATAGTGCTGAAATCCTTGCCTGGCTTGACAGTTTATAAACCACTGAAGCAGCTTTTGCTAGCCTTGGAGGGGTGTGTAGTAAAACAAAAAATTATGTTGCCACTGATTTTTAAAATTTTCAAAATTGTTTTTAACGTGTTGAATTTCAATACAATATTGATTTGCAAGGCACCTGATAGAAAAAGCTTTTAAATTCAGTTGGTTAGGCCAGCTCGCAACATAATGGTATCATTCAGGCCCAAAGCCATTATTGAAAGGGATGTTGACTACTTCTGTTATTGATTGTATCAAGATCCAAATCTTATTAAAGTATAAACAGAACCGAAAACGCCCATTATTCAGAGTCCTGGGGTTTGATATTCCGGGCTACAGATAGTACCAGCAGCGGGTGTCCTGTGAGATATTTCCGCCCAGTGTTCCCTGGTTGCGGATCTGGGGAGAGGTGACTTCTCCGGCCGTATCGGCAAAGCTCATCACCTGTCCGTCGCTGACAATGAAATCTTCAGGCCTGCCGCCCGTTGACGTTCAAGGTAATGAGCCGCTCTGCCACTTTGACGGTGGGCGCGGCTTGTGCCTGGGCATGGCCGCCGAGTAATCCCGCCGGTTCATCCCCCCCGGTCTGGCGTGTTTTCCCACATCGTTACTATCACACATGTCGGTTTTCTTTTTGAAGTCAAATCCCGATATCGGATTTTTTGATGGCAATTAAGATGCTGCGTTTATGTTGATTTATTTTTAACTCCAATTGCATGGCATTTTATGCAATTGGGAAGGTTTTTTATAAGAAAGTTTCCAGCAAGCAACTGGATTCTTTCTGTCTTTGTTGTGGGCCGAAGCCTCGGTGTCGATAGACCAAGGACGGCCCGTGGTCGTCATATGAAAGTACAGATAAGTTGTTAAGTTACTTTCATTTTGGGGTGTTGGACGCGCTATGGTGGTGATAAATCCGGTCGGCCCATGGCCGTTACTTCGTTATTCCCGCCAAGGACCGGATTCTATCTGCCAGCCGCATCTCTTTTATCCACTGTTCCGGGACGGCATTCATGCCGTTACATATTCCCAGGATAAACCCACACAAAATGCCCCGGGCAGAAGAATCCCCGCCGGCCATGACATTTTCAACCATTGCGGTTTTCAGATCATTGGAATATTTGGAGATCAGATGAATCGTGCCGGGCAGGGCGGCCTGGGTTTCACACATCTGGCCGAAACCTGCGATGGCCTGTGTTGTCTCTTTATCGACACTTTCAAGACCATCTGTGATCATCTGGTAGATAGGAGAATTTGAAGAAAGTTCTTTTTGGGCCATTTCCAGGGCATCCAGCGGTTTTCTGCCTTCAGCCGCCTCTATTGCAGCGCTTGCAAAAAAACGGGCGCTCTGTATAACCTGGGTGTGATTGTGGGTCATTGCGGTTTGTGTCTCTGCATTTGCCATAAACGTCTCACGGTCCTCCCCATAAAAAAGTGCCAGTGGAACCATCCGGGAGGCACCGCCTAAATCCGTTGAGCCTGACCCGGCTTTTTGGGGTGACTTTCCCGCTTCTAAATTGGCCAGTGTCTCCTTGGTGGCGCCGTCGACCCAACCTCTATAATCCTCAAACATCGCCTTCCACTGGGTTGAAAAATTGTCCAGATCGAAGCCTGAGCAATATGCAAGGGATTCAAGCAGCAGGAACATCTGATCTCCATAATGGGTGAAATCGCCTTTCTTTTTTCCTTTATGGAACGGTGCGATTTCCGGCGCTACCATAAAATCCAGGCGTCCGTATTTGTCTTTTATCTGGGCGATGTCGTAAACCCAGTGTGCGCCCAAAGCTAACGCGTCTGCCGTGAAAGCGGCCATGATGCCTGCTTGTATTTTTGCTCTCATGGTTAATTTCCTTTTTAAATTGTTGACGGTTTAGTATTTAAGTCATTGTGTACTTCTGAATTATCCCATTTGACCCAGCGTGCTTAAAATTGCGTACCGTTTTCAAAAGTCCATTATAACCTGCTTAACGGAATGAATACTATAAGATTATAAGTTAGAACGATTCGTGTTGCTTTGTTATACATAACATTCCCTATATGAATACCGGATAAATATGTATTTTAAAAGGGTGAATAAGCACCATGTCTCTGGTTGGTGTCACGATAAGCTGTAAGAATTATGTTGTACAAAAAAAATACTTGTAAAGCATATTCTGCTGCATTATCTATTGTACATGGAATTTTTTTGTATAACACTTCGTTGGAGAGACATTATGGGGCAAGATATTATCCCCACTGATATCAGCAATCCGTATCCCAGGGCGTTGGCATTTTGTTATGGACGCTGATAATCAAAATTTAAACAAACAAAGGGCCTGCCGGGACAAGCCGAAGAATATTGTGACCGGTCTGGATGGGCAGACCGGTAGCGGTGTTATTATTCGCAAAGCTGCAGAGCTCACCGGTGTTAAACCCGTGACTCTGCGTGCCTGGGAACGAAGATACCACTTGATTACACCGGAACGAAACGCCAAAGGGCATCGCCTGTACAGTCCGGCTCAGATTGAGACCATCCGGGAAATATGCCGCTGGCTGGAGCGCGGGGTCTCCATCGGAAAAGTCAAAGGTCTGCTTTCGGGTTCCGGAAAAGAGACGGCCCCTGGGCAGTCGAATGAACCCCTTGCAGCCGCAGATGATCTGCTGCAGGCGCTGGCCGACTTAAACAGCAGGCGGGCTGAAAATATTGTCAATCGCATATGCCGGGAGTACCCGCCAAATATCGCTGTACGTCAATGCTTTTTGCCTGTCATTGACGCATTGGGGCAGTGGAAACGCCAACAGGGTTCTGTGGCCGCGGCATTGCTGCAGTTCCTACTAATCAGCCGTCTGAGTGCAATGATCCGATCTGAAAATAAGTCCGCCTCGATACCGTGTCTTGCCATCAGCCTGGATCCTCCCGGCAGCCTTGCCGCCTGGCTTTGGCTGGTCTCCATGGCCGGCCAGGGGCTGCAGATTACCCTGCTGGACGGCGTTGAACATATTTCAGGCCTTGTTGATCATGCGCGTCTTCAGACGTATGAACATCTGGCCGTATTTGCCAACCGGGTGCCCACAAAAAAGCAGCAGCAGGATATCATTAAACTTAGCCGGCTGTTTGATGCCGACCATTTTCACGCATCCACGGTCATTAAAACCCTGTGTGGTGCTGAACTTAAAAAATAATAAAAAGGAGCTTGTCATGCAGTTGGTTTGGTTCAGGCGGGATTTGCGAATCCAGGACAATACGGCCCTGCATGGTGCGGTCAGCTTTGCCCGGGCACATAATGAGGCGGTGGTCGCGATATTTACGGCCCCCCCGGATCAATGGGCAGGGCACGATATGGCCCCAATCCAGGCCGATCTTATTTATAGACGGCTTTTTGCCCTTCAAACAGATCTGCAGGCACTGAACATTGATCTTTTGTACACAGAGGCAAAAGATTATGATGCGGCAGCAAGATGCGTGGCCGCTACGGCTGATCGTCTACAGGTAGACACGCTGTGGTTTAATTGCGAATACCCGCTCAACGAAAACCGCCGTGATAAGCTGGTCGAAACATTGATGTCCATACAGGGCGGCAAGACCCAGGCCTGCCATGATACCTGCCTGTGTCCCCCAGGCACGGTTCTTAATCGTCAGGGAACGTATTACAAAGTGTTTACGCCCTTTGCCCGAGCCTGCAGTGAGCACCTGCAAGGTTTTGTGCCGTCTTTGATGCCGCTGCAGCCCGTGACTAAAGCTGAACTGCCTTCGGATATTCAAAGTCAAATCCTTTCACCGGAACAGCCCTTCAGCTATCCCAGAGTGTCCAGCAGGGCATATCATGTGAGCACAAAAGCCATCCAAAAAAAGTTAACGGATTTTTGTACAGGCCCCATGAACGTCTATGACCAGGAGCGGGACTTTCCGGCTGTTGCCGGAACCAGCGGTCTTTCCCCCTATCTTGCCATTGGGGCAGTGTCGTCACGCATGTGTCTGGCCGGCGTGATTTCAGCAGAACAGAGCCGGGGCGGTACCACGTGGAAAAATGAACTGTTATGGCGGGATTTTTATCATCACCTGATGTTTTTTATCCCGGACCTTAGTCGGCAGGCTTGTTTCCATGCCTGGGGCGACAGGCTTGTATGGGACGACAATCCGGAACTGCTTGCAGCCTGGCAGGCGGGTAAAACTGGATACCCCATCGTTGATGCGGCCATGCGCCAGCTCAATCAGACCGGCTGGATGCACAACAGGCTGCGCATGATTGTGGCAAGTTTTTTGACCAAGGATCTTCACATTGACTGGCGTCATGGCCAGGCCTATTTCATGCGCCATCTGGTGGATGGCGATTTCCCCGCCAATAACGGTGGCTGGCAGTGGTCTGCATCCACCGGCTGTGATACCCAGCCCTATTTTCGTATCTTCAATCCTGTCAGCCAGGGGAAAAAATTTGATCCCGGCGGGCGGTTTGTCCGGGCCTGGATTCCTGAGCTGGAGGCGGTGCCGGACCGTTATGTCCATTGTCCGTGGACATGGAAGGGCAGCACACAGAGCGCATACCCGCCTCCCATCGTGGATCATGCCAAAGCGCGCCTTATTGCCCTTCAACGTTATTCACAAAAAAAGTAAAAGGAATTGACAATGAACGTTAAAGATACAGCAGCCATTGAGTTTTCCCTGAACTGGGACAGTGGTGATGCACACCATACAGATACTACCTATCTGCTGGCAATTGATTTCTGGCGGGATTTTTTTCCACAAAAACTTGAACAAGCGATTAAACAAATGAAAGCCGGGGAGAATTGCCGGGTGGATTTTTCTGCCGGTGAACTGGTGCCGGGGTTTTCTTCCCGGAAAATCATTGAGTTCCACCAAAATGGGTTTGACAGCTCCCAGTCACCGTTTCCGGTGTCGGCAGAAGTCGGGCGCTTTTATCCAAGCGGCTATGCGCATAAAGCCCTGAACTGTTTCCCACAGAACGTCACCCCCTTTCGCATTATTGCCATGGAAAATGAAATGATTACCGCCGACAGCAATCATCCCCTGGCGCAATACCCCATCAGCGTTCATGCCCGGATGTTGTCACGAAAAATTGCCGGTGCCGAGCGGGGTGGGACCTGCCAGGATATTTCCGAGGTCATCACCAAAGACGGTCCGGGAATGCAGCGCCTCTGCCAAAACGCATATAACATCAGCCTTGGTCAATCGCCCCTGCCGAGGGAAAACAACCAGCCTGACAGCGATTTTTACAGCTATCCAAGGATGGTACCGCATCTGGACAGCTGTGCCCGGGAACACATTCGTGAACGATACGGCAAGCTTTTAAAGCCCGGCAACCGGATACTGGACCTGATGTCCAGCTGGGATTCTCATTTACCGGATACCTTGTCAGATTGCCACGTCAAAGGGCTTGGCATGAATGCCGAGGAGCTGGATGCAAACGCTAAACTTGACACCCGGCTTGTTCAGGATCTCAATCAAACACCCAAACTGCCCATGGATGACAACAGTTTTGATGCCGTGATCTGCACTGCCTCCATCGAGTACCTCACACGGCCGGTGGCGGTATTGCAGGAGGTAAGGCGGGTTTTATCCCCGAACGGGATTTTCATCATATCCTTTTCCGACCGCTGGTTTCCCGGTAAACAGATTGCTGTCTGGGGTCAGATGCATCCGTTTGAGCGGTTGGGTCTGGTCTTGAAAATGTGCATGAATGCTGAACTAAGCAATCTGCATACAGAAACCATTCGGGGATATCCTCGACCCTGGGATGATCCGCATATTCGTGAGCGCTACACCTCGGATCCTGTATTTGCTGTGTGGGGTAACGCCTGATACAAAGATGGGCTATTGACAACCCGGGGCTTGCAGCGCATAACCCTGGAACCTGATGCGGGTAATACCGATGTAGGAAAATAGAGATACCTTGTCTGCACCGGGTTGATACTAACCTATTTTTTCGAAAAAAAACGACAAAACGCCCATTATTCCTTAGTTTTTATGGCCCTACGTAAAGTAGCTTACTATAATTTCAGCACGTTACGTAGAGATTTTTTAATCATGGCGAATGTAGTGCCATAAAATTAAATAATTGTTGATTTTCTATTGTAACTGTGCGCATAATCAGCTCCATGTATATACGAAGGACGACTATCAAAAGCCGGAAAGACGGCACACAATATTATACCTA
>NZ_KB892942.1 GCF_000373985.1 Desulfobacter curvatus DSM 3379
GTTTTTGAACAGCAATAACAATTCGATGTGCGCTACTCTTTGATATCTTTACACATTTAGCAAGTTTTCTTAGAGAAACTTTGACCGGACTGCACTCGAAAAAAGAAACAACTTTTTGACTTCGTAATCGTAATGAAATATCAGAACTCCACAATTAGCTTATTATTTTAATATCTGTGAGAGTTCTATTTAATAGACGGAATCAAATGTCCAGTTTTTAATCAAAAAAGAATGACCTGTTACAAAAAGTGTCCCGGCTTAAATCGGTAGCCTAAAGATGGAAGATTTCCTGCCAACTTACTTGTTTCCAATGGTGTCTTAAACGGTGGATATTCTCGTTTCTTCTCACTTGATGCTTGGGCAGAAAGCAACCTACCATTCCTGATTGTGCCAAAGGCATCAAAGAAAGAAAAGAATGCTGGCTTACAGAATAGAGAAAAACAAAATAATAATCATCCAACAGTAAAACCAATCAAACTGATGTCATACCTCATAACTATGGGCAGCAGAGAAGGTGATATTGTTCTTGATCCGTTCTGTGGATCTGGAACCACTCTCCTGGCAGCCCGATTTCTGGGGAGAAAGTTTATCGGCATTGATATTGAAGAAAAATACTACGAGATTGCCCATGAACGCCTGAAAAATGTTTCCGGTAGACTTCCAAAGCCGGAGCCTTTAGCATCTGGTAAAATTCAGAGATTATCAGATTTTAAATCCTTCGAGCTTCAATCACAAGGAGGCCCGATACTAAATGGCTCCGTGCTCAGCAAATTACCAGCCATCATTGGCAAAATACTGAACAACCCATCCACGGTACCAACTGAAATAGATGGTTTCAAAATCACAGGCCATAAAAAACAAAACCTTGAGCAGAAGAAAGAACCCGACAATGTTCAGGACTGGGCCGACAAAGGGATTAACATCTCCCGTGGCTGCAGCAATGACTGCCGTTACTGCTACGCCAGGGAAGAATCCGTTCGCCGTCATGGCAACACGGTTGAAAACTGGCCGAAAGAAGAACTCAATCCCAAAATTATCAGCAAAGGCTGGCGGATAAGCAGCAAACGGTTGATGTTCCCCTCTACCCATGACATCACCCCAGGCACCTATGATGCCTGTGAGACTGTTTTGAAAAAACTTCTCAAGGCGGGAAATAAGCTTCTGGTGGTATCCAAGCCCCGGCCTGATCTGATTGAAAAGCTGTGTGACGCGATCGCACCCTATAAAAGCCAGGTCATGTTCCGGTTCACCATTACGGCCATGGACAATAATGTGCTCGGATTTTGGGAGCCCAATGCACCACCCTATGAGGATCGCAAAAAGGCCCTGGTTGTGGTCAAAGAAAAAGGGTTCAGGAACTCAGTCAGCATAGAACCCATGCTTGATTCTCCAAATGTGGGAGATCTGATTGAAGACCTACGACCCCATACTACGGACTGCATGTGGGTAGGTCCCATGAAAATGGTCAAGAAACGGGTGGTCAATGACAGCCCCCAGGTTGAAAAGGAGATTGTGAAAATCATCTCCGACCAGACCCATGTAAAGCTCCTGCCCATTTACATGAAATACAAAGACGATCCCATGATCAAGTGGAAGGGGCACTACCGGAAACTGCTTCGCAAGCTCCGGGTTGAAATCCCACCACAGAAGGATGACTGGCGTGACCGTGTTCCAGAATAATCCTCAGATAATTTAACACCACTTCATACAGCCGGGTTTTAACGCCCGGCTGTTTCTATTTATTTCAACAAAATTATCCTGCGACACTAAAAGTCGTATGGTGACAGTCAAAGTCTCCCTCTCTTCTTGAAAGCAATTTTAACGCTGCCGGGTCAACAAAGGTTAATGGGACCGAAAAGGCCCGACGCACTTTGCAAGGAGAGTCAAACATGAGTATTATGAGCAAAAAAAGAATAAAAATGTTAAAAAAGCAAAGTCTTAAAAACAAACGTAACGAGAAAAATATTCTGGCGCTGATAAGGCAGCAGAAGGAATGTTGGGGTGGTGGTTTACAACGTTCCGTGAAAAAGCCTGACAAAGCAGTACAAGAGGCGGTTCAACAACGATTAAAACGGTAAATTAAGGGTTTCCTCCCGGCTGCCTAAAGAACAGCCGGGGGGCTACTTACTCTCAATGATCTCAATTTTACCCTGATAATTTTGCCACGCTTGCAAGCCAGCAACCAAAAAAATGAAAAGCGTGTGCAACGGGGTGCCTGTAATCTGTTACAGGACGCAAAATGGGTGTGACGGATTTGTGACAGATACTGTAAAAACACACCTGAATATCACCGAAGACGCATGGATATCAATGTTTTTAATTTTACAATCGGACCATAAGGACAGATGACAAAATGCCAGAGTGGTTAGAGTTCTTTTGTGATTTTTCTGGGTGCTAAATGGTATTGGAATTTTCATTTATCCTTGGAAAAAGGCCACCTTGCACGTGGATTATGACAGGAAAATTATTTGGGGTTTTGACAATTGGCTGGAACACTACGTCTGCCAGCCCTGTCTTTTTTTAAAGAAATCAGATCACCAATCAACATATTATGGGGGCATCTTTTCCTTTCCTTAAAAATTTTGTAGAGTTCAGCTTTGTATATAGTCCCCTTGAAGAGAGTATCTACAATGTAGAAAGGTGGGGCACCCTAATGATTATTTTTCCCAGCCTTTAAGTATATGAAGAATAGTAGTTATCAACGGCTTCACATTACTTGGAATTGAAGGGATCGCACCCATCTCTGGATAATAACCTTTGTCTTTAGTCAAAATATCGGATGGACCATCGTCAGGATACAAAAGATACAAATAATCAACCTTTTTATATGGTTCATCTCTAAACGATATTGAAAAATTATACTTACCAACGATTGTGTAAAATGTTGTTCCAGTTACCCAATATTTACTGCTGTATTTGGCGTCGAGAATAGCATATCTAAACTCTCCGTCTTCTTCCTTCTCAATTACTATATCAGGGCAAAAGAACTTTGACAGATTTGAATTGGCAAACAATTTGATCCAGGGGTAAGTTGAAGGAAAGTTTTTTCTATTGATTCTTAATTGATAATAAACTCGGTACGTTTCCTGATTAGATGAAAAAGTAAAATACAATATTTTATTTTCACCAAGTTGAAGGTCAGAATTACCAAATTTTTGCCTGAAAATTTCAGCAATAGCATAAAGATTGTAATATTCATAGAGGACATCAATGTTTCTAATTCCGAGGACAATAAATGTGCCAGGGTAATTTAAGCCCGCTTTATAAAATGCGAGTATCCTATGATAAAGCTCTCGATAATGCCGCTTCTTTTTAAACGTATGAGTCATACGTGGATAGTTTTCTATGGGGACAACTTCTGAAAAACGTTTATAATATGATGCTTTTAAAGTTCTATATCCTCTTTTTAATTTATTTAAATGTTGAAGTTCTGATTTAAAAATAATTCTTTTTAATTTTTAATTTATTTAAATGTTGAAGTTCTGATTTAAAAATAATTCTTTTTAATGATTCAAAACTTGCGAATTCACCATCAAACAAGTCATCAGAATTTAAGTAATCAGATATTTCTATCGACAATTTTTGAATACTTCGGCCAAGTTTCTCAATAGCACCTATTAAAACTCTGTTTTCATAAATGTCTACATTTTCCTCATGCACTTCAGCAATTATTTTTCTGGGTATGGCAAAAGTTCCTGCGATTTCAAAAGAATTCTGATCAAATTTAAGATTGTTTCCATACTCAATTTCATCTAAATTTTGTAGAATCCATTCAATGCTTTTGGAAGTTACCAATTTTTCTTTATAATCAATTTTTATATTCTTGCTTTTTAGTTTATAGGCTGGTTTGGATCTGAAATAATAAAGGTTCCTCTCCAAAGATGTATATAATTCTCTTAAAATACCTATGTATTTTAGCAATGGTAGCTCTGAATCATAACTTGAAGTGGGTTCAGCAGTAAAAAAGCGTTGCCGATTCAACAAAGCCTCAAAGACTTCGCTGTTCTTTTCAAATACATATTCAAACATAGCCTTGGCTTGTGAGTCATTGAGTTTTTTTGAGAGAATATTTAATTCTCCAATTTTTTCTCCCTCTGGATTTGAAAAAGTGAAGATGCCTAAACAATTTAGGAATAATAATTTAGGAGGTTCGCTAAAATAAACATGTTTATCTTCCCCTGTCTGTTCATCCAGAATCCCTTCGAGAATAATATATTTGTATTGGTAATCATCACCCGGTTTTATAAAATATTTATGAGTTTCAAACACAACATATGAATTTCCATGTATTTCAACAGGAGAACCATTCTGATTAAATATATCTATTTGCATAAATGATTAGTTGATCAAAAAATAATTATAATTGTTGTACACCCCTTCATCAGAGCCATGCTGAATGATTTTATTTAAAATACTGCACGATTCATTATCATCCATCCGCTGTTTACTAAATATGCCATCTATTTCATGATTTAATTCTTGTAAATTTTCACGGTACTGATCGCCTTGCCCATCAATTTTTGGAAGAATTCTTTGCGCAATAAAATAATCTAGTGCCTTATAAGGAGTCATAAAAGAAAATGCAGACATGCAATAGTGAATAAATGCTCTATCAATTCTATGGCTTACATTTATATTTAATTTTTTAAATATATTTTTTAATTTGATATATTTTGTTTGAATATCTTCATAAGTTTCTCTTCTCAAAAAACTTTCTATGTCATCCCCATAATCTTCATTAAAGTCTTTCAATTTAAACATTTTTATAGCGTCTTTATAAGTCAGGCCAATGTTGCCTATAACAGATGGTTCAATATTGTCAGCAGAAAAAGAAATAGGATTTGATGATTGAGGTATACGAATAATATTCACCCGATCAATAACTCTTGGAGATAATTCTTCAGTAGTCTGATCAGAGTTGATTGTACCAATAAATCTAATGTTATTCGTGTAATTAATGCTGTAATCTCCTCCTAGATTTATTAGCAGAGGATTGTTTGTATCTGCAACGCTATCAGTCAAATTATAAAAACTCGACCAATAGTGCTCTACCGGACTCAAGTTAGCTTCATCTAAAATCACATATCCCAAAGCTGAGTCTTTAAAAATTTTTTCTTGATACTCTTGATTAGCAACTCTTAAAAGCTGATACATATTTGGATCTGTTGGACAAAAAGATTGGGAAAGTGGATTATAAAATCCTATGAAATCTTTTTGAGATGTCCATCCTTTTGCTACCGAAATCTCGACGCGTTTCTTCGGTTCCTTTACAAGAATTTTTGACAGTAGCCTAGCTAATGATGTCTTTCCGGTACCTGGAAGGCCCGCAAAAATGGTAAAAGTATTTTGATGAATTGAAATCAAAACATTTGCAATGAATGCGCTTGTAAAATCTCTACCGGAATCCTTTAATTTTTTATTAATTTTCTCTAACATCATTCTTTCAATGGAGATATATTGAGTGCCATCATTTGATGTTAGTTCATGTTCTTGGTCAAAATACGTCGAACGATCTGGTGCCAATGAAATTTTAGCTTCTTCTTTATGTTTGTTCCCAAACTCTCTCCCACTAATGAAATCAAAATGTGTTTTAGCTTTAATCAATTCTTTTAATTTTTCATTCGAATCTCGTTGTGTACTTACAAATTCGTTCCTTAGGCCAGCCATTATATCTTTTAGTTCAGTTTCTTGACGCTGTAGGATGCGCATTTCAGCTTCTTTGTCTTGAATTGCGGTAACGAGTTCACTGAGATGTTCATATTTTTCCAGTGATGTCCGGTTAGGTTTTTGCTTGTTCGCTAAATGTAATTTTTTGATCTTTGACAATATTGTCCCTGTTTAAACTATGAGACGTATCCTCGTCGTGCCCAATTAGGTCGTTCAAGATGGCAGTTCGTAACTGTCGAACTCTTTTAATAGAGACCTTCTCATTAAACTCGTTTCGACAGTAGATTGCCAGCAACAGGTAAGTGATAAGGCCACTAAGAATTTGAACCATAAGACCATATTCACTGCGGGCAATGAGATGGTAAACCTTCAGGTGTTCTTTCCACCATT
>NZ_KB892943.1 GCF_000373985.1 Desulfobacter curvatus DSM 3379
TTCAACAGCGGCAAGCTGGCGTTCCAAAATCAGTTTTGCGCCCTGGGCCGGGCCCACGGACCGTTTGCCGTCCCGGACCCAGGAATAAATTTTAGCGCCGACTTCAGGGTCCACCGCGTTGATGGTGATGCTCACATGGGTGGTATTGACGGCTTTCAGTTCATCCAGGTAGGGCTGNATGTTCAGGCCGTTGGTGGCCACGCACAGCAGCATTTCCGGGTAGGCGGCGCGCACCTTGGTCAGGGTTTCCATGGTTTTGTCGCCATTGGCAAAGGGATCGCCCGGGCCTGCAATGCCCACCACGGAGGTGTTGGGTTTGGCTTCAACCACCTCTGCCAGGTAGGCCATGGCCTGGTCCGGACTCAAAATGGAGGAGGTGACCCCGGGGCGGCTCTCGTTAACACAGTCAAACTTTCTGTTGCAGAAATTACACTGGATGTTACAGGCCGGCGCAACCGGGAGGTGAACCCGACCGAAATCCTTGCAGGACTTTTTATTAAAACAGGGATGGTTATCTAAATTCATCTTCATTTTCCTTACATATATGAGTATCCGATTCTGGATTCGGTCTGTTTTTCAGTTAAAATGGCATTGACGATATTATCAAACAACTGCTGGGCCCCTTTGTATCCCACGTGCAGGATACGCGAGCCGCCTACACGGTCGTGGATGGGAAATCCCACCCGGACCAACGGGATTTTCAGCCGTCTTGCCATGGCATAGCCCTTGGAGTTACCGATGATGAGTTCAGGCCGCTGATCTTCGGGCATGGCGGCCGCGGTCTCTTCCATGCAGGTGAAGTCCATGTCATTCTGGATGATCACCTGGTCAATGAGGGTTTCGGGCAGGGTCTGTTCAAGGGCTTTTTTAAAAGTTTTGCTTTTACCGCCGGATGCGCAGAGCACAGGGATGATACCCACTTCGGCAAGGAATCCGGCCATGGAGACCACAAAATCCTCTTCCCCGTAAATCAGTGCCCGTTTTTTGGCTACATATTTATTGCCGTCCACATAGGCATCCACCAGCCGCCATTTCTCTTTTCTGTACCGTTCGGGAACGGGCCGGCCCGAAATCTGGGACAGGATATCCAAAAAGCGGTCCGTGGCCTTGACCCCGATGGGGATGGGCAGGCGGGTGCAGGGGACGCCAAAGCGTTTGTTCAGGATAGCGCCTGCGGTTTCCAGGCCCTTTTCTGCGGCCAGGGCCAGCACGGCACCGAACTCCATACTGTGGACGGCCACATTCATCTTTTCAATAGCTGAAATGGTTGTGCCCCCTTTCTGGATGGCCTGGTATTCCTGCCATGACGGCCCTTCCAGCCGCTCGGAATAATCGGGCAGGATGGCCACAGGGGTATGAAAATCCTCAAAAATGTCTTTTAAGTGCCGCAGATCTTCATTGGAGAGCATGCCGGGGAACAAATTGACTTTTTTCTTTTTCTTGGGCCGGTAAACGATTCTTTTGCCCGCCGGGTTGAAGCGGTCCACCACGGCTGCCACGGCACCATGGAATCCGTCCACATGGGTGCCGGAATATGATGGTGTGGATACATGGACCAGGGCCGTGCTGTTTATATGATTGTCCATGCTGTTTAATATTAACTGGACATCATCCCCAATGGTTTCTGACAGGCAGGTGGTGGCGATACCGATCATACTCGGGGCATACTGGCGGGCCACGTTTTCAATGGCCAGCTTCAGGTTGGCCCCGCCGCCGAATACGGCGGTTTCCTCGGTGAAGTTGGATGAGGCAATATCCACGGGTTCCTTGAAATGGGAGATCAGGTAGCGCCGCATATAGGTTGAACATCCCTGGGAGCCGTGAAGCAGGGGTACGCAGCCTTCAATGCCCTGGAACACCAGGGTGGCCCCTAAGGGTGTGCACATTTTACATGCATTCTGGGTCGGGGTATATGAGGGTGTCTCTTTATAAGATTTGCTCGGGGTCATATCGCACCTTCCTTTCCGGTGGGGTTCTGCCGTCTGGGCACAAGATCCCATACCGGGCTTGTAACGGTTCCGTGTACTTCTTTTGCAAAATTGACCATGCCTTCAAATCCCACCAGGGGAATTTTGCGTTCATGGTTATGGTCGCAGAACCCGATGCCCATCTTATAGGCAATGGGCCGTTCCTTAACCCCGCCGATGAACAGGTCCGCGTCCTTTTCAACGGAATACTTGGCCAGCTCCAGGGGGTTTGAGTCATCTAAAATCACGGTGCCCTCGTTGCACATCTGCCTAAGCACCTCATAGTCTTCTTTGGTACCGGTCTGGGAGCCTGCCAGGACCACTTCCATGCCCAGGGTTTTTAATGCCTTGATCATGGAGAATGCCTTGAACGCGCCGCCTACGTATATGGATGCTTTTTTGCCTTCAAGGTCTTTTTTCATGGTCTCCAGGGTGGGGACAATGGCCTGGACTTCTTTTTTGATCAGGTCCCGGGTCTTTTTTAAAATCTCAGGATTTTTGTTAAAGTGTACCGCCACCTGGTACAGGGCCTCGGAGGTGTCTTCGATACCGAAATAGGAGACCCTTATATAAGGGATGCCGTACTCTTTTTCCATCTGCTTTGCCAGGTGGGTCACCGACCCTGAACACTGGACCACGTTCAGGGCGGCATTGCCCGCCTGCTGTACTTCTTCCACCCGGCCGTCACCGGTGATCACGGAGACCACCTTGACCCCCATGGCTTCATAATATTTTTTAATGATCCATGTCTCTCCGCCAATATTGAATTCGCCCAGGATATTGATGGAGTCCGGGATGGTGACCCGGGGGGCCTTGTTTCTTTCGATCAGACTGAACAAGGCGTCGCATGCCGCCTTGTATCCGTCTTTTTTGGTGCCTTTAAACCCTTCGGAGTGGACAGCGATGACAGGAATGTTGGTCTCTTCTTCCACCTGGCGGCAGACCGCATCCACGTCATCACCAATAATGCCCACAATACAGGTACAGTAGATAAAGGCCGCTTTGGGTGAATATTTTTCAATCAGCTCCAGCAATGCCTTTTTCAGCTTTTTTTCTCCGCCATAGATAATATCGGTCTCTGACAGGTCCGTTGAAAAACTCATCCGGTGAAGCTCCGGGCCCGAAGATTGGGCCCCTCTGATGTCCCAGGTATAGGAGGCGCACCCGATGGGGCCGTGAATCAGATGCAAGGCGTCGGCAATGGGGTAAAGCACCACCCGGGAGCCGCAGAACACACAGGCCCGCTGGCTGACTGCGCCGGCCAGACTCTTGGTTTCACATTCCATCTCAAAGGGCTGGTTACCCTTCTGGTAGATCTGTTTTTCTCTCTGTTTGAGTACCGATATGGAGGTCATTTTATTTATCCTTTACTATTCTACCAGTTCAAAACGTTCTTCGGGTGCATCCCGGTCCGTGCGGTCCATCAGGGCGCCCAGGATTTTAATCAGGAACTGCAGCCCGCCGCTGTATCCCACGGAAGGGAAGTAGGAGTGGCCGACCCGGTCCAGGATGGGGAAGCCATGGCGTACAAAGGGAATATCCTCGTCCCGGGCAATGTATTTGCCGTAGGTGTTGCAGATGAGCAGGTCCACGGGTTCGTTCTTAATCAGCTGATGCAGGTAAAACAGGTCACTGGGGCCTTTGACGTTGATGTCGTCGCCGAACTTGGCCGTGACTTCCTTGATCCGTTTGGTAAAAGCCTTGCCCGGGGTGCCGGTAACGATGTGAACCGGTTTCATGCCGATGGTCACCAGGAATTCGACCATGGGGATGAGCTGGTCCGGATCACCGGCAATGGCCACCTTTTTGCCGTACAGGTGGGGCTGCATGTCTGAGATCACATCCAAAAGCTGTCCGCGTTCCCTTGTAACGGCATCGGGTACGGAGACGCCGGCTACGGTGCGCAGGGCATCAACAAACCGGTCTGTCGCCAACAGGCCGATGGGCAGATCCTGCACCTGGCAGGGGACCTTGCACTGGGCGTCAAGGGCTTTAACCGCATCAGATGAAGCCCAGGCACCAAGGCCGATGGAAGCGATGCTGTCGCCTGTGCTTTTCAGCTCATCAATGCTTGTCCCGCCCTTGGGATACATATTGAATTTACCGGTCAATGGCCCGTTCACAATGCCGGAGGTGTCCGGGAAAAGAATGGTCTCAATGCCCAGCATCTCGGCGATCCGTTTCATTTCAGCCATATCAGACGGTTCCACAAATCCGGGCACAATGTTGACTTTCCCGTTGGATTTGCCGGTCTTTTCAGCCATCTGGAGGGCGATGGATTTTACCATATTGGAAAAGCCGGTGACATGGGAGCCCACATAGGACGGTGTTGCCGTATGGACCACATACTTGCCTTCGGGGATGGTGCCGTCTTTATAGGCCTTCTTGACAATCTGGTTCACGTCGTCGCCGATGGTTTCGGACAGACAGGTGGTGTGAACCGCAACCATGTCCGGTTTATACGTGGTGAATATGGTTAAAAGGGCCTGGAGCAGATTGGCCTGGCCGCCGAATACCGATGCCCCTTCAGTAAAGGAGGAGGTGGCCGCCATGATGGGTTCACGGTAATGACGGGTCAAGGTGGATCTGTGATAGGCGCAGCAGCCCTGGGACCCATGGCTGTGGGGCAGGCAGCCATGAATACCTAATCCTGCGTACATGGCCCCGATGGGCTGGCATGTCTTCGCCGGGTTAACAGCCAGAACTTTTCTTTCTTTAATCTCTTTGGGTGTATGTCGAAGCAGCATAAGTTTCTCCTGTTGCTTTTTTATCTGTATGTTCAACTAATTACATTGAATTCGTTCATGATTTATGAAGGGCAGACCTTGGTNAGAGACCAGGCCAGCCCATGGCCGTTATTCCATATTATACTTGGCGGACAATTCAGGGGCCTTCTGCCAGGGCGCTTCCAGATACTCCCAGATATTGGCATTGAGCATGCGGTCAATTTCATCGCAAAAATTCATAAATCCCTTGAATACCGCGTAGGGGCCACCCGTGTCATAGGAGTGGAGCTGCTTCATGGGAATGCCGTGCTTCTGAACTGCGTATTTTTCCTTGATACCGGCACAAAAGATGTCCGGTTTATACATTTCAATCAGGGTTTCTGTTTCGTGCTGGCTGATGTCGTCAACAATCAGGGAACCTTCGACCATATCAGGAATCATGCCCTCATACTCTTTAAACGCATACCCCTTTGCCTCCAGCGCTTCCATCTCGGCCTCGGTTTTTCTGGGGTTATACCGGGTTTCATCCGGTTCGATTTCCAGCTCCTCAATGTTTCTGGAGTCTGCATCAATTTTAATGTCCGGAATGACATGGCGTCCTTCATAGTCATCCCTGTGGGCAAACTCGTATCCTGCGGAAAGCACTTCCATGCCGATGGCCCGGAACAGCTCCTGGTAGTGGTGGGCACGGGAGCCACCCACAAACATCATGGCGGTTTTACCTTCACACCGGGGTTTAACCTCTTTGATTTTGGCTTCAACCGGCGCCATTTCCTCGGCAATTACCTCTTCCACCTTATCGATGAGTTCCTGGTCTTCGAAATAGGCGGCTATTTTGCGCAGGCTGCTGGCGGTTGACGTCGGTCCCAGGAAACTGACTTTTATCCAGGGGATACCGTACTTGATCTCAAGCATGTCCGCCACGTAGTTAATGGATCTGTGGCACATGACCGCATTGAGGTCCGCGGTGTGGCAGTTGGCAAACTGATCCATGGTGGAGTTACCTGAAAATGTGGAAACCAGCTGGATACCGCATTTATTCAGCAAATCTTCAATGATGAACCCGTCACCGCCGATGTTGTATTCGCCCAGCAGGTTGATTTTGTATTTCGCGTCCATGACCGTATCATCCAGNCCCACAACATGGGTAAAAATGGCGTTGTTGGCAATATGATGGCCGGCAGACTGACTTACACCCTTATATCCCTCACAGGAGAAGCCGAAAATGTTGATGCCCAGCTCTGCTTTCATCTCCCGTGCCACGGCATGGATATCGTCGCCGATCAGCCCCACCGGACAGGTGGAAAAGATGGAGATGGACTTGGGTTTAAAAATGTCATAGGCTTCCTGGATGGCGG
>NZ_KB892944.1 GCF_000373985.1 Desulfobacter curvatus DSM 3379
GGATGTCCGCAACCCGCGCAGCGAATTTATGCTGAAAGAATTCGAAGACATTGTATTGGGACAAATGCAGTTGCCGGACGGAAATAACTATGGCTTTGTATCCGAGCTAAATGATCTTCAAAAAGATATTCTTTTCATTCTGGACGTTCCACTTCATTACTATGATTACCAATACTTGGGCAACTCAAGCTGAATTAATGGTGGAGCAATCAATGACAATGAAGGGTGAAAAACGAAAAACGCACATTTTCAAAGAGCGAAATCCAAGTGGTATACCTCCTTTTTATCAGCATGGTCCGGGCCGCTTCGTCCATGGTGTACATGGTAAACTGCGGCGCCATCGGTTATCTGTTTTGCCCCTTAATCAGCAATTGCTATGCCATAAAACCCTATGTGCACAAAAAATTATCAGGGCCCGGCATGTCAGGCCATGCCGGGCCATTGGTGTGGTTCTTGCTTATTATTACGTAGTCAGCGATAGTGAAAATAACCCCATAATCCGGAGAAACTATAATGGGTGTAACAACCGGTATTGATCCGGGCACAACTAATTCATGCGTGGCTATTATGGAGGGGGCTCAGGCAACTGTGGTGACAAATCCTGAAGAGGACCGAACCCCAGCGTCCATTGTGGATATTTCAAAAAGCGCGGAGAACATAGATGAACAGAATTCAACAGAACTGCATTGTTCCGAGTGCGGCCTATCCCGTACCGAAAAAACTGATCAAGCGATATGAGCAAATACCCGAGAGGACGCCGCGCGTAGGTGACTTGGTATATGCTGAGGTCACGCTGCTTGGCTTCCACAAGACTCTGGAGAGCGTCTCTGCTCGTATACATACGATTCACGACAGAACAAGAGCATAAAACGGGACTACAATGCCATCTACAACATAATTCGGTGAGAATTGAATTTTGAATCATTTTTAAAGGCTCAATATCTTATGATTCTCTAAAAATAGAGGGAGGGGTAATAATGACAAAATCATTTCCAAATGAAAACAATGAAGTGTTCCTGAAAAAAATACCTGACAAACTCCCGATCCTGCCTTTACGGAACACGGTCGCATATCCGTTTATGCCCATGCCGCTGTTTGTCAATATTCCCAGGTCGATGAAGCTGATTGAAGACGCGTTTAACGGAGATCATCTAATCGGGCTTGCAGCAATGAAAGATAGCTCAATCAAAGAGCCCATGCCGGGGCAAATCTATGAAGTCGGCACCGTTTGCATACTGCACAGGATCGTTAATCTGAGCGAAGACAGCCTGCAGATATTTCTTTACGGGTTTGAACGGTTCCGCATTACCTTCTGGCATGAGACTGATCCGTATTTGAAAGCGAAAATTTTATTGCACCCGGACGTTCTCGAACACGATGATGAAATTGAAGCCGCCTTCAGAATTCTGCAGGCGCTTTCTAAGGAATTCATTTCACTTCTTCCGAATATCCCGGCCGCTGCGCATGATTACATTGATACAATAAAGGATCCCCGTTATCTCTTATATATGGTGGCATCCAATATCCAGATTGAATTAAAGGATGCGCAGGAACTGCTTGAAACAGATAGTGTGAAAGATAAATTGCACCTACTGATTTTTCATTTATCGCACGAAAGGGATATCCTTAAACTGAAGCAGAAAATCCAATCGGATGTCAGCCGCTCCATGGATAAAAAGCAGCATGAGTACTATCTGCGCCAGCAGCTCAAAGCCATTCAAAAAGAGTTGGGAGAATCGGAGGAGAGCCCGTCTAACGTCGATGAATATACTGAAAAGATAGAAAAAGCCGGCCTCCCGGATGAAGCCAAACAGGAGGCGTTACGCGAGTTGAAACGAATGGGCGAGATGTCCCGGAACTCGGCGGAATACACCGTCATAAAAACCTATCTGGACTGGATAGTCGATTTGCCCTGGCAGGTACGCACAGAAGATGAGCTGGATATCAATCATGCACGGACTATTTTGAATGAAGATCACTATGACCTGACGGACGTCAAGAATCGAATCCTGGAATATCTGGCTGTCCGGCAGCTGGTAAATACCCGCCGGATTGAGTCAAAATCCGGCACTACAGGAAATGAAAACCAGGCCATAGGAGCTATTTTGTGTTTTGCCGGACCGCCGGGCGTCGGGAAAACGAGTCTTGGGCAAAGTATCGCCCGTTCTCTTGGAAGAAAATTCACGCGCATGAGTCTGGGAGGAATGAGGGATGAAGCTGAAATCCGCGGTCACAGGCGAACCTATATCGGTGCCATGCCCGGCCGGATCATACAGGCGATTAAGCGGGCAGGCTCCCGTAATCCTGTTTTTATGTTGGATGAAGTGGATAAGATCGGCAGCGACTGGCGCGGTGATCCGAGCAGTGCCCTCCTTGAAGTGCTTGACCCAGAACAGAACAGCACTTTCCGTGATCATTATCTGGATGTGGATTTTGACCTGAGTGATGTTATTTTCATCACAACCGCCAACCAGTTGGAGGCCATTCCCCTGCCCCTGAAGGATCGCATGGAAATCATCCAGCTGGAGGGCTATACGGAATATGAAAAAATCATGATTGCAAAAAATTATTTGGTTAATCGTCAGTTGAATCAAAACGGCCTGACCGCTAAAGAGGTCTCGTTTGGAACGGACGCTTTAAAAAAAATCATTCAGGGCTATACCCGGGAGGCGGGGGTCAGGACTCTGGAACGTGAAATCGGAACCATTTGCCGCCGGATCGCCGTAAAAATTGTCAGCCGGGAAATAACGGATATCGCCGTAACCGCCGATCATGTCCGGGACTTCTTGAAAAAGGAAAAATTTGAATCCGAATCTTCCGAGCCATTCAAGATACCGGGCATCGCTACCGGCCTTTCCGTGACAACAGTGGGAGGGGATATCCTTTTCATTGAGGCAACCCGGATGAAAGGCAAAGGGGCTTTTCTCATCACAGGGCAGCTGGGGGATGTGATGCGGGAAAGCGCCCAGATAGCCCACAGTTATATTCGGTCGAAGGCTGAATATCTCGGAATTGACCCCGATATATTTAAGCATACCGATGTTCATATCCATGTCCCGGCCGGTGCAATTCCAAAAGATGGTCCATCTGCGGGGATTACGATAGTTGTGGCCATGGCGAGTCTTTTCAGCGGCCGGATTGTCAGCAGCCATATCGGTATGACAGGAGAAATCACGCTTAGGGGCCGAGTCCTGCCTGTGGGCGGGATCAAAATGAAAGTCCTTGCGGCGCACCGGGCCGGCCTGACAAAGGTGATCCTGCCCAAACGCAATGAAAGTGATGTGAATGACTTGCCGGAAGAGGTGCGTCAATCCATCGAATTTTTACCTGTTGAATGGGTTGATGAAGTGTTGCAGATCGTCCTGGTGCCATGACATTCAATCCATATTTGCCGATACTTTCGATAGCGGTATCAAGCCGGAGGAACCGCTATCAACTGGAGAAAGACGCCGAATGTCTTTAGGCGTCTTTTGGGGGTTTAAATTGTTTTTTATCCAGCCTGTGACGGGTCATCAACCGGTTCAGCTGCCGGGCCGTAATGCCGGCTTTTTGTGCAGCCACATTGATTCGGCCGCTCGTTTGCTCCAACAGGTTGGACAGGTAGGATGTTTCACAGGCATTGACCGCATGCCGGCGTGCCTGGGCCAGGGTTTGTCCTGTACCGGGTGCCGGTATATACCGGGCAGCCGCCATCTGGGTTTCGCTGGGTAAATTCCCGGTTGTTATCACAGCGGAACGTTCGAGGATATAGGCGCGTTCAAGGATGTTCTCAAGTTCCCGGATATTGCCTGGCCACTCATAGTGGCGGAATTTTTCCAGAACAGACGGATGGACCGTTTGGATATTTTTCCCGTACTTACCGTTTAAATTTTTCAAAAATGCATCCGTCAGATATTCCAGGTCTTCCAGCCGTTCCTTGAGGGATGGGAGTTCAATGGGAAACACGTTAAGGCGATAAAACAGGTCTTTTCGATATTTCCCTTTGCTGACAGCGTCTTCCAGGTCTGAATTGGTGGCTGCTATGATTCGTACATTAGCTTTGAGAATAGAATCGCCTCCGATTCGGCTGAAGGTGCTGTCCTGAAGCACCTGGAGTAACTTAACCTGGGCGGATGGGGATACTGTGCCAATCTCATCTAAAAAAATTGTGCCGCCCGCTGCCATTTCAAACCGACCGGGTTTTTTTCGTTCAGCCCCGGTAAAGGCGCCCTTTTCATGGCCGAACAGCTCGCTTTCAATGAGGGTGTCCGGGATGGCGCCGCAATGGACGGAAATAAAGGACTTGTTGAAGCGCCGGCTGTGCCGGTGGATCAATCGAGCCAAAGTACCTTTGCCTGTACCGGTCTCGCCCAATAGCAGCACGGTAGCATTGGTGGGAGCAACAGACCGGATATTTTCAAAAATCTTTTTCATGCCCGCATTTTTAGACTTGACGATGTCCAGACATTCGGTTTTCCAGAATCGGTCCACAGGCAATCCAACTTAAAACCCTTTTCCGGTTGTTTTTTTCTCTTTTTTCTTTTTACGCTTTTCTTTCAGGGTTAATTTTCCGATTTTCTTGTCTTCACGCCTGTTTTTGTGTTGTTCCTCTTTTTCTGCCATATTCCCTCCTCGTCGGATTCTTTTATTTTTATAAGAAAGTCTGGGTAATTAACACAGATCTTTCAACTTTCGTTGTGGGCTGAACCACGGTGAAAAACCAGGTCAGCTGTGGCTGTTATAAGAAAGTCTGTGTAAGTTACTAAGATCTTTCAAGCTTTGTTGTGGGCTATGCCTGGCAGTTGATATGTCAGGTCGGCCCATGGCCGTTATTCCGGTCTTTATTGTTACTGTTTCACAAGCGAGTCTATCCATCTAATCAAGTTGACAGCAATATCCATGCCGTACATCTCGCCTCCTGTGACAGGAGGGACCGGACGCTCAGACCACCATTTTCCCGAAAAACAGGACTTGAAGTGTCATAGAGATACATAACCGGACGCATCCTGTCTGCTTTTTGTGGCTGTTATCCATGAATCCGGCCTTTCCGGGCCTTCTGCGGCGTTAATGTCAGTTTTGTATTCAGGTGGCATCACAGTTGCTTAAGGAAGAGTCAGGCAGGTTATCGGAGTCGAACATAAGACTGCCGAACCGAACCTGGGAACAGTTTTACTTAAAAAAAAGGAGACAAAAAATGAAACTGACCAAATGGGATCCGTTCCGGGAAATCGATGATATGTTTACCAAATACTTGACGCATTTCAACCGGCCTTCATTGGGCAATCAGGAACTGTTGGCCTCCGGAGACTGGGCCCCTCGTGCAGACATTACCGAGACCGATTTGGATTTCACCATCAAGCTGGAGGTTCCTGAAATTAAACAGGAAGATATCAAGATCACCGTTGATAACGGGGTTCTCAATATCAGGGGCGAACGGAAACGCGAGGAGGAGGATAAAAACGTAAAGTACCACAGAATTGAGCGGCATTACGGCAGCTTCCTGCGCAGTTTTTCCATGCCGGACAATGTGGCCGAAGATCAGATTGAAGCCCAGTTCAAGGAGGGAATATTATCGCTTCGCCTGCCCAAAACGGAAAAATCGAAACCCAAACAGATTGAAATTGCGGTTAAATAGACAATTACCGCCTGTACACCACAATGCTGTAAATATGACCCGGGCCGGAAGCAGGGCATTCTGACCCGGGCGGCCTATGTTCCGGCAGTTTTTTCAATTAAAAATACTATTTGCTTGAGTTTTCGGAAAACAGTTAAAGACAAAAGAATCGAAGAATGAAATAATATGAAGGTTATTATTCAATTAAGGAGTTACGGGTGAATATACCGTGTGTCTGCAAGCCAGCCTTCATAATTACCGGATTCTCATTTTTAAAACCCGAGCTTACTAATATCCAGTTCCAAAATTTGACGCTGATTGCATCAGCTTTGATTCTCGGGGCAAAATTCAACCTTACCGAAATCAGTCGAATGTGGCTGAAGCAAAAGAGCATATCTGCG
>NZ_KB892945.1 GCF_000373985.1 Desulfobacter curvatus DSM 3379
GGGGGGGCATTAGCAATACTGACTCGATTTTAATGAAATTTGCCTCTTTTTGGGGTACAAAATTGTCTAATGGTGAGGCCACGGGCTCTGTCCTTTTGACTTAGCTTAGACGCTGCATTTTTTAGGTAAAAAGTAATCTCTTTATTGAATTTAAAAATAAAATTTTGAAACATATTGAATATATATTCAATTTTATTAAGCATATAAAGCCGTCCTTCCTGGATGGTTAATTCAATCTCCTACATGTCCTTTTAGGCATTTGAGTGGACCATTCTTCCTCCCTTTGTCTCCCTGGGTAGCCTAATTAAATTCAAAATAGGAGAGTAGGGATCCTATTTATTTTTTATTAAGTTTTTTCTAAGGATCATAGATTTCACCCATATTCGCGCGTAAATATACTCTAATGGTTTGCATGAATTATGGGTAAATTAACTCAACGCTTTGCCGCTGATTAAACCTAAAATAGCAGCGAACCCCATTTTCCAGGTGGTTGAGCAGGTTTCTATAAGGGATTTAGTCTCTTGAGGATTTGGCGTATAAAAATACCTTCAAAATTTGAGAACTTGCTTTTTGATTCCAGGAGTATAAAAAAAGAAAAACAAATGAAATTTAGGGGAACATTAAAGCCGATACGATCCGGATTACAAACAGGCTCCCATGTCCGGCAGCCGTCCCTCTATAATCCGGCAAATCGTGTCCAATCCCTTGTCCAGATCTTCCAGGGTCGCCGGACCGGAAAGCGAGAGCCGTACTGCTGCCGGGACAGGTTCGTGGCCCACACTGAATCGTTCTGAGCCAAAGAGGTTCACACCGGCTTCCCGGGCCCGCAATTCCAGGGCCGCACCACTCCAGGGTTTCGGCAGATGAAGCCAAATAAAAAATCCGGTTTCATGGCCTTGATAAACATATCCCGATAGCCGTTCTGCCGCAGCAGCGTAACGGCGTTTCGACTCCTTACACTTGGCCTCAACAGTGGCGTCGGCCGTGCCGTCCATGATCCAGGAACAGGCGAGTTCTGTGGTGATGGGAGAAGCCATCCACACTGTGCTTAACACAGCCTCGGACAAGCCGGCCCGAAGCGGCCCCGGGGCGGACAAGAATGCCACCCGTAATCCCGCACCAAAGGCCTTGGATACATTTGCGATAAAAATTCCCTGCTCCGGGACCCGGGCCGATACCGGTGCCGTCGGATGTAGCGGATGCATCAGGGCATAGGGATCATCTTCTATTAAAAAAAGCCTGTAACGTTGGATCACGGCTGCGATCTCGTCCCGGCGTTCCGGTGGCATAAACACGGTAGTGGGATTGTTCATTCCGGGCATTAGATAGACCCCGGAGATCTCTTCCCTGCGGCAGGCGGCATCCAGATCAGCCGGGGACATCCCTTGGCCGTCCCCGTGAACAGGGACCAGGCGGATACCCAGGATAGCCGCCAGAGACTTGATACCCGGATAGGTCAAGGTATCCACGGCAATACGCTGCCCCGGGTGAAACAATGCAGTCAGACAGCAGGTCAGGGCGTGCTGTCCCCCGGCCGTGATCACTATGCCGGCAGGATCAATATCCAGGCCGTAGCGTTTCATCCATGCGGCGCCAGCAGCCCTATGTCCGGGTAATCCCGGCGGAGCCGCATATTGAAGAAGCCGGGTGATGTCCCGCTGTGAAGACAGGCTGCGCAACCCGTCCGCGATATCCGGGTCCAAAGCGTAAAGCGGGGTCACAATGCCCATCTCCACCATTCCGGCTGTATGGGGTTCCGGTGCCGTCAGAGAAGCGCCACCGCCATCGGATGCCACAAAGGTTCCGCACCCCACCCTTGCGTGGATCATCCCCCGGCGTTCTGCCTCGGCATAACCGCGGGTCACGGTACTGACGTTAATATTCAGCAAATCTGCCAGGTCTCTGTGGGTGGGAAGACGCCCACCCGGCTCCAGAATCCCTGTTTGTATATCCTTTTCAATGGCATCTGCCAGGGCCTGATAAAGGGGGTGTTCGTTTTTTTGAATTGAAGGAACCCAATTTGTCATGCAGACAATACTATCATTGACTCTAAGTATTTGTCAATGATATGGATACAATCACAAAAATTAAGCATACAATCCCCTCTTATTGTATGCATACAATATTACAAAAAGGAGATTACCGTTATGTATTTCAGCCCTTCACTTGCCAGCCCTGTCACCCATACCCACATGCAAACGCCCCGCCATGTGGCCGGTATTTCAGGCATGTGCGCCGCGTGCACGGCCGATTGCACCGGCCCCTGTGAAATCGGACTTTCAGCCATAAGGGGTGCCGAGGCGATTCTTCCGTTCGCCGCTGATAAAAACCAGTTCGCCTCGGAAAAAGAATATCCCCTGGATTTTTCACATTTCAATATCAACGGGCGGGTATTCGGCGCCAGGGGGACATCTCCTGATCCGGATAAGGCCAGCTTCCCTTTTGCCGACATTTCATCCGTTTTCGGCACGACCCATGCGGTAGCGATCAATGGGCCATTTATCCTGCCTGCCATGGCCAAGCTGGCCTGGAAGGAATACTATGCCGGTGCCGCACTTTTCGGTATTCCCGTAGTGATCGGGGAGGATGTCATTGCCAAAGACCCCGGTCTTGTCACCCATAATCGCCGTGTTACGGACTCACCGTTGATTACCGAGATGGTATCCGCTTTCAGGCAGTATCAACTGGGGTGTGGAGATATCGTTCTCCAGGCGAATGCGGATGACGAATACCATGGGGTACTCGAATACGCCATTGACCGGCTCAACATTAAATCTGTAGAACTGAAATTCGGTCAGGCTGCTAAGGGGATTCAGGGCATGAGCCAGGTACCGGATCTGAAGGATGCTCTCCGTTTAAAGAAGCTCGGCTATCTAATCGTTCCTGATCCAACTGATCCGGTAGTTGCCGAAGCTTATGCCAAAGGCATTGGCCCGGTGTTCGAAAAAATCGGCAGACTGCCCATGTGGACGCCTGAGATGCTTTTAAGCCGCGTGGCCGATCTGAGACGCCTCGGTGCCGAGCGGATCTGTTTCAAAATGGGCCCCTTTGATCCGAGGGATGTCGCAACTGTCCTCCAGGTCGCATCCGAGGCGGGTATTGATCTTGTTACCTTTGACGGCGCAGGCGGCGGAACCGGTCACAGCCCGGTAAAAATGATGAACGAATGGGGGATACCTACCGTGACGCTTGAGATGACGGTTTACCACATTTTGGAAAATCTGAAAAAAGCAGGAAAACAACTCCCGCCCGTTGCCATGGCCGGCGGTTTCACCACCGAAGACCAGGTCTACAAGGGGTTGGCCCTTGGTGCCCCATACATAGGCATGATCGCCATCGGTCGGGCAGCTATGGCATCCGCATCGGTGGGCCGGCAAATCGGGGAGGCATTGAAAAACGGCACCCTGCCCAAAGAGATCGCCCGGTTCGGTTCGACCGTTGATGAAGTATTTGCCGATCTGCGCCTCCTGAAAGCCACATATGGTACCGATGTATCGAAAATTCCGACCGGTGCCATCGGTCTTTATTCATTCCTGAATCGGGTTTCCGTAGGGTTAAAACAACTTATGGCCCTTAACCGGAAATTCGCACTCCACTATATCGACAGGGAAGACATCGTCCCTCTGACCGATATTGCGGCAGAAGAAACAGGCCTGGCCACGTATAAGGAACGCACCCAATCGATCTTGTCCGTGTAACGGCAGCAGATCGTGCCATGGGCGTAATGGAGTCATCACGTAATGGGTGACCCCAAAACCCGGAAGGAACTTTACATGGATTTTTCAAGTAAGGCAAATAAGGATATACTTAATATAGCCGAACCAATAATGACCAATATAATTGAAGGCTCAAATGAAAACGATTATGAAAAATTTTCCAAAGAATTCTCAAGCATTATGCTTAAGGCTATCCCGAAAGAAGAGTTTGAGCGCCAAATGGCTGAGAGTAGTGAAAAAAGTGAGGATATTAAAAATGAAAGAGAGTTTCTTTCTTGTATCTTTAGAGACTCTGGGGTAACAGTTCTTTGGAAAGCATCTTATGAAAACAAAAAAGGGGAAGTCCTTGCCCAACTAACCCTTGATGAGGAAGATGGAAAAATAAAAGTGTTTGGTGCCTTCATAGGATAGAGAAATAAGCTAATCGGGATAGGACTCCCCTTCACAGAGGAGCCCTCCCAGAAAAGTAGCTCAAATGGACTTCCCCTTCAGGCTCTCTCAGAACCGGACGTAAACCTCTCAACTCGTCCGGCCCCCATCGTTCAGCTCTTTTTTTGTACTGGTACACCGGCAAATATATCTGGGAACAGGCAAAAAAAACTGATCGTCATTGTCCTTACCCTGAACACCATTAATATCAGCGCCCAACCAGTTTCTTCCATGAAGGGATTTGAAAAACGCAGTCATCTGCCTCCTGTTCCATTCGAAGAAAGAGGGGTGCAGGCAGGGTAAGCGTCAGGATATCATCCCGAAAACACCTGCGCATGACCTCCCGGCCATCAATGCCCATCATACCCAGTACGGCCCTGGGTGTCGCTGATTCGGCCTCGGAATAGGCAAACGCGGATATACTGCAACAATCTGTACCCTGGGGGGCCCGAACAGGATCCGCCCCTTGCATGACCGACCCTGCAAGCGTTACAAGACCTGATAATTCAACCGGATTTACCGGAAAGATTACCGCACGGATATTCTCATTCAACGCGGTGCGGCCCAAAGGTTTAAACAAAACATACCTGCATTGAATATCATAGCGCGGGAATTCATGGAGAATCCACGCCCTGGCTAAGTCCGGACTGCAATGCCTGCGCTCGCCATATTCGTACATGGATCTCCAATTTTTAGGCGCGGCCGCCATTTCTGCTTGATATGCAGCCTTGTTTTCTGCGGATTTCAGGCCTTTGCTAAACAAGGCCGCATGCAGATCTAACTGTTCAGGCGATTCATCGAAACCGGTCCCAAAGCCCAAGGCCGCCCGGCCGCCTGTGCAGATGATACTCTCGCGGCTGCCGCCGGTAATTTTACCGCGTGTACTGGCCTGGGCAAATAAATAGAGGACACAACCGAATTTACCATTTTTGAACTGGAATGCATCGTCAGGAATGGTATCACTCCAAACCACGGCCACCGGCTCGAACTCCGGCCTGAGATTTTCCATAATTGTGCTTTTCATGCTGACCTCCTGTGAAATAACGTTAACCTGCAAAAAAACAGATGGCTGCAAAGGCGCTGATAATGCCCAGCCCCTCTTTCAGGGTGATGGGTTCTTTTAGAACGATCCATCCCAGAGCAAGGGTGATCACCGGTGACAATGCCGTGAACATGGCGACTACAGACACCTTTTGGTACTTAACGGCGAAAAGGAAACCAAGGGCACCGGTAAACCCCACGATTCCGGTAAAAACGGCCAGACAAACGCCCTTGGGATTGATGTCCGGCCTAAAATCCAGACGGGTGAGAATTACACCCCCGACAATAATGGCTCCAAGGAACACACGACACACTACCCACCTCGACGGTTTTCCGCCTAAAGTAACGATAACAAAAAATCTTCATCCATTGGAGGGGAAAGCCCTTGATGTCCTCAGTTGGCTTCACAGAAATGGGATTTTACATTTGACCCTGGTTTTACCTGATGGCACGAGATCCTATATACCTGCTGATTGGACAAATCTGGGCGACATTTGCCCCCAATTCAAAGCAACAGACAACCGGAAACAGACGGATCTAATTGCCTCAAGATCGAACTTACTACAGGTACGGAAGATAGTAGATACCCTCCTCTCAAAAATATATCCTTCAAAGCATAAGTCTGAAACCGCTTTAAAGGAGGGACATAACCATGCAAAAGCAATTGGAACTTTGGCCCGATCAGGAGGAGCAGAAAACTCAAGAAATCTGGAACA
>NZ_KB892946.1 GCF_000373985.1 Desulfobacter curvatus DSM 3379
TGGGAGGAACCGGTTTTTTCCTTGACTTATCCTGGAACGAAGTTACAAATTTTTGGGGGTAAGGGTAAAAATACAATGTATGAGACGACAATTACCGATCCTAAAATCCATTTAATGTGGTTTAACAGGCGTCAATTACAATGAAGGATTGAGTCAGTCTGCTAAATGTAAAGATCGTAACAAAAACGGAACAGAATTTATGCACTCAAAAAGCATTTATTGATATAAAAAAACCGGACAAGATAATTGACGCGAACCGGACAAAGTAATTGACATTTGATATCCGGGCAATATGTCTTCTAATCGTTCCTTTAATTCTTCATAGGCGAGCAGCGCTTGAGGTTCGGTTAAGGAAAAATTAAAATCATATGTATGCCAATCGTTTACGTGTTCGATTTCAACTTTATGCCGCCCTTTTTTCAATGAAATCCTTCTGCCTTTGACCTCCTTGTCATCAATTAACACCCTGGTGGCGGAGTTACCGGAATCCATATTGATTTCCATCTCTTTGTCTTTCTCCAGAACGACATTGCCAATCCAGAATGCACCGAAATTCTCAGGGATTATCCCATATTGGTATACTATGGCCGATCCTGTACTGTTATTTTTTATCTTGCCGGAACTATTGACTGAGGCATCCTCAACAATGCCGATGAATTTCGGCTGGCCCGGATTGAAGATATCGAAATAAAAGGCTTTAAAGGCTCCTGTCGGGATGTCTTTTGTTGCGCCAAGGGGTTCAGCCCAGGATTTTCTTTGGACCTCCGGTTGAATCTTTCTGCCCGGCATATATTCCCGGGTTCTGTTCGGATCAACATATTTGGTTGCCACCGGATTAAAAACAATATCAATTTTTTTGGGATGTTCAATAAAGATATTATAATCCGGTGATACATCTGCAAAACCGATATACCGGTATTTTTCCCGGTCAAGTATCGTTTCCGGCGCTTCTATTGTATCTGTTTGATCCGCCCCGCTAAAACCCGCCGGTAATTTTCCGGTCAAGGCAAGGATTTGCAGAGCAGCTTGTTTGAAGGTGTCTTTTATGTTTAATCTTTTTCCGCGAACAGGGATGAATCGGGTCGTATTCGCCAACTTGAAAAAATGATAGATGGGTATATTTTGAGGAAGGTTTTTAATAGATACGGCGGCGTTTTTGGCAGAGGTTACAACTGCGGCAAGTTTATCGGTATTGCAGCTTTTAAAATCCCAGGTTGCCCGTCTATATGAGGTTAAAAAAAGCACAACCGGTTTTTTTGAGTCTTTAAGGATAATATCCACTGTTTGATCCGGAGATTGGCTTTTCTGCACCCCGCAGTAAATCGAATCAAAGTCCCCAATCCCTTTCAGATAGGCGGCCAGTTCGTCATATTTTAGGTCTTTGGCGGTATCTGTGATCGACACATTTAATTTTGCCGCCCTGGATTCTACTTCGGGGTAGGCCACAAACATAACCTCGTGCCTTCCCGGCTTGAACTTATGCTGATAGACCTTTTCACGGGAATTTTTCCCCCGCCAGACAGACCTGCCGTCTATTATCAGTTCAGCCCTAAGTCCCTGGTGTGAAATTGTAAATGTTTTATCAATTGGTTTTAAAACTTCAAAGTACCCTTTCCAGTTACCTTTGATAAAGGTGCCGTCAAGGGCAGGTTCCTTGACAACCTGGGTTTGAGTAACCGTATTATTCTGCTGTTGAACAACCAGGGATTCGACAAACGAGTTGACCGGATACGGGTCAGTCCGGCCCGGAGCAGCACTATCCGAAGCGCTTATCGAACCGTTTTTTGGGGGGAGGTCATTTGCTTTGGCCTGGAAAAATTCAGGGATAATAATATTGCTTAAACCATATTCTGTGAATGCATAGTCTGCATTTTTCCCGGTAAATGCCCGGATATCATAAGAACTCTTGTATGCGTTCCTATTTGCCGGCAATTCATAAACAGGTGCAGGAGAGGTCATTGCAACCGTACTTCCGGGTGATCTCCCGCGAAGCACTACACCGGTAATTTTTGCATTGTGAGGGTTGTTGAACACCCAGTTGACTGCCCGGTAACTGTTTAAAAAAATAAAAATCGGTGCCGATGATCCGGGTAGTGTAACGAGAATTTCATTGTAATTATTTCCGGCGGTATTGGCGCTTGCCTCGTAAGCGCCTAAATAAACTATTTTAGTCGAGTTAAAGTCTATATCTTTAAATAGTTCCACAGCTGCCGATTTGTCCAATTTTTGATAATCGGTGAAGGAAACGTTGAAAGAGGTTGTATGCCAATGGTTATGTAACTCAATCCTTATTTTGTTATCGCCTTTGTTCAGGGTGAACCGGACTATTTTAGAATCGTCTCTCCATTTATCCACCAGATCATCATTCACGTATAAGGCGACATCTCCCTTTGAGACATCGAAGTGAGCCTTGACGGATTGCCTTTCGTTGAGAACGGTCATCGTACCTTTCCAGACACCATAGAAATTATACGAATCTATTCCGTGAAAAGAAAAGTTTAAATTTATAGATGGCCTTTTGACGGACTCCGTAAACCGGAGTTTTGAGACTATATCTTTTATTGTCCCGTCGTTGCCTTTGCCGGGATTCTTTCCATCATTTTCAGTATAATAATATGCTTTAAAGGGACTGATTCCTACATTTTTAAGGTTAATCTGGGCCTTCCCTGGTTTCGTTTCTTCAATTTTATTTTTTGGAGATGGATGAAAAAAATCGCTTTTCTGACGTTCTTGATTTTCGCATGGATAATCCTGAAATTTTAGGGTTCCATCGCTTTCTATGCATTTATATATTTCCCCGTAGGCGCTTATTATAAAGGATAGATGTAAACAGATAACCAAGAAAAGCAATTTCAGATTACGCATATTATTTATTCCCAATGATTTAAGCATTCAATTATGGATAGTTGGGGCTGCCGTCTAATATCTTTTGGCTTTTGAAATTTTTTGATTAATTAAAAGGTTCTTACCATTACCCGAAATAATTCGTAAAGAACTTAATTCAAAAATTGAATTGTGATTCAAGAAAAATTTGATCATTTCCCCCAATGTCATTGAAATAGGCAGGTCCCCTGACTGGTAAAATACAACGTTTCCCCATATCCTGCGGTTAAAAATGTCAAGGTCAGGGTTTCGTGCAGAAAATCTTTTTCAATGCAGGCGACCCATTGAAGCAGATCTTCATTAACGCTGTTAGGATCGTTTTTCAGTTCGCTTTGATATTTAAAAAGATGCTGGTTTACCAGTTTCAGAGTGATACGGGTATCTGTGAAAAGCAGCGCTGGCCAGCCAGTCATAGTGAAATGCCGGATTAGCCACCGGATGAAATTAATGGAAAAATTGAAATCCCTATCCAAGTTATAAAACCTAAAAGAATTATTAATTGTGATGATAAATATTTTTTCATATATTTATCAGGCAATTGAAGAGTTTTCAGTTTTTTAAAGGAGAAAACCTGTATTACGATCATGAACAATAAAATTGCAACTAAGAATAAAATATAAGGAATGAAACCATTAAAATGGAATATTTTTTCAGCAAAGAAAAAAAATCCTAAAATCAACACTAATGGAATCAAATTATACATTCGCATTTTTGAGAAAGAATCAAGAATTGAAATTTTCTGTTCAGGCGATAACTGTTTAAGCGCTTTTTCAGAAATTATTTTGCTTAGAATTATTGCAGCAAATAAAATTATAATACTAATTGTTGATAACTCATTCATTTTATTATTCCATATTTGTGGCTAATTATTTTGTTCACTGTTATGTAATGTATGGATAAATAGTCGGCGACCATCTTTTGTAGTTACCGCTATGTGTAGCCTGCCGTTTGCCGCCTTGGCATCGGCGGTGAGTTTTGTTAAACACGTTTTGCCACCAGCATTTCTTTGGCACCTTTTTGAAATTCATATTCAACTGAAACCAGTGAAGTACTGATCCCACTGCTTAATAAAGAGGTCATGACAGGATTAAGATGCTTTGACTGTTCATTATCTTCAATTGACAGTAGTGGATATATTCGAACTTCTTTGGATACACGGCATAACTCTTTCAAAGATAAAATATGTTGGTTTAAAGTTACATGTTCACTATATAAGAATAAATAATGAGAACATAGCGCCAGTTCGAATTCGTCATCATTGAATGGTAATACAGGTAGTGATCCATTAATATATCTCCCCGCCTTCTTTCCGATAATTCCATGATGCTTTCTTGTGGTACTAATCAGCGCGCGACCATTGGCGCCAGCGACATTAGCATTATTAAATTTATTCTGACGTACAGGTTGGTTCTGACTCATATCCAAGATAATAATAACCTTGCCAAATTACGGAACTGTTTTTTGATATTGAAAATTGTACTCCTTCTGTAGTAGTGCAATAAGAAAATTTTAATCCAGATATAGATAGCTCTTCAGGATTCAGGAGTCCAATTGCTAAATTCACAGGCCGCTCTGATTTGATTATATAAAAAAAATATCCAGCATTCTTGTTAACACTGGCTCTATCATCCATCAGTGGGTAGCATTCTTCACTCTCCGTCGTTTTTTTTAGGACTATAGCTTTTTCAAAAGTTACTTCGTCGTCAAGATGCACCAATTTAATTTGATACTGAGGAGGAATGTCAGCGTTTTTTATTGCCAGGCATCTTCCATGTAACCAACCTATCTCATTATCCAAACCATTATTATCCTGCTTTGATAATGGTGAACAGGATGTTGCCATTACAGCAATTATAAAAAGAATAAATAGTTTCATTTTATCGTCCATTGTATGACCAATGAGGAGCATCTGTTTTTAATTTTTTTACACCATAAGACTCTCCAATAGAATGAAGTATTGTATTGGTATTTACGTTTGGAGAGGATGTGACAGACACCGCTGTTCCGTCCTTTTTTTTCACTTTTATAGTGCCGGTCCATGTGATGGTCATATCAATCGCTTTGCCACTTATATGATTGCTTGTCAAAGAAGGAGGATTAATGCTCCTGGGCGGAATAGCTAAGCCAAAACCGTTCACCATCTCAAGTGCGCCTGATTTGCTCTTGGCCAAATCCCCATGATTCCACTCTATGTCGACTCCGATCATCTTCTGTGCATCAGAAGGTTTACACTTGCCTTGTGAAATCTTCCATGACCAATGAAAAAGATAGGCCCTTTTATCACTTCTTTTGGTTGTTGATACATTCACTGTGGCGCCAGCATCTTTTAATGCCTTTATAAAAGCGGTTGCAGCGTTTTTAAATGAGACTTCGAGATCATCAACTTTGTTGCTGTTTTTTGCATGAGCATTGGCCCATGTAACCCAATATATTCCACTTTTAGTAGCCATTCTTCTCCTATAACTATCTAAATAGACAAAGATATTTGAATTTTAAACTCTTACCATTTCCCGAAATAAGTCGTAAAGAATTTAATTCAAAAACTGAATTTTAACTCAAGGAAAATTTGATCATTTCCCCCAATGTCATTGAACATAGGCAGGTCCCCTGACTGGTAAAATACAACGCCTGCTTTTACTGTAACACTGTCTGCAATGTCGTATTCTGCTGAAACCCGCTGGTAGGCGCCGCCTTGCCACTTTTCCCCATATCCTGCGGCTAAAAATGTCAAGGTCAGGGTCTCATGCAGAAAATCTTTTTCAATGCAGGCGACCCATTGAAGCTGATCTTCATTAACGCCGTCAGGATTGTTTTTCAGTTCGCTTTTATATTTAAAAAGATGCTGGTTGACCAGTTCCAGAGTGATCCGGGTATCTGTGAAACCACTGTATTCAAAACCTGCCATGGCGTCCAGCCGTGAGAATTCGTCATTGAGTGTATTAGTATATTTCAGTCCGTCCCAATATGCTGATTCGGCTTTGATAATCCAGTTCCCTTTTACCAGGGTTGATGACGCCCCGAACATCTTCACCCGTTCATGTTTTTGTACCGGGACAGGCGTGATACCATCTGAACCGTTTTCAAGATAAGTGTCCGGATGGTATATATCTGCCCAGTACAGCCCTAAATCCAAACCGGAGAACCTTCCTTTAAGCGCCAGCGCAAATTGGCTGTTCTCTAAATCAGAGTCCGGTTTTTCTTCATATGCCGGGGCTTGGGAATACGGATAAAATCCAGACCCGTAAGATGGTGTTTCATTGAACCGGACTTCATGGATCATGATACCGGATAGATTAAAGGGACCCAGGTAATAGTCGATTTTGCTCATGGCTACAGGCAGCCGAAGATCTTCAATGTCCGTGGTGCCGGGATTTTTAAGATCAAGAGGATTTAGAATGTCCACCACCCGGACATAATCGGATGTCCCCCATACAACAATCTGGCGGCCGGTTTTGATGTCCAGCTGCTTTGCAGGACTTGCCTGAAGATAAAGTTCGCGCAATTCCGTTTGATTTTCGTACGCATCCAGAACCTCATCCGTATAATTTTCACGCCCTTTGACTGTGTAGATGAAATCATACCCGGCAAGACCACTGGCAAATACAACCCATTTAAATATGGACCATCTATCTATTGGTTTAATTTCAAGTTCCAGCAGCATTTCCGTCTTCAGGCTTTTAACGCCCTGCCAGTCTGTGTCTTCCCGAACCGGTGCATCATGGGAAAAGTTATATGCACCGGCAGTTTTAATATGCCCTGTCAGACGAAAGATTTGTGGGGCGTGGGCGGCGTTACCGGTTAAGGCATCCCCGGCATTATCATCTTTTGTTGTTTCAAGATCCTCAAATCCGTCAAGCAGCGCATCAGATCCGTCATGGGCCAGGGCCGCCTGACACAGGATTCCGGAAAGTATCATGAATGAAACTAAAGACCAAAAATGTAAGGTAAAATTGGGTGCCGCAGGCGCCTCGCCCTTTTGTTTCTTGTATCTTGTTTCTAGTTTCATGTAAAAGCTTTACAATCCTTTTTCCATCTGCCGGACGGAAAACAGCCCTTCATCCAGATCCTGGTTAAATTTAACCCCGTCCAGGGTCAGATCGGTTTTATGAATAATCTGTTTTCCTTTCTTACGGGTGATCTGCAGGTGTGTGGACACCCATATGCCGTCAATTTTGTCCAGTTGACGGACCATCATGTATTTGAGGTCCGGGCTGTTTTCCACCCAGCTGATGGACCGGATCACCACATCGTTGTCCTGGCGGACAAACAGGAGTTCCTTGTCGTATCCGGTCTCTTTGATGATCTTTTCTGATCTGGGAATGGCCCATATGGCCCAGGTTTTGACACCGTCAAAAATTTGCTCCCGGCCTTTTTCATAAAACCTGTAATCATAGTATGTCAGTTCGCGGTCGGTCATGTCCGAGTAGTTCAGGTCCGAGCCCATGAAACTGCCGCTTTTATCCGCAGATGCAATGCGTTTGGTTTTTTTCAATGCCGGCAGATAGAGCCATTGATCGTCCTCATGTTCTGGATCATCATAATCAATGTTTAAAAAGGCGGTTTTATTCACATCCGCCGGAGAAAGGAAAAACATCAGGGACAGGGTGTCCGGCCCCTTGTCTTTGGTAAATGTTTGGATTTCTCGAATCCGCTGGCCGCCGTTCCGATCGGTCAGGATCATTTCCATTTGCGCGACCCGGTTGTCCCCGGTGTCCCTGGCATCCACCTGTTCCATAATTTTGCGTGCGGCAGGGTCATCGGCCAGTGCCGGAGCCGAACTCAATATCAACAGCACCAAGGTAAATAATCCCTGCCAAAGCCACCTGTTTCTTTTTTGTTTTTTCATTTTATATTCCTTTGAGATTTTGTATGTCGTTTTGACCGGCTGCTTTGGCGACTGCTCCTAACGCCGGTTCCCGCCGCTTATAAATCAGTGCCAGAAGTGCCGGCAATAGAACCAGGTCCGCAGTCAGGGCAAACAGGACAGCGCTGGCGGTTAATATGCCGAACCGGACATAACAGGATAGATAAGCGGTGGTATAAATTAAAAATCCCCCGCAAAGCACAATGCTTGTGATCACCAACGCCCGGCCGGTATTGTGAAGGGTCTCTTTGACCGCAGTTTCAACGCATCCGCTCACATCATAGGCCCTTCGGAAATGGTGCAGGAAATGGATGGTGTCATCCACCACCAGGCCTAATACAATACTGCCCACAAGAATGGTCACCATGTCTATGGGGAAGGAAGCCGTCCCCATGATCCCGAAAATCATTACAATGGGAACAATATTGGCAATCATGCTCATCAAACCGATTTTAAAGTTACCCATCATCACCATCATCATGAGGGTAATGGCCACAAAGGCGAACAGATAGCTTTTGGCCATGCTGGTGATAAACATCTTTGTGATGCCGATGAACAGCGCCATGTGGCCTGTGAGGGTGACGGCTTCATGGGGGAATTGACGGTCCAGGTAGGCTTTGATCTTTTCGACATAGTCCTTGTAAAGGATTGAGTCGGTAAAGGGTGCCAAAACAGACATGCGCGCCTTTTGGTAAGTCCCGTCCGCAAGTTCGGCCAGATCATCACTGCCGCTGGATTCAAACAGGATCAGTTCCTGGGCTGCCAGCTGCCGGGTGTCCGGCACAATGTAAGCGGACTCAATGTCTTCGTTCAGGGCCCGGTTGGTCTCCTTGAGAACATCGACCATGGAAACCACTTTGCCGGCCCTGATATTGTGTTCGCAGATTGTTGGAATCGTTTTACCGGCTTGATCCATGCGCAAAAGCAGGTCCGGGTCATGCAGCCCGTTTTCGCGTCCTGCGTCAATGATAACTTCCAGCATGACCGTGCCTCCGTTTTTTTGGTCCATCAGCCGGGTGCCCACCCGGGCCGTGGAGTTGTGGGGCAGCCAGGACATGGCATTGTGGGAAAACCGGACATTGAACGCAGCCAGTGCGGCAAGTAAGAATAAAACAGTCCAGACTGCCGTGATCACCAGGGGCTTGTGCGTTGCCGTTTTGGCAATGCCGTCGAAAATCCGGTCCGCAACGGGCGGTTTTCCTTGGGTCCGTAGCTGCTTTGTTTTTATGGGAAAGACGGCAACCAGGGCCGGCAGCAGAAAAAGCGTATATAAAAATGCAATCATAACCCCTGCCGGTGCAATATACCCCAGGTGGGAGATGATGGCCACATCGGCCCAGACAAAGGATAACAGCCCGCAGGCGGTGGTCAGGCTGGTCATGAGGACCGGCAGCCCGGAATGGCCCACAGCGCAGATGATGGCTGCTTTTTTATCCGGGTTATGACCCGGGGACTTTTGGAGATTGCGGTAGAAGATAGTGAGGATATGGACGGCATCCCCGACACCCACAACAATTAGAAAGGTGGGCAGAATCATGATGGCATTGGAGATGGGAATCCCCCAGACCGCCATAAGCCCCAGGGAAGAGATCAGCGAAAGCATCACAATGATCATCGGATATATCACACCTGAAACCCGCCTGAAGAGGATGGATAAAAATATAATGATCAGTAGAAATGACAAGGGGGTCATCAGACCCAGATCTTTTTCAAGCCCCCGCTGCAGTTCCGCTGCAAAGACCGGGGTGCCTGCAAAGAAAAATTCAATGCCCCGGCCGCGATATGTGTCAACGATTTCACGAATCCGGTCATTGATTTCAATATTTTGTTGGTTGTCCAGGTACTGGGCCGCAGATGGGGCGTTTTCGGTGATGTCCGATTCAAACCCGGTTAACAGGTCATCCTGGGGTGGTTGTACAAAGGCCTGGGCCTTGACCATAATCATGGCCAGGGTGCGGTCTCCTGAAACCAGAAAATCTTCATAAAGGGGATAGTGGTCGATCAGTTTTATAATACGCTGATTTTCGTCCCGGGTTTCCGGCGGTTCCGGGATCAGATCCTCCACAATGAGCGTATCGTTGTCCGCCCGGACAATACGTCCGTTGATCAGGCTGTCCACTTCGTCCAGATAAGGGACATTTTTTTCCAGATCCCTGTGAAGCCGGCGCATTGTTTTAAAAAAAGATGGGGTCAAGCCCTTTTCAGGTTTCATGGCAATGAAAAAGATGTCGTCCTGGCCAAACTCATACCGGAACCGGTCATAGGCCACCAAGGTGGGATCATCCGGGTGGAAAAAACTTTGATCCCTGGTGTCCATGGTCAGCCTGGGCAATTGAGCCGCAAGCATAACTGACATCAGGAAGATAATGATTAAGGTTAAAACGCCATGTGCATAAACCCACGTTGCAATGGCTTCGAAGAAAGATTCCAGTTTTTTATGAATCACAGCCATGGATTGTTCCTTTATCTGTTTTGTGTCACTGCATTTTCGATGGATTTTCAAGGCCGGTAAGTGTCTGCCTGTTCATTTTTTCCGCCATTTCTGCTGCCATTTTTGGGGTAATGGCCGGATCCCGGAAAAACATAATCTCCACACCAAAATACTGCGAAAAAAGCGACATGGACAGAATCATGCTGTCCACGTCTCCTGCCATCCTGTCTGCTGTTTTTTCATCTTCAATTATGGTTACAAGGCGGTTGAGAAAGCTATCAATATCCTTGCGAAGGGCAGGTGTATCCGCTTCAACTTTTAACACCGTGCTGCTGAGCAGCTCGCGGTATAAATTTCTGTTTCCATCATAAAAGATGAACATGGTCAGCCAGATATGTTTTATACGCGTGGCTATGGTGCCTTTGGCGGGCATGGTGTTTAAAGCGCCCTCCCAGGTCCGCCCGATGTCTTCGGATAGGGCCGCTTCCATGAGCGCGGTTTTGTTTTTAAAATGAACAACAACAGACGCGGCAGAGACCCCGGCTTCAGCCGCAACCCGCCGCATTGTGCACCGGCTGAAATTTTCTTCAAAAAATAGCTTTCTGGCTGCTTGAAGGATTAGCCGCCTTGTTTCCTCTTTAGATGCTTGTTTTCGGTTCATGGCCCCCCACCAAATTTAATTAAACATGTTTAATATAAAAACACGTTTAATTAAATTTGGTGGGTTTGTCAACAGGCAGGTTTTTAAATTTTACGGGCTGTGAAGGAATCAAAAGAGGCGGGCCTATATTGAAACACAAGGTTTATTTTGATATAAACGAACCATTATCCCTGCATTATTCACCCGTGAGCAACATTATTAAACAAAGAAAAAAATGAGATCCCAAGACTTGAACCTTGCGTTAATAGGCATGCCGGCTGTTGGAAAAAGTACCGTCGGGGTGCTTCTGGCAAAACAGCTGGGCTATGCTTTTCTGGATACGGATATTGTGATCCAGACAAAGGAAAATATGACCCTTGCCCAGATCATTAAAAAGAAGGGACTTAATGGCTTCCTGGACATTGAGGCCGGCCACCTGCTCGGTCTTGGCGGCAAACGCCAGGTCATTTCCACCGGCGGTTCCGTCATATACCGGGAACGGGCCATGCGCCATCTTAAAAAAATTGCCACGGTTATCTATCTGCATGCTGATCTGCCCACCCTGCTGACCCGGCTGTCCGATATTGAAGCCAGGGGGGTGGCCATTGATCCGAGCAGCAGCATTGATTGGCTTTATAAAGAAAGAACACCTTTGTACGATAAATTCTGTGACATAAAAATAGAATGTGGTCAAAATCTGCCGGGCCAGGTGGCAGCCGATATTGCCACGGCATTGGCAGTTCAAATGTGAACAAATACCCCAAAGGCATACAATATGGACGAAATGTTGACCACGCGACAGGTGGCGAAATATCTCAATGTAAACGAGAAAATGATCTATTCCCTGATTGCGGAAAAGGGACTGCCTGCCTCTAAAGTAACGGGGAAATGGCTGTTTCCCCTTGAGCTTGTCCGCCAATGGGTTGAAAACGGCACCCGGAATTTTCCGGAACAAGCCAAGCTGCCGCCGTACCACGGACTGGTACTTATATCCGGTGCCAACGATCTGCTGCTGGATACCCTGATTTGCACATTCAATCTGAAACACAGTGAACACATGGCTCTGTTCGGCCTGACCGGCAGTATGGGCGGACTCAAAGCCCTGAGAAAAAATCAGTGTCACATTGCCGGCTGCCGGTCGGCTGATGAACACAGCAATACCGGTTTCCCGTTCATGGATAAAGAAATTGTCCAGGCCATGGCGGTTGTAAACTTATGCCATAGAGAACAGGGCCTGATTATTCAAAAAGATAATCCCCTGGGGATTTCATCTGTAAAAGACCTGTCCCGGAAAGATTTAACCATGGTGAATCGCCGTTTGGGTACCGGTTCCCGGCAACTTTTGGACCGGGAATTAAAACGGTTTGACATAGACGGCGAGTCCATTAACGGATATGAAAATTGTGTATCCCGGCATATGGATGCAGGCTTGGCCATACTTAATGGGAAAGCCCATGCCGCGCCGGGCATCAGATCCGTGGCCAACCTTCTTGGATTGGATTTCATTTCTTTATACTGGGAGCGTTTTGACCTTTTTGTCAATAAAGACAGCTTTTTTGACCAGGGTGTTCAATTGTTTTTGTCCATGCTCAAAGGTAAAGTGATTCAAAGAACAGCCGATGAACTGGGCGGATACGATCTGTCCATGACCGGAAAAATGGTTTACCCTGAAACGGGCAACGATGATGAGCAATGAGTTTTGCGCCATTGCCCGCTGCCGGGGAAACACCACCCCGGCAGCGGAGAACACTTACTGATTCAGTACCACCTGATTCCCGTTAAGAAACAGTTTATCTTCCTTGATGTGCATATCAAGGGACAAAAGGTCGTCTTTGATAATGAAAAACCCGGTGGCCATTCCGGGGAACAGCGGTCTAGTCAGATTAGGGATACCGCCTGCAAGGGCATAGGGCATGTTGAGTTGCGCATCCAGGTTAAAATATGAAAACATCGTGTCCGGCTGCATGGCAAAAGCAAGAACGTTGGAGGGGTCCAGATCTTTTTTTAGCGTAAGATCCAGGCTTCCGGTCAGCTTTCCCTCGGGCAATTCGATATCCAGTCCGGAGATTTCTATACCCAGACCTTTCTTAAGTAACCCATTGAGTGCGGACATGAGTTGGGGCGTGTTCCGAGCCATTTCATCCTTCAGGATCTTCTGGAAATCACCGGGGTTCCCGCTTGTTTTTTCAAAACGCCGGCCCGCCTGGGTCATTATGCCTGAGTACAGGGCCATGCCCTGTTCAAAAGATGCCGTATCGATCTGTTTCACTGTAAATGTGCCGGCCCAGTCAGACAACGGCTTGCCGCCCAGTTCAATGCTGTCTACATGAAAGTCCATGACCATGGTCACTGTTGTTTTATCCTCGGACGCACTTGTGTTGAAATTGAAGGTGAGTCCGGAAAGATTTACGGGATCTGATTTCCCGTCATTTATTTTCAGTTGTTCCAGTGAAATTGTATTTTCCCCAGCCCAGATGATGTCTGTGAGCTGGTACAGATCAGATGAAAAAGTGACCGGTCCCATCACAAATTCACCACCCTGGGACAAACCTTCCCACCGCCCTTTTGTATCCAGGGTTTCAAAGCCGTTCCCCGTGGAAATGTCAAGATCCAAGGTATGAAAATCGACCGTTTTTCCTTTACCTTCAATGGAAAAGGCGTTCATATGTATTTTGGAGCCCATAGTGCCGGCAAGGGAAAACCGGGTCCGGATGGACAAAGGATCTTTGCCGTTCAGATGGGTGTTCACCCATTGCATGTACCAGGGATTTTCTTCAAGACTTGTTTGTGAATTCACACTGAAAAAACCGTGCGTCCCCTGGTTTACCAGCACTATCTGCGCCATATCTTTGCCGCGAAAACCACCGGGATTCTCAATGCACCACTTTACCCGGGAAGAAAACAGGCCCCGGTCATATTCAAGAATCTTGATCCTAAAATCGGTCCCGGTTTTGGCGGCTCTGTTGTTATTTTCTTCAATAGCTGATTTAATCGTACGTTCCATGATAATGCCGTTGGCAATGGGCAGGCCTGCAGCACAGACAACAGCCAGGCAGATTAAAACGATCAACAATTTTTTCATAAGTTTTCCTCCAGACGGTCTTTCAGTCCGGACCGTCGCAAAGCGGTCCTGTTATTGTCAAAGGCCGTTTTAAAGGCCCGGGTGGATCCCACAATAATGACAAGAAATTTTCCACGGGTCATGGCCGTGTACAGCAGATTTCTCTGCAGAAGGGGAAAATGGGCCGTGGTCAGGGCAATGACAACGGCATCATATTCCGAACCCTGGGATTTGTGAACGGAAATCGCATAGGCCAGAGTCAATTCATCCAGTTCCGGCAGATCATAGGCGACGGGTCTGCCCTCGTAATCCACAAGCACTTGGCCCGTGGATTTGTCTGCCTCTATCACTCGTCCTATATCCCCGTTGAACACCTCTTTGTCATAATTATTTTTAAGGTGCATAACCTTATCTCCGGTCTTAAATGTGTGACCATGGGACTCAATACCGCCGGGAGCATCATTCAAAACCGCCTGCAAGCGTTGGTTTAGGCTGATGGTGCCGGCCTCTCCCCGGTGCATGGGGGTGAGTACTTGGGTTTCACGGATGTGGGGAAAGGCGTTTGGAATTCTTTGGGCACACAGTTCACAGATGGTGTCAGCCACCCGGGCCGGTGTGCCGGTTTCAATAAAATAGAATTGGGAGAGCTGGTCCCCAGATGCCGATTTTATGTCCGGCATCTGCCCGTTTCGGATACTGTGGGCATGCATGACAATGGGGCTTTTCCGGGCCTGGCGGAAAATCCGTGTCAAGGCAAACACCGCCACTTGTGCCGAGTCAATAATATCCGACAATACATTCCCCGGCCCCACAGAGGGGAGCTGAAAAGTGTCCCCCACCAGAATCAGACCGGCTCCGGCCGGCAGGGCCTCGGACAGGCGATACATGAGCTGGGTGTCCACCATGGACGCTTCATCCACCACCAGAAGGTCCAGGTCCAAAGGATTGGTGAAATCATGTTCAAAGGTTTCCGTGTCCTGGTTAAAGCCTAAAAGTTTGTGAAGGGTTTTGGCTTTCCGCCCGGTCACTTCGGACAGACGACGGGCTGCCCGGCCTGTGGGGGCGGAGAGCATCACCTTGAGGCGAAGCGTTTTGAATACCACGCACAATGCCTTTATCAGGGTTGTCTTCCCTGTGCCGGGACCGCCGGTGATAATGGAAATTTTCTGACCCATAATCCGGGTCACCACATCCAACTGCTCCCGGGACAACTGAACGGCCATGGCGGAGAGCACCTGGGCCTGGATTGAATCTTCGTCAACGCGGACATCAGGATTGGGCATGGATAAAAGCGCTTTGATGCGACGGGCAATCCCGGCTTCAGCTTTATGTAACGGCGCAAGATATACCCTGTCATTTTCAAGTACCACCTCGTTATCCGCGTCCAGAGCCCCGAGCGCATCTAAAAGCTGTTCCCCGGACACCCCCGCCCGTTGAATACAGGCCCGGATCAGCTCTTCTTTATCTTCAAACACATGTCCGTCCTGCTCCAGGTCCAGCAAGCGGCAGACCAGGCAGGCTTTAAGCCTTTCTTCCGTATCCCTTTCCACACCCAGTGCCCTTGCCAGTTCATCCACGGCGGTAAAACCAATGGCAGGAATGTCCCGGGCAATGCGAAAGGTATCCTGGGTCAACACCTCCAGGGCGCGGTCTCCATATGTTTTAAGGATGGCTGCGGCCTTGGCCGAATCAATACCGGTGCCCTGCAGCGTCTCCATGACCCGCCGCACGCAGTGGTGGGTATTCCAGGCCGTTTCAATCATTTTTTGTTTGGTCTTGCCTATCCCGTAGACATCAAGGAGCTGGTCCGGATCATTTTCAATGATTTCCAGGGTCTGTTCCCCAAAGGTATCCACAATCCTGTCGGCCAGTTCCTGGTTAATACCGGGAATAATACCGGAGCTTAGGTATTTTCGAATACCTGACATGGATGAGGGCAGGGTGACTTCAAACGAGGCGGCCTTAAACTGCTCTCCATATTTAGGGTGGCTGGTCCATGTGCCCTTGAGTTTAAGTCGTTCACCTTGGGCCACTCCGGGCAGATGACCGACCACGGTGATGGCATCGGCCACCTTGGGCACGGCCACACGACACACAGTGTAGTGATTTTCCGGATTCTGGAATGTAATCCGGGACAGGGTGCCGCTGATGGTAATCATAACGCCATATTGCCGGAGGGAAAATTATCGGTTATCCAACAGGCGGCCTCGTAAAGATTTCCGGCAATAAAATCGGGTAAAATGCCTTTTTTTGTCAAATCGGCCAGGGCCTTTTCCCCGTTACCGGTTTTAACCAGAATGGTTTTGGCACACCCGGCATTTTTGCCGCATTCAATATCTTTGGCAGAATCTCCCACCATAAAGGATTTCTTCAGATCAATGCCATGGCACTTCACGGCCTGGAGAATCATTCCTGGCTTGGGTTTTCGACAGTCGCATCCCTGGTCCGGGGTATGGGGGCAGAAAAATATATCCTTGATCCGCCCACCGGCCTGTGCCACCCCGCGGGCCATTTTTTTTAAAATGGCATCAAGGGTCGGCCGGGATATCATACCGCGGCCCACAGCCGATTGGTTGGTGATCAGAATTACCTGAAACCCTTTGGCGTTCAAAAGGGCAATGGCGTCCGGACTTTTGGAGATAAAATGGAACTCGTCGGGATGTTTGATATAGGCGTCGGAATCATGGTTGATCACACCGTCCCGGTCTATAAAAACCGTATATCCTGCCATTCTTTCTAAACTTCTCCTAACTCGTGTCTGAATAAAAATCCGTGTTTGGACGAAAAGTTGCCCAGATGCAAGGCGCAGAAAAATTTAAAACCGGAGCATACTAATGTATGTGAGGATTTTAAATTTTTTTGCAACGCCGCAGGTGGGTGACTTTTCGTTCAAACATCAATTATTCGGCTACGGCAAAGGCGTGGTGAAAACCTTCCCCGGCCATCAATCTTTCACTGAACGTCACGGCATCATTGAGGTTGTTGAATTTACCGATTCTTACCCGGTAAAATTGCCCCCGGTCGTCGGCATAGGGAACAATATGGGCGTTAAGATAGTCCTTAGACAACTTGATCCGGTATGTCTCCGCATTGGTCCTCATCTTGAACGCCCCCACCTGTACGGTAAAATTGCCTTTCCAATAATCCACAGGCTTAAAGTTGACGGGGGAGTGGTCTTTTTTGGAGTAGGCCGTTGCCTCTCCAAGGGCCGTTACCTTTACCCGGGCCGTGCCGGGCCCCACGATACCAATGCGCTGGGCTGCCTTATAGGACAGATCTATAATCCTGCCGGCCACAAAGGGTCCCCGGTCATTGATGCGCACCGTGGTCTGCCGGCCGTTGTCCAGGTTTTCAATCCTGACCCATGTGTTCATGGGAAGGGTTTTATGGGCTGCGGTCATGGCGTACATGTTGTAGGTTTCACCGTTGGATGTTTTCCGGCCGTGGAATTTTCGGCCATACCAGGAGGCGCGTCCCTTTTCCACATACCCGTTAGCCGAGGCCATGGGATAATAGTGTTTTCCTGCAATGCGATAGGGGCGCTGGGTGGCGTCGGTATCGTTGTATCGTTTATCCGCAGGTCTGCTATGGCCGGAATTATAGGTTCCGGCACCGCATCCAGCAACGGTAACCGCCAGGCAGAAAATAAGGACCGGCATCAATGTCCTGGTCGTGTAATTCATACAGAATATCATTATTTTATATAATAGTTCCAATGAGTTGCCAAATTATATTTCATGTTTTGTTGTGGGCTGTACCTGGGAGTTGGCAGACCAGGCCAGCCCATGGCTGTTATTCCATGGCCGTTTTAAGAACATCTTTCATTTTATCGGTAAAATAGAAGGTCATGGTGGATTTAATATGCTCCGGAATATCTTCCATATCTTTTTCATTCCAAAGCGGCAGAATCAAAGAGCGGATACCGGCCCTGTGGGCCGCAATCACCTTATCCTTGATGCCTCCCACAGGCAGGACTTCACCCCTCAGGGTAATCTCACCGGTCATGGCCAGACGGGATTTTACCTTTCTTTTGGTGATCAGGGAGGCAAGGGCGGTGAGCATGGTCACCCCGGCAGAGGGGCCGTCCTTGGGAATGGACCCTTCGGGCACATGAATATGGATATCATGGGTATCAAAAAAGGTGTCATCCACATCCATCCGGTCGGCATTGGACCGGATGAAACTTAACGCGGTGGATGCAGACTCTTTCATGACATCTCCCAGCTGTCCGGTGAGCGTCAGGCCCTTGCCGCCCTTCATGGCCACGGCCTCCACAAAAAGTACTTCTCCCCCCACAGGGGTCCAGGCAAGACCCACCGCAACGCCCGGCACGTTGATCCGGGTGGCCATATCAGGCATGTTCTGGATGGGGCCTAGGTATTCTGGAAGTTCTTTGCGGCCAATGGTCAAATTTTCAACCTGGCCTTCGGCGATTTTAGCGGCAACCCCCCGGCACACAGCCCCGATCTGGCGTTCCAGGTTGCGTAGACCCGATTCCCTGGTATATCCGGAAATAATTTGTTTGACCGCGCCCGGAGTTATTTTGATTTGGCCGGCGTTGATGCCGTTGGCCTCCCGCTGTTTGGGGATGATATACCGGGTCGCGATTTTAAGCTTTTCCTCCTGGGTATACCCGGTAAGCTCAAGTACCTCCATTCTGTCCAGCAAAGGGGGGGGGATGGTGTGCAACACATTGGCTGTGGTCAAAAACATGACATCCGACAAATCAAAGGGGACATCCAGGTAGTGGTCAACAAAATTCCGGTTCTGCTCCGGATCAAGGACTTCAAGCAGGGCGGATGAGGGATCTCCTTGGTAGGAGGAGCTGACCTTGTCAATTTCATCCAGCATGAAGACGGGATTTTTTTTCCCGGCCGTTCTTAAATGCTGAATGATCCGGCCTGGCATGGCCCCCACATAAGTCCGCCGGTGTCCACGGATTTCAGCTTCATCCCTGACGCCGCCCAGGGCAATGCGGACAAATTCCCGGCCCAGGGCCCTGGCAATGGATTGGCCCAGGGAGGTTTTTCCCGTGCCCGGAGGGCCGGCAAAGCACAGTATCGGGCCTTTGGAGTCTTTTTTGAGTTTACGTACGGCCAGAAATTCCAATATCCGTTTTTTGGGTTTTTCAAGGCCGTAATGGTCCTGGTCCAGAATCTTTCTGGCCTCGGCAATATCCAGCCGGTTTTCGGCATATTCGTTCCAGGGCAAAGAGGTCAGCCAGTCCAGATAGGTAGAGGATACGACATATTCGGAGGATGAGGGGTGCATCTTTGCAAGACGTTCCAGTTCACGCTCGGCTTCTTTTGTGGCCGCTTCGGGCATGGGATTGTCCTGGATCAGGGTTCTGTATTCCCGGATCTCCACAGATTCCTGGTCGGTTTCTCCAAGCTCTGCTTTAATCGCTTTGAGCTGCCGGCGCAGGTAATATTCGCGCTGGCGTTTGTCCATGTCTTCCCGGACCTGACTTTGAATTTTAGAGCCCATTTCAAGAATATCAAGCTGGTCATTGACCAGACGGGTGACCTTTTTCAGACGGCGGTTCACGTCAAGCAGCTCAAGGACTTTTTGTTTTTCATTAACCGGAGCATTAATGGTGGACGCCACCATGTCGGCAAGGGCACTGGGTTCCTGCAGGGTTTTGACCATCTGGCCTATTTCCGCCGGCAGGCCCGGCGAAAGCGCTACGATTTTTTCGTACTGTTCAACAATGTTGGCCATCAAGGCCCTGTTTTCCTTGTTCCTTTCGTTGTTACGGCTTTTGAGAACGGCAATGCCGGCATGCATATAATCATGGTCTTCCAGATACTCCACCACCTTGAACCGGTGCAGGCCCTGGATCAGCAGCTGGGCCTTTTCGTCGTCCATTTTGGACATTTTAAGAATTACGGCGACGGTACCAATGCGGCACAGGTCGTTGGCCGTGTGTCTGGAATCGATGTCCGAGCGCTTTGACAGCAGAAGGCCGAGCATACGGTTTCCGGACATGGCATCGTCAATCAGGTCAATGGCCTCTTTCTGGATCAAAACCAGGGGCAACACCATTTTGGGAAACAGATTGGTATCCACTATGGGAAGAATGGGTAGTTCGTCAGGTATGTCGTCGGTGGTGATGGGGACGGAGGGATGGTTTAATTCATCCATTCGTTTTCCTTTTTATGTACAATCAACTAATCCATTGGGTTTTTACCTTTTCGAGGGGGCATCCCCGGTGTCAATAGACTTTGGTCTATCCCATGGCTGTTACAAAAAATCAATGGGCATTTTGGGTTCCGGCGAATAATTTGTCTTGAGTTGTTTTCCTAATTTCAGTTCTAAAAACCCGTTGGCGTATGACGCCGACACTTTTTTCATGTCAATGACACTGGGTAGATACAGAACCCGCTCAAAACGTCCGAATTGGATTTCAGCAAGTCTGTAGGTGGCGGTGGGATCCGGCTGGCTGCTTTTACGCACCCCGGAAATTTTTACGGCCTTATCCGAGAGTTCAACAACCATGTTCTCCTTTGAAACCCCTGCGATTTCAGCATGGATAATGATTTCATCCCTGGTTTCAAAAATATCCATCTGGGGTCTCCAGATCCGTTTTGAAAAGCAGAACATAGGGTTAACGGATTGAAACATTTCTTCAAAAGATTTCTCTTCTGTAGCCGATGTTTCAATATGATTCCCAAATCTAATTTTTATCTGTTCCATAACATGCTCCTGAAAATGGGAAGGAACCACCCTGAATGCTGTTGACCTGTCCCGTAATCAATTCTATCAGATTACCATCTGGCATAAATGTTGTAAAGCTCTATAAAAATTAAATGGTTATCAGGCCGGTTTGTCAAGTATCTCGCGAATAACCCTTGAAAACCTGTCCATTGAAAAAGGTTTTTGTAAAAATTTGTGGCATCCGCCACGAAGCATCATCTTTGTTTCTTCATCTATGCTGACACCACTGGAAATCAGCATCTTTATGCCGGGGTCCAGTTTTTGGATTCGATAAAACGTCTCCTTGCCGTCCATGACGGGCATGACCAGATCGAGAATTACCAGCACAATTTTGCCCGGGTACTTTGTTACCAGATCCAGACATTCCACACCGTTGCGGGCCTGGAGGACCTGGTACCCCAAGGCGTCAAGAAGGTCTGCGCCCACCTGAAGAACTTCTTTTTCGTCATCCACAATAAGAACGGTCTCTCCTCCTTTGGGCATCAGATCAAACGCGTCGTTCTCCTCTCCAAAACGTTGAACATCCACGGGTGCCAAACCGGGCAGAGCCACCCTGAACAGGGATCCGGCATTTTTTTTGCTCTCCACGGTGATGAATCCACCGTGATTTTTCACAATGCCGAACACCGTTGACAATCCTAATCCCTGTCCTTTCATATCCCCGGGTATTTTGGTGGAGAAAAACGGATCAAAAATTTTTTTCTGAATGGTTTCATCCATGCCGATTCCGGTATCCTGAACACTGATTTCCACGTAAGCACCGGGTGTCACGGCAAAATGGAATATGTCGGTAGCATCTATTGTTATATTATGGGTCGCTATGGTCAGTGTCCCGCCATCCACCATGGCCTGGGCGCCATTGACCAAAAGATTCAGCAGCATCTGTTCAAGCTGGGAACGGTCTGCGTTTACCTTGTAAAGATCCGGATCCAGCTTTTTTTCAATGACAATATTTTCTTTTCCCGGCTGGAAAACAGTGAGGGCAATCTCCACGACCTGGTTAATATCCAGGGGTTCGACCTGGTACTTCCCCCCCCGGGCAAAACCTAAAAGATTACCGGTAATCTCAGCGGCAGTCTCAATCAGCCTGTTTATCTGCCGGATATGGTGCTTGATTTTTTCGGGCCGGTTTACGTTAACCCCCATCAGGGATAAATGCCCCTGAAGGGCCATGAGCAGATTGTTAAAATCATGGGAAATGCCCCCGGCCAAAACACCGATGGCCTCCATTTTCCGGGCCTGGTTTTCCCTGATCTGTTCGGATTTTATTTCCGTAATATCCGATACGAAGATTAACAGGCCCTGGGAATGGTCACCAGGATCCAGCCGGCAGGCCCGAAGGCGGCAGTCAAACGCGGTGCCGTCTACCCTTGACAGCCGGGAGTCAACTGTGGCCGATCTTGTCTGGTCAATTTCTGTGATAAACGTATTATGCACACGCTTAAATTCTTTATCCGTGGGAAAAAGGGTTCTGGCGGATTTGCCTTGCAGGCTAAGATATTCATGGCCGGTCATGGCGTGACAGGCGGGATTTGCCCAGTGGATCCTCATGCGATGAAGAATACAGATACCCACGGGGGCGTAGATTAGTACATTTCTAATGTTTTCCCGGGAAAAAAAATCGGAAACGGCACAGTAAGTGGGCTTGTGGGCAGGCCTGTCCTGCTGATTCAGAATGGAGTTCGAAGATGTACGATCATGCCCCTGGGTCATAAAACACCACCTTCCAAAAAATTGACGAGCGCTTGAATTCTCTGGTAAATATACCAGAAATTTTAATTAAGGTCACCCTAAATGCACTTCAAACCCATATACAGCGCTCCATTACCCCTTGTACCCGCATTGGCCGGCGGTTTAATGCTCTTTTCCGCATTTCCGGCGCCAGGCCTTTATCCCATCGCTTTTTTTGCCCTGGTCCCGTTATGGTTTTCCATTGACCGGCTGGGTTCGACACAGGCATTTTATGCGGGTATCGGCACCGGCATTTGCTTTTATCTGCCCTTGATTTACTGGATCTATTTCACCCTGACCAAATACGGCGGCCTGAACGCTTTAGCAGCCCTGTCTTGCCTGTTACTTCTGGTCCTGTACCTCTCTGTTTATACGGGTGTTTTTGCCCTGGCCATGAAAAAGATCCCTGTCCCTGACGGTCTTGTCCCATTCTGGGGGGCTGTGGCCTGGGTCGCCCTGGAATATATCAGGACCTATTTGTTTTCCGGCTTTCCTTGGGGATTGCTTGGCTACAGCCAGTACCCCAACCTTGTATTGATTCAGGCGGCGGACATATCCGGGGTTTTGGGAATCTCTTTTCTGCTGGTGCTTGCCAACGGGATTATCGTGATTGCCTTTAAGCATTTTTTTCAAAGGACATGGCCTGAAAAAACAACTATGGCAGGTTTAAGTCTTGCAATGGGGCTGATTTGCTTGGGCTTTATTTACGGCCATTTTGAACTGGTAAAAATCCGTGGGCAGATCAAAGAATCACCTTCCCGGAAAATTTCGGTTGTCCAGGCCAACATCTCCCAGGACCGGAAATGGGATAAAACATTTATTGATGAAACCCTAGACCGGTATTCCCGATTATCTCTCCAGGCGATCCCATGCGATCTTGTGGTGTGGCCGGAAACGGCTGTGCCCTTTTATTACGGCATGGACCCTGTGCCCTCGAACCGGGTGGATGCCATGGTGAGACAGGCAGGTACCTTTTTTCTTATCGGCATCCCTGCCGCCCAGCCTTCGGACCAGGGGTTCCTGTACTACAACCGGGCCTGCATGCTCACCCCTCTTGCCCTGCCAAAGGGCTATTATGACAAACATCACCTGGTGCCCTTTGGGGAGTATGTGCCTTTCAAAGACCTTCTCTGGTTTGCTCAAAAACTGACAGCCGGTGCCGGTGATTTTTCCAAGGGGAAAACCGGGGCGGTGCCGTTAAAATTCGGTACGGGAACAACCGGGGTCTTAATTTGTTTTGAAATTCTTTTTCCCGATATTGCCAGGGATTTTGTGCGCAATGGGGCGGATATTTTAACCACCATGACCAATGATGCCTGGTTCGGCCGGACCCAGGCTGCGCTCCAGCACTTTTCCATTTCCGTATTCAGGGCTGTTGAAAACCGCCGCAGTGTGGTCCGGGCCGCAAATACAGGCATCTCTGGATTCGTTGATCCTTCGGGCACCATCCTTGAGAAAACAGATATTTTTACTGCTTGCTCCCTTACCCGGCAGGTTCCGGTCCTGTCCGGCAAAACCTTTTATACCCGCCACGGTGACCTTTTTGCCAAAGCCTGCCTGGTTGCATTTCTTTTGATTTGTGTGATAAAACCCATGAGAAAAAAATTTAGGAGATTTTTATAATGAGTGTAGAATACAAACAGATCATCTCTTCTATCACTGCTAAAGCCAACCGGCTTAAGGAGTATCTTTGACCTCCCTGTAAAGGAAAAACGGCTTCGGGAACTTGAGCTGTTCATTGCCAGGGAAGACTTCTGGAATGATGCGGATAAAGCCACCGAGATGTTAAAGGAACGCACCACCATCGCCGGTCTTATCGACACCTGCAATGACATATTTTCAGAAATTGAGGATGTGGAGGTGATGCTGGAACTGGCAAGGGAGGAGTCGGACAAGGCGGCCGAAGAGGAAGCCGGCCAGATGCTGGCTCAGCTGGAGAAAAAGGTAAAGCGCTTTTCCCTGGAGATTACCCTTGACGGGGAGGATGATGCCAGGGATGCGATTGTCTCCATCAATGCCGGTGCCGGGGGCACGGATTCCCAGGACTGGGCGGAAATGCTGTTCCGGATGTATACCCGTTGGATCGATAAAAAGGGTTACAAGTGCAAGGTCATTGACTTTCAGGAGGGAGACGAAGCCGGTATCAAGGGCGCAACCCTTCATGTTTCCGGTCCAAATTGCTACGGGTTCATGAAAGCCGAATCCGGGGTGCATCGTCTGGTCCGGATTTCCCCGTTTAATGCCGGAGGCAAGCGCCAGACCTCTTTTGCTGCCGTTTTCGTCTATCCGGAGATCAATGATGAAATCAATATCGACATTGATGAAGGGGACTTGCGCATTGATGTGTACCGGGCCAGTGGGGCCGGCGGCCAGCACGTGAACAAAACCAGTTCGGCCGTACGTATCACCCATGCGCCCACGGGCGTCGTGGTTCAGTGTCAGCAGGAATCTTCCCAGCACCGGAATAAAGAAATCGCCATGAAAGTGCTTAAATCACGTCTCTATCAGCTGGAAAAGCAGAAGCAGGATCAAAAAAGGCAGAGCCTGCACGACGGCAAGGATGACAATGCCTGGGGCAGCCAGATCCGCTCCTATGTGCTGCATCCCTACAGAATGGTGAAAGATCATCGTATTGACCTTGAAATCGGGGATGTGGACCGGGTGTTGAACGGAGATCTTGATCCGTTTATTGAGGGGGTATTGATGTCCGGTGTCCTAAATAGTTAGTGTTTGGATGAAAAATCACCCATCTGCGGCGTTGCTGCACAAACCTAAAATCCTCACGTACTAAAGTACGCTCCGGTTTTAGCTTTGCTTGCGCCTTGCACCTGGGCAATTTTTCATCCAAACACGGGTTCCCATTTAGTCGCTAACTGTTAGACAGACAGATTCTGAGTTTTTATGCCGATAGATCCAGTGGAAATTATCAGTCAGTTTTATGATCCGGATTCAAAGCTTTTTACCCTCCTGGTGGAACATAGCAGAAAGGTGGCCGCAAAAAGCCTTGAGATTGCAAAGGGCGTTGCCCACCTGAATCCGGACATGGACTTCATAGAAAATGCAGCCATGCTCCATGATATCGGTATTTTTAAGACCAGTTCTCCGAAAATCGGCTGTGCGGGAAAATACCCCTATGTGTGTCACGGATACCTGGGACGTGAACTTTTAGACGGGTTGGGCCTGCCCCGGGAATTTGGCCTTGTGTCCGAACGTCATACCGGAGCCGGCATCACCCTTGAAAATATTATTGAAGCGGATTTGCCGTTGCCCCACCGGGACATGGTACCCGTCACCCTGGAAGAAAAAATCATCTGCTGCGCGGACAAATTCTATTCAAAAAGTCCGAAAAAACAAAATAAAGTCATGACCCGGAAAAAAATTGAAAAATCCCTTGCCAAGCTTAATCCGGGCCATGCAGAGAGATTTGCCGCCTGGGCGGATGAATTTAATCTGTAAGAAGTGAAGATTTAAAAAAAATCCATAACAAGAAAGGGGGACTTAAAAATGATTAGCAACAATGAGACGTTGGAAAAAGTATATACTGCGGAAAGTCATACAGAATTGATGGATGCGTATAAAGAGTGGGCCGGCGATTACGACCGGGACACGGTGCAGGAGTACGGATATACCGCCCACATTGAATCGGCAACCGCACTGGACAGCGTTTTGGACAGCAAAGAGAGCCGGATTCTGGATGCCGGATGCGGCACGGGCCTGGTGGGGCTTGAGTTGTCCCGGCTTGGATACCAGCACATGGATGCCTTGGACTATTCGGCAGATATGTTGGCCCAGGCAAAAAAGAAGGCCGTATATAATGAACTTATCCAGGCCGATTTGAGTAAGCCTTTGACGTTACCTGATAATAAATACGATGCCGTGAATTGTACCGGCACTTTCACTTACGGCCATGTCGGGGCAGATGCCTTTGATGAACTGATCCGTGTGACCCGTCCCGGCGGAATCGTCTGCTTTACCATCCGTGAGGGAGCCTATGAAGAGTTCGGTTACCAGGATAAAATGGCGGAACTGGAAAAGAAAAACGCCTGGGAGCTTATGGAGCTTAAGGATGCCCAATATTTTGAGCAGGATGATGTGAAATGCAAGCTGTGCACATATAAGGTGACACATTGAAAATAGAAAAAGCCCCGACCGACAGCTGTCGACCGGGGCTTTAAATTTTATCCCGGCGTTTTTTAGGTAGAAAGATGATCTTTTTTAAAAATCAATCTGGAATTTCATGCCGTAGTAGAGTTCATCACCTTCATCATTGCCGCTCATATCATCCATGGCATCAAGGAAGCCGATTTCCGGAACGATAGTAACGCCGCTGGCCAGAGTGAATGCGGCCTGTACATAGTAAGCCATGGCCTCATCTTCATCATCAGCATCATCCAATTCGGTAGAAACATAGCCGATGCCGGCCTCAAGGGTAACCATATCATTCACTTGAAAGCCGACCACGCCAACTAGGCCATAGGCATCGTTGTCCTTCAGCTCTCCGCCTACGATCGCGGGATCATCATCAGGCGCACATGCCAGGCCATAGGGGCCCACGTTCTGGCCAAACCAGGCGTCAGCAGCAATGTAGGCCGGACCGAAGTTGAATTTACCAGCCAGGGCCAGTATGTATGAATCCACATCGAATTCATCATCAATTTCATAGGTCTGGTATCCGGCAGCCGCCTCTATGGAAAAGCTGTCCATGGACAGTTTGTACTTGGCTTCCAGCTTGGGCATCACGACTTGCCTCTCATCTGTTGCATCATCCCCGTCCAGATCATGATCGACATTCGGCGAAATAGCTGCAATCTGGAATCCCCCGAAAGTCAAGCGGATCATGGGCCGGCGGCTTGCATCCACTTTGCCGTATTTCTTTAATCCCGCATTGTTGTCGTAGACCTGATTGCTTATGCCAAATTTAAGCAGGCTGTCGGTCTGTCCCACCAACAGCTTTCCACTGCCGAAATCCCACTCGCCGTATAAGTGACGGATATTGGCAACACCGTCGTCGGTTCCGTATTCAAAACGGCCGGCAAGCGTATCGGAGACCTTGACTTTGGCGCCGATGCGTGAATCGGTCTGAAGGGTTTCGCTGTAATTGGTTTCTGAATCTCCTGTGCTGTCTTCTACATCGCTCCAGAAGGCTTCAATCCTGGCGCTGCCGTAAAAATTCCAATCCGCCGCCATAGCGTTTGAGCCCACAGCGAGTCCTGCCGCTAACACAACAAGTGCCATAAAACGTTTCATCTTTTTTCCTTTCTAAAAAAATTGAATTTTCCGGCTATGCAGCCGGAGCCTGTTCTTCAGCCCGTTTGCAGTCTAACGCCTTAAAATCCTGAAAAGGTAAAAGGCGTTAGATTTTTTATAACAGCCACGGGCTGACCTGGTTTTTCACCGTGGTTCAGCCCACAACGAAAGTTGAAAGATCTGTGTTAATTACCCAGACTTTCTTATAAAAAAACGGTCTGAATTGATGGGCCATTTTCTGCGGGTCAGGTTAGGCTGTTATTTTAAGATTATTAGTTTTCGACTAATCTTCAATAGGTTGCGCCAGGCGCAAAGAGGCAATATGGCATTTTTAAAAAAACCATTCTCGTTAATGGCCCGGTCCATGGTAATCTCCTGAAAAATATTTTAAATCAAACGATCATTTAAAAGAAAAAAGGATATATTTATGAAAGACGTTGTCATTGTATCAGCCTGCCGCACGGCCATAGGAGCCTTTGGCGGCACATTAAAAGACTTGAACGGTGCCTATCTTGCCGGTGTTACCATGAAGGAGGCCGTCAAACGGGCAGGAATTGATCCTGCCGTCATTGATGACGTGCGTTACGGCACCTGTGTGGAGCACCACGATACCTTGAACACCACCCGGGTGGCTGCGCTGATGGCAGGTATTCCGGACACAGTGCCTGCCGTCACCATCAACCGGGTGTGCATTTCAGGAATGGAAGCGGTCTTGTCCGGTATGGCCATGATCCAGGCCGGCATGGCCGATGTGATCCTGGCAGGCGGCACCGAGCACATGTCCGGTGTGCCCTATGCCGTGCCCAAAGCCCGCTGGGGATGCCGTCTTCAGGATGCCAATTTTGTGGATGCCCTGATCCACTCACTGTATTGCGGGTCTCGTCTTCTGCCATTTGATGAAACGTCACCTGTGGACACCACCCAGCCCCCGGCCTCCGATTTTCTGGGCAAACCATATATTATGGGGCACACTGCGGAGTTTCTTGCACAGCTTCTGAACATCAGCAGAGCGGAAATGGACGAGGTTGCGCTTCGTTCACATAACAATGCGGAACGGGCCACCCTCGACGGCAGCTTTGCCGATGAAATCGTCCCCGTTGAAGTGCCCCAGCGCAAAAAAGAGCCCATCATCTTTGACAAAGACGAACATTTCAAGCCCGGTATCACCCTGGAAAAACTTGCGGCCTTGCCCCCGGCTTTTATTCCAAAAACCGGTAAGGTCACTGCCGGCAACGCCTCGGGCATTAATGACGGTGCCACCGGTATGGTAATCATGTCCGCAGACAAGGCCAAAGAATTGGGGCTTACCCCCATGGCAAAAATAAAAGCCACGGGCATGGGAGCCTGCCATCCGTCCGTCATGGGGCTCTCTCCGGTTCCGGCGGTCAAGGACCTGATGGCAAAATCCGGAATTACCATCAATGATTTTGACCTGATTGAGGTGAATGAAGCCTTTGCCGCCCAGTACCTGGCATGCGAAAAAGAGTTGAATCTTAACCGTGAGATTACAAATATTAACGGTTCCGGCATTGGCTTGGGGCACCCTATAGGCTCCACAGGGGCCCGGATCATGACCACGTTGATATATGCCATGAAAAACAATAACAAGCGCTTGGGTCTTGCCACGCTTTGCGGCGGCGGCGGCGTATCAATGGCCTGTGCAATCGAGATGCTGTAATGCCGTTCAGGCGTAAAAACAGAAGCAGTATATGTTGAATTTAAGCATAACAGATCTGCGCAGGTCCCTAAAATCGTCAAAACAAGTAAAAGGATTTGCCTTTTCACCTAGAACCGCGTAGAGATAGACATTAATTCTTACCCTTTTGCGAATTTTTGTCCCATGAAAGAAAATAAAAATATCAAGCTGTTCAGACCCTTTATCATAGATGTGGAAGCATCAGGCTTTGGCTGCGAATCCTATCCCATTGAAATCGGATTAGCGCTTGAAAAGGAAAACAGGTACTGCAGTCTGATTAAACCGGCGGATTGGTGGACCCATTGGGATATGGCAGCCCAAAAGATCCACCACATTCCCCGGGATATTCTGACCCAACACGGTAAACCCCTGGGTCACGTGGCCAGGGAATTAAACCATATTTTAAAAAGCCTGACCGTTTATTCGGATGGATGGACCACGGACAAACCCTGGGTAACCCGGCTTTTTTCCGAAGCCGGTATCCGCCAGACCTTCACCATCAGTCCCCTGGAATGCATACTGACCGAACCCCAGATGGAAATCTGGCACGCCACCAAGGAAAGCATTATCGCCTCCATGGACCTGACCCGGCACAGAGCCTGTTCGGATGCCTTCATAATCCAGGAGACATTTTTTCGTACCCGGATGAAAACACAGGACAAGTCACTGAACCTGCAACCCATTTTAGACATAAAAAGCTAGAATAATGATGTTACCCCCAGACAACACCCCTGATGCGCCACTGCCTTTAAGCAAAACAAAGAAAAAAAAAATTGCGGAAAACCTTCAACAGCTTGGAGAGGATTTAAGCCTGCTTTCCGTCAGCCAGCTTGAACTGCTCGACCTTGATCCGGACCTGTTTAAAGCCCTGGTCGAGGGAAAATCCATTACCGCCAATGTGGCGGCCAGGCGCCACAGGCAGTACATCGGTACCTTGATGAGGCAGGTGGACCCTGAACCTATTCTCGCCGCACTTGAACAGTTGAAAACCGCACCCACCGGTATTTACAGCCCCAAATCAGATATTGATCCACAAACAGACAAGGACAGCCGGGCGTTGTTGGACAGGTTGCTGGCCTGGGATGATGATGCCATGGAAACAATCCTGTCAGCCGATCCCGATATGGACCGCCAGCACTTAAGACAGTTGGTTCGAAATGCCAACAAAGATATATCCACACAGAAAAAAAATTCAAAATCGCTGCAGGCATTGAAAGAACTAATTGCCCGGTTAAAAGTTAAGGAAGTATAGGGCATTGTCCTCATTGGCGATGGTGCTCCATGGATATGGGAATAAAGCCTAAAACTTAGCCATTCATGGGTACATGATTTCTCCTTTTTGTACAAAAATTTTCTTAATCATATGTTCTTTTTTTCTTAATCATTTATAAGTATTTTTCAAGTCAGGTCCATTGTAAATGAATTTGTCCAAGCCTAAAGGCCGATAGCCGGAAATATGGATCAGCCTAAAGCGGTTGTCTATATTTTTTTTCAGCATTAGGTGTAAAATTTGCTTTCCACATAAAAGCGATGTGTCTATGGTCGTAATCGTTTCATTGGAGCGGAGCAGCTTTTCATTATAGCTGTGTCAGAAGTAGGTACATGCGACACCAGAAACTAGGAAATGGAATACTGGACTTAGAACGGATCTGAGTTCAATTCATTTGAATTATAATCTTTTTGGGGAGATGCAATGAAACATCTAAAAATTTTTTGTCTTTGTCTTTCAGTATGGATCTTTTTAGCCGGTATAGCTTTGGCAACAACCATTACAGCAGTTGCAACTGATATTGAGAACACCACTTTAAATCAAGATCTCTGGGAATATGAATTTACGGTATCTGGTTACGATTATAATACTGAAGATGGGTTTACTATTTACTTTGACTACAATTCTTTTGGTGCCATTGATCCTGATGGCGTTGTAGCTGCTCCAAATTCAGATTGGGATATACAAACCTGGAACCCTGATACTTCATTACCGGATGACGGCGGCTATGACGCCTTTGCTCTGAGTGATGATTATGCATCTTTTACCGAAACGTTCACCGTTCAGGCCGTATTGCTGTCTAATGGTAATACCACAGCCTGGTATTATGAAACCTATGAGGCCGGTCAGTGGGACACTGTTCCAGAGCCAACCACAGCACTTTTATTAGGTATCGGGCTGATAGGGGCAGCAGGGGCACTCAGAAAAAGAGAGTAATTTTAGAGCTGTCTGTTCGAGGTTCGCAAGGCAGGGCTATACGCCCTGCCGGCAGCGGCTCAAATACCGCTTCACGAAAAAGCCAAAGAATCGTCAACACATTTTAAAATGCCATTGACGGTTATGCGGAAAGCCACGGGTTCAACAAGTTATATACTCTCTATAGGGCATTGAACAGCCGGGTTGCCGGAAGTTGAAAGCATCAACCTTCAGTAATCCGTTTTTTTATTTTTTAGCAGGTTAACAAATCATTAGGAGGGAGCACATGAAACAAGTCTTGAAGTTGTTATGGATGTGGGCGGCGGCCCTGGTACTTGCCGTTTCCTTGTACGTCCCCCAGGGTTTGGCAGCGGTAGGGCCAAATGATGATCTAACCGTTTCAAATTATACTTTAATTTCGAAACAGCGGGTGGGCCGTACGTATTTTGTTTATACGTTTAAGGCGGATATTGCCAATTCATCTGTGTATGACTACCAGTCCATAACCGCCACCATCACCAACAGTTCTTCTGGCACGGTAATGCAGGACGGCAGCTTAAGCTTTCCCGATGTGAGTGCCGGGGGGGCCGCGACCTCAACCGACACCTTTTCATTCAAACAGAATAGACTGATTGCCTTTAGCTGGGACAACATCACTTTTATAGTAAGTGCTACCCAGGCCAGCGTTGAACCCACCGATACGGACAATGACGGCACTCCGGATGACGAGGACGGTTGCCCCACAGATCCCAATAAGACAGAACCCGGCACCTGTGGTTGCGGTGTGGCCGATACGGATACCGATACCGACGGAACGCCTGATTGTATTGATAGTTGCCCCAATGACCCCAACAAGACAGCGCCTGGTATCTGCGGCTGCGGTGTTATTGATGCAGACACTGACGGTGACGGAGTAGCGGACTGCAACGACAACTGCCCCAATGATCCGGAAAAGATAGAACCCGGCACTTGTGGTTGTGGTGTGGCCGATATGGATACCGATGCCGACGGAACGCCTGACTGTAGTGATGGTTGCCCCAATGACCCCAACAAGATAGCGCCTGGTATCTGCGGCTGCGGTGTTATTGATACAGACACAGACGGTGACGGAGTAGCGGACTGCAACGACAACTGCCCCAATGATCCGGAAAAGATAGAACCCGGCAGTTGTGGTTGTGGTGTGGCCGATATGGATACCGATACCGACGGAACGCCTGACTGTAGTGATGGTTGCCCCAATGACCCCAACAAGACAGAACCTGGTAGCTGTGGTTGCGGTGTTGTCGATACAGACACAGACGGTGACGGAATAGCGGACTGCAACGACAACTGCCCGGAGATTGCCAATGCGGACCAGGCTGATACAGACGCCGACGGCGATGGCGATGTCTGTGATACAGATACACCCATTAACATTACAGGTGTTGTTACAGGCAGCGGGGCATTGATCGCAGGTGCGACCGTAACCATTGGAACTACGGATCTTTTTATATCAACGACAACAACGGATTCAGGTGTTTTTACAATCACTTCACAACTGTCGGCTATTGGCGATATAACCATCGGCAACAATTTGTTGTTTCCCGTAAAGGTTGAGGCCCAAGGATATACTACAGGATATTTTAAAGTTGCGTGGGTAAATGGACAGAATTTCTATGAGGGTGTAGAAGTTATTCTTTTGCCGATTACCACAGAGATCGACGAAAACGACGAGCTTGCAAGTGGTGTCAATATCGTTCGGCAGACATCGGGAGGGAGTGAAACCATTGGAAAAATAACAATTTCCGATGATGTCATCGACGCGTCAGGCTATACAGGTCCCATTACAGGCAAAATCACCTATATTGATCCTACAACATCCGATATCACAAGTATCCCGGGCGGCGATCTGCTGGCCCTACAAGGAAACGATCCAAACAACCCTGAGGACATCGTCTCTCTGGAAAGTCTTGGCATGATGGAATTCGATCTTGTGGATGCCAACGGAGTGGCTGTTAAAGCACTCGACGGAACTGCCGAGATCTGCATGAAGCTACCCGATGGAATTGATGCTGATGTAGACGAAACCATTCCATTATGGCACTATGACCCGGATCAGGGCCTCTGGATTGAAGAAGGCTCAGGTACTGTGTCAGAAATTGATGGAGAACTTTGGATCTGCGGCAGTGTCGAGCATTTTACCTGGTGGAACTACGACCGCCCCGTTACCGATCATGCCTGTTTTAAATTTCAGATTTTGGATCTTTCTTCAGGGAATCCTATCAGCTATTCCAGTGTTTATGCCGAAGGGGTAAACTATGACGGTACATCTCCTGCAAGGCCCTGCGACTGTGACAGTGACGATCCATCTCCTTGTCCTGGCAGTTCAATGTATTCTTTTACCCTGTTGAGAAGCACGGCAACCAAGACCTATAATTTTGTAATTTATACGCTTATATCTGGTCGGAATTATTACTTTATGAACCATCCAGATCAGGATACTTATCCTGGCGCATACCGGCTCACAACCGACGAGTCCTTGGCCAGACGCTTTGAAACGCCTACTCTCCAGGGCAGTTGCTTGAATTCTGTTAACGTTGAAAACTGCAGCCTCCTTCCCGAAGCCGGATCCGATACCCCAGCTTCGGACGGAACCATAATCGTGGATACGCAGAACATCAACTTTGCCCCCAGCATCTACAACCTGACTATTCCGGCAGAACTGGAAGGCGGAGCAACCATTGAGGTCTCCGCAGATGTCACGGATATTAACGACGGTGACACTGTCAGCGTGACCTGGTCGGCCGGTTGCGGAAGCATTACTGATTTGTCTAATATTTCAGACACAATAGGGCCCGTGACTGTAAGTGCACAATACACAGCCCCTGAGACACTGTCCTACTGCAGGATCACGGTTACGGCAACTGACAGCAATGGTCTATCTTCAACAGCATATCAAAATATTTTGGTCAAGGGTGACGCAACCTACCGCGATATTTCAGGCATTCTGTACGGACCTGATGGAAATTCAGTTTCAGGCCAGGACGTCACATTATTGTATTATTACACTAATGAGGATGAGTCTGAAGTATTTGAAACAGTTACAACCGATGGTGATGGCCGGTTCACCTTTGAAAACGTTCCCATCTGTATGAACCTGGATGGCGAAGCAACAGGATTTCGAGGGTATCTTGAAACCACCCTTTCGGTCGGCAACGATGCCACGGGCTGGACCGCTAACCGGTGGATTTCTTTGGACGGTTGCTCCAACGAGGATTTGGATATTTCAAGCTGCAGTTTTAACATCAACTATCCTCTCTTCTGGGGAACAGTATCGGGCGCATATTATGGTAGTGATGGAAATATAGACACAAGCCAGTCAGATTCCTTATATTTAAGTGTACTGCCTGGTCTGCAAGGCAGTTTAAGTTTATGGACCGAGGTCCCTATGATAAGCGGAAAGTACGGTCCTGTTTCCGGTCCTGTTTCATCAGCAACATATATATACTATTGGGATGGAACAATGGAGTGGGCTAGTGAACTCTCTGATTTGACAACGGTATCACAGTCCATTGTCCGGGATTTCGGCCCAGTTGTAACCGTCAATGTCTCAGGCACGGTCTTTGGTAATGATGGTAATCCGCTAGCAGGAGCGACTGTTTACTGTCGAGGGTATGACAATGAAGAATTATTAGGAAGTACAACTACAGGGGATAACGGCCAATACAGCTTCAGTGCTTTAACTGCTCCTGTTTCAACGAATTCCGATTTGGACTGGTCCTATATGTATGCATACATCACGGTGGAAGATCAGGACCTGACCCAAAATAAAACCAGGTTCTATTTTGATGAAAAAGACATCAATAAAACCGTGGATGTCAACGGGCAAGGATGCACGGTAAATGGCAGGGTGGTAGATCCGACCGGAATACCGATTGAAGGGGCCGTTATTGATTTTTCGAATGATGGCCGGTCGGGGGATGTTACCACAGGTGAAAACGGGGAATTCTCCCTTAGCGGCCTATCCACCGGAATGATTTATTTTATAATAAATGACCTGCCCGATGAATATGATAATGGGAATGAATACTACTATTGGGGCTATTATTATTCCTATTTTGAATTCGCCGGTCAAGCAAAGCAGATTGATATGCAGATTAATAGCTTCTTGGATGATTGTTCCCTTTACGGATACTAATTTGATGGATGATCGGGATTATTTTAAACAGGCAAGCGATGACGAAATATAAAAAGATTGTCTCAAGCCTGAAATATGGCCCCTGCGGCTACGGCCGGTAGACTCAAGGGCAGGTTCGGTGGTAGTTTTTCCCCGTTTCCTGCCCTTTTTTATTGAACGGGCTGTTCTGAGACAATACGAATTGCAACTATTCAGGATTAACAATGAAACCCGGCGGGGCCTTTTCCCACGGATACCCCTCCCGGGCCATCTGAAAGCCCCGATCAAACAGTTTTTCCATATATACCGGGTCAAAGCTTTCCGCAGGCTTTTCTGTGAAATCAGAAGGGATCCATGCCAGATTGAAATTCGTTCCGTCCCTCTGGCACAGGGCATAGATCTGGTAAAAATCACCGATTCCCTGGGTCCGGATCAGGGAATCCACGGACCGGGTCGCAATGGGAATCAGCTGGGGTTTTACCCCGTTGACATCAGATTCCAGAAAGGAGTTGCGAATCACATACACTTCAGGCGTTCCCTGGACCTTTGAACGCTCCATGATGGATTTCCAGTCAACGGTAGCTGGATAAACAAAGACCTGGGAGCTGGTTCCGCCGTCCACATGAAGCTCATCAAACTTTTTTCCATTGGCCTCAACTTGAATCATTACCGGCGGAAAGGCAACTGGGATGGCGGCAGAAGCTCTGAGAATTTCATGGATCAGTTCAAGTTTGCCTGAATAATTACTCACGGCAATGGCCCCGATGTCCCAGATGACCGAACGGTCCGCATCAAGGTTGAATGTTCCGATAAACAGCCGTCGTCCCTTTTTGTATTCCCCGGCAATGGCGTCAACGATATATGCATTGATATATCTGGCGATCATGGCCTTCAGAGGTGTTGTGTCCACCATGGAGTCGCTGAACAGGATTGCAAAAGCACTTTTCTTTTTAACGATGTCCTTGGTGGATATCGTTGTATAGATGGTTTTCAGGGTATCATCATACTTTGACCCAAGAAAGGCAAAGGGCGCGGTTAGCGCACCGGTACTGATTCCTGTGACCATGGTGAATTCCGGCCGGGTCCCCGCAGCAGACCATCCGCACAAAAGCCCTGCGCCAAAGGCCCCGTTGGCGCCGCCTCTGGAAATGGCCAGGTAATGATGACGGGTATTGTATAAGCTTGAGGCTTGGCTAAGGTTTGACTCCGATGCTGTGCGCAGGGCCTCTGGCCATTCATCCCCCCAGAAACGGGCACGTGGAATACCGGGGATTTCTACCTTGGCACTCAGCTCGGGAGGGTCGGAGTTCCTCAGTGCCGCGCCTCCACAGCCTGTTATTGCAACGAGTACCGCCATGACGGCAAAATAGATTACGGTTGTGTGAATAGGTTTACGCGAACCAGGCATGGGTATTAAATCCTGTCAGTTGAAATGATTGTTATCCTATATACAGCCATGCATGCTATTATAAATCATGCAAACCCTGTCAATCGTTTTTTCTTGACAATTCGCTTCTGGTTTTGAGAAATAAATTTAAATGAAAAGAGTGGTAGATGAAATAAAAAAACGGTGGAAAACTTTAACCTTGATTATTTTAACAATAATTACGGTTTTTTCTCTTTTGCCGTTAGATGCATTACCTCCGGCACCCGGCACCGATAAAATACATCATTTCATTGCCTACGCCATGCTCATGTTGCCGGCAGCAGTTCGAAAGCCCGCTAATTGGGTACTGTTGGGTTTGTTTTTTGTCTTATACAGTGGCGCCATTGAGCTTATTCAACCGTTTATAAATCGCTATGGAGAATGGATGGATATGTTTGCAAATTCTTCAGGTGTCATATGTGGGGCGGTTATTGGCGGGCTGATTAATTTCATCATATCTGAAAAACAGGCAATGTAATCAGTGCATTAATACAATTTAATCAAATTGCATCAGCCGGTTTTTGAATTCAAGATAGGGTTGCACCAGTGCGACTTGGTGCCCCTGATTGATGATACGGTTTTTGTTCCAGGAAAATAGGAGCCATTACAGGATTATAATAATATATTGAAAACAAAAGTAAATTCGAATTGTTCTATTGCTTTTGTTTTATGTGGCACAACCATTGCTTTAAATCTTTCCTTGTGAGGTTGATTAAAAATTTAAACCCAACACTAAAGAGGAGAAAGGGACATGGAAAAAGTATTGATAGTCGGTTGTAAAAAAGCGATGGATGATGTTTGCATCGGGTGCAGCAGATGCCTGGTGGGATTCAACCGCAGAGATGGTGAGTTCGCGGCTTACAAAGACACGGACGCAGAGGTCATGGGGATGATCAACTGCGGTGATTGTCCAGGGGCAACCATTGTCACCCGGCTGGCCCAAGTTAGTCTGTGGAACAAGCCCATGGGCGAAAAAGTAACCAAGATTCATATTGCCCCCTGTATCACTGATCATTGTCCCCATAAAGATACAATCATTAAAAAGATCAAGGCAAAATCAGGGGTTGACGTCATCGAGGGTACCCATCCTTATAAACCGGACAATATTTTTGCTTGAATAGCGTCCAGGTGAGTATTAAGGGACTCGGAAAGAATACTTCCCAAAAAATTGTTTGACTTCTTTTTTGTATCCACGGCGAAAAATTTGTGGAATTTATCTCCTCCGAGTCCCTGAATTTACCGTTTTTATAAAAATTATAGGCAATTGGGGGGATTATTAACTCCCAGTTATACCCTTACCCATATTTGATTAATCCGTAAAAAGTCCAAAGGCCGGATCAGTTTTTCATAAACTGATAAATTGCGGAAAAATCTTTCCGGCCAAGACCGTCTTGTTTTGCAGCGGCATAAAGTTCTTTTGCCAAGTTTGCCAATGGCAGAGGCTGACCCTGTTCATATGCGGTCAGGGCCGCCAGGTGCAGATCCTTGTGCATCCATTCCAAAGGGAACTGGACTTCAAAATCGTCTTTGCGGATCATTTCCGCCTTGGCTTGAGTAAACGGAGCAGTGACCGACATTTTCGGCAGGGTATCCAGTAAGAAATCCCTTGGGAATCCAAGCTGTTCCCCGAGCAGTATGTTTTCCGAAAGCGCCAGCATAGACTGGGCTAACAGCGAATTCACCAACATTTTGAATGCCGTACCTTTGCCGGGTTCTCCCACATGCATAATTTTTTCTCCCATATATTCCAACAAAGGTTTAACGGTTTCCAGGTCATTTTTTGCTGCACCGACGATGAAAGTCAGGTCTGCGTTTTCCGCATTGGGTTTTGTTCCCGATACCGGCGCATCCATGAACCGGATGCCGCGCTTTTTTGCTCGTAAGAAACTTTTCCAGGAAAAAGAAGGGTTTACGGTCGAGCAATCCACCCAGACAGCATTCTTTTTCATTTCCGGCACAAAGCCCACCTTCGAAAAGGCGACTGTTTCAACCACTTCCGGGAGGGGCAGCATAGTAAATACAACTTCGGCATCCTTGACCGCATCTCGATATGAATCCGCAGCAACCGCCCCTTGTTTTACTAATTCTTGAATGGGGTCGGCAGACCGGTTGAAAACCGTTAAGGTTTTATTCTTCTTCAATAGATTTGCAGCCATCCGGCTGCCCATGATTCCCAGTCCGATAAAGGAAACTTTCATTTTACCCTCCCCTTTTTATAAGAAAGTTCCAATAAGTTGTTGAATTACTTTCTTACTTTGTTGTGGGCTACACCTCGGTGCTGATATGTCAGGTCAGCCCATGGCTGTTATATGAACGTACCAATAAGTTGCTAAGTTACTTTCATGTTTTGTTGTGGGTCGAGCCTGGGTGTTGATAGACCAGGTCGGCCCATGGCCGTTATTGGACATAGTGTCGTCATTATGTTTTTTTAAATTTTAGCCTACCATTTTGTTTGCGGGTATTGAAATAATTATTTTTTGAACTAACTTATAAAAGTTAGGCATTGCTGTCATTTGCCTGAATTGGAATCTAATCTTAATACACGGAGGTGTATGATGATATTAGATATAGAAAACAGATGGTGGAATATATTTATACCCCGGGAAACATCCGAGAACGATGATATTTGTCCAGGGTTTCCGATGAATGAAAGTCGTGCCTGGCAGAAAGGGCTTGTCAATTTATATTGTCCATGTAAAGCGGATTCAATGGACGCCGAGTGTCAGTTGTTGTTAACCTGAGTGTAGATTTACCCCGGCACTGTATACATGTTTATACCTGTTAGGACGGAGGGTAAAACATTCTTGCAGTGTTGGGGTGGAAACAAAGAAAGTTTATCCCCATGATGACTATGCCTATTGTTGTGGTGTCACTTATTCTGGTCCTGACTCTGGTTCTTTTGATTTCCGAAAAAATATCGGTTGATAAAACCGCCATCGGCATCATGGTTCTTCTCGCACTGACAGGTATTCTCACTCCGGCGCAGGCTGTGGCAGGGTTTGCCAATCCTGCCGTGATCACTGTTGGGGCAATGTTTCTGTTGAGCCGTGGGCTTATCCGCACCGGCGCCGTCGGTTTTCTGACGGAACTGGTTCTAAAATTTTCCCAAGGAAACCGGAAGTCTGCGTTTTTTATTATTCTTGCGGCCGTTGCCGTGTTGTCGGCGTTTATCAATAATACACCGGTTGTGGTTCTTTTTATCCCCATTGTCATGGCCTTGAGCTGTGAGTGTGATTTTTCTCCGTCCAAGCTGCTCATTCCATTGTCCTATGTGTCGATTCTGGCCGGCACATCTACGCTTATCGGCACGTCAACCAATATCATTGTAAGTGATCTTGCCTACATTGAAGGCTATGACCAGCTTTCCATGTTTGAGCTTGGACGCCTTGGCGTGCCCATCGCTCTAATGGGCATCCTTTTTTTATTCTTGATTGCACCCAAACTGATGCCCGGCCGGATTGGCCCCGTATGCGAGCTGGATGAAGGCAAGGAAAATAAATATATTGCAGAACTGATGGTCACTGAAACAAGTCCATTGATCGGGGAGAGCAATATCAGTCAGTATGCCGGTGAAAATTTAGATCTGGATGTGGTTGAAATTTTCAGGAACGGCAGCATTTTTGATCCATCCAGACAGGCTGTGACCATAATGCCTGGCGACATTCTTCTGGTCAAGGGGGCGGCACAGGACCTGATCTCCTGTTTGCAGAGTAAAAAGTTATCATTAATTAATGATGATAAAAGTCTCACCTTTGGCGGGAAACCCGAAGACGATCTCATTGTAGAACTCATCATCCCCCCGGTTTCATCCCTTTTAAGGGAGCCTTTGATATCTGCAGAACTACAATACGATTCGGATATCCGTATTATCGCAATACGAAGCCGCATGAGTTATTTTTCCTACCGCAAAATACAAAAAGTGAAACTTAAGATCGGCGATATTATCCTGGTTCAGTGCCCCAGGAATAAGTTGGATAAAATCAGAAAAAGTTCAGACTTTGTGATCATTGAGGATATTCACCACACCATCATTGACAAAGAAAAGGCCGGTATTGCCTCCGGCATTTTTGCCGCCGTCGTTCTGGCGGCCACTTTCGGACTCAGCGACATCATGATTTGTGCCCTTGCCGGCGTTTTTTTGATGACAATTACCCATTGCCTGAGTTTGAAAGATGCCTACAGGTCTCTTCAGTCTGAAGTGCTTCTCCTGATTATCGGGACCCTTGCTCTGGGGCTGGCCATGCAGAAAACCGGTGCAACCGAACTCTATGCCCAGACGTTTTTAAATCTGTTCAACGGCAAGGGACCGCATATAATCCTTTTTGCCATCATTTTTTTGACCAGTGTCTGCAGCCATATTTTAAGTAATAACGCAACCGCCGTACTCCTGCTTCCCATAGCCATATCTACAGCGGTCTCGCTTGGCGTTGATACCAGGCCATTTATCATCGGCATCTGCTTTGGCGCAAGTGCCTGTTATGCCAGTCCTATTGGATACCAGACAAACCTGCTGGTCTATGGTCCCGGAGGGTACAAATTTTCAGATTTTATCAAGCTGGGCTTGCCGTTGAATATATTGGTCATTGTTATGGCAGGCCTTTTTATACCTGTTTTCTGGCCGTTTTAATACCGGACGTTCGTAAGTGTTAAAGGGAGCCGGCTTTTTCCTTTTTGGCCTTGTTATGTTCATACCTGAGTTGCAGCGCTTCCACAAAGAGAGCAAATCCCATGGGCAGATAAATATAGGCTTTGGGTACATGCTTGTGCATTCCTTCCATGAAAATGGTGATGCCGATGGTGATTAGAAAAGAGAGGGCCAGGATTTTAATGGATGGACGCTTGAGGATAAACTCTCCCACAGGTTTTGCAAAGAACAGGAGCACGGAAAAAGAGGCAATCACCGCGGAGATAATCACCCATACTTTGTCAGTAAGGCCTATGGCAGTGATCACCGAATCTATGGAAAAGACAATGTCCAAAAGTACGATCTGGGAAATTGCTGCAGTCATAACAACCGAGCCTCCCGATTGTTTTTCGTGGTGCTTTTCTTCCTTTTCAATGGTGTGATGAATTTCCGATACTGCCTTCCAAAGCAAGAACATGCCCCCGGCCATTAAAATGAGATCGCGAATCGAAAATTGCGAAATAACCGGATTGGTAAGGGTCGCCAGCTTCAGCAGTATAAAGAGCATGATAATCCGTACTACCATGGCCAGAGAAAGGCCTATAACCCTGGCAAAATCGCGCCTCTCCTTTTCAATTTTTGACACCAGGATGGATATTACTAAAATATTGTCTATACCAAGAACCAGTTCCAAGCCGATGAGCAGGGCCAGCAACGCCATCGAATCTGTCATTTCATTCCTTTCTATTTAAAATTTATTCATAAAAAATAGCACCTTGGAAAAGGTAAATCAATTTAGAAGATTTACGGCCCTTAATATTCGTCAGATCAGCGTGTCCGCGGGAATATGGGCTCAACCACATAGATGGGCGCAGGTTTTTTTTCCGATGTAATAAAAATGTTTCCACTGGTCTGGTCAAGTCCCAATGCTTCACGCTGGACCAGGGTCTGGGAGGCAGAAGGCAAGGTGATCTGCAGGGGTGGATTTGAAAATACCGGGTCCCAGGGTTGGTCCGGGGTGCGTGAATATACATAGGCGTGCTTGTAGGTTAAAATGTAAAGGGTGTTACCGTCGGCACTGATATCCATGGCCGTAGGCAGGGATCGGAAGTTGGCATAGGGTTTCTTTGGGGCTTTCGGGGGGTGCCCGGAACTGTTTTTGATCTTAGCCACAGCTCTGGCCGTATACATTGATTTTTTGCAGGGCATGTCCAGGGGCAGTTCATATAGAACAGGAGGGGTGCTGCGCTTGCTCAGCAGATAAATTTTTTGGTTTGCCGCATCAACGGCCACGGCTTCACAATCCTGGGGGCCGTTCTCGTATCTGAATGTCATTTCCCATTCAAGTTGCATTGTGCCATTGCTTTGGTTGCCAGGTGCCGGTTCCTTTACACAATAAAGCGTATTAAATGGACGCGCCGACCAGTTGTCCCCCACATCTCCAATGACAAGGAAATCTTCTCCCCTGTAGCGGAACCCGGCAAGGTCTTCCCAGTCCCAGTTCGTTGCGCCGCTGACTTTATAGGTTTTAAGCAACGTCCCTTTGGTGGAAAGGCCGTAAACCACAGGGGGATTGCCACTGTCATTGATTGCCCACAACAGCCCAGGTGTTTTCCGGGAAACCGCAAACCCGGAGAGTTCTGATAGCTGAGGGGATGATATGCGCCCGCAACGGACCGCATCCTTATATGCTGTTGGTTGGTGAGTTGTGTCAGCCCGGCAGGCCCCGCAGAACAACAGTATTGCAATTCCTGCAGCCAGGGGTGGAATGAACAGGTTCTTCATTGGATAGTCCTATTTTGTCTTTTGTGGAACGGCCTTAATAGTGTTTCATAAGATCCAGTGCCCGCTTAAGTCTTTGGCAGAAAAATTGGATGCACGGTTTTCTATATGCCAATCCCTTGAAATATTCCTGTGCCCCGCAGGTGATGGTGGGGCAGTCCACTTCAATTCCCATTGCTTCAAATATTGTGCGCCAGCTCTCCTTGTCACCCATAAGGTCAGCTTCCACATGTCTGCCGGCCAGAAACATCATGGGGATCAGGCGAATCCGGGTAAACGGTGTCCGGGCATGGTCTTTTTTAATCTGGTTGGCAACGCTTTGGATATTGGGAACCCCTTCAACCGTGGCGGCATAAACATTGTCATACATACCCGAAACAAGATGATTGATGCCCATATATATCGTGTTCACCGGATCTGCCGCCAGAGGCGTTCCGTGCAGGGCAAGCAAGTTGATCTGATCCTCCCCGATGAGAAAATCCCCTGACACCTCTTCCAGGACCGCTTCAATAAAATTCCACCGGTGGCACAGGGTTTCACCCACGATCACCCGCAATCCGGGGAAATATAGAGAAGATTCCCGGACCTGCTGGTACTCTGTGCCGGGAAAAATATGCAACGGCTGAACAACGGCTTTGCGATACCCGTCAGACTCTACTTTGGCCAGGGTTTCCAGAAGACTTGGCAATCCTTTTTTCCTGCGGATGATCTCCGAAGTATACGCCCAGTATATTTGATGGCCGGCAAAATTTTCGGAAATCTGGGTTTCAACTGCGTTCATGGCAACCTGGCCCTTGGTTGAAGAGCCAAAGGTTGCAATAATGATTGCCGGGTGATCCTTCAGTTTCGGCAGCCGCATTTTGCGGCCGATGTAGCCATGCTGGTGCATTATACTATCCTTTTTATCTTAAAGTCCTAATAGGGGTGTTAAATCTCTGTTAGGTTTTGTTGCGGGGTAAGTTTGGGTGTTGTTGATAGCCTATGTCAGCCCTTGGATGTTATTATCCGGCTTGAGCCTACGGGTCGCTTATCCATCCACAATCTGTCTTAAACTTTGCTGCATAGCCGACTTAAATACGGCATCCCCTGCCAGAAGTCTGTATAGTTCCAGTTCGTCTCGCCGCTTTTTGAGCATGACATCCTCAAATATTTTTTGAAAGGCCAGAATTCGGGTCTGGGTATCCTGATTGTTTTTATATTTGTCATTAAAGTCGGGGTGGGCCTTGATGCTGTCTGCAATGCTCAAAAATTTAATCCGTTGCTCCTGGGGCGTTGCGCTCCAGCCCTGGAACCAGCGTTCATTGAAATTGCGGATGATTTCATCTAAAGGATCATGTTCGTCATCCCCGCCGTGGGCACCCCGGGGATTGGGGTTCTGGGGCTCAACGACGGTTTCTTCGTCATCCAGACGGATGGCGTGGTTTAATTTCACCCGCTGCAATCCATAGGAAGATAGGTCAACCGAGTTGAGCAATTCATCAATTTCATCTGCCTTGGGATCTTTGACGATCAATTTGGGGATCAGAAATTTTAAAAACCAGAATAATTTTTCCCATTCAATGATCTCAAAGGGCATGATGGCGGCCATCTGCCCGTAAATTTTAACAAACTGCTTGGCCTTGATCTTAAAGTCAGCCTTGTCTTCATCTTCAAGTTCAAGGTCTTTGTTAAACCGATCGGCTGCAACGTCAATAAAGGGGCTTAACTGCTGGGCATCGGCGTTGTTGAAATAACGGGCCACAAATTCTTCTACTTCTTGCTGTTCATACACCCCTTGCTCATCCAGGAACTCTTTGAGTTCATGCAGAACATTGACATCTGTGGCCCGGGACAGGCTTGTGGCGGTATAAAACCGGTCAAAGGCGGTTTTGATATCCTCCACACTGTTGAAAAAATCAAGGATGAACAGGTCTTCGGTCTTTTTGCCTAAACTTGGCGCGGACCGGTTCAACCGGGACAGGGCCTGGACCGCCAGAACGTCCTGCAGTTTTTTATCCACATACATGGCCGACAGCCTGGGCTGATCAAACCCGGTCAGGTATTTGTTGGCCACCACCAGCAAACGGTAATCGTCCCCATCAAACCGGTCTCTGGTTTCGCCGTCGCTGAATCCGTTCATCAGGCTTTCGGTATATTCAATGCCGTCCACCGCTTTGGAACCTGAAAAGGCAATCAATACCTTGAAAGGATTACCCTTTTCATCCAGCAACCGGGTGACGGCCTTGTAATACCGGATGGCGGCTTCAATATTCTGGGTGATAACCATGCCCTTGGCTTTGCCTCTAAGCTTTTTGGCGTTCACCACCTGGGGGATAAAGTGGTCAAGGATCACCTCCGCCTTGATATCGATGGTCTGCTGGTGACGTTCCACATAGGCCCGCAGTTTTTTCTGGGCTTTCTGGGTGTTGAACAACGGATTATCCTGTATGGATTTCTGGATTTCGTAATAGCTTTTATAAGTGGTGTAATTGGCCAGGACATCCAGGATAAATCCCTCTTCAATGGCCTGTTTCATGGAATAGAGGTGGAATGGCTTAAATTGTCCGTCATCCTGCTTGATGCCGAATTTTTCAAGGGTGCTGTTTTTGGGGGTGGCGGTAAAGGCAAAATAAGAGGCATTGCCCCGCATTTTTCGTTCGGCCATGGCTTTGAGAATTTTATCCTGGGCGTCCAGGACCTCATTGTCCCCGGCGCTTTCCCGGTCCCTTGCCCTGCCCATGGCCCTGTTCATATTGTCATGGGCGGAACCGCTTTGAGAGCTGTGGGCCTCGTCAATGATCACGGCAAAGTTTTTTTGACTCAAATCACTGATCCCGTCCAGGATAAAGGGGAATTTCTGGATGGTTGTGATGATCACCTTTTTGCCCTGTTCCAGGGCTGCTTTTAAATCTGCGGCCCGGTATGCCGGGGCAATGATGTTTTTTACTTCGCAAAATTCTCTGATGGTCTCCCGCAACTGCTTATCCAGGAGCCGCCGGTCCGTGACCACAATGACCGAATCAAACAACGGGCGCTCCGTATCCTTGGCGCCGGGGACCAGGCCATGTTGCGGATAGGTCTCAATGAGCTGGTAGGCAGTCCAGGTGATGGAGTTGGATTTGCCGGACCCGGCCGAATGCTGAATTAAATAGGTCTGTCCCACCCCGTTTTCCGCCGCGTGTCCCACCAGTTTGCGCACCACATCCATCTGGTGGTATCTGGGGAAAAACAGGGTCCGTTTATTCAGCGGATCTTTGGCTTTGCCGTCCAGGCGTACAAAATGCTCTATGATATTGGCAATGCTTGCCTTGCTGAACACCGCTTCCCAGAGGTAGGCGGATTTATGCCCGTGTGCATTGGGGGGATTGCCGGCACCCTGGTCATGGCCCTTGTTAAAGGGCAGGAAAAATGTGGATGGACCGGCAAGTTTGGTGGTCATATAGACCTCATCGGTATCCACGGCCATATGGACCAGGCACCGGCCGAATTGGAGCAGGGGCTGTTTGTTGTCCCGCTGGATGCGATACTGCTTTTGGCCGTGGAATCTTGCGGTCTGGCCGGTCCAGGGGTTTTTCAATTCCAGGGTGGCAAAGGCAAGGCCGTTGATAAACAGCACCAGGTCAATGGATTCACCGGGGTTGTCCAGGGAATAATGAATTTGTCTTGTGGCACTGAACACATTGCTTTGAAACTGCTCTTTTACCCGAAGGGCAGAGCTTGCCAACGGCGCCGGATAGAACAATGAAAAATGGGCATCATCAACGCCCAAGCCTTTTTTGAGCAGGTGCAAAAGCCCCTTGGTTTTGATCATCCGGTCCAGGCGCTCAAGGATCTTTCGCTGCCATTCATCGCTTCCCGGTCGTTTGCATTTCAGCTTTTCAACTTCTTTTTCCTGGGTAGTTTCAAGAAAGGCCCAGAATTTTTTTTCATCTACGGCAAATCTTGGATTGAAATGCTGGGGATATCCGATCTCATATCCATGGTGGGTGTCAAAGGGCGTACGGGTTTCCGCCACTTCGTCCAAATCCCGGGCCGCAGTTTTGAGATCTTCGAGGCAGGTACCGGTCAACTTTCTTTCAATGGCAGCTTCCAGGGCTTGTTCATTGGTTTGGCTGACCATGTGACACTCCTTTTTGAAAAAGGTTAAAATTCCGGTTCGCACAACAGATTCATTATCAGTTTGATCAGGGTCTCTTTTTGCTTTGGATCGGACTCGGCCACCAGCAGGGTCAATGCCGCTAGCCCTGTGTCATTGATGATCGGCGCACCGTTTGCTCTTATCAGGCGACCGTTGCGGTGAAGAAAATCCACGAATAAAAACGCACCGCTCCGCTTGTTGCCGTCAATAAACGGATGGTTTTTCACCACAAAATATAACAGATGGGCCGCCTTGCTTTCAACGGTGGGGTAGGCAGGCTCCCCGAACACGGTCTGGTCGAGATTACCGAAAATCGCCTCGATGCTGTCAGGCCGGGACATGCCGGCGAACAATTCCGATGCTTCACCTTTTGCCGTCAATTGTTTTTTCAACTCCAGGATGGATGCCATGGCCTCTTCGGGGGTGGGAAGGGTGCCGCCGGAAATCCCGGCCGGACTTTTCAGCAAGCCTTCGTCGTACTGCTGGAGCCACAGAAAGGTGTGGGTGTAACGGCCCATGATGTCGATGAGTCCCCGGCCCATGTCCGTGGCAAGGGCCGGGGATTGGGCCGCCTTTTGGATCAGGGCCAAGGCCTGTTTTAGTTCTGCTGCGTTTTCTTCAAAGCGTTTCTGATTGACGGCATAACCCTGAATTAAATAATCCCGTAACCGCTGGGTTGCCCATCTGCGAAATTGAACACCCTGTTTGGATTTCACCCGGTATCCCACAGAAATGACCACATCCAGGTCATAAAGGGTCACCGGTTTGTCGGAAAAAGCAATTTGCATTTTTTGCAAATTGCTTTTTTCGCTGACTTCCCCTTCCCGGAGTGCATTTTTTATGTGGCGTGAAATCACGGACACATTCCGGCCGAATAATTCCACCATCTGGGCCTGGGTCAGCCAAACCGTTTCCTGTTCAAACCGGACGTCCACACAGGTTTCGCCGTCCGGGCTCTGGTAGATCTGAATGCGGCTGTCATCGGTCATTGGGGTCTCCTTTGCCGTCATGCCACCACCTTATTCTCTGCCGGGTCCGGCACCTTGATTTTCCCGGTCACAGCAGCGTTGATCAGGGTGGCCTTGTACTCTTTGAGCTTTTCGATCATTTGCTCCTGTATGGCTATGGTCCGGTCTATTTTTGTGGATTGGGTCTGGATGTGGGTATAAATAGATTTCTGTTCTTTTTTAGGCGGCAATAAAACCGGTAAGTTTTTTAATAATTCCTGGCTTAATGACGCGCGAATGACGATATTCATTTTTCCAACAAAATACGCCCTGTGCATATTCGCACAAAAATAATATTTTGAATATCCTGGTTCTAAAATTTCAGGTTTTGGGCGAAATCTAATTAAAAAACCTGCAAATGTTGAGTTAGGAATGGTTTCCATACAGGCAGAACTAAAGCCAATTTCCTCAATGGTTTCTGATGTCCTGGTAAACAGGACGTCCCCCTGTTCAACTGAATAATGGATTTGATCATTAATTGAAGATTTTGCGAGTCCTTTGACCGAACGAGGTAATTCTCGGTTATTATAAACATCACTGTAACTAACAAATGGATAACCAGAACCAAAGTAATCAGCTCCGGCACTTATGCCATTTTGAGTTTTGCCAATAAACCTAAGCCTTTTCACTTTCCAATGCGCCGGTATCTGCCCAATCCATTCCACACCTGAATCGGCCATGGGAACATTGGGATCAAGGCCTTTTGTTACCGCATTCTGAATTAAGATCTGCTTGCGCTCTTTGAGAAGCCGGATCTGCTTCTCCTTGATGGCAACGGCCTGGTCGATTTTTGCGGTTTTGCAGTCGAGGAAATTTGCGATTGCGATTTGTTTATTTTTATCTGTTGGGTAACAAATCAAAAAATTTTGGATTAATGGTAACCGAAGACTATCCACTGTTGATTTAGCGGTGCCCAGTATGGCTACATTAAAAAAACTATTGCTGACATATCTATAAAGATATTTTCCAATCACGTTTTTAAAATCACTGAATTTGTAAACGCGTTGATGGTAATCAAATTTCCCATTTACATAGTGATAAACTTTCCCTACACCTGCACCGTCTCCGGCAGTCAAAATTGCTTCGCCATCATAAGAATATGAATTGATGGTTTCTGGGATTTGTGACCTTACATAAAAAGGATATAAGCCATTAGTTTCCTTATCTTCCGTATTTTTTTCTCCAGTTTTAATTGACACAAGGAATTTAAATCTATTAACTATCCAATCTTCCGGAATTTCCCCAATCCACGCCACTCCGGAATCCTTATAAGCCTCATATCTCGGCATCACGGGCAAAAGTTCAGTCATGGTTCATCCCGTCAAGGCCCAGAATGTCGGCAATCAACCCCTCGGCCCGGCTTTCCAGGTCCAGGATGTCTTGGGCCACCGCTTCCATGCTCCGCAGGGGCTTATGGCGGTAGAAATATTTATTGAAACTGATCTCATAGCCGATCTTCACCGAATCCAGATTGATCCAGGCTTCGGGCACATGGGGCAGGACTTCCGCCTTGAAAAATTTATGGATATCCCCTTGCAGGGGCACGGACTCATGGTCCCGGAGATCCGGGCAGGGTTCAAAGGTCCGGTATTCTCCCTTCTTGTCCGCTACGGGATAAAAGCCGAAGTCCGGCAGGTCGGCTTGTCGGCATCCCAGGTGATCCAGCAGGGTTTCAAGCTTGTCTCCCGACAGCTTGACCTTTTTTTTGACCACCCGCCTGGCGGTTTTATCGTACCTGGACACGGCTTTTAAAACGGCCTTTTTCTCCGGGGCCGACAATTTCAGGTTCAAGGTCTTCAGGGTGGTATCCACCCGGGACTTAAATTGGTTGAAATCCTTGGATTCATCTTGGTCCATGGCCGCCATGAGCGTTTGGGCCGCGTCCACCAGGGCTTTATGCTTTTTCCAGACAGCCAGGCTGAACAGCTTTTTACGGCTCTTTGTGTTTAATGCAATGCCGTTGTCTTGGCAAAAGGCCAGGATCTTCTTTTCATGATCGGTAAGAAACCCTTTGGTATAAACGTCATCCCCCCACTGGTCGTATATCCACGCCATGGGAACGGCAAAGGCCTTGTCAAAACGCAGGGGCGCAATGCGTTCTTCCGTAAACTGCGCCGATCTCCTGTCCGGCCGCTCAACGGCGACCTTATAATATCCAAAGTCGCTGTTTTCAAATACCTTGGCCGCAATGCCGGTGTCCTCGCCGTTTTCATCCTGTACCGGCTCAATGGGCTGCATCTTGACACAGGCCCCGGCAATTTCCCGGATATGATCGCCTGAGAACTCGCAGTTTTTGTTCCCCAGGTTTTTTCTCAACTTTCGAAAACACCTGGATGCGTCAACGAGCAGGACTTTTCCTTTTTTGGCATCGCATTTGTTGTTGGACAAAAGCCAGATATAGGTGGTGATGCCGGTGTTGTAAAACAGGTTATTGGGCAATTGGATAATGGCTTCCAGCAGATCGTTTTCAATGATGTGGCGGCGGATATTGCTCTCGCCGCTTCCCGCATCTCCGGTGAACAGGGAAGAGCCGTTGTGAACCGAGGCGATGCGCGACCCGAACACGTTCTGGTCCGGTGCCTTCATTTTGCTGACCATCTCCATGAGGAACAGCAGCTGGCCGTCACTGGACCGGGGTGCGGCGTCCACCTCCATGGACTCGCCCCAATAGTTGTTCAGGGTCACCTTGAACCGGGGATCAATGACAGTGGCCCCGTCCTTGATAAATTTCTGCTCACTGGCCCAGCTTTTCCCGTAGGGCGGGTTGGAGAGCATGAAATCAAAGCGCGTCCCTGAAAATTCATCCGTGGAAAGGGTGGAGTTGGGACGGATAAAGCCCGGGTCATTTCCCTTGATCATCATGTCTGATTTGCAGATGGCATAGGTTTCGTCATTGATCTCTTTGCCGTACAGGTAAATATATCCGTCGTCGGCCTGCCGCCCGGTTTCCCTTTTAATAAACGCCTGGGATTCCGTTAACATTCCGCCGGACCCACAGGCCGGGTCATAGATGGTGATCACCGGCGGCATCCGGTCCTTTACCGGTTCAAAAACCAGCCGGGTCATCAGCTCAATCACTTCCCTGGGCGTAAAATGCTCGCCCGCCTCTTCATTGTTTTCTTCGTTGAATTTGCGGATCAGCTCTTCAAACACATACCCCATGCCCAGGTTGCTCAACGGCGGCATGGGGTTGCCATCCGGGTCCGGCTTTTCCTGGGGGGTGAGGTTCAGATAAGGCGAGGTGAATTTTTCCAGGACGTCCAGCAGCACGTCCTTGGCCGCCATATGGCGGATCTGGGCCTTGAGGTTGAATTTTTCTATGATCTCCCTGACGTTGGCGGAAAATCCCGAAAGATACTCCTCCACATTGGCTTTTAAAACCTGCTGGTTGTTGCCGGCCACGGTGTACAGTTTTTTCAGGGTCCATTTGCTGGTGTTGTAAAAGACAAAACCTGCGGCGTCTTCAAGGCCCTTGCCGTCCAGCTCCACCAGCCCCAGTTGGGTTTTCTGAAAGTCCACTTCCTTGAGTACGGCTTCCTTGGAGGGTTCCAGCAGGCTGTCCAAACGGCGCAGCACCACCATGGGCAAAATAACATCCCGGTATTTTCCCCGGACATAAATGTCCCTTAAGCAGTCATCAGCAATGGACCAGATAAAGGATACAATTTTGTTGTGTACAGCGTGATTCATTTGCTTTGCTCCAGGTGGGCCGTAAAAACATAGTTTAGGCCGGAATGCATATAATCGGCAACCGATTCCCGGCTAACATTTATCATTGGCCTGTCTATTCGGACAAGGCTTAATTTTACCCGTTTTCTATGGATATTAATTCCATTTTTTTTCTTTCTTCGAATGGGTATGGACCGTTTAAAATTTTCTAATTTTGCCAACTAGTTAAAAAAATTAATTTTTTAATCTGCCTGGGCTTTGGCGGAGTCTCTGAAAAAAAATGTTGACGGGGCCTTGAGCCGTATTGTAGTTGAACAGCTTTGAAGGTTTAAAACTACATATGACGTTTAAAGATGCAATTAGGGCTGAACGCAACAGATTCCGTGGACACCATGGCAAATCAGGTCAGCCCAAATGTGGCACTGAACCCCAAAGGTCCGGTGGGGAGGGATATGGTGATGATCGCTTTGTGGAAAATTGGATTTATTTTGCTTATCGCTGTGTTTCTTCTGGGGTCCATCAGAATCAACCGTCAATATGTCCGGTCTGTGATCTTCAGATTTGGGCGCCTGAAGGGTGTGAAAGGCGCGGGGCTGTTCTGGATCATTCCGGTGGTGGATCAAATCGTCCGGGTGGACCTGAGAACCCGTCAGCTTGACGTGCCCAAACAGACCATCATCACCCGGGACAATATCAGCGTGGATGTGGATGCCGTGATTTATTACCACGTCAATGATCCGGCCCAGGCGGTGGTGGAGGTTGAAGACTATGAAGGGGCCACGGCACTCATTGCCCAGACCATGCTTCGGGATGTTTTAGGGCAGAACGAACTGGATTCAATCCTTTCGGACAGGGAGGTGCTTAACCAGAAAATTCAAGCCCTGCTTGAAACCGTAACTGCGCCCTGGGGTGTCCATGTGGACATTGTCACCATTCGCGATATTGCCCTGCCTGAAAACATGCTCCGGGCCATGGCACGCCAGGCCGAGGCTGAGCGGGAAAGACGGGCCCGGGTCATCCTCGCGGACGGCGAATGCCAGGCATCCCAGCGGATGAGCGAAGCAGCCAAGGCCTATGAAACTACCCCGGCCGCTCTCAAGCTCCGGGAGTTCCAGACCCTGTCTGAAATTGCCAAGGAACGCAACCTGATCGTGGTTACCGGCACAACAGATGCCACCGGGGCCATGATCGGATGTGCAAAGGCCATTGACAGATGAGACAGGCGCTAATACGGGCCACTCCGGCGCTATCCTGGCGGATCTCCGGGAGAAGAACCCGTACCGGAAAAATGACGCCAGCGCAGCAGGCCCACGCCGGTTCCGTCCAGGGCAAGTTTTTTTTCCTGGGCGCCCTGCTCTTGCTGCTGATCATTTCGGCAAGTCTCATCATCACTCTGGGACAGGTGCCCATGACTGTCCGTCAGGTTTGTCTCACCCTGTTCGACCGGCTGATCCCAAGCGGGTTTGATATTGATCCCATGATCGCCCATGTGGTCTGGCACATCCGCATGCCGCTGATCACAGGCACCGTGATTTGCGGTGTTGGGTTAGGCATCTGCGGGTGCGTGATGCAGGCGGTTTTAAAAAATCCCATGGCAAGCCCCTTTACCTTAGGGATCTCTTCCGGCGCCCATTTCGGTGTCTCTTTGGCCGCAGTTTTCGGTATCACCTTCCTGGACGGACCCTATTTTTTGGTGGGGAATGCCTTTATTTGCGCAGCCCTTTGCTCGGGATTCATCATCGCCCTTTCTGCCCTGAGGGGGGCCACGTCCGAAACCCTGATCCTTGCCGGCATTGCCGTCAACTATCTGTTCCAGGCCGCCAACCAATTGTTTACCTACATTGCCGACGATGAGCAGCGGACCATCATGTCCTACTGGGGCATGGGATCTCTTTCGGATCTCAACTGGCACAGCCTGTGTTTTTTGGGTGCCATCTGTCTGGTCTGCCTGCCGTTCCTTTATCGCAAAGCCTGGGATATGAACCTGATGACCACGGGCGATGACTGCGCCAAGAGCATGGGGGTGGATGCCAACGCGGTCCGCATGGCTGTCATGGTGGTGGCAAGCCTGATGGTTGCTGCCATTGTGGCCTTTACGGGCGTTATCGGATTTGTGGGGCTTGTGGCACCCCACATGGCGCGGATCATCATCGGCAATGATCACCGGTTTCTGATTCCGGCATCCGGCGGCATTGGCGGAGCTTTGCTTTTGATTGCCAATGCCGTGTCCATGAATATCCTGGGCGGCGTTGTTATTCCGGTGGGCATCATCATGTCCATGCTGGGCATTCCCTTGTTTCTCTATCTCATCATCAAGGGCAAACGCCGGGAGTTTTGGGCATGATCAATAAGCTCACAGTGAATAATTTGACCTTTGGCTATACCGGCATTGATGTGCTGCGCGACTTTTCCATGACCATCGGGGACGGCCGGATCGTCAGCATTGTCGGTCCGAACGGTTCGGGCAAATCAACCCTGATCAAATGCATCGACCGGATTCTTGAACCCCGTTCCGGTGATGTGCTGGTGGACCGTAAAAACCTTTTGAAAATGAACCGGAAGCAGGCCGCGCGCCGGGTTGCCTATGTTCCCCAGAATTCGCTCCGGGTGTTTACCCATACGGTCTTTGACGTGGTGCTGATGGGACGCAGGCCCCACCTGGGATGGAAGGCCAACGAGCAGGATGAAGGCAAAGTATGGGAAGTCCTCCGGCTGCTGGGCATTGAGGAGCTGGCGTTAGCGTTTTTCAGTGAGCTGTCCGGCGGCCAGCAGCAGAAGGTGCTGATTGCACGGGCCCTGGCCCAGGACACCGGGATACTGCTCCTTGATGAACCCACCAGCAATCTGGATATCTGGCACCAGATCGATGTGATGGAGATCCTGCGAACCCTTGTCCGTAAGCAACGGCTCACAGCCATTATCGCCATCCACGATCTGAACATGGCGGCCCGGTATTCCGACAGGATGCTGATGATGAAAAAAGGAAAAATTCTGGCCAACGGTGTACCGGATGACGTGCTGATCCCGGAAAACCTTGAGGCGGTCTATGGCATAAAGGCCACGGTGAAACGCATCGGGGATTCGCCGTTTGTGATCCCGCTGTCACGGGTTTTGGCTGACGGCCGCAGCAGGATGGGATGATTAAGAAGATCAAAGGTGAAAGGAAGGATATGATGATTCGAAAATTAACTGTTTTTATCAGCATAGTGATGCTGACAGCTCTTTTCACGTCAGGTGTCAGAAGTGCCGACCCGGTTGCCGGGTCATACCGGGAGATAACGGATATGGCCGGCCGGAAGGTCAACATACCGGCAAACATAACCAAAGTGCTGACCACATCTCCGCCGCCGGCAACATTTGTCTATATGATTGCACCTGAAAAGCTGGGCGGATGGTTTTTCTCCCCTGCCGGGCAGGCCCAAAAGTATATCCCGGAAAAATACCGGCATATCCCGGTGCTGAGCTGGGGGCGGCAGGTAACCAACTATGAAGCGTATATTGCCCAGCATCCGGACCTGGTGTTCGAGCTGCACGAGACCGGCTTTGATCCGTCACGGGTGGATTTGGTCCAGGAAAAATTCGGTACCATCCCCGTGGTCTGCGTGGACAATGCCAGAAACGCGGTGGGATATGCAGGGACCCTGCGGTTCATGGGGGAGGTGCTTGGTGTACCTGAGCGGGGCCGGGCCTTGGCGGACTTTTACGAGGATCTCCTGCAAGAGGTGCAGCAAAAGGTTTCAGGGATTGCCGACGGAAAACGGGCGCGGGTCTATTATGCTGAAAAGGAAAACGGGTTGGCCACCGATCCAGCCGGTTCCTGTCATTCCCAGCTGATTGAGGTGTGCGGCGGCATCAACGTTGCCCAATGTAAAATCGCATCCGGCCGCGGCATGACCCAGGTGACCATGGAATCGGTATTGATGTGGCATCCTGGAATCATCATCACCACAAGCCCGGAATTTGTCCGGCATGCCTATGAAGACGGGACATGGAAAAAGGTGCCCGCAGTCCAAAATCACCAAATTCATTGCGCCCCCCGGATGCCGTTTAACTGGTTTGACCGTCCGCCCGGGGTCAACCGCATCGTGGGCATCCCTTGGACAGCCCATGTTCTTTATCCGGAAATTTTTCCGGAAAAGTGGGCCAAAACAAGGGTGAAGACCTTTTTCTCCCTGTTTTACCACTATGACCTAACTGAAGCTGAACTACTCTCGCTGATAAGGAGCTGACCAGGCAACACCGTTGCCAAAAGAAAATGAAGAAAGGGAGATGAGAAGATCGATGTGCTATAGCGAAATGACACTAAAAAAAATTATTTTTCTTGTGGGATGTCTGATGATGGCCCTGATTTTAAACACATCCCATGCAATGGGTGCTGAAACCAGTGATGAAAATAAGGAGACGGAAACAGAGGTCCAGGAACTGGCACCCCTCACCGTGACAGGATCAAAACGGTCAACCCGTCATGATCTTCAACCCGACAGTTTGACCAATCCCTACCGGACCGAAGCCAGTACCGAGTTTGCCACGGAGGTATTCACCCAGGAGGACATTAAAAATTTTAAGCCAAAGGACCTGAACGATCTGATTGACAAAGCTGCAGGGATCGATATCACATACCAGGGCCGGAAGAGCCCATATTTTATCCGCCAGCGAGGCGGCGGAAGTTTTACCTACATCATCGACGGTGCGGTGCTGCCGCCGTCGGTCAACCGGATTCTTTACAAGTTTCCGGTGGCGTCCATTGAAGAGCTGAAGGTTGTCAGGGGGGCCACCTCCCTCACCCTGGGGCCTACCATCCCCATTGGCGCATCCAGCTCGGGATCAGGTATCAACACCGGTTTTATCATTATCCGGACCCGGCAGCCGGAAAAAACCGAAGGTACCTTGCGCGCATCCATTGAAAAGGCCATTGGCGGCCATCCGGCCGGCTATTCTGCAGATCTGTATGTAGGTACCCGCATGAAGAACGAAGCCGGCACCGAGGCATATGTCGGCGTTCTGGGTTCTAAAATGGACCGGTCAAGCCAGGACACCTGGTTTGACGGACAGGAGTCCTATGGGGGGATGGCCAATGCCGGATTCACCACAGGGAAATTCAGCCTCAACATGATGGTGTACCAGGACACCGGACGGTTCGAGATGCAGCGTGGTGTCCTGGAGGACGGAAGCCTGGACGATGCCAAATGGTACTATGATCCCCTGAAAGTCAGGGTATTGTCAACGGACGGGAGCCTTCAATGGACCCCAAATCAAGTAACGCTTTTTAACGTGTTCAAAACCGACTATGAGCAGCATGAGTATAACGGATACTTTGATTCTTCAACTGTTACGGAAAAAGAAGAGTACACCGAGGAGACATCCGGATTCGGTCTGCGGCACAATGCCCGGTTCGGCGGCACCCTGATTCAGGCCGGGATTCAGATGTCCAACAGCACGGGATACGGACCCAATCTCAGCAAAGGCTACAACAGGTATGATACAACTGTCACAGGTTTTTCGGCCTCGGTGGAGCAGTCTCTTTTCAAAAACAAGTTGATCCTGGATCTTGGCGGCCGCTGGGATGAAAAACATATCGACAATTCCAGTGCGGCCAGGAGCGAAAGCCTGGCCAGCGATGATGCCAACAATGATGTGGATATGGCCCCGGCAAAGGTGCTTGCTTTGGGTGCCCATTGGAAGGTGACGGACCGGGTGACCCTGGACGGCCGGTATTTTTACGGGGATCAGGGAACCTCTGGGGATTTTGACATGCGGCTGGAAGACGATGCAACGCCCCAGGCAGAAAAGCAGGAACGCATTGAAATCGGCTTAGGCGTAAAGATCGCTTCATTTTTCAACCCGACCCTGACCTGGTTTCACGTTGATACGGAAAATGAAAAAAGCGCCACCTCCGCCACCTATGAAACGGATACCGGCACCTATTACTATTACACCGAGTCCGACACATTACGGCAGGGGATAGAGTTGGCTGTTCAGGGATGTATCTTACAAAACACTTTTTACAAGGCCAGCTGGACCTATATGCTCAAAAACGAGAGCACCAGCGACGGCGTGACAACCGATGAGATCGGTCTCTATTCACCTGAGAATATTTTCGGATTGACCCTGACACACCACTGGAATGCCTACCGGTTCAACCTGTCCGTTAAGCAGGTGGATGAATGGACCAGTACCCGCAGTGCCAGGAGCGACGTAACAACCGGTGGGTTGGGTGGATATACCCGGGTGGATGCCAACATTTCCCGGGATTTTATCCTGGGCAATATGCTCATGAACGTGGCCATTTTCGGCCGGAACCTGGGAGACGAAAATTATTCCACACGATACGTGACCGGATACTACCCGGACCGCGGACGGACCCTTGGCATGGAAGTCTCTTTTTCATTTTAAAATACAGCTATGATGATCCAACGCCGGTTGGTTCGGCCATATTTAGCGGTATACCGGGACGACCGCATTTGTATGGACCCGGCGTTGGAATCGTCATATCAAAGAATAAGGACAAAACATCGTGGCAAATTTGAATTGTCATATCTGTGAACAGGGCTGCATTCTGGCAGAAGGGAAAACCGGCGTGTGCGGCATGTATGAGCAAAAACACGGACACATTGAAGAACGGTTCGCCGACCAATACCTGGTTGCCTGCCCCATCTCCATTGAAACCATGCCCATTTTGCACTATTTTCCCGGGGGAAAGTTCCTCCAGATCAGTACCACCGGCTGCAATTTCAATTGCCCGGGCTGTATTTCCACCGTCATTGTCCGGGAGATGCCCCGGGACAGCCGGGTGTTTCAAACCCTGACGCCGGGACAGATCGTTGAAAAAGCGATACAGGAAGAGTGCATGGGGATCGCGTTTTTAATGAACGACCCTTTGGCTTCTTTTCCGACATTTCTGAGTGTGGCAAAACTTGCACGTTCCAAAGGACTCCGGGTGGGCTGTTCGTCAAATACCTATTTTACTGAAAAAACCCTGGATCAGATCACACCTTATTTGAATTTCATCAACATCGGCATGAAAGGTTTTTTTGACAACGCCTATTATAGATGTGGGGCCTCATCCGGGATCGCGCCGGTCCTGCGGAACATCCGGTCTCTGGTCTCTTCAGGGGTCCATGTTGAAATCTCGGCCATCCTGATGAAAGACAATGCCGAAGAACTGACAGACCTGGCCATGTTTATTTCACAGATATCCCCGTCCATCCCGTTGCAGGTGATGCGGTTTATCCCCTTTGAAAACGCAGATATCTCACAGGAACCAACGGTACGTGAGGCCGAAGAGTTCTGCACAGCGCTTCGCAAAATACTTTCCTTTGTCTACCTGTTTAATACCCCCGGTACCGAACTGCTTCATACCGCCTGCCCCCGATGCAATCTTACGGTCTACAAACGCAATTTTTACGGCCCCATGGGCGCGAAACCCTATGAGGTGCCCCCGGCATCCGAGAACGATGGCCAGTGCCCCCAATGCCGGTATGATCTGAACATGATTGGTACAGCGTCGGAATTGGCCTTTCAGGAAGGTGACTTTGAAGGCGGATATCCGTTTACCCGTGCCTTGGAAATTGTGGAAGCCATGTTGATCGCCATGGGCGTGCATGAAAAAAGAAAATTGGCAAAAGCGTGGGAATCGCTTCTTGAAAAGGGGGGCTTAAAACAATTGCATCATGGTATTCAGACCCCCCTGACCTATATTGAAACGGTCCGCCGTTTCGGCAAAATTGCCGAAGCATCCGAGGCCGCAGAAGAACTGGCCGCCTACCTTGAAGAGAAACTGACATATATCAATGCCGGCGTTGCATCGGTCACCCATTTTCCGCGGGTCTACTACACCATGGCAAAGCCGCTTTTTTATATAAATCACGGAAGATTGGAAAACCGGCTGGTGGAAACAGCCGGAGGGATCAGTGTGAACAAATCCATGGACTCCGTCGGGCGGCCCGGCAGAAATCTTACCAAGGAAAAATTGATCGCGCTTAATCCCGATGTCATTTTTATTTCAGCGTTTATTTCCAACTCAGTGACGGATTTTTACCAGGAGTGCCTGGAATCGGACATTCAGGTCAATGCAGTGAAAAATCAGCAGATTTATACGCCCCCCTCCCCGGGATGGGATTTCGGCAGTCCCCGTTGGATTCTCGGATTGATGTACATGGCCAATGTGCTGCACCCGCAAATATTTGATTTTGATGTCATGGAAGAGGCAAAACGCTTTTACCGCAGATTTTATCAGATGGAATTTTCATTGCCCCATGTGAACCGGTCGTTCAGCAAGCCGGACAAGGAATGGCGTTGGGAATAAATATGATGGAGAAAAAGATGGATGTTTCAAAATATGACCACTCAGCCAGGGGTAAAAACGCCCCTTTGTATGAATACTACGCAAAAAAAATAAAAGATGAAACCGGTGTGATGTCCGGCCGCTGCCTTGATGCCGGATGCGGCGGCGGATATCTTGGCCTGGCCCTTGCCTGCATCACTGATCTTGAATTTACCTTTCTGGATACCTCGGCTGAAATGCTTGAAAAGGCAGACGCCCATATCGTTGAAGACGGCCTTGAAAACAGGGCCAAAACCCTGCACGCCGATGTCCACGAGATCCCTTTGCCGGACGGATGCATGGATCTTGTGATCAGCCGCGGGTCCATTCCGTTCTGGAAAGATCCGGGCAAAGCATTGTCGGAAATTTACCGGTTGCTGGCACCCAATGGAAAAGCATTTGTGGGCGGCGGCAGGGGAACCCCTGAGATGCGTAAGGCGTTTGAAAGGAATATGAAAAAGGACGGGTTTTGCGGACCGGATGGTAAAAGACGGCGGCCCGGTGGTCCGGACGATCCCTGGAATATAATGAAGCGCCGTGATTTTGATCAAATTTTAAAGGATGTGGGAATCCCCCGGTTTTCGGCGCCCATAGAAGCGGATGGCCGATGGATACGGTTATGGAAATAAAATATTGCCCTCCGGGTGGGCTGTTCAGCGTTAGGAAATGGAGAATAATGGGAAGTGAAAAGAATCAGGTTTCCCAGGATCATGGCGGAACCTGGGTGAAGTGTGCAGTCATGGTCTGTCTGCTCATATTTTTTTCGGCATGGATTGGATCTGCAACCCATGCCCAGGTGTCTGTGTCAAAGGATATTGAAGCCCCGGTTGACAAGGCAGTGGATACCCGCCAGGCCACCCAGGCGGCCCGGGAAAAATGGGACGCCCAACGCCAGAAACTTGCAGAGGAATATGACCGCCTTAAAGCGGAAAATGAACAGCTTGCCTTTGCCAACAAGAATTTGACCCAAAGGGCCGGTGATCTGGAAAAATCAAATCAGGACCTTAACCGGGAAAAAGAGGAGTGCCGGCGGATCAGAACGGAACTTGCGCCGTTTTTAGGGGACACTCTTGGACGCCTGAAGTCCCTTGTGGCAGCCGATGCCCCGTTTTTATCCCAGGAACGTAAGGACCGGTTGGCCCGGTTGGCCGTGATCCTGGATGATCCGGAAATCACCATTGCTGAAAAATACAGAAAAATGATGGAAGCCCTGTTTGTGGAAGCCGAGTACGGCAACACGGTTGAGGTGTACCGGGAAAAAATTGTTGTGGACGGCACACAAGTGCTTGCAGACATTTTCCGCATGGGCAGGGTGGCATTATTTTTTCTGGCCCTGGACAGGGAAAGCGCAGGAATTTTTGACGTGGCAAAAAATCAATGGCACACCCTGGATAAAACCCGTGTGTCGGCCATTGAGGCGGTGGTGGAAATGGCGGCCAAACACCGGCCCATGGAGGTGGTGACCCTGCCTTTAGGGGCTATTTCCCCGGAAAGGGGGGATCAGAAATGATACCAATGAAATACTTGTCCATCCCTTTGTTGAGCTGCCTGATTTTGTCCATAGCTATTGTCTGCCTCGTTCCTGCACCGGAAGTCCTGGCCGCGGATATTCGCAAATCCTATGAGATTCTTGAACAAAAACGCCGGGACATGGCTGCTGAAGCGGCAAAAGAACTTGCGGCAGCCAAGGCCGAGGCCCGGGAAAATGCCTTAACCATAAAAAAGGACAAAAATGCCCTGATTTCGGCCATTGCAACATTGAAAGCCAAAAACAGAAGCATTCAAACCGCCAATGAGGGGCTCAAGAAAAGAATTCAGGTCCTGGCCGACGAACAGGCAAAATTGCAGAGCAGTCTTGAAGAATCCAGAATGGTGAACAAGGAGCTGGCAGGCTTTGTCAGAACCGCTGCCAAAGATCTAAACAGCCTTTTGGTTCAAAGCCCCCAAAGCGCCTTTGACAAAGACCGGAACAGTTTTCTTAACCCCCTGGTCAATCAGGAGCGGTTCTGGTCCATGGATGATATCCGCCGGATGTCCGATATCCTGTTTGACGAAATCCTGGCTTCGGGTGAGGTGTCCCTGCGCCAGGGCATGGTGGTGGACCGCCAGGGAAAGGACAGAACCGCCCGGATTTTGAGTATCGGCAATTTTACTTCCTTTTATGTGCTCAATGATGACGCAGGAAAGGAATCCGAAACCGGTTTCCTGCTCTATTCGGATCAAAGCAGCCGGTTTTTTGCCCTGTCCAAGCTGCCCTCAAAAAAAATTGCGGACCAGATCGATACCTATCTTGCCGGCCAAAGCGAATGTGTGCCCGTGGATATCTCCAAAGGCGGTGCCCTTCGGCGGTTTACCCATGAGTTGAACCTGATGGATCAGATACCCAAGGGCGGTCCCCTTGTCTGGCCCATCCTGGCCCTGCTGGGACTTGCCGTTCTCATCCTGGTGGAGCGTGCGGTTTTCTTTTGGCGGCATCAAATCAGCATCGCGCCGTTTATGGCGAAACTTTCCTCTTTGCTTGAATCCGAAAACTGGCAGGCATGCCGGGATTTGATGCAGGCTAACAGCCGGGGATTTATTCCCCAGGTTCTGCTCAAGGCGCTACCTGTGCGACAGCAGAGCCGAACGGATATGGAAAACGTGCTCCAGGAAGCGATTCTGGCGCAGATCCCATCCATTGAGCGGTTTTTATCCACCCTGGGCATGCTGGCCGCCATTGCTCCGCTCATGGGGCTTTTGGGAACAGTGACCGGCATGATTAATACCTTTCATGTGATCACCTATCACGGGACCGGGGACCCCAGAATGATGTCCGGCGGCATTTCCGAGGCCCTGGTCACCACCATGCTCGGATTGACCGTGGCCATTCCCATTATGCTGTTCCACACGCTTTTATCCCGGCGCGTGGAAACCCAGATCAGCACCATGGAGGAAAAGTCTGTGGCCTTTGTCAACATGGTGTTCAAGGCAAGGAACGAATGCCGGCCCGCCGCGATTGCCGGCACAACCGCCAGAGGGCAAAACTAAGGAACAATCCGGATGGACGAGTTTTTTTACCAGATGACCGCTTATATCCATTCCGGCGGGGTGGTGATGGTGCCCATTTTGTGCGTTTCCCTTGTGATGTGGATACTGATATTCAACCGCCTGTTTTTTTTGCATTGCCTGTATGTAAAAAACATGCCCAGGGCCATGGCCGGGGAGCTGGTCAGGGACAACCAGTGGCCCGAGGAGAGGTATAAGGGTGCCAACGCCTATCTGGTCAAGGAATTTTTATCCCGGCGCAGCCCGGTGCCGGACCCGGATTTGGACGAACATATTCTTGATGAAACGGTTATGGCGCTAACCGCCTCTTTGGACCAGTATCTGGCCTTGATCGGTGTGCTGTCTGCCGTGGCACCGCTCATGGGGCTATTGGGCACAGTGGTGGGGATGATGGAGACCTTTGATGTAATCACCGTATTCGGCACGGGCAATGTCCGGGCCATGGCCTCGGGGATCTCCGTGGCCCTGGTGACCACCCAGACCGGTCTTATGATCTCCATACCCGGACTTTATATGAGCGGCTGGCTCAACCGGCGCGCTTCAAACCTCAAGCACCGCATCGCCTCCACGGCCATGTATCTTAAACCCGTTATTCACAACAGGAGTGTTTCATGCTGAATATATCCGCATCCAGGCGGGCGGCAAAAAAGAGCCTTGAACTGAATATTGCGCCCCTGATCGATATGGTGTTCATCCTTTTGATTTTTTTCCTGGTCACCACCTCCTTTGTCAAGGAGACCGGGGTGGACATCTCTCGGCCCACGGCCAGTACGGCTGTGGCAAAAAATAAATCCACCATTCTCATCGGCATTACCCGGGACAATACCATTCACCTGGACCGCAGGGAAATTGATGTCCGGGCCGTACGCTCGGGGGTTGAACGGGCCATGGCTGAAAATCCCGAATCCGGCGTGGTGATTGTGGCGGACAGGGACAGCAGAACCGGTCTTGTGATCTCGGTTATGGATGCTTGTAAACTGGCCGGGGCTGAAAATGTGGCCCTTGCCGCAAGTTTGCCCGAAGGTGGATAAATGGCTGGTACTGCTCAGATTGCATACCGGGAAAAGTCCAGCAGATTTTGTTTGGGTGCGGTTCTGATTTGGATAGCGGCCATTGTTCTGGCCCTGGGGCTTAATCTCTTTATCTTCGGGATTTTGCCGACCTTTATCCAAAGCGTGCCTGATGCACCGGATGACGCGGAACTCATCCAGGCCATCCAGGTTGTCCGGATCAAGCGCCCGGAAACACCGCCGCGCAAAAAGGAGCGTCCTGAACCACCGGAACCGCCCAAGACGATGGTGTCAGCCACAAAAATTGTACAGGAACAAATTCAAAGACCCACCATTGTCAGGCCGAATCTGTCTGTGGAATTAAACCCTAACCTGCCCAATCTGCCCAACAGCATTGCCCTGGGCCCGTTATCAAATTTTTCCATGACAGCAGAAATGCCTTCGGGTCTGTTTTCTACGTCAGAGCTGGATTACCCCCTGCAGACACTGGTCCGGTTGCCGGCGTCCTATCCCATGCGGGCCCGCAGGCTTGGCATTGAAGGCTGGGTCAAAGTGGAATTTATTGTCACCCGCGAGGGCCGGGTACGCGATATTAAGGTGGTGGCGGCTGAGCCCAAGGGGGTGTTTGAATCCAGTGTAACCCGGTCCGTATCCCAGTACCGGTTCAAGCCGGGAACCGTGGACGGCAGCGCCGTGGAGGTGCGTGTTATGACTACCATCCGGTTTAAAATGGAGGAGTGATGGCCAGATTATTGTGGGCTAGCCTTGTTTCTGTTTTCATGGTTCTTTCTCCCTGTGCATTGTTGGCGGCCGGCCAGGAAGGCGATCCCCTTCCTGTCGCCGCAGGCATGTGTGCAAACAAGGCTGCAGGGCTTATGGAAAAAAAAAGCTATACCAAAGCGGTCCAAGAGATTGAGTCCTTCCAGGCCAAAGCAAAAACCGTTGATCCTGATACGGCATGCAAAAAGGGGTATTCCCATTATTACCTTGATTTTCTTCTGGGCAACTGCTGCATGATGATGGAAAAACAAGGTGCAGGCTATGTGAAGAAAGCCGCATCTGCCTATGAGCGGGCTGTTAAAAAATATGACGGATTTTACCAGGGATGGCTGAACCTGGGCCAGAGCCGGTACACCCTTAAACAGATGGACAAGGCAGCCCAAGCCTTTATCCGGGGGTATGATACTGCCCCGGAAAAAAAAGGGGCGTATCTTTATCAGGCCGCAGTATGTTATTATTTTAACGCTGATTATCAAAATGCCCTGAATGCCTTTAACAGGCTGATGAAAAATCATCCTTCCGAAGTGACCCTCGACCGAAAAGAGGTCCTGGTCAATATTCTTTTTTCCCTTAAAAAAAATCGCCGGGCCCTGCCATATCTTAAAGAACTGGCTGCGAAATCCAAGGCAGATAAAAAGCGGACCTGGCAGGAGGTGTTGCTGTACCAGTACATGGAGCTTGGCATGGATAAACAGGCCGTAGCCTATGCCTGCACTCTGACCCGGCAGGAACCTGAAGAGCCGAAGTGGTGGCGGACCCTGGCCAACATCCATTTAAATAAGAACCGCCTTGAAAAAGGGCTTGAAGCATTTATGATATACAGTTTCACGACACCGTTGACCACATCTGAAACAAAATTGCTGGCAGATCTCTATGCCGGGTGCAACATCCCATTGGAAGCGGCCAGGGTTTATGAAGATTGGCTGGAAAGAATTCAAAAAAGCCCGGGCGGCTTTTCCGGTATGGGAAGAAAAAAGATGACGGACCGTATCCTTGCCATTGCCAGGGCCTACCAGCAGGGCAGGGATTACCAGGCCGCAATCAAATGGGCGGATAGAGGCCTTGCCCGGGGTTGCGGTGCACGGCTTCTGGCCTTTAAGGCGGACCTGCTGTTCAGGGAAAAACAATACAACGCCGCATATATCGCCTATAAGGAACTGGCCGATCGCGGACGCTCCCCGGGGCGGTCCTGGCTCATGGCAGGCTACGCCGCCCTGAGCAGCGACAACCCCCAAAAAGCAAAACAAGCCTTTTCCCTTGCCTGCAAATGTCCTAAGGTAAAATTGGCGGCATTAGCTGCTCTGGAACAGATTCGGGCAATGCAGGCCGCAGAAGAAATTTGATGGTTTTTTGGATATGCCGGTCATGGAGGTGACACAAGCTTCTCTCTCCGGTGTCAGGAACAAAAGTCATCTCCTTTGCCTGGAACAGCCACTGCCGGTTGAATTCTTTGGTTGCATATTTTGCTTTCCTTTCCATGGCATCAAACATAAACACGCCATTATATCCGTCTTCAATGAATTTCGTATGCAGTTTTTTCACCTGCTCCACCTGCGTCTGAATATCCGGGATGATTAATTCCTGACATACCGACATAATTGACAAGTATAACGGGTGCCATTATAATATAATCCATGATACGGTCTTTTAAGAATAAAAGTACGGAGGATATTTTTGACGGAATTAGTTCTAAAGCTGCAAGAAAAATCTGTCCGCAATCCATTTGGCCGGTTGCAGTTCGAAAGTTGGACCAAATAAATCGAGTACAAGATGTAACCGAACTTCAAGTTCCGCCAGGAAACCATCTCGAACAATTAAAAGGCGATCGTGAAAATCAATTTAGCATCCGAATAAACCAACAATACCGTGTTTGTTTTATTTGGGAGGAAGGGCATGCATATGAAGTCGAAATTACAGACTACCACTAATAAAACATCAAGGAGACTTCCAACAAATCGTCCTCCAACACATCCCGGAGAAATGCTTTTGGAAGAATTTGTTAAACCCCTCAATCTTACCCAGACCGAACTCGCACAAAAACTTGGGGTTTCCTATCCTCGTTTGAACGAAATTATTAAGCGGCGTAGGTCAGTGACTCCTGATACAGCACTTAGGTTGGCTCGTGTATTAGGGATGCCGGCGGACTTCTGGCTTGGACTACAGCAAGACTGGGATCTATGGCATGCGATGAATAGTCCCAAAGCTATTGAAATTCAAAGACTCCAACCCCTTTCAAGACAAGGTGCTTAATTACCGACTTTATTAATCCGGTCTGCAAGTTCGGAAATGATACCGAGAAATTGCGCCAGTGTGTCCGGCAGACTGGTCATATCGAACTCCCGGGTAAGTGTCTGCAACTGTTGGGCCCACAGTGTTAGTGGATCATACTGGTATTGGGAGCCCAGATCGGCCGCATCCCTGGAAAACCCTTCAACTCTGCTGATTACCAGGCCGTTGCGAAGTTCTTTCCATCTGGGCGTCAACTCATTTTTCAGGTGGGCCAGCAAATCGGGCAGGGCTGCAAGGATTTCCGGGGAAAGATCCGGTTCCGGCCGGGCAGCCTCCGGTTCCCGTTCAGTCGCTTTCTTGGCTAAGTCAGGTGTGCGGCGTTTGGGCACATCAAGGATGTTTACATTGGGAATGGATATTATAAACTTGCTGCCCAGGCCGGGGGTGCTTTCCAGGGTAATGACGCCCCCCATGGCCGAAACCAGTTTTTTGGATATGGACAGTCCGATACCGGTACCCCCGTAGGTGTTGAAATCCTGCCCTTTTTGCTGGCTGAAGGGTTCGAAAATCAACCCCTCCTGGTCCGGGTCAATACCGATGCCTGTATCCTCCACATAGAATAATAATTTAGAAAACAAATGTCCCCGGTCATATTGATGAAAATCCGCACGGAGTTTCACATCCCCTTCATTGGTAAATTTAACTGCATTGCCCACGATGTTCATAAGGATCTGGCGCAGCCGTGTCTTGTCCAGAATGATGGTGGCCGGCAGGGTGCCGCTTTTTTCAAGATGAAATGCCACGCCCTTGTTCTCGGCGGTAATGGAGAAAATCTGCCCGATCTCGTCAAGCAGGCTGTCAAGATTGAAGGGGGCATACGCCACGGTGAACTTGCCTGATTCCGCCTTGGACAGATCCAGAATATCGTTGAGCAGGGTCAAAAGGGTGGCGCCTGCAGAGCGGATGGTGGAAATATCCCCAATTATCGCATCGTCCCTGCACTGCTTTTCAATCATTTCCGCGTACCCGAGGATCAGGTTCAACGGGGTCCTGATTTCATGGCTCATATTGGCTAAAAATTCGCTTTTTGCGCGGCTTGCAGCTTCTGCTTTTTCTTTTTCGGACTCCAGTTCTGCCGTGCGTTCCCTGACCATATTTTCAAGTTTTACCTTGTTGTTTCTCAGCCTGTTTTCAACAAGCGCTTTTTTTTCAAGCAGATCGGAGTTTATCTTGTCGATGGCTTTGAGCTGGTCATTAATCTTTTTCTCTTTTCTCAGTTCCGCTTCTTTGGCTGCCAGCCTTTTTTTTATACTTTTGGCTGTCAGATTTCGTCCCCACAAGCAGAGTGCCAAAACCAGGGCGCCGTAAAGGCCGTATGCCAGTGGGGTTTTCCAGGGAGGGCGCTGTACATGGACTTCAATCCGGGTCTGATTTTTGTTCCAGACCCCGTCATTATTCGATCCGGCCAACCTTAAGGTATAGCTGCCACAAGGCAGATTGGTGTAACTGCCGTAGCGCCGGGTACCGCTTTGGTTCCATTCGCTGTCAAATCCCTCCAGGATATAGGCATACTTATTTTTCAAAGGTTGGGTATAATTCAGGGCAGCGAACTCGAATTCAAAGGAATTGTTTCTCCAGTCCAGGTGGACCTGTTCGATGGTTTCCGGACAGGCCCGGATAGAGAGGCTTTTGCCGGATACATCAAAGGCCGTCAGGACAACAGGGGGGATATAGGGGTTGTTTTTTATCTGATCGGGAAAAAAGCTGATCACGCCTTCAAGGCTTGCAAACCAGAGTTTTCCATCCCGGGTTTTGGTGGCACTGGTAGCGAACAGGCTGAAATTGTTTCCCAGGAGACCGTCCTGGTCTGTAAACCTGCCGGTCACCTGTTCTGATGTGAGGCTGAAGCGAAGCAGCCCTGAATCAGTGCTCAGCCAAAGATTTTCAGAATTATCTTCCAAAATGGCCCGGATGGTTTGGGTTTCAAATCCTTGACTTGCTCCATAATGGGTGAACCTGCCGGACGTGGGATCAAGGCGGTTTAATCCGCCATCGCCCGTGGCGACCCAGAGCCGGCCTTGGCTGTCCCGGTGGCAGTCCGTCACCATGTCGCCACTGATGGACCAGGGATTTTTTTCGTCCTTGCGATGGTGGACAAAAATTCCAGTGCCGGGAACAAACCGGTCCAGGCCGCCGCCCAGGGTTGCCACCCACAAGATGCCGTCCGCCTCCTGGAACAACCGCGGCACCATATTGTTGGCCAGGCTGTTTTCGTTTCCGGGATCATGGGTAAACCGGGTGAATTTGCCGCTGTGTTTGTTCAGCCTGAACATCCCGTCTCCTTCGGTACCGAACCAGAGGATGTCCGGGCTGTGCCGGTCCTGGATCATCCCCCTGGCCACTCCGTTGGTATAGGGGTTGATAAACTGCTTTTCAAGCCTGGCGGAATCGGGGTTAAATAATCCGATCACTCCATTGTTCATTGAGATCCACAGATTGTTGTCCTGATCCTCAAGTACAGAGAAAACATAATCGTGGCTAATACCAAAAGGCTTTTGCCTGTTTTTGCGGTAGACCCTGAACCGTCCTGTTTTTCTGTCAAGCCGGTTCAAGCCCCCAAGCTGGGTTCCCATCCAAAGGCTGCCGTCATGTGATTCTGCAATGGTGGTGATGACGTTTGAACTTGGGCCGGTATTGTCGCCTTCTCTGTGGCAGTACTGCTCAAACGGCTTCCAGTGGGGGTCCCATTTGTCTATGCCGCCGGTGTTTTCAATGATCCACATGATGCCTGACCGGTCCTGGTAACATCCCATGATGATATCACCGAAGATGCTTTGGGCATCGTCTTCAACGTGCTTGTGCACTGTAAATTTTAAAGTTTTCGGGTCAAAGCGCTCAAGGCCTGCGGCCACGTCATAGGGCCGTCCGAGCCAGAGCAGGCCACTGCGGTCTTTGGTGATGGTTAAAATTGCGTTGTGGCTCAGGCTGCCGGCGCTACCTGGACTGTGTTCAAATCGCAGAAACCGGCCGGTCTCCCGGTTCAGGCGGTTCAGTCCCCCAAGGCTTGTGCCCACCCAGACAAAGGGCCATTCATCTTCCAGCACCGCATATATCCGGCCACGGCCTATGCTTGAGGGGCAATCCGGATCATGGGTAAACCGGGTCACCTGTTTGGTTTCAGGAGAAAAAGCGTCCAGCCCGGACTCGGTGCCGATCCAGATCACGCCGTCTTTACCTGCAACCACGGTCCAGACGGAATCGTGGCTCAGGCTGTCGGCATCTCCCGGGACGTGGCGAAACCGGGTGAAACGCCCGGTTGCTTTATCCAGGCGGTTGACCCCGGCCTGGGTGCCGAACCACATGCCCCCGTCCCTGTCCTGGGCAATGGTCCTGGGCGCCCAGTTGAACTGGCCGCTGCTGATACTGTAAGGATCGGCAGGATCATTTTTATAAACAGTAAAGGTGTTGGTTTTTTTATCGAACCGGTTCAATCCTGCCGATGTGGCAATCCACAAAAGTCCCTGGTCATCTTCAAATATGCAGGATGCAATGGCCGAGGAAAGCAGGCCTTCTCCGGATTTAATGAATTTTATGTCGTAACCGTCATATCGGACAATACCATTGGAACAGCTCACCCAGATAAGCCCGTCCCTGTCCTGGATAAGGCAGCTGTTATAAGCACCGGTATTGAAGGTGTGCTGAACGCTAAATTCGGCCGATGCAAGCGCCCTTGCCGTCAACATAAGACAGATACACACAAACAGCCCCTGGCAGATATTTATACAACGCATTTTTCCCGGTATTGTCCAAGTCAAAGCCGGTTATTCTTTAGGAAGCGCGATAGATGCCGTTGTTCCCGGCAGCCCGTTGCTGTGGAAGGGTTTGGCCTTTAAAATCCGTCCACCAAGGTCCTCCATGGGAAGAGGGCGCTCATACACCGGCGAATTTTCATCCGGCTCTCTGCCGTCTGCGGTATAGCGGATGACGGCTTCCGGGTGCGGCCCTGACAGGGTCAGGCAAGATGATTTGTCTCTTGTGCTGCCGGTTGTTTTGGGGATGTCAATCGCAATGCGTCCCTGCTGCAACTGTTCTATGGGAATATAGGTGCCCTGGTAAGTCTTTCCAAAAGCCCCCATTGTTGCGGTTATTTCGCGTTTGAAGGCGGCGATCACATCGGGTCTGCGCAGGGTGGGCTCGGGGATCCCCAAAAATTCAATTTCATTGGTTCTGAAAAAATCAGGATCTCCGTAATCTTGTGTAAATGCCTCGTTGGTGAATGAATACCCCTGGCCGTACCTGGCGGATGTGAGCAGGTAGCAGATGGCGTCCGGCCCGATGGCCATGGGGGCTATTTCAATGGGTGTGGGCACGGTTTGGACCAGAACCCAAAGGGTATAGTAAGCAATCATGTTTTCGTTGGAATAGTAAACCCTTGCCCCCATATTGCTTAAAGGATCGGAGGAGATAAAATCAGCCACGCCGTAATCCTGATTTTCGGCAATCTGCTTTGCATTGACCAGATATCCCTTGAACATCCGGTAAGGTGTATATCTGCTGCCAAGCCACTCTTTTACAATGGAGAAGATCCGGGATTCGAAATCGGCTTCTTTCATACAAGCACCGATCCGCCTTGCATAGTCAAAGGTATCCGGCAGAAGAAGACTTTGGCTGTAATATCCTTTTAAATCCTTGCCCGTCATGGGATAGGTGGCAAAACCACCCACCCCTTTGAGTTCCGGATGGGCGTCCATGGCAGCGGCCACGTCCTTTTCCACCACCATGGCATCCATGTCACCGGCAGGATAGCTTTTTTGGCATATGACATTCCCGTCGTCATCCAGCATGTTCAGATAGGAATAGGGCACCATATTCTGAAACAGTCCCATATCCATTTGCGAGATAGACCGGTCGGTCTGGGTGTCCGCAATGAGGTACGAACCTGTCAGGCCGGCAATGATCGCCGGCACAATACCGTTGATAGCTCCGACTTCAGCCGGCAGCACGCCTGCGAGCTGTCCCGGCATCCTGGAAACAAGATCTTCATAGGATTTCAGGGCAGCTGTATAGTCTTTTTTAGTTTCAATGGCAGAAGGGGCGAAAATTTCTGCGGTATAGGCGATGGACATTTCATCAGGGACATTCAGGCAGGATAAGGTATTTACCGATGCCACTTTGCTGTTTTTAAGAAAATCCCGGGCCACGTCCTTTGGACCGCCGCCACCCGTAGCAAGTAAGGTAGCACCCTCTATAAAATCATACAGGTCGTTTTGGGAATAGGTGGCAATTTCGGATTCAGACATGATTTTTCCTCCTGTAGGCAAAGATAAATATACTGTGAACTCAAAATAATTCTAAAAAGATGTAAATTGCTAATTTCCTGCAAGAGCCAGGGTGCTTAACTACCCAAAACCACATACGCCCTATAGCCATATGCGATAGAGTAATAAATCTGTATTGCCTTAACTGGGATGAATAACTATGGCACAAGAGGCGCGGCCATTCAAGTCCGAAGTTATAACCAGGCCCAACTTTTGTACGTAAAAAAGTTTATTCTTGCATTTCCGGACCATGAATGATTATCTCCAATGATATTGGATTTCAGCTTCATCAGTCTCATTAAAAGAAGGAATGGACAAAGTCTGCCAATATCACTATATTGGCCGCTTTTTTTTAAATAGGATCTCCGATCCGTTTTCCACCGGTAACCACACCGTGGCAACGGCAGGCCGTGACCACAGCGTTAAGTCCTTGGCAACCCATAATCCTGTCCAGAAGATCAAAAAGGGTCTTGGGTCGATATCCGCCAACCCCCGGTCCCAGTTGTAGACTCTGGATTACAAAAAAAGGCATATCTTTCTGTCCCATTTGAGCAAGAAGTCGAAACATATCCTTTTTTCTTGGTTCCCCGGTTCTGGTGCAGAACTGATCCGGCTCGCTGCAATTGGGAGGACAGATAAAATCCGCATGGCTGACATAGATATCTCCTGAATCACCGGTAATAGGGTTGGGAAGAGAAGAAACCAAGATTTCCGGCAAAGGAGAGCGTACCAGACGGTTTTGTCCCAACTCCAATAAAACCCACTCCCAGGCCAAGTGGACCGGCAGGGCCGGGACTATCCAGTCCGGTCTCTCACTCTCTGAAAGATTTTTGTGTAAAAAGGCCACCCCCTCTTCGCAAACTTTATTGATCCCTATAGCTGTTGCCTGATCCAATGCCTGGGAGCTGGGGTCCACTAGGGTGATGCTGCCGGCACCATGGATGCCGCTTAAGTATCTAACCGCTCTAACACCAAAAGTGCCGCTACCCAGAACCCAGATCTTTTCTGCCATGGACACTCCTTTTCTTCTAATATCATGAATATGATGTATATCGATAAATATAGGCGTGTTGTAAAAGAAAATATGTTGAAGATCAAGCACTACGAAAAGTACCTAAATAAACAGCCCGCGGATATCGACGGCAAGGTCAATCATGGTGTCAGAGCCCTATGAAAATTATCAGTCTGGTATTTGGCAGCGTCGGTATGAAAAGGACGACCAACCCTACTTCTGTTATTGAACGCTTTTCTCTGGGAGACTTTTATGAAAAATCATGATTGCTCGGTCTCGTTTTTCTCAATGGTTCAAGCTTTCGATTTACATTCGGTCGCTTGGTTGCTATTGAAAAATGGTCCTGTTTTCTTTTTTATTTAACGGGAAAACATTACAAACTCATGCTTTAACAGAAAAAACGACAGAATCATTTGGTATATGCTAAAAGGACGAGAATTATGAAAATTTCAAGAATCACAATTTTGACGCTTGGTGTAGCCGATTTAGGTAACGCTACAGAATTTTATAAAGCCGTACTTGGTACACCTCCAAATATATCGGATGGTATTACTTTCATTGAACTGCCTGGAACTTGGCTTGCTCTCTATCCTTTTGAGAAACTCGCAGAAGACATTTCTCCCGATGTCCCTATAACACGCAGCGGATTTAATGGAGTTACAATTGCTCATAATGCTCGTAGTAAAAACGAAGTTGTCGAGATTTTACAACATGCGGAATCTGCGGGTGGCAGGATTATAAAAGAACCGCAAGATACTTTTTGGGGAGGTTTTAGCGGATATTTCTCTGATCTCGATGGTTATTACTGGGAGGTGGCTTGGGGACCAATGTTTGAGTTTGCAGAGAATGGTGAAATGAAATTAAAGGGTGGCGTATAACAGAATGACACATCATAATGTGGTATCTCCACAAAGGATAAAATTCAATGATCGCATATTGCGGAATAGACTGTTCAAAATGTCGAAGCTACATAGCAACTCAATCAGGGAATCCTGAAGAATTTGCTAAAATTGCTAAAAGATTAGAGAAAATTTACTGCGCTGAAGTAAAACCGGAATATGTCATTTGTGATGGTTGCAAAGTTGATAAAAGGCATTCTTATTTCTGTTCAAACAAGTGTAAAATGCGGCGATGCTGTATTGAAAAACATTATAATTCCTGTATTGAATGCCCGAGTTTCCCGTGTAGTGAGTTAGAATTTGAATTAAAAAATACGCCAGATGCAAGAAAAAATTTGGAAAAACTGAGATAACCAATTATTTTACTTGAACTGGTATCTGGATGTAGTTCAGCACCCGTCGGTAAACTCTGCGTTAACTATGGAAAAAAACATATTCCAATAAAATTAAGTTAATCGGGATAGAATTCCCCATCACTGGGGAGCTGATATAATATTCTTTTTCATATTTTTCGAGCAAGAACCAACCCCACAATCTGTACTTCCTCAGAATTTCGAACATTCTCTCTGGCGTTGATTTGATCTGATAGTCCTGTCTGGCCGTCTTTCATCGAAAATCCGGAAAGATACAATTGTTGACCTTGGTTTTTCTTGTTTGCATTATGGATACGATCTAATACCTGAGTATTCAGAGACGCTAAGCTGATACACGGGTGTTTAATCCACTGATAAATCAATTTTTCAAAGCAGTTACCCTGAATCTTCTTTACACGATCTATCCATACTGATATGCAGTTCTGGTAAATACTAAGGTAACAACCGATCCGGTTATCCGTTGATTCTTCATGATATGCGGATAAATATCAGATTACTCAAGATAACCGGACAACCGGAGAATAACTTGTTAGCATGACTCCAGACTCCGCGTATTTATATGATTCAGAAATAAACACTTGAATTTAAAAAGCTTTTAAAGAGACTGTTGACAATCTATACGTCAGTTTTTAACAATTTCCATGTTATCATCCAAATTGTAATCACAATTTTATTTTTTCAAGAGGATGTATGAAAACTGTTTCAACAATGTGCCGTTTCTGCCTGAACACATGTCCTGTCGATGCGGTTGTAAAAGACGGGAGGCTGATTTCGGTAAAAAGAAAACCTGTTCCCGGAGTTACCGTGCGCCGCTTCTGTCCGAAAAATGCCGCGGCTCCCCATATTGTCTATGCTCCTGACCGGATTACATCACCGCTCGTCAGAAACAATGCAGACAGAAATCAGAATTTTAAGAAAGTATCTTGGAATACGGTGCTTTCAGACATGGCAGATAGACTTTTATTCTATAAAAACAAATACGGTCCGGAATCTGTGGCCTGGCTGAAGGGAACCGGTGAGGACTGGGGGCCGGTCTGGCAGTATACTCAGAGATTTATGCATGCATTCGGGTCTCCGAATGTCATCGGAAACGGCTCATTGTGCCATGCAACAAGAGCTCTGCCCGCTTTTATCACATACGGAACCGGAACCAGGCCGGACACCCTCAATGCCGAATGTATAATAGTGTGGGGAAAAAATGATAAAACCTCCAGTCCGCCTGACTATAACCTGCTGATGGAAGGAATAAGGCATGGTGCGAAACTGATTGTCATTGATCCGGTAAAAACAGACATTGCCGACTCCTCAGACCTGTGGCTGCAGATAAAACCGGGCTGTGACGGCATTCTGGCCATGTCCATGATGCAGGTCATTATTGCCGAAAATTTATATGACTCACATTTTGTTGCTGAATGGACGACCGGTTTTGACCGGCTCACAGAGGAGGTACGGAATTATGCACCTGAGCATGTGGCCTCTTCCATATGGCTGACCCCTGAGGAGATACGGCAGGCCGCCCGCCTGTATGCCGGATCGAAACCGGCCTGTATAGCAGACGGCAACGGGCTTGACATGAATGCCGATGTCACCCGGAATGTGCGGGCTGTCTGCATGTTACGGGCATTGTGCGGAAACCTCGATATTAAGGGAGGTGATGTTTTTCCGCAGAAGGTACCGGTCAGAGACATGAGTCTGAAAGATTCACTGAATCCGAAAGTGAAGCCGGTCACAGCCGGATACCCTTTGTTCAGCAGTTTCAACAAAGGCGGGGGATCTCCTGTGAGCACAGTTATCCCCGATGCAATTCTGGATAAAAAACCGTATCCAATCAAGGCTCTTATTATTCAGGCATCCAACCCCCTGGTCACAGCGGCAAACTCACTACGGGTTGCGGAAGCCCTGAAACAGGTGGAATTCCTTGTGGTGATTGACCTGTTTATGACACGGACAGCCGGACAGGCAGATATTTTTCTGCCGGCAACCACAACTTTTGAAACCACGCAACTGAATATGGCAGGTCTGAACGCAAATAGAATGCTTTTACAGGAAAAAGTGATTGAACCTCTGGGAGACAGCAGGCCCGGCTGGCAGATTATTTTTGATCTTGCCAGAGCGCTGAAGCTGGACGAAGCGTTTCCCTTTCAGACTGTGGAAGAAGCCATTGATTTCCAGCTTGAACCTTCCGGTATAACAGTCAGGCAGATGCGTGAGCATCCGGATGGCCTTACCCTGCAAAAACCGGAATTTGAAAAATACAGACAGCACGGTTTCAATACACCTTCCGGCAAGGTCGAGTTTTATTCGGAAACCTTATCTGATTACGGGTATGAACCGATCCCCTTTTTTGAACTTTCCCGGGCAGGAAGGATCACCTTTGACTATGCAAAGGAAAAATATCCTCTGGCCGGCATCAGCGGTGAGAAATCAGGCTGGTTTGTTCATTCCCGCTACCGAAACATCCCCTGGATAATTGAAAAGGAGCCGGAGCCTTTTATTGACCTGCATCCGGATGATGCGGAGCTGCGGGGGATCAAAGATAATGATTCAGTAAGAATCATATCCCCTAACGGTGAGATTTTCATGAAGGTCAGACTCAGCGACTCGGTGCGGTGCGGAACCGTCCGTGTTCCCTGGGGATGGGGTGAGCATGACCTGCGCTTCAATATAAACTCCCTGACTGATGATGCAGAAAGAGATTCAGTTGCAAGTACCCCTTCAGTCCGGGCCTTTATGTGCGATGTAATAAAAAGGGATTAATCGCCGTAAAAGCTCTAAACATGCTAAAAAAACAAATGTCATGCTAACCCGGCGCTGCACTCCACCCTCTGTGACGGTGAGCTTAGCGTTATGTCTCTGAAAAAGGTCCATCAATACATGATAGCAGAATACAGGGCTAAACTAGAATCAAGCATTAAGCCTTCCATCTATATACCTATCGGAGCTGGAGTTGTTTTTTTCTTGGTAATATTTATCAAAGATGACTTAAAGTTGGATCACAAAATGGTTGAAGCAACCTTTGCCTTAATGGCTATCTCGTTCATATTTTGTTTTCTATTGATCGGTGTCTGCACATATTTTTACAAAATTACTTTATATAATGATGGACTATCTTCATACAATCCATGGGAAAGTTTTAAGTGCTATCATATGAAATGGATTGATATGAAGTATTTAACCATTAAAAGTGTATTTGGATATAAATACTATTATATCACCTCATCTGATCAAAAAAAGTATTTATGGGTGCCATGTAATATCAAAAACAAAGAGCAATTTATAAAAGACGTACAGTCGTTGATTAATAAGGATCATGTTTTATTGAAATATATAATGACATAACCTCGCTGTTGCAGTGGACGGCCTGTTCCTCGCCCCTGAACAACCCGTTAAGAATTGACGACCCCGGATTATAATTTCTGGCCAGAACTGTTTCCAATAAAGGTGTTCACTACTTTCGTTATTCTTGCCTGTCTGGAAATCAGGGCTGGCCTCCTTTGATACCATTATTGGAGACCTCGGTTTTCCTTATTTGCATCATGGATACGGTCTAATACCCAGGTGTCCAGAGACGATAGACTGTGCTAAAAATGTTTAACCTCTGATAAATCAATTTTTCAAAGCATTTTACCCTGAATATTCTTTACAGGCGTCAACCATGCTGACCGGACAAGATAATTGTCGCAGAATAATAATGAGTTTTTTAGAAAAATCTTGGGAGGAAAGAGAGGAAAAAGTTTACAAAAAACTTTTTGGTGACCTTGGCCCAGGGATTTATCCACTTGACATTGAAATTTTCACGAAGAAATTTAAGCAAGACAATTGTGATCCCAGATGGTTACATTACGGGGTATTTAAATCAAAACCAAACGAAAATAGAGAAACTTGGTTATATATTTCCTCTGGAATGTCAAATCCCTGGGAGTCTGAACAACCAAAAGAGTATTCTGGTTTTGGAACCGAGTTAGTTTTAGAAGCCAGAGAAGACGCTAACTGGGCTATTGACGTTGTTCGTACTATGGTTGCATATAGTATCCTTCTCGCTCATGGGAGGATGGGAGACTTTCCAATGCTTGATTATGGTCATCGAATACCATTTAAGATATTACCCGATAATGATGAACCTCCCACTATCACACACGTTATAATAGCGGAACCAGATCATTATCAACATGCAAAATAAACTTCATCATTGTAATAAGGCGGTTGTTTAAAGCAGACTTAAAGTTTTGTGGCCATGCCGTCAAGTATGACGGCGTCAGTTTGGCCCGTTTTCTTTAGGTATAATGCAAAATCCAATGTTTGAGCCAATACCTTTTTCGATAAAAACCAAGTCTTTTATCTTGAGATGTTCTATGATTTCATCGACAACCAGTGATAAATTAACGTTGGCCTTTCCCCCGGTTTTTTTCTTTATATGAGCAATAAGCTCGTTTTTCGTAGCCCCATTGTGCTTTTTCAAGTACACTAATACCAAATTTTCAATATGTCTATTTGATGTTGCTTTATAGATAAAAAACAATCCCCCCACAGAACTGCACTGTAATGCAAAGGAAAGCAGATAGTATCCATAAAGTAACAGAAAAATATTCAAAATTACCATTCCAACTATAATAAAAAAGAAAAAGAATCTTTTCACAATACATTCCTCCTTTGAATAATGTGAAGAAGGATGTTGGGAACTACTATTTTCGAGCGTCTTGACATAATGCCAATTTACACTGGCGTGAAAGAAGATACAATTTAAAAAAATTTGATAATGGCTGTATTATGTGATTCGAACCTGCACATGTCATAATGGTATAGTATTTTGTTAATGACATATTCATAACAATCCCCTTTTTTTAATTCATCCGGTTCTTGTTCCCCTTTTTATGATTTGACCTGATACTTAAGTTAACTTATAACGTGAACGGGAGAATTTTAATCCCAGTAACGTTTGCAAAAAACCTGACGATATTTAGAGGACCTAAGTTCATAATCATTTACGATGGAGGAAATCAGCGATGACATCCACATTACCGGAACAGATGAAAGTGATTGAAGTTACCGAACCGGGCGGTCCCGAGGCCCTTTCTGTGGGAAGCAGGCCTCTGCCCCAGCCGAAACCGGACGAGGTGCTGATCAAGGTAGCGGCCACCGGTGTAAACGGGCCCGATATAGTTCAGCGTAAAGGGCTTTATCCGCCGCCAAAGGGCGCATCGGACCTTCTGGGTCTGGAGATCACAGGAAGCATTGTTGCCGCCGGCAGCGATGTCAGCGATTGGTCTGTGGGAGACCAAGTCTGTGCCCTGACCAACGGCGGTGGTTATGCCGAATATTGTGCCGTTCATGCGCCCCATTGCCTGCCGATTCCAAAAGGCTTGAGTTTGGTGGAAGCCGCGGGAATTCCCGAAACGTTCTTCACGGTTTGGAGCAATATATTCATGGGGGCCGGACTCAAAGAAGGGGAAATCATTCTTATCCACGGCGGTTCCGGCGGTATCGGCTCAACGGCCATCATGCTTGCAAAAGCTTTCGGCGCAAAGGTTTATGCCACCGACAGCCCTGCAGAACGATGTGAAGCCTGTAAAGGTTTCGGCGCCGATCGGGTTATTGACTACAACAAGGAAGATTTTGTTGAAGTTGTTAGAGATGAAGTCAAGGGTGCCAATGTCATTCTCGATATTGTCGGAGGAGACTACATTGCACGCAATATCAAGGCGTCGGCGCCGGATGGACGCATCGTTCAGATTGCATTTAACAAGGGCTCAAAAGTTGATATTAATTTGATGCCCATCATGCTGAAACGTCTCCTTTTCACGGGCTCCACCTTGCGCAGTCGTCCGGATTCCTCCAAATCTGAGATTGCGGCTCAGCTCAGGGAGAAGGTATGGCCGGTGATTGAGGCGGGAAAAATCAAACCGGCTGTCCACAAAACATTTCCCTTGGAGCAGGCTGCAGATGCTCATCGGCTTATGGAGAGCGCAGCGCACGTCGGTAAGATTATTCTCGAGGTATGACCGTTTAAAGCGTATTATTGTGACGGGATATTCTGGGCCCGCAACAAACCGGGCAAATCCTTTTTTCAAGGGAGACTGGATAGAAAGCTAATTTTTGCATATGTTTGAGGCAAGCCATCTCCACAATGTGAGCCCTCTGAATTTCAACTGATTTTCAGAGGGCTCAATAGTTCTGGTATTGATTGTCAGTTCAAATCTTATTCACATATAAAATGAACCCGGCCTGAGTCTTTCCGAGTTGCATGACATTGGCCAGACCCCTGCCGGTTGTCAAGTTCAGGCCATGGTCTCCCCGGATGATGCCACCAGGTCCACTTCCTGGACGGTAAGGGGCTCTCCTGCCTCGGTCAGGGCCACGGAGGTTCGGGTCACCCGGCCCATCAGTTCATTGTCCGGGGTGGTAACATCAAACTGAGACGGAATTCCGGCCAGGTAAATGGCTCCGATCCCGGCATCCTTTATCCGGGTCAGGGTCATGCCCTCATCCCCCTGTTCCCAGAGGGTGAGCTGGTCAAAAACCTCATCGTTTTCATCAATCCATTGGTTCTGGTCCTGATCATAGGCGGCCAGTTCGGCAAAACCCTGATCTGTGGCAGGGCCGAACAATTCACTGCCGTCATTGATTTGTCCGTCCTGGTTTTTGTCCAGGCAGAGAAATGCCCATCCTTCACCGGGAAGAGACAGGTCCTCTTTGGTGCCGTCGGAATCCAGGTCAAAGGAGAACTGCCCGCCACTGAACAGAGGTGCCCCGGCATCGGTCTGAATGACCAAGGGGTCCACCAGGACATATCCGAAAGATTTTTGTTCAAGGACATCCTCCCTGAAAAATTCCCGTTCCATGGCCACGTCCAGGGAAAAATCGATATGCCGGTTGTCCCCGGTCTGCACCTGGCCCTGGGCCGTCACCATTGTCTGCTCCTGTTCCGTTATGGAAACGCTGACCTGACGGGTGACGGATACAGGCAATAGATGAATTTGATCCACCCGGGTGACACGCCAGCCTCCGGACACCGACAGCCGCCCGGACAGTTGTTCAATGATTGAATCCATAATCCGGCGCATGGAGGCCAGTTCCGCCCGGAACTGATCGGTCAGGGAAACCGCCGGCTGGTCCTCCAGAGTCACTGGCGTTACCCATGAACTCTGCGTAATCCTGTCCTGGATTTGCCAGCTGCCGGCGGTAGCGCCTTGGACCGGAAACGCCAGGCGATCTGCCATGCGGATGTCCATGAGATCCATAAAAGACGTCTGCTGGGAGATTTGGGTGGTTTGGATTTCTGAATAGGTTCTTGATGAGGATAAATCTAAAGAAAAGGCATTTATTTTCATTCAGCCCCCTTTTTCAATGCCGGCAGCTCCATCCTCTTGAGTGGCGGCCGGGATAAAAGATCACCGGCTCCATCCTGGCTGCCGGCCAGGGGCCTGAGAAAAAACAGTCCCCCAAGGGTATGGAAGCAAATCCTGTACCCTTGGGGTATCTGATTGGTTTTAAAGGAAATGATGATTTGGGGCAGGGCTTTTCAGGGGAAAGTGCGGCAGTTTCTGCCCATGGGAAGGGCCTTTTTTTCCCGTGGCATCAAACTGTATCGGAAAAGGTCGCCCAAAAGAAAATAGGGTTCGTGGGACACTCGCGTCATTGTCGACGTGGTAGGCATAACCGATGATGATCCCTGTCTGGCAAGGTGATGCAGAAGGTGGTAGGCCCGGCCGGCCTCTAAAATTTATGTGGAGAATTGATATATGAATGAAATACAGGCACAGAAATTGATCATTAAAGCTGTTTTAATTGGAGTTGGGGCTACGATGATAATGGATATCAGGGTGTTATTTTTAAAATTTTTTTTAGAATCCCATCCCTTAACTATGCAATGGTTGGACGTTGGATAGGTCATTCCCGAAAGGATGTTTTGTCCATAGAAACATCACGGAGACACCGTATATTACAGGAGAACGTCCTATCGGCTGGTGTGCTCATTACGTAATTGGAATCGCTTTTGCCGGGGTGTTGCTGTTCTTTTACGGACCCGCATGGACGCACAAACCGACTTTATTTCCAGCAATACTTATCGGTGTTGTCACGGTTAGGTATCCGCATTGGCGGTTGCCAGTTTAAAAGCTATCCCTCCAAACACGGCACCAGCAATACGATTCATGTAAACCTGAATTTTGGGAGACCGGTTTAGCAAGCGGCCGAGGTTCCCAGTAGCCATGGATGGGCTTTTTACAGGGCCATAAATATGAGCCACGGGGCAATGTCCATGGCTCATAATATTCATCAGTCTGTAATGGTAAAGGTTAGACTGGATGCAAGAACCCGCTCATCAGCCTTTTTTTTGTCCGGGTACTCAGAGGTATCTTTGACCCTTACGATCCAGTAGCCTGCTTTTAATGGGATAAAATCAATGTGGCCGTAAGCGTCTGTAGTTCCTGAGAAAGCGATATAGTCTTTGGCGGCAAAGTGGTCAAAGGTGGCCTCCACTTGGGCGAAATGGGCGGGTTTCCCGTTGAGCAGCACCTGCATGGGGAAGACCTTGCCGGGTCTGATGGTTGCAGGGTTGGCCAGGGGGACGATGTCAAGATCCATGCCTGTGGGTTTGGATATCAAGCTTGTATCGGTTGCCCCGTCCACATTCACAATGGTTTTGCCGTACATGACCGCTTCTTCCACATAGCTTGCACCTGGCCGTTGGATGCGGTCTGTCTGTTCCCATCCGCCGTCCCCATTGGACCAGAACGTGGGTTTGTAAAAGGCCAGCACCATATAGCTGCCTTTTTTAAGGGCGATCTTTCTTTCAAAAGCGTAGTTTTCGCCGGTTTGATCCATGTTCAGGGTTCCTGTCTGTGTGACCAGCGCCAGGGGGCTGAAAATGTGAAGCCGGTCGGCTGGGATGGATTCCGGATTTGGAAATTCATGGCCGTATCCGATATTTGCACTGATTACGCCATTTTTATATCCTGTTTGCTGTACCCACAGTTCATGTGCGCTGATGGGCACCGGCACTGAAAAGATGAAAAATAGGCATACAATTAGAAACAGAGAAGCTGTCAGACCTGTGGTGCGCAATTTGGTGAGCATTGGTGTTGTCTCCTTTGAGTTTAGGTGCGTTGTATATAGTTTAGAATTTTATGGACATCCAGATGTAGGCGCTTCTGCCGTCACCCGGATTGTAACCGGAGTCATTGTCCCAGATAAAACTGTAGTAATCGGAATCAAATATATTATTGATGTCCAGTCCCATGGTGATTTTTTTCCACTTATATCCGAAAGAACAGTTCACAATGTCATAGGCCCCGTCCTTTTCTCTTGTGTTTTCGGCATCAACTTCGTAATCTCCCTGCATCTCGATCCAGAAGTTCGAGAAAAAACCGGACGGATGATCAAAATCGACCCCCACTTTGGCTGTATAATCCGGTATATTTTCAATGTCATTTCCCTTGATTGCCTGAAGAGAGGGGCCGGGGTCAGTATATTCTGCCTGGATAATTGAATAGGATGCCCAGATGTTAATCCAGTCATGGAGTTTGACGCTGACCGAAAAATCCCAACCTTTCCGCATGGTCTCCCCGGCGTTGACATAGTCACCGGAGCCGTCGTTTTTGGCCCTGACCTCATCGGTGGCCTTCATCTGCCAGTAATCAATCCTGGCGGACAGCCAGCTAAAGGGAGAAGACTTGAAACCAAGTTCCCAGCCATCGTTTTTGGAATATGCAATGTCATTGGAAATGGTTGAGCCGCTGGAGTTCTGGCCGTACAAGGTGGGCGTGGACGGCAACTGAAAGGAACGCCCGAAATTGCCGTAAAAATTGTAGCCTTTGACAGGGGTGATGACAACACCTGCCTTGGGCTGCCAGATGTAGTCCATATCCACCATGTCAGTGTTCAGGCCGGTCAGCTGGTTGGTCATTTTACCGTCAAAGGAATCCACACGCAGGGAAGCAGTCAGGCGCAACCAGTCGGTGATGTCGCCGTCTGCCTGGACATAGCTTCCCAAGTAATAAAAGTCCATGTCATAGTACCGCGTGGCGCCTCCCTGACGGTCCCTGTTTGCCGTGGCCCATCTTGCATCGATATTGTCCTGGTTCTGGTAATCCACTCCCCAATCCAGTTTCAAGCGCGGAATAAATGTATCGGCAAGTTCATATGAAAGGGTGGATATTGCTCCGTACTGCTTACTGTCGTTGTACCGTTCCTGCTGTGTTCCTGTGGCACTCCAGCGGCACCACCGGGTACGCTCAATGCGCTGGTGATACATTTTAAAAGACCAGATAAGATCATCGGAAAACGCATAATCCAGATGGGTGCTGATGTGATGGTTATCCTGCTCACCGCCGTCGGAAGTAGCAAAGTCAGCCGCTTTTGTGGGATCCGAATCTGCCTCTTCCTTGGTCAGGTAGCCAGGTGCATCGGCATCCATGGTGAACACCCTGGCAATGGCACCCAAGGACAGCTTTTTATTTTCAGTGGTATAAAACCATTTGCCTGATGCAGCTCCTTTTTTCAGATCCGAATGGTCACGGTAGCCGTCGGTTGTCCGATAGCCCACAAAATAGGTCTGGCTGAATTTATCGGTGTCGTGGCCTGTGATCATGCTGGCGTCGTAAGTATTGAAACTGCCGGTTAAAAATTTGCCCTCGGTAAAATTGCCTCCCCGCTTGGTGTGCAGATTGATGTTGCCTGCAATGTTTAGAAGTCCGTAACGCGGATCTGTTGTTCCTTTAACTGCTTCAATATGATCAATTTCCAGGGGGAAAAAGGGCTGAATATCCATTTTTCCGTATCCGAAGTTGTGGGGAATACCATCCACAATCAAAGTGAGGGGTGCATCGTGATTGGCGTCGAATCCGCGAAGAGACACCGTACCGGATACTACACCCTGATTCCAGTCTCCGTAGTAAAAGCCCGGAACCTTTTTGAGCAGCTCCATGCTGAAATCCACGTTTTCCATTTCAATTTGGTTTGCCCCGATGACATCCACGGATGCCGGGGCATCCGCTGCGGACAAATCTGTGGATTTCCCGGTGACCGTCATCTCTCCGATTTCCATGTACATTTTGTCGTTTTTGTTGTCTGCATTCACAGTGGATTTGCTATTTGTGCCTGAATCTGTGATTTGGGTTTTCCGGGTTGTTTCTACTTGTTCTTGAACATCCGCAGCAAATGTTGCTGTTGCTGCAAAGGGCAACAGCAGCATTCCTAATGTGTACCACGCCGGCAAAAGGTATTTCATTTGTTCTCCCGTACAATAAAAATATCAGTCAATAAAATAAAAAAGGCCGCAAAAACCGTGTAAAGACACCTCTGGTGTCTGACAGTCTTCGTGACCTTTTATGAGTTCAGCAAATTGTGCTTTTTACAGTTCCGCTCTTCAGAACGGCGATTTCGAATCGCAATAGTATAGACGTTGTGCTAATGTCAAGATCAAAATATAAGAAATTGTATGAAAGTTAGACGGGTGGGGTGGGCAAAAGTGCAGTCTTGTCCGCCATTCTAAGTCTAACATTTTGTACCTGAATGATAAATTCAGGTGGGCTTGTTTACAGACAATCTTTGGTTACAAACAGCCTGCCCACCCAGCGCTGACGCATCAAAATTTATTATCAATGATATCAGGGGGGCGGAGCGACATCTAAAATTATTTTGTCGCAAAATTATAATAGACACTCTGCAGGTCTTTTGATAATGTAACGTGGATGTGTGTGAGTTCACCCACCAATCGAAACGTTACATTTGAGGAGAAAACGCTGTGATAAGCCAGTGTGGTCG
>NZ_KB892947.1 GCF_000373985.1 Desulfobacter curvatus DSM 3379
GCTCTTAACCGGCGCAGCTTACGGTGGTTTGAAGCCTCCACCTGTATGGCGGCTTCGAGGGGCCTTCCCTCATCTTTTGTGCAGCATGGCTGCACTGTTTATTGCAACAGTGTCTGCCTTCGTGGCACACAGTCATCACCATATCCGGCTGACAGTTTGTGCTTGTGCTGGCCGGAACGGTCCCGAAAAGTGATTTCAAGGCTGGGGTTAAAGCGTTTGGCCCGAATCATGTCCTCGGTGCTTTCTTTACTGATGCTGTAATTTTGGATTCTGCGCATGGTGGGCTCCTTTTCTGTTAAACGGACAAGTGCCACACCGGGATTTGTCCCGGCAAGCTTCACAGACCTTGGCAGGGTCCAGAGTGGTGCCAAGATAATCAAGAATATCTGCCAGCGCCTTGGTCATAGGCATCTTCAATGCCCACGCAATACGTCGCAAGGTTGCACTGTGTTTGGCGCTTAATTCTGGAGTGTATGCCATTTCCAATGCCCTCCGCTTTCTTCATCTCTTGGATCAGCGATAATCCCGCCACCAAGCCGAATCAAGTCAACCTGACCGGCAGGCTTTGGTGTCCTGTAAACATCGAACTGTACCTGATACAGTCCGAGAACGTTAATGTCTTTCAACTCCTGGAAGCTAACGTATCCCCATTCCGCCATTTCCAAATCCCCGTTCAGGATACAAAACCCGAACATGGTATCTACATGGTCGCTTTCAGCTATCAGCCAATGACTGTCACCAATGTAAAAATGGGCGTGGATGATTTTATCCGAGGTTGGAACGTGTTCTGTCTGGTAAAGACCGGGAATGGTTGCCAGTTGTGCGTCTGTCGGTGTGTTTTTCATGATGTTTCTCCTTGTTTAATGGCTGGATGTCAGCCGTTGATGTATTCAATGAACCTGGACGCCTCTACTCGGTTGAGGACATCCAGGTGTTTGTTGAATCGTTCATGGATAAGGCGGTTCAGGCCGTCTGCGGTGTATCCTTTGACGCCCGCCGACCTCAAAATGAAATCTTTTTGGCGCTGCGTGATCGCTTTTTCATCGGTGTGGACGCTGTGACGATCTACCCCTGGTGGGAAATTGTAATCGTTACAATCTGACTTCCTGGGGAGCTTGTTTTTTAAGGTATGACGATGAGTTTTGATGAATACGCCTGTCAGCCCTGCAACACGTATGGTGGCATCAATCATGACGGATTTTTGGGCCATCTTTACACTGGTATTGAGCCGCCAGTTATCTTCGCGTAGATGCCTGGCCCCGGCACCTTCGGCAACGATCCTGCCGCCGTGCGTTTTGAGTTCGCATTTGAGCAGAACTTGTTTGATCTCCAGGCCACGCAGGCATGCCTCTTCATACAGGCCAACGTTCGGGAAATGAGCTGTCAAACCCATAGCTGCGATAATCTTTTCTGCCCCTGCTTTCCAAAGGGTCAGTCCCGAGAAATGACTGAAATCCTGGCACAGATAATCTGCTCCAGCCTTTGCGAGTGGACAATTTTGCGCAACGTGTACCCGGCCATAGTGAACATCAGGCTCCAGGTTCTGTTTTATCCACTGGATCAGTTTGCGCTGGTTCTCCTGCCTGTTTTTCAAGGCGTTTTCAAAGGTGTTTGGGGGCATGTCCAGGGGGGATGTGGGGAAGGCTGAAATGCTCCCGGTATCCGGCTGTTTGGTTTCTGGCGGTTTGGTAAATTGTTTGATTGTGCTGATTTCTCCGATGTGATTCATGGGCGTTCTCCTTTCATTAAAATGAAAAAAACCAGCCCTGAATGGACTGGTCCTCGTTGTTGGTTTGGTGTTGGTGCTTTTCCCCGCTCAATGCAGGGACAGGGGGAGGGTGGATGGTATGCTGTGGATTTTGGTGTTTAGGTGAGGTGCTTGGTGGGGTGGTGTTGGCTGTTGTTCAAATTAAGTGAAGGCTGAAATGCCTATGGATAAAGGCACCCCTATAATATTTCAAATCAAGAACGAAAATATGTCAAAAGACTGTTAGGGAGGTATACACACTCACCGGGTTGGGAATGACAAAATGACCATTATGGAAGACATTTGACTTATTCTTTGATTTCCATTAGCCGGAAAGGGGCCTCAAAAATATGGCAGGGTGGTCAAAGGAAGGACCGACCATGATAAATCTGGCATTTTAAGGAAATCCCTGATTGAAGAGATATTCTGAGCCTGATATAGAATTCAGAATGCCGGTGTTCATAATACAGCCTATCTGATCGACTCGGTAAATCTTTTGTTGTTCCTTGTTGTTCAACAATAATATTTGACAATGAAAAATGAAATCCTTATTGTTGTATCGTGAACAACGAAGAACAACAATTTATTCAAAGGATAGATAAGATCATGCCTGGTAAAACGTTTAAAGCGTCATTATCAAAAAGCACAGGTAGGGGGGGGTGGTGTGTGATCTTCAAGCATCCAATAAGATCAACGAAAGATGGAAAACCAGGCTTGAGAGTTAGAAGAGGCCTTGGCACGAGTAACCAGGAAGAAGCTCAAAAACTGGTCGATCAGTTGAATGAAATCCTAAGTGATAAAAAAATGTGGAGTCCGTCCGAAAGAGCACGCGCGGAACAACACTACCATGAAAAGGTTGTTTCTGCTTTTTATGATAAAATTATTCCTGAACATAGAGATCCCTGGGAAATCCGTGAGAAAGAAATACCTCTACCATCTAAAGATGATGGATATGTGAGAACACTAATGGTAGGGACTACCGGAGCTGGAAAGACCACAGTAGTCCGGCAACTAATTGGAACAGATCCGGAAAAGGAAAGGTTCCCATCCACATCATCTGCAAAAACCACAATCAGCAACATTGAGCTGATTACTACCTCAGAACCTGCCTACAAAGCAGTGGTATCCTTTTTTGATAAAAATTATGTTCGTCAGCACATAGAAGAATGTGTAATGGCCGCTATCATGGCGCATCTTGAGACCGGTGATAAAAATGAGGTTGAGAATAAATTTTTAGTCCATAACGAGCAACGCTTCCGATTGAGTTATCTCCTGGGCAGCACTAAATCATTAGCAATATCAGATGAAGATGATTTCACCGATGAATTGATCGAGGATGATGATTATGAAGAAGATTTGGAAGATTTTGATGATGAAACCTCCGACCTGTCTCAGGATGAAAAAGAAACCCTCCTTGTGACCTTGAGAAGATACCTGTCAATGAGTACAAAGATTGCTGGGAAATCCTATAAGGCAATGGCTGATGAATTTGAGATAGACCTTGAAAAAGCGACAAAAGACGAAATTGAAACCCTCCAGGCGCTTATTAGGGATGAACTAAATAAACAGGAAAACTTCCATAAATTGGTTGATGAAATCTTTGATGATGTTGAGAGTAAATTTGATTCTCTGGAATTTGGATCTCTTACCAAAGACAACAGCCGGTGGCCTTCGCATTGGGTTTATGAGACTGAAGACCGAAAAGAATTCATAAAAATAATAAATCTTTTTTCCAGTAATTATGCTCCAAATTTTGGCCGCCTTCTCACACCTTTGGTTGAAGGGGTAAGGATCGCAGCTCCTTTCAAACCGCCTTGGTTCAAGGAAGATGATGCTAAACTTGTCTTGATGGATGGTGAAGGTCTCGGTCATGTTGCTGATTCAGTTTCAAGCATCTCCACCAACATAACAAAACGATTTCAGATTTCAGATGCAATCGTTTTGGTTGATAATGCAGCACAACCAATGCTTACCGCACCGACCAATGTATTGCAAACTTTGGTGTCAAGTGGGCACCACCGAAAGCTGATTGTTTGCTTCACCCATTTCGATGAGGTAAAAGGTGCAAATATCCCCAAAGTTTCAATGCGTATAGATCACGTATTAGATTCATTTGATAACTCAGTTGCATCAGTTGGAAAGAATCTTGGACAAAGAGCTGAGAAAGTACTGAAAGAATGTAAGCCTGATCGAATTTTTTTCTTCTCAAAAATTCAGAAAAAATTCAAAGCCCATGGCAAAAGTTTCAATTACAATGAGTTTAAAAAAATGCTGAAAGCGATAGCCAAAACTATAGAACCGCCCATCCCAAGCGAGGTTACGCCTGTATACGATGATTCTAACCTGGTCTTGAACATCCAAAAGGCAGCTATGGAATTCCATAAACCTTGGGAAGCGAGACTGAGCCTGAAACATGATCCAAAAATCAGACCAGAGCATTGGGCACGGATCAAAGCCCTAACCAGGCGTTTAGGTGAAATGTATACGAATGAATATAACGGTCTTCGGCCAGTCGCCGACTTGATTTATGGCTTCCAGACACATCTATACCTGTTTATTCAAAATCCAATCTTATGGGACCCGGATCACGCGCCTGAAGAAATGAAACAGGCAGCGATTGATAATATCAGCCAGGAGCTTGATTCCAGGCTACATGATTTCTTTTCAGGAAGGCTCTTCATTGATAAAATCGAAAAATGGTATCATGCATATAGTCATAAAGGCACAGGCTCAGCAAGGATCAGGGCGTATGATGTAAAAGATATTTACAATGAAGCTGCCCCAATCCCTGGTGAAGTTCCAGATAAGAAGACCAGTAAATTTGTCAAAAAGATTAGATCTATCTTGCAGGAAGCGGTGAGTGAGGGCGGTGGCAAGATCGAGAAATAATTGAAGGTAAATTGTAAAATTTCAAAGGAGAATAAGCAAATATGTCTGATCTGTCCGGTATCGAAAAAATGAAGCTTGAAAAGTTCCTCGATATGGAAGGTGGGTATGTTCTTGAGTTCTCAAACAGAACGTTCCAGGAATTCATCAAGGATAGCCTGGAAATAGATATCTATGACGCAAGATACGATTATGCCAGTGGATCAAAGGCCAATAGGATGCGGGCGTTTTGGAAGAAAGAACCAAATTATCCTGTCGGTAAATTGCTTTCTGATATGCTGGAATATTGGAAAGCTAAAAAACTCACACGAGCATTAGAGATAACACCTTCTGAACAGGCATTATATGATGAGTGCCATAAAATTTCAGTAAGACTAAGAGAGGATAGCCCTGTTGAACATATTGATGCAATTCAGGCAGATACAAATGATAAAGACTTTTCCTTGCTTGCCAAGTCAATACACGAAAGTATACAAAAAAATGAGCCAGAAGTAGCATTAGACAGGTTGCATACTTATGTGGTCAAATACACAAAACGACTGTGTGACCGGCATGGAATTGCCCACAACAAAAAGATACCACTGCATGCCATGTTTGGTGGATACATCAAACACCTGAAGAATAAGAATATGATCGCGTCAGCAATGACTGAAAGGATTCTAAAAACCTCAATCTCAATTTTAGAAGCATTCAACGATGTCCGGAATAACCAGAGCTTTGCACATGACAATCCGATTCTGAATTATGATGAAAGCCTTCTGATATTCAATAATGTTTCAAATGCAATCAGGTTCATTAATTCTATAGATCAAGAACCAAAAGAAGAGCCGGAACTGTATGCCGGGTGGGAACCAGATGACGCAATCCCGTTCTAACTTGTTGCTGCCCGAAGGTTGGATGAAAAAGACGGTTTAGGGCTGGCTTGAAAAAGCATCAGCAGTGTCAAGCTACACTTACTAATCTAACCTGATGACTTGGCGGGTATCAAATGTCAATTACTTTGTCCGGTTCGCGTCAATTATCTTGTCCGGTTTTTTTATATCAATAAATGCTTTTTGAGTGCATAAATTCTGTTCCGTTTTTGTTACGATCTTTACATTTAGCAGACTGACTCAATCCTTCATTGTAATTGACGCCTGTTAAACCACATTAAATGGATTTTAGGATCGGTAATTGTCGTCTCATACATTGTATTTTTACCCTTACCCCCAAAAATTTGTAACTTCGTTCCAGGATAAGTCAAGGAAAAAACCGGTT
>NZ_KB892948.1 GCF_000373985.1 Desulfobacter curvatus DSM 3379
AGCCGATGAAAATGAAATTTCTCGTGTTCAAGCATTACGAAAACAGCCACGACAATGGGCTAAGCACATAAACACTTTTCAAGAGGAGGACGAAAGAGAGTCCGAGGTATAAATATGCTATACCGTTTTTTATAACCCGAGCAATAAACGAGGTGAAAAAATGAAGACAAAAAAGCACTCATATTTTTATAGAGGCAATGAAAATGGTTCATGTCTATTTTCCAGCGCGCACCATAATATTCTATAATTTGCTCAACCGAAAGCGCCATATCTGTGGTCATCAGGGCAACGTATCGTGTTTTCCGATAAACCCAAATAACTCGCACCTGGCACTTCATCGTTTTTAGCATAACGGTTTGTGAATATGCCTGTACTTCTCTGTTTTTGCCGTAAAGAAAAACCGTATAAGCCTGGGAGTTTTCTTTAAATTTTGCTGCACAATCATCCACAGAACCCATACGTCGGCCATATTTTCGTGGGCGCCCAGCCTTAGTTTTTCCCGTAGGCACAGGTGCAAAACCATACAATGTAATATTTGTGCGCATACGAGAAAGTAGATGGAAAGAGCCTTCTTTTCCACGATCTAACCTGGACCAGAGGCCATTATTGCCAAACCAGCTATCTGTCACAGTCAACACTGGTTGATTATAATAATTTTGAATGCCCTTTATCATTGTGGCAGCCTGTGCCATTTTGTCTTCAAAAGGAAGAACTTCCCCTTTTCGTTTGGTTGTAGCAGATTCTGCCTCAATATCCTTTTTCATCATATAAAACCGAAAATCAAGGGGCAGGCAGGCCCATCGAGATTTTATTTTTTTCAATAACCCTACTGCCAGAATACACTGTGACCATGGGTAGGAACTCTGGTTGGACTTTGCTGCATGGTCGTGAAAATGTGCGCAACCAAAAATTTTCTTTCCACTCTTTGGATTTATAGAATCATCCAGTGCTACCATAATTCGTCCTTCTACAACTGGTGACGGAATCATTCCCCACATGGCTTGCCATAATCCTTCCCACGGTAATGTCGGACTCGCCATAAAGGCATAAAACCTCTGACTTTGCAGTTTAAAACCGAACAAAGTTTGCAGGGCACGTAACAGATTGGAGGTGATTGAAGATGTAAATGGCACCACCACAGCCAGCAACGTGTATGCAAACCAGACTTTTCTTTTCTGTCCCTGAGCAGTATTTGAAAATTCAGCTTGCAGAGGTCGTAGCAAATCACGTAAGATAAACAGTAGGTTGCTCCTTTTTTGGTATAGTTTCAAGTATTTAGCCATATTTGAAGTATACCATAGGAGCGCCTACTTTTTCAAAAGTTTAACGAGGTTTATTTTAATAAAATCAAAAACTTATCTTGAGCAAACCTTTCCCTTTGGTATGAAAAATGAATTTCAATTTCCATACCAACTGCATTTTAAACTTCCTTTGAGCCAGTATTAATTTTTAGGAAACTTCAGTTAAAGACCTATTGAAAGAAAAGGAAAAAATTATCAAGAAGTTCTTTGATTTTAAACCGCCGGTGCAATGACTTCCATTGATCCGGGAAACTTAACGGACTGAAAAGGATTCGGGCAGAATATGGAAAGCCTTTATTTTCGTCGTCATACGATGAAATATATAAAGCAATCGGTAATCGGACGCAGCCTTCATAGCTGACAATGGTATCATTGTTTAATGCTTTGATCGACTTTAATCCTTTTTGCTCTAACAGTTGGATAAACGCATTTTGTTTTATTTTAGCCTCAATGGTCTGGGACGCTTCCTGGGGAAGCGCCTGAATTATACCGGATATGGGAAAATAAGAAAAATTTGCCGCCCTGAACGCCTCATTTGCCGGCACCATTGTCAGTTTCCCGTCGGTGATTCGCTGATTGGAACTTTTAAGATCGAAGCGGATGTAATAGGTGTTAATTTCATTAAGATCCGCAGCCATTAAAGGTTTTAAGCATATCAGAATTTGAATGAGACTTGCGGTGAACAGCCAGATATCTTTTTTTATAAAATAAGGTATGAATATTGAATACCTTTTTGGATGAGTTGTTAAGTTAGATTGCATTTAGTTGTCCGTTTTAAGCGTGGGGGAGCTTTGTTTCTAAAGTTCGAAGCCATGACTGACGATTAACCTTTAACATGAATTCAAGATGCGAATCAATGGTGGCGAATTTGATTTTGCAACGGCCAACTGGAAAGAGGAGAAAAATGCTATGAAGAAACTATTGGTTTTGTCTGCATGTTTAATTACTTTGTTTTTATGGGGTTGTAGCAGAGGGGGGCCGGGAGGTATTCTGGATTCTTCTGCGCAAAATTCGGTTAATCAAAAAGTTGTTACGTTCCAGGTAACGGGCAAGGGGCTTGAGCCTGAAAATGCATTAACAAAAGGGGAAGCAATCCTCATGGCAGAGCGTGCAGCCGTTGCAGATGGATACCGGCAACTGGTCGAAAAAGTACGTGGCGTTTATGTGGATGCTTATATGAAAGCGGGTAGGGGCTCGGTAAATCAGGAAACAATTCAGCTGCATACGCAATCCTGGTTAAGGGGAACCGAAGTAATGGAGATTACCCAGGGAGAATATGGGATCACTACGGCCCGGTTGAGATTAAGAATTAATTTTTCGAAAAAAGGTATGATCTGGTGGCCCGTGGGTCTTGTTGACAAGGGTTGATGATGTTTAATCGAATATTAACAGGGGGGCCTTATGGGAACTTCATCTTTGACATCGACATTCCAAGGTAGGGTAGTGATTGTTCTGATACCTATGTATGTATCACTTTTCTATTATGGCAATATTGCAAATGGTGCATATCAAACGCTGAATTTTGATCCGGAAGGATATTCAATAATAGAACTTGAGGGCGTCATTGGAGACTACCGGGCCCAGGTAGACGTTATAAATGAACAAATTCATGGTATTCAAAAAGAGCTTGTTTGGCTTATGGGTAAAATAGATCGTATATCTGATACCGGGAGACATGTGCCAAAGCTGCTTCATGACTCTGCTGGATTAAAAGAAAAAAAACTCTCCCAGCTTGAGGCGCAAATAAAACATCTTACCAACATCCTTGAAAAATACCAAAAAGTCTACGACATAAAAAAAAACGGGGAAAAGGAGACAGATCAGATTAAGGTCTCGTTTACAACGGATATGATAGACGGGGGGGGGGACAAATCCAGTGTCAGTGTCCAGGCACAACTTCCGTATATTGAACAAGCCGTTAAAAGGGCAGGCCTTGAAGACTGGCTGGATGTCATGGCGGCAGACGGCGGCTGCGCGAAAATTAAAAATACCCTACCGATCCTCTTTTCTTCCGGCAGTGCTGCTCTGGCCAAGGAATACAAATCCTTTTTAAAGAAATTGGCTCTATTCCTTAAACCCTATGATGTTAAAGTTTATGTTAACGGATATGCAGACCCGGACCCCATTCATACCCTAAAATATCCTTCCAATCTGGAATTAGGCGCATCCCGGGCCGCTACTGTTGTTCACGAAATGGTGAAAAACGGTATGAGGCCGGATATCTTTAAAATCGGCTCAACAGGGGAGTACCGCTTTGCGGCCAAAATGGAGTCATCAAAAAAAAATTTCCAGCGTCGGGCACACCTCACGGTTGTATTCAGTGGTTAAATGAGGTAACATTCTAATTTGATGGGATTGTCGGCAATCACTATCCGAACGCCGAACGAAAAATTTTTAAGCCGAAAACTGGCTTGATCATAACTTCAGCCTCTTCGTGTTCATTTTTTCAAGAAGTAAGAAATAACACTGCAATTACAACTGGTTAGTAATAAATTAAATCGGGTCTTTTCATAGGTGCCCCATCTTATGATCAACTCCTCGAAAACCATGAGAATAAAAACAATCTTTATATCATCCATAATCCTGGCATTCGTACTTACCCTGCCGTTTTCCCGGGTAAATGGTGCAGAGGTATTTGAAGCTGAAGTTTCCTGATTTTTATCCGTCTATTGATTGTTTATAACGTGAGTTTGTCGCAGGGTCGAGTTTAATTTTTATAGGATTTGCCATGTAAATAGCAAAACCCCATTTTATTCTCCCTGCCCATACAAATCCAAGTAATAGGCAAAAAGCCCGTATTTTCAAGATTGTACATAATTTAGCTCAGAATAACAGGAAAATAAAAATTAGGAAACTTTAGTTTGAAGTTACCACTGATGAAATGTTTTTAGCCTGCCAACTTGTGTTTGAAGGGCGGGTAACATCACTATAATCCAGGCAGACCGGTGCCCGGCGCATTCATACCTTTGTTACCTGTGAGATACAGGACATCATCAAAGGAGATTATGCCGAAGACACCATTGCCCTTCGCTTCCTTGGCGGGAGCGTTGGAAATCGGACTCTGGCCGTCAGTGATATGACGTCTCCCCGGGCTGGGGAACGGCATTTATTTTGTGTAAATTCTTGAAGTTGATCAGGTTCACGCATTGTGCGGCTGGAGTCAGGGGCATTTCATTATTGAAGATGACGGTACCGGCACCGACCAGGTGATGACCGCTCAAAGCCAGCCGGTGACAACCTTGACTTTTGACACGGACCCGGAAGAAACAGAATCCCGGGACCAGACGGAAGGTAAAAAACTTTGAGCAGGCGTTGCCCAGGGAGTGAAACTTGAACAAAACAAAAAAGGACTGACACCGGATGAATTTAAACAGGTATTGAAGGAACGGCTGAATGAAATCGTCCAATAACAGCCATGGGCTGACCTGGACTATCAACATACAGGCACAATCCATAACAAAATATGATAGTAATTTAGAAAGCTACTGGAACTTTCATATAAAATTTGAAACACAAACGAATCGCGCTATTTTAGTCTTTATTTTTCTTGTGCTCACTGCCGTATTTTTTACGACAGCCCATGCCTACGAGGAAGCAGGCTATTCCTGGCCCACACCGTCAGCTACCTTTTACGTGGATATCCCCGGGGCAGACGGCCTTTGGAATGAAGCTTTTGAAGGCGCCATGTATGGATGGGGCGTTGATACCGTATTTCAATATTATATTGTTCGTGACACCTACTCGGACCCATGCGACCCGACAGACGAAAGAAACGGCGTGGGATTTTCCATCACGAGTTGCGGCGATGCCTGGGGAAGCAGCACCCTTGCCGTGACCCAGATTGGGTTCTCCGGGGACACCATAATAGAAACCGATATTATATTTAATGCCAACGATTCCTGGGACGTGTACTACGGGTCATGGTCAAGCAGCGTTAGCGATTTCCGCAGGATTGCCGTTCATGAGCTGGGCTATGCGCTGGGCCTGGGTCACGAGGACAGCGGCATTGCTACAATCATGGCATCTGTGGCCGGGAATACCACAATTCCTCAACAGGACGACATCGACGGGGTTGGAGCAATATACGGGGCATCGAAAATCACCTATTACAGGGACCTGGATGGGCCCGGATGGCCACCCAAACTCCCCCACTTGTGGCCACCCCAAAATCCCCCACCTAAACGTCAGCAAAATCTGTTGTAATCGCTGATAATCAAAAAATTTAGGGAAAAAGGCGACAGAACGTTTAACGTCTCATGTATCACTTGATCAATGCATACATGGGAGTTGGAAAGGATGAACGTTTTGAAACCAGAAAAACGAGCAGCAATGACCACCTTGCTCAACCAGAATGTCAGTCAGCGTGAAATAAGCAGAAATACCGGCATAGAC
>NZ_KB892949.1 GCF_000373985.1 Desulfobacter curvatus DSM 3379
CAGAAAAAATGATTATGCTACGATCATACTTTAAAGCAGGGCGTTGGGATTGTTTGAAACTCATGGCAACCACGCACAATCCAATGCCGGCGGCATGACCGGGAAAATGGGAATGCGCCCCCCTGGGAGGACTGGTGGTATTTAAGTGCAGCAAACTAATGAGGTACCTCTTCAATAGTGCTTTTAAAGCCCATAACGTGTTCTTTTGAGTCTGCACCAAAAATTTCTGTAAGGTGTTTCAACGATGAAACACCGCTATTAAAATTATCCCCCCGGACAAAGCCTGTCTGATCCTACCGGATTGGAATATTGAAAGCGTTTCATCGATAAAACGCTTATCTACAAAATTCACTCCTATCCAAAACGTGTCCTTTTTTTACCACAGAACCTGCGCCAGGAAGCTTTTTGAGGTGTTTCGGCGTTGAAACAGTTCCGTTAAAATTACCCAAACGAAGCCTGGCTGATTGTATCATCTTTGAACATGACCAAGCGTTTCATCGATGAAAGGTGGAAAAACACAAAATGAATAAAATTCATAAATAATCAGAAATAATCATTACTATTTCAATGCTTCGCGCTTTAATAATGCGCTTATTTCTGCGATTTAATGCGTTTTTTGTGTTTCTGGTGTATAGTGTCATCACAGCAACAAAAGCCCTTTAAATGGCAAATTTATCCTATAAAACAAGGCGGTTAATGACAATCTCGCATGCTTTGTCCTGCAACATGATTTTTTTCATGATCCGGCTGTCGGATGGCGTGGGGGGGGGATCTTCAGTGATGGGGCATCCTGTTTCGATTGGGCCATCCGCACCCCGTGAACAGAATCATGGTTTTATAAAATATATCTCGTCGCTTCGGAACATGCCGTGGTTGGTTCCAATGACGATATGAAGCAGAGTGTCTGTTGGCATCCTGTGGGAACCTTCGATTTCAAGCTCGAATCGGTAGGGGGTGTCAGGATCTATGTACAAAGGATCTCGAATTTTCTGTATTGAGCTAATCGGAGTATCGGCCCATTCCCACTCGGCAACTATAGCATCACCGAAAATCAGGGAGCGGTTGCCATCGTACTGATTCGCTTCAACTTTAAACGTCGATGGCTCTCCTTCTTGAGGCATAAGGTTACGCACCCGACACGGGAAAGGGAATGGCACTTTGTATTTCTCCGACGGGTCAAGAGTGATCTTGCGGACCGATCCGGCAGATATTATTCTCCTTTGCGCTGCGAAAACCTCGATTCCACAAGAGAGCAGAATCAGGGAAGAGTCAGTTCCTGTGTTCACAATAATATCAAGGATGGGGTTTGGTTCAGGTTCAAACCTGCCTCGCAGTTCAACATAGCGAGTTGATCTGCTCATGTATTCTGCCAGGTAATAGCGGTTATGCATGAGTTGCGCATATAGCTCTTCATCGTCCGCAGCACTCTCCGCTTTCAGCAACGGTCCTGGTACCGAATCGTTACATCGCCAACAAGATGCTCCTTCGTGAATATCAATTCGTGTATAGCACAACTTTGGGCTCCGTGACGGGTGCTCGGGTCCCTTAAGTGCATCACCGAACTGCTCTATCAACAACTTTATATCATGGTTCCAATAGTCACGGCGGATCTCAATAGACTGCCTTTGCGGTAGAGTTTTAAGAGGCTCTGGAAGCACTTCAGATGGCGGGATCTTAGCCCCTCTAACTAACACCGGTATTACCTTTTTCCCTTTGAGTGCCAGGGCCAGCTCCTGACGCACCCAGTCATCCTCTTGGTCTATACGTCGCCGTCCCCATTCGTCAGTACCTACCTGCAACCACTTGGGCCCAATTACCACGACAATGGTCTCGGCTGCTTTAAGAGCGTTTTTTAGCTTCTCCGGCCAGACAGCTCCAGCTTGGATGGACGAGTTATCCATGAAAACTGAATCATCGCCAAATGCTTGGCGTAAAGCGTCACTGATAGCTTGAGTGTCAGGGCCAGCATCATCTCTCCGGTAGCTCAAGAATATTGATCCGCTCATGATAGCTTCTCCTCGGTATCTAACAAGTTAATCACTTGTTTCTGTTCATCTTTCCTTTCCAATCATCTAACGGAATAACATGAATATCATGCGGATTTGAATAATTCCTTTTTAACATTAAAATAATTGAAGCATATCTTCACCCTGCCAAATCATTCAAGAAAAAAATAGTGTTTGGTGAATCAGAGCTGCAAAGCAACCCCCAAAGTCTCCTCCTCTCGTGGCTCTGGAATATGATTTGATGGGAAAAATGTAGTTCTCATGGTTGGAGTACTGATAATGACCTGAAGAATCTGTACCTTCACAATGAGTTCATCAGATCTGGTACTCATTTCATTAGGGGGGGGGTGAACACGTTTTGATGGGTGAACGGGTAGAACACAGAAAATGGGGAATTCTTAATCCTATGCAAAATTTTGAAATTACTGCTGCTTTTTTTACCGGGACCGTGGAAAGAGATGGACTATAGGCCCACCAGTCAGCAAGAGCATTGCGCATTTTCTGACGTTTTTCCGCCTAATAACCCAAATCTCCAAACACAAAAAGGGTTACAATTAGTAGGTCATAAAAAAGGAATTTGTTCAAAGTTGCTTGAGTTATAAGTTCCTCTAAATTTATTCGTTATGCAGTCATAACCCCCAGTAAAACTGGGGGCCTGATTGTTAACCGCTCAAAGCGGTCTTTTAAAAGCGCCTAAAGGCGCGGCTTAATCAAACAAATTCATCTGTTCACAACGCCTATCCTCTTTTTCTTGATGACGGATATATGCACGAACAACTTGCTCATCAAGCCCTACTGTTGAGGCGAAATAGCCTCTGGCCCAAAACTTTTCACCAAGGTTGTTTATTTTCAACTCCCGGAACTGTCAAACTTTTCGAGTCCTCCACCGGAGGTGGAGGTTTACCCAATAGAATTATATTTATTTTTTTGATTTTCTTATTATTGAATTCATTAGTAAAAATATCGTTGCAACAATAATAGCCAAAACAAAATATGAAACAGCATATTTTTGCTTTGTGTTTAAAATATAAAAACACCCAATTTGCGCAACAATAGAAATTAATGGTTGTACACTTTCAAATAAATTCCACCATAATCTCTCAGATATAGAAGCTCTTTGTTCCGCTGGCGATATATATTCCTCCCATAAAATTAGTGAATCAGAATCCTTTATTAGTGTTTTAAGTTGTGGTTCTATGCAATCTCTTATGTAGTCACCAACTCTTACAATGGCATTTCCATTGAAAAATAATGATAAATCGAAGGCTAAAGGGAGTATTGCAACTGCTAATAGGATTATTACTTCATACTCTTCTGCTGGCTTTTTGGTAGAACAAATACCGACCAAAAGCCCTAAGGAGATTAATTTATAGTACCCAAGCTGATGAGATAGTTTGATTTTTTCAATTATTTCATGCCTGAGGTTATCAAAATACAGTTTAAGAATTTCCAATTTAGCTTGTTCTTGATTCATGCTTTGTGTCAAAATGCCCCGTTCCCCTCAATAAGTTTTATTTGACCAATTTCAAACTCTCCTTCTCCATAACTTGGCCTATCAGAATCATCACCACCAAATTCAAGAACAATACCCGGTAGTATTTTAAAATCGGGAGAATCAGCTGCATATCTATAATTACCATCCGAGTTGAATACTTGCCAGCAATCCTCATTAAACAAGATATCAATATTTTCCCAGGTGCCAATTTTTTTTACGCAATCCAGTGTATAGATATCATTGCGTTTTCGCACCCATTGTGTAGAGCGAGAATCTATTAATCTTATAGAAAAGGCCAGATCCGGGCTATTTTTTAATGTTCTAATTACACGAATGGGAATCTGCACGCCCACAGTGTTTTTTTGAATTTCAATTGCTGAAAGCCCACCAGGACGAAGAGATATATTTGGAGGAAAGCCCTTTTTATGACAATATGCCACTGAAAAAACATTGCCTTCTTCTGTTTTTAACAATGATACATTCAAATTGTTTTCTTTGCATCGAGGGTCCACCCACAATCGGAAAAGAGAAGGAACTGAATATTGCTTGTCAAGCTCCCCTACGGTCTCAGGGAAGACCCCGCAGAAAGTGTAGAGGGCAATGTCAGATTCATCTCCTCGTTCCAATGATTTCAGTATAGGTCTTTCTCTACGTTTATTTACAGTGAAAAGTTCTTTTTCAATACAATCACATGCCGAACCAACCGCAGAAACAAGATCATATTCATCAAATGCGTGCCTATAATTCACATAGTTGAGCCCCTCAAAATCAGATGGTAATTTAAAGTCACTTTCTGATTGAGGTACACAAATAAAAGTGCGCTCACGTCCAAATATTCCCATTGCTATCCCAGCTTCGAAAATAACATTATCTCGAACTGAGCGAAAATTTTCTCCTCTACTTTCGCTATGGTCAGTGGCTGCAAAAACAAAAAGGGCAGCGTCATACTTGTTCATTTCAACAAGCAATTGCTCCAAAGTAAAATTTCCTGGGCGAAAAAAGCCCTCATTCCACAATGCTACATCAATACAAGATTTACCGCTTCTTCGATTTTCAAGGTTAGTACGAAACGCCTGAGCAACTTTAAGTGATTCGCTTGCACTTCCTATAAACACGCGCACTCGTTTCATGTAGAGGTCCTATTATTTTTTTGATTTACACGTTCATTATAAAATATACTACTATTTTCGGCTCCTTCCACGGTGATTCTAAGAACACAGGGACTCAATGGTATGATTGAATCATGCTGAACCATGTAAAGGATAAAAACGTACTTTGTATTTCCAATGCGATGGTGAAAAACTTATAAAATATATAAGCCAAGATCTGCAAGAAAAAATATAGTGCATGGTGGATTAAAACCTAAAAATAAACTCACCATCTCCAAAGTCCTCCCTCCGTGGATAGTAACGAAAATTCCGGGTAGAGCCGGGCAGTTACCTTCCCGGCGCCCCCACAGATCCGGACGAGCGGATTTCCCGCATCCGGTTCCTCAAGTTCACGGTTTCGCTTAACAACGTGCATGCGCTATTCTTGGAGTCGGCAATGGATAAAATTTCAACAACATTTGAAATCTATTCCACGGTATGCGACTTTCTCTGTTTCTACGATTCAGCCAGAACCTCCATTTACGCGTAACTTCATGCAAGAACAACTGGAGGCATCTGAAATTACCGTTTATTCCATAATAGTTGTAGTGGCCTCTGAGCTTCTGAAGCAATTTCTCATGCTGTATGCTGAGCTTTATATGCCTGTGGTCCCGACACCACAAGTGTATTGCCTTTAAAGCTTTTGTAAGACGATCTTTAGCCGTTTTACGCTTTACAACCCACTTGCCTTTTCTTGATTTCCCCCAATAGTGGGTGAATCCAAGAAAATTAAAGGTTTCGGGACGTTTGCCCTTTATACGCCATGGGGCTTCAAAGTGAACCAAGCGGGTTTTATCCGGATGAATTGTCAATCCAAATTTCCCAAACCGTTTTGCTAATACTTCCTGGACCCTCAATGCGTCAGATTGTAATTTAAAAATCAACACAAGTCGAGTAGCCCAAGGGAACCGCCCCCTCAGGCTCTCACAGAACCGGACGTGAACGTCTCCGCTCATCCGGCTCCTATTGACCAGCCTATGCA
>NZ_KB892950.1 GCF_000373985.1 Desulfobacter curvatus DSM 3379
ATTGCCTTTACGCTTACGTCTCATCCGTGTTGAGCTTGAAACCGGCCAGATTGAAGTTCTCATCACATCACTAACCGATATAAAAAAATTCCCGCAAGAAATATTCAAAGATTTGTACCATCAACGTTGGCCGGTAGAAGTTGATTATTTATTTATGAAGGAGCGCATTCAAGTTGGAAACTTTTCCGGAGAATCTTCACTATCGGTTTATCAAGATTTTCATTCGAAGGTTTTTACTAAAAATCTTATTTGGGTTCTTGCTTCACCAGCCCAAGACACCATTGAACAAATAAAAGAAGAGAACAAGCAGGACCGGCAATTAAATATGACTCAAGCTATTTCAAAATCCAAAGATACGCTATTTCTGCTTTTTAAAAGACCTGCTGAAATAATAGCACAGCTAATTCAACAAATTCATGCGGTTTTCATGGCTGCGACTGAACCCATTCGGCCAGGACGGGAATTCGAACGAAACCACAAGGTGAACAAGCGCAATCATTACATGAATTATAAACCTTGCCGTTAAGTTTATGACATTGAGTTAAGTTTTACCATCATAGGAGATTAAATGAAGTTCACATCCATACAGTAAAAACAGTCAACGATAGCGACAAGGTGGAAGGGACCATCTCCGTCGCCAGCCGCTGCAGGCCATCAGGCCAAATATCGCTGGGCTTTGATGCCTTACGAAGCTTAAATCAGTGGAGATTACACTAAAATGAATCGTTCATCCATGCTTTTTGTCTTCCGCCTCAGCCATCTCCACCCGGTTGCGCCCATTCTCCTTGGCTCTGTAAAGGGCTATGTCCGCGGCCTGAACAAGGGCGTTCGCATTACTGTTTTGTCCTTTGTAGGTGGTCGCTACGCCGAGGCTTATAGTAACAGGGATCATCCCTTCCGGTATGTCCATATTCTTGCTTCCTATGACCTGGCAGAGTCTTTCGGCAATCCTCTCGGCATGCCTCTTGTCACAGCCGGGAAGGACGACCAGGAATTCCTCACCTCCATAGCGGCCGATATAATCGTAATCCCGCATTAGGGAAAGCATCCTCTTAGCGGTAAGGCGGAGCACTGAGTCTCCCGCCATATGGCCATGAATATCATTGACCTTCTTGAAATGGTCCAGGTCAGCCATGATTATGCTCACAGCCCCCCTTTCCCGTTCAGCCCTGGACAGCTGTTCTCTCAGGATGCGGATAATCTCTTCATGGTTCCACAGGCCGGTGAGGGAGTCGCGAGTGGCTTTTTCCCTGAGCGCATCACGTGCCTCTATTAACTCTTTCTGAAGTTCGATGATACGCCGCCCTGCTCTGAGGCGCACCCTCAGCTCGTTCGCCTTGAACGGCTTGGTGATGTAGTCGTCGGCTCCGGCCTCCATACCGGTGACGATATCCTCATCCTGATACAGCGTTGTCAGCAGGATGATGTAGGTGTAGAGTCCGCTGGCTTTTCTTCTCATCCTTCTGCAGATCTCGATTCCATCCACTTCGGGCATCATCCAGTCAAGGATGGCGAGCCTCGGAGCGTTTTCGGCCTGGAATGCTTCCCATGCCTCGTCGCCATTGCAGGTGACGACCACATCGTACCCCCACTTGTGCAGCTTGGCTTCGAGGAGGCGCCGGGAAACCGGGTCATCTTCGGCTATCAGGATTCTCATAGTTGTCTTTTCCTGTAAAGTTTTCAAGTGCCTTTTTCAGTCGTTGCATCTCCTCAACGAGAGAGGGGTAAACCGTTCTTGTCCCGGCAAATTCCATCTTTTTCCCCATCATCTCCAGCCTGAGCGCCAAATCATAGGCTTTGCTGGCACCGAAATTGCCTACCGAACCCTTGAGCGCGTGGGCGGCACGGTTAAGGCGGACAGCATCCCCTTCGTTGATGGCGCTGTCAATCTCAGCTATCGTTTCGGGGTAGTCCGCCAGGAACAACCCAACGACCTCCCCCAGGAGCTCCAAGTCCCCATCCACGCTCGTCAGTGTTTGTTTCCGGTCAAACACTTCACTCTTGTTGTCGTTGGGTTGCACGGCGGCAGAAGCGGTTTTCGTCCTGCCCGCCATTGCTTCTTCCATGGCCGTGAGGAGTTCTTCAGCCTTGAGCGGCTTGGGGACATAGCCATCCATGCCCGCTTTGAGGCAGGTTTCGCGATCCCCTTTCATGGCATGCGCAGTCAGGGCGATGATCGGGATGTGTCTTTTGCCGCTCTTTTCCTTTTCGCGGATGCGGGCGGTTGCCTCAATGCCGTCCATCTCCGGCATCTGTACGTCCATTAGAATGAGGTCGAAGGGATGCTCTCCTTCCGCCTCCAGAGCCGCCAATGTCTCGACCCCGTTCGCGGTGGCCACCACCGTGTGTCCACGCTTCTTCAATATGCCCACGGCTATCTTACGGTTGGTGGCGTTGTCCTCTGCAAGAAGGATATGGAGGGGACGCAGGGTGTGCCTGAGAGTGTGCTGGGTCAGAAGGGATGACTCAGCCCCTTCCGGTTCGGTCATGCATAGAACCGTCAATATGGCATCCAGGAGGGAGGACTGCTTCACCGGTTTGCTCAGGTAGGCGGATATCCCCATCTCGCGGCACCGGGCCGCATCGTCCCGCATCCTTGATGAAGTGATCATCATGATGGTGGCTCCCTGGTATTCGGCTTGTTGCCGGATACGCTCGACCAATTCAAATCCGTCCATGAGCGGCATATTCATATCGAGGATGAGCAGGCGGAAAGGTTCTCCCTTCTTTTGCGCCTCCGTTATCATTTCCAGGGCGGTCAGTCCGCCGTCGGCCGCTGCGGGGCACATGCGCCAACTCACCAGCATCTCTTCCAGAATGCGCCGGTTGGTTATGTTGTCGTCAACCACCAGCACCCGAAGCCCCTCCAGATTTGCGAGCTTTTCAGGAATCTGCCGGTCCGGCGGTTTTTGCTGTACTTCTAGCCGCACCGTGAAGTGGAACACGCTCCCTTGGCCGACCGTGCTCTCCAGCCAGATGCGGCCCCCCATCAGCTCCACCAGCCGGGCGGAGATGCTCAGCCCGAGCCCGGTACCGCCGTACCGGCGGGTGGTAGAGGTCTCGGCCTGGGCGAAGGACTCGAATATTCTTGTCTGCTTCTCCGGCGGGATGCCGATGCCGGTGTCGGTGACGGTGAAATGAAGCCGGGCCCCGTTTTCTTCCCTTGGTTCGCGGTCCACAGCGACGACCACTTCTCCCTCGTGGGTGAACTTGATGGCGTTTCCCACCAGGTTCAAGATTATCTGCCGAAGGCGGCCGGGGTCGCCCACCACCGCATCCGGGACGCCGGGGAAAACCTCGTACGTCAGCTCCACCCCCTTTTCCTCGGCTCGAAGTCCCAAGGCCTGCAGGATGTCTCCCAGGTTGTCACGCAGATTGAAGTCGACGTTCTCGATGTCAAGTTTTTTCGCTTCGATCTTGGAGAAATCGAGAATGTCGTTGATGATGGTCATCAGGGACTCGGCGGACGATTTCACCGCCTGGACGTATTCGTGCTGCTCTCGGCTGAGCTCGGTGTCCATAAGCAGTTCCAGCATGCCGATGACCCCGTTCATGGGGGTGCGGATCTCGTGGCTCATGTTGGCCACAAACTCGCTCTTCTGGCGGTTGGCAGTCTCGGCCCGATCCTTCTCAACGGCAAGTTCCTCGGACCGCAGTTTCAACTCTTCTTCGGCTTTCGTTCGCTGGAGCATGTCCCATGTGCTTTCCAAAAACAGGCTTAAGTGAAGAATATCGGTTTCATCGTAATCAATTGCCTTGTTGGCAACAGCCATGATGGCCACGACCTTGGTCCCTTTGGTAATCGGAATGCTCAACAGACGTTTGATCGGGACATGGCCGGCGGGATAGCCCTTTTTCCGGGGATTGGGTTTCGAGTAATTGTTCAGGATGAAGGGTTGGCGCTTCCTTATCGCTTCCGCCCAAATGCCGGCATTATCGAGAGGAAATACAACCGGTTTAAAATCGATGGCGCATCCCGCCATTGCCTGTTCAGACCAGAGATGGGCCTTCATCTCGATTTCGTCTTCATCGATAAGCCCGAAAAATCCCAGCGGGCTTGCGCTGCTCCTGATGCATTCTTCAATGATAAAGGCCTCGATATCTTTCAGCCGGGTATCGGCACTACGGTAAAACCCCAGCAGGGTTTGCAGTTCATCCCTGTCCCTGAGAAGCTGATTTTCCATTCGCTTTCGCTTGGTGATGTCGCGAGTCGAGCATAGGATGCTGACGAGCCGCTTTGTTTCATCAAGCATTCCGCTAATCCTAGTTCCCCCCCAAACCCGAGAGCCGTCTTTTCGCCGGAATTCCAGTTCGATACTCTGAGTCTCGATGTGCTTCTCCCCGGCAGCCCCCCCCTCCCGGATTCGCAGAACAACATCCCGAACGATCCGAACCGATTCCTTCGTCATGATCTCTTCCACGATCATTTTCCTGATCTCTTCCAGGGAATATCCGGTTAAGGTTTCGACCGAAGGGCTTGCATAGATTAGCCGCCCGGACAGATCCATCGTCCAAATCGTATCCGGCGAATATTCTATTAGAAGGCGATAATCTTCTTTTTTCATGGTTAAGAAAATACTCCTTTTCAGGCGCGCCATCTCCTCCACCAGATGAACGAACAGCCAATAACAGGGCAAAGGAAACAATCAATCATGTCCTGCATTCGTCTTACATCATGGGAACAAAATGTCATCACTCGTCCGAAATTAACCATGCTTCATGAGCATTGTGTTCGGCGACGCTGACCCTTTGTGGAATACGGCATAAGAACTTGCTTTTTGCTAAAGAAAGTATCGAAATTTCCAAATGTTAAAAACATATACTCCTCGCCTAATACTGTCAAGATCAATTTGAAAAGATCAATACCATTCATCAAATGCCGGAATCTGACGGCCTGTCTGTCACGTTCGTAGAAATCAATGACAGCCAGCTTCTCCAGGCACTATATTCCCCAGTGGACTGTTGACCCGCAGCCTATGCGTTCATCCTGCTGCGGCAACAAGGATCTCGACGTGTCTTCCACGCGGCCTGGTTTGAGGATGAGAGCAAAATACGCAAAGGGTTTGGGCTAAAAAAAATTTCCAGTAATTCGGCATATTGCGTTGACTAGGGCAAACGCATTAAAATTTGGGGGGGGTGATCATAACTTCGACCACTTTCTGTCGATATTTTGATTGATTACATAATAATGCTGTAATTGAAGGGCTTTGACAGCATTCTATATTTAGCAGTCACATAGGTGGCCCATCTTATCATCAAGCCCTTTTTTTTCTTTAGGGTAGCACCCATATTTATCCGTGAATATGCTCTATAGAATGTTTTTTCATTACATATAGTCCTCAAAAACATCCCTTTTTGAGGACTATATGTAATGCTTCATAAATCGTCAACTGTTCGACAGATCGGCCAGCGCTGACGCATCAAAATTTATTATCAATGATATCAGGGGGGCGGAGCGACATCTAAAATTATTTTGTCGCAAAATTATAATAGACACTCTGCAGGTCTTTTGATAATGTAACGTGGATGTGTGTGAGTTCACCCAC
>NZ_KB892951.1 GCF_000373985.1 Desulfobacter curvatus DSM 3379
TACAACCAATAGAGACATGTTGGGGCATTGTGAAAAATGAAATTGGCCGCAATTGTGATTTTACAATGAATAATTTAATTCAGCAGCTTGAAAGTGCGTTTGGCAAGGTTACCGCCAAGACCTGCGCTGGGTTAATAAGGAAAACTCGTGATATTGAAGATGCCTTTTGGCGGGACGATGCTGCTCTTGATGAACAAAATTGAGAATCGAGGCAACTGGAATAGTTACTCTGTCTCCTGGGTAAACTTCGGGTGCGACTATACTACACGATTTGGGCCAAAGTATCAAGTCATATGACCGGAACTATAAATCCGGGATAGAAGCAAAGCGCCAAATACCACGGTACAGACCGAATGTAAAAAAAGACACGCCATAAACAGGGAGTGCCAGCCAGATGACATGACAGAAACCATCAAGATAGTAGCCTGGAATTTCATGAAAATCAAACCGAAACCAATATGCTGTTACTATTGCTACCGGCACCCACAACAGATCATGGAAAAAAGCCACCCAGCGGTTGAATAAAATTTTTTCAACATATTTTTGCACCATATTTATTTTCCCGCCTGTAAAAGAATCAATTTTTCACCCGATCACCGGCTCCTTTACCTGCAATCGTCATAAAAATATAGCGAAAGTAAGCTTTTAACGACAAGGATTCCAGCATCTTTTGATCTGTTTGAGCCAATAGTTTCGGTGTTGACATATCAATACCGTTCACCTGGGCAAGCCCCGTAATTCCGGGTAGGCCATCAAAAACGTTTCGGACGCTGCGTTCCTGAATCAATTCATCCTGACTAAACAAACAGGGGCGAGGACCAACCAAACTCATGTCACCTTTTAAAACGTTCCACATCTGAGGCAGTTCATCCAGTTTGGCACGGCGTAAAAAATACCCAAACCTTGTTATGGAGGAGGTATTGGCTAAATGGCTGGCAACCGATTCGGTATCCAGCTGCATAGTACGAAATTTAACCAATACGAAATATTTTTTATTTTTACCGACTCGTTCCTGCCGGAAAATCGGTGACCCCGTATCCAATATACCAAGAATTGTCAGGACCAGAAGAAGCGGGGAAGTCAAAATTAGCCCCACTGCTGAAAATACAATGTCGAAAAAACGTAAAACTTTATGTTCTGCTGGGGCCTCAATCGTTTGTATATCCGCCACACAACGTTTGATCCCCTCATCAACACAGATCGGTGGATTCCAGTTCAATAAATCATGCGCTTTACTGATGTCAATGTGTAAAGACCCTAATAAACGTTGACCAACAGCCTGCTTTCCCAATAATGACAAACAAAATACCAACAAACCGGCGGGTACAGGTATCAATCGGGCAGATCTGTTCAATTCTTGCCCAACACGCCGTAAAAGCTCTGTGGTGGACAAATCTTGCCCGTCAGAAACCAGAAAAACTTGGTTTGCCGCAGCAGGATGATCAATACAGTGGGTTATAAAATCAACAAAATTATCTATAGCAATAAAACTTCGCTGGTTAAAAACAGCTCCCAACGGCAGCGGAATACCTTTGGAAACCCACTGGATCATAGATAAAAAATTCCCCTTAACACCTGGACCATAAATTAAAGGGGGCCGAACAATGACAATTTCCAGACCGGTTTCCACAGCAATTTTCTTCAACCCCTGTTCGGCTTCATATTTTGAGACAGCATATGGCTCTTTGGGGTTACAGGGATCAGCCTCAGTCAGTGATGATTTCAACGGGTTTGTTTCGCCGTTAACTTTGAGTGAACTGATAAAGATAAACCTTTTTACACCGGCAAACGCAGCCTGTTTTGCCAGGTTAAAAGTTCCGTCAACATTAACTTGACGAAATTCTGCTAAAGAGTCAGTCACTTTCTCATTCATTACATGGTTACGGGCCGCGGTATGAATAACAATATCAACATTTGAGAGCGTTTCTCCCCAATCATTTTCGTTTCCTATATCACCTATATAGCAACCGTCAATTCCAGCAGGCATATCAGGCAAATCCCGCCGCAAACCAGCGACAATATGATAAAAGCCTAAATCATTCAATTGTTTCAATAGGGCAGAACCTACAAAGCCTGAAGCGCCGGTAATAAGGATTGTTTTCATTTTTTTTGAGAAATTAAGGTGTTTGCTCTGTACAACCATGAAAAAAAAATAAAGGGCTCATACTGCTGATAGAATAACATTTTCTCCAACACTTTGATAATCAAATGGTTGATACTCAGGGATACTATGCTTCAACAGCTCCCTAATTGCCCTGTGATCCCTTGCGGCAGCTGATTCTTTCAGACGAATCAGATCTACATCTAAAGATTTGGTGTCAAATGGGCTACTATTGAGTACCATTATTTTTTTATGGGTTGTAGGTACAACATTTTCCTGGGCTGTAATCAACTCTTCATAAAGTTTCTCTCCAATCCTCAGCCCCGTGTATTCAATTTTTATATCCACATCCGGTTCAAATCCAGAGAAGCGGATTAAATCCCTTGCCATTGCATCAATACTTATCTGCTCACCCATTTCAAGAATAAAAATCTCACCTCCTCTACCCATAGCACCAGCCTGAAGAATTAGCTGACAAGCTTCAGGGATAAGCATGAAATAACGAATCATTTCAGGATGAGTAACCGTCACTGGCCCCCCCTCTTTTATCTGCTTTTTAAAAAGAGGCACAACGCTTCCTACACTGCCGATAACATTGCCGAACCTAACGGTCATAAACCAAGTATCTTTATCTGAATTGTCATTTTCACGCTGGATTAATAGTTCACCAAATCGCTTGCTTGCACCCATGACGTTGGTAGGATTGACAGCCTTATCTGTTGAAACAAAAACAAAACGCTCGCATTGAAAAGTTCGGGCGGCTTCGATAAGATTACAAGTCCCGACAATATTATTTTCAACGGCCTTCCAAGGATGGACTTCAAGCATAGGAACATGTTTATAAGCGGCTGCATGAAAAACGATTTCAGGCCTGGATTGAGAAAAAATATTGATCACTTCCCCTAAGTTTTGAATATCTCCCAAAATAGGCACTACATCAATATCGGGAAAATTCCTTTTCAGTTCCAGATCAATCTCAAATAAAGGACTTTCGGCACGTTCAAAAAGGATTAACTGCTCAGGTTTGTACCTGCAAATCTGTCGGCACAAGCCTATTCCAATGGAGCCACCGGCACCTGTGACCATTACAATTTTACTTCCTAGGTAACGCCCTATACTCTCTTGATCCAGACTCACGGGCTGACGTCCCAAAAGATCCCTGTATTCGACATTACGTATTGCATTTAAAGTAATTTTACCATCAATCAACTCTCCCATATCAGGAACAGTTTTAAATTCGATTCCAGCCTGACGACATTGGGAAACGATCTGACGCATTCGGAGGGCACCGGCATTCGGAACAGCAATAATAACTTCATCAACGGATTTTGACCGTATTGTGTGCTCAAGATTATCAATGCGGTTGAGCACGGAAACACCATGGATTTTTCTTCCAATCTTAGTCTTGTCATCATCCAAGAAACCTATCACATGGGATTTCACGTTGGGATTTTCTTTGAATTCACGACAGATTCTCTGACCGCAGTCCCCAGCCCCTATAATGATCATTCGACGGCCTTTTTGTCCCAGTTTTTTGCTGAAAATTTTCTTGAAAGCAAAACAGATGGCCTTCGGCCCGACATCTTCGGAAAACTTCTCAAAACACAACCGAGTGAAAACCCGAACGCTCGTGAGTCCAATCATAGAAAAACACCAGTCAATAACAAACACGGATCTGGAAAAATGTTTAAGCCGGAATACAAATAGTGCAGTTACAACAATAAAAAGTGTAGCTATGGCAGAAGCCTTAACGATATCAAGGATGTCTTTCAGGCTGGTATACCGCCACATCCCCCGATAAAGGTCAAAAAGATACAAACAGACCAGCTTAAACATCACCACATAGGCAAAGGTCTCAAAGAACATTTGACGGGCCCAATCCGGGAGGTCAAAATCGTAACGGACCCAATATCCTATGTAATAACTTACTGTCAGGATCAGAATATCAACGGCAAGCGTTAAAAGAAAATTTTTGGATAACTTAATTTTCATTGGAACAAGATGCACCTCAACCCATCAACCTTTAATAAATTTGGACGTATTTTCTATGGGTTTTCTTCTAATGGGTTTTCTTCTAATTTATTTTTGCAGCCTATGAAGCAAAAGTATGGTGATAACTATTAGGCCCATAGCTTTACGCCCTCCAAACAGAATATGCAACTCTTTGTATCATCTTAATAAGCCGACCAAAAGAGCAAACTTCAAATTGGTTAAAAACCTCTCTATAAAAACATAGTTTTGGATAGGTCAAAAACCTTTGTATTTTGTATTCTTGGATAGAAGTTAGCAAATTTAAAATTAATATTTTTTCATTTTCATCCGGCAAGAAAATACATACCATCTAAGTATCTCGATAGGTGGTTTGTGTTTTCATAAAAAAACTTGATACCCAAGAGAAGAAAGTTGACTTTCAAAAGCTGTTATCTTAATGTCCAATAAAAATTTTTCCTAAACCTATTTTTTAATTTTTATGGATCCCTATCAAAGCGGGAGGTAAACACAAACTGAATAAGCTTTTTCTCCATCAGTTTTTTTCTTCACAATCTTCTCGTTCTCGGTAAAAGCGACCGTAAATTAATTGAAATATGGAACAAAAAAAACCAAAACTTAAATTATACAAAAACATTGCTCAAGAAACCTAAAAAAAATTAATGACAAAAAAACAAAATGCTAAGCAAAAACATATCATACATACCACGGCTTGACCATTTGCGGTTTCTTGCAGCAAGCATGATCTTTGCCTTTCATATATTTCATGATTTTTTTGGAAACTGGAAGCCACATCCGCAATTAGCCGGTTTTGGATTAATCACCGAAGGTCACACGGGCATAGCTCTTTTTTTTGTACTATCGGGATTTATGTTCATGACAATTTCTTACAAGGGGGGCAACATACAATACGGGAAGTTTATGCACAATAGATTTTTGCGTATTTTCCCTCTATTTCTATTCATATTTTTTTTATCCATTTCAGTGGGACGGGATCAATTCAGAGCTGCAGATGTAATCTACATATTTTTTTCTAATCTCGGCACGGCTCCGACATCTTCAACATTCATCACCGGCGCAGCATGGACAATATCTCTTGAATTTACTTTTTATATGGTCTTTCCATTTCTTGCCAAATTTACGCGCAATCAAGGCCCGGGATACCTTATTCGGCTACCGGTTTAAGCCGGGACAGTTTGTAATTTCAAATAGTTATTTGGGACAGTATTTTTATACTGCCGTGGCAAAGGTAAATCATCCATTTTATGAACAATCCATTCAAAAAGATCTGGAAACTCTTTACCAAATAATCGATTCGCCGCAGTGGTACCGTCAAATCGTTTCAATGTAAAATTATGAATAATGGTTAATGCTTTTAGACGTTCGGGCAAAATTCCTCTTCCGCTATGATGGCGTTGAGAGAGATAGCCGTTTCGCCCTT
>NZ_KB892952.1 GCF_000373985.1 Desulfobacter curvatus DSM 3379
AAGAACTCCAAAAACAAGCAACATCACAACATCTGAGACTTGGTATTCCGCACTATCTCCACGTTTGATTGTTAGGTGATCACTCAAAATCTTGGGCAGACCCAATTTTTCTGAGAATTTACCAAGATTAACCAAGCCAGCGTTGCCCGTCAGATTTTTTTCAGTAAATTGGGTATNGAAACGTCTCATCATATCGGTGCTCCTATCTAAAGCAATCAAAATGATGATATCATACTATAAAATCAATAAATTTAAAATATTTCTACAACAATTATTGTTTATGGATTGCATTCTTTAGGTACTAAAAATCTATACGCATGCTTGCCGAAGGGACACGTGGCTCTATGTAAGAGGAGTCTATCTGATTGAATCATCAAAATAGACGTACCCGGCATGGTATGCTAAATATTTGTAGAACAAATTGAAATTGAGAAAGAATACCATGCCTGATACCAAATATATCAAAAATGAGGTAATCCTATGACGGTGTCAAATACCAGCTATTCCCTGACAACCTTATTGACCTGTCCTCAAAATCTGTACTGGGCATGGTTGAAATATCAGCGTTATACACGATCAATTCACACTTGGATTGACGATTACCGACTTTCCTGTTTTGAAGCGAATCTTCAGGAAGAATTAGATGCAATTGCACATAAATTCAAAGAATTAACATACAAGACAGATGCTGTTCGCCCCCTTCCGCAGCCTTCCCATGCCAGCAAAAATGGTAAGCAGACAGGGCTCATTTATGATATTTCTGTTCGCGATCAGGTGGCCTGGATTGCCTTTTTGAACGTTATAGGTCCTGGCCTGGACTGTCGGATGCCTCCATGGAGCTATGGCGGTCGTCTCCATAGATCCTCCCGGAGTGAGAAAAAAAATGACACCGTTGTCATCAGAAACGGTGGCTACAGACACTCCAGTGGACGCCTCTATCGAAATTCTCTGGCAGCCTGGTCACTGTATCAGCGCCATATTTTTCTTACTGCTAGAGCAATGTCCGGATTGTTACATCCTGAAAACTTTGAAGAACCTGAACGTAACGTGCTTGAGCAGGAGCGTTATATAGCAGACAATCAACGACTTCCCTACCTGGAGGAAAAGTACTGGCCCACGGTAAAAAATAACAAAGTGTACATGGCCAAGCTCTCCTTTAACAACTGCTCGTCCGGAGGAAGTATCGCTACTGTGGCAGACAATCTTTCTGCCTTTTCACCGGAATTTCAACCCCAGATTCATCAACTCGCTTCCCAGCTTCTACAGTTCAGAATTGATCCGAAGTGCTGGACCAATCCGCCGGCGGGAAGTACCTCTGACTCGGAAAAATGTGCCCTAACCACTATGCCTGCGGGCCTGGCAGTGGCAGATTTCTTACAAAATGTCGCGCTCATGGCGGTGGAACGGGATATAGCAGAACATCGTATTGTTCCCGGGTCTGTTTCGGCTCATGATCTCCGAAAAAAAAATATCGCTCACTTTCGTTTTGGTTCTGAACATTGTTTTCTTTCCCGCGATTTTTCAAGTTTGGTTAACTGGATGGAAGAATACCAGACGCTCTTAGATAATTATGGCTGCGGAACCACACTGGATTGGAAATCCATTGAGCCGCAATCCCTTTCTCAATATCGAATTTCCCGGCGGCGAACAAGTCAATCTGGAATTCTGAATGAGGAATCCAGGCACCAGGCCACTGAAGATGCGCTCCTGGACAATACCAATCCGCTCCCAGAACTAATCAGGAGCCTGAGGATGGTAACCAGTATAAAGGATCTGAATTTTGATCTTTTGCAGCAACGGGAAAAAATATTGTACATTAATGAAATGGAAAACCTGTTGCTTGGCCGAGAATCAGGCACTGTCGGCAGTTATGATTTTCAGATAGACAGCATTGCCCGCAAACTTGCATGGTCTTTGCCCCAGGAAGTCTTAGGAAACCAGGCGAACCTGTGCCTGATTGAACGTCGTCTTTTTGAAACAAAAAAGGATGAGACTGATCTTTGTAAGCGTTTACAGGGGCTTCGTCAGAAAACAAATGACGCAGTTGCAACACGCAAACGCATCCAGGAGTTGCAGCAAGAAATTGAATGCCTTGAAAAAAGGCATCAACAGCTTTTATCTGCAAATACCAATAAGCAACACAAAAGTCAGATGCACATCTTTCTGATACTGTTGAAAGCGCTTCGCAATCATCGAGAGAAACTTAACCTCTGGGTTTATCTGCTGGAATATTGTCGGTTTTCCGGACATACCGACCTGACATTAATTCATAAAGAACTTGAGCAAGTATCGAAACACGACCCGGTAGGGGCTGGCCATATAAGGGCTATAATCTGTCGCCTTATGGCCAATCAGGCTGTCCAGTGTGCTGTCAACATGTCTCATAAAGATCATTTAATCTATCGGCGTAAGGCAGCATATTCCTATTTGCAAACACTGTTAAGACAACCGGTCACCTTGCCGGAAGATGCAGAGCCCACATGGTATGAACGCAATTCCTTGAACTTGATGCAATGCGGTTTTGGCAGTGCTCTTTTGTATCTTAAGGAGGCGGAGAACGAACTGATAACTGAAAGTGATTTCCGCTTAATGCAACGTCTTGCAGCAAACTGCAAAGCTATTGACTGGTCCGTGTCACCGGAAAAATGGGCGGCAGAGACATTAATCCCTCTTTCAGCATGGGCATGGTGGGCCGAAACAAGGCTCAATTCCCTCATTAAAACAAGCCCGGGGCCAATATGGAAAGCTGCGGTCTGTAAACTGGGGGTTAATGAGCCCTGCACTTGCCCCCTGTTATTTCGTTACCCCCATAATGTAACGCGAGAAGTCAAAACAGAAACAATAATTGATGCATGCCTGGTGAAGGAAGTCTTCACAAAAGAAGAGCGTGCTGGATGGTTGTATGAACTGCTTCAGGGGACTGACCCTGTTCAATATAAATACAAACGTGGTTCGGCAATCACCCCAGGTGAAGAAAAAATATTCAGGATCATGCAAAAAAACAGTGATGAGCCATGGATACCCCTTGAAAAGTGGGTTTGGTGGATTCGTCAGAAATACAAGGAAAACGTTTATGATCCACGGGTCACCGAATGGACGGCACTTGAACTTGCTGATCAAATAGCGGGAAAAGTGAAAACCTTTGTTCAGGGCGATGGAAACGGTGACTATCCCATGCACCCCTTGAATATTCTTGTTCCAGAAAAATGGACAAAAGAAAGGAATACCGTTTTGACTTGGGAACACTGGCGAGACCAGATAAGTGAGGAGCCGTTTCTCCTGCAATTAAGGGCAGCCGATCGGGTTGACGACTATCGTTACAGATTTAATCTGTCACCGATTGCCAAACCCTCTCCTGAAATTGCCATGATCCGGGGCCTTGGTATGTTACTGCTGGGACTGGTAAGCCATTCATTTGACTGGCCGGCAGCATGGAATGTACACGGGCATGAATGGCAGTACTTTCCTTTGGTGCGAACCCGAATGCGAAACATCCCATTTTCATCCTGGACCCATGGAATCCTGGAGGCCTGTTTGCTTCCCGGTCAACTGGAGACAGCATTGACTGAGCCTTCTGTGTCAGCAGGGTGTGATGACGATACGGTACGTTATCCGCCGCAAATCATGAATTTAAACATGTTCCAATCCTATATCCAAAAAGCCAGACAGATGTTGGGAAAATATCAACTAACCCTTCAACGCAGTATCCCAAGGCAGATTGTACCTGTTCAATTGGAGCACTTTACACGAGCGGACTGGATAACTGATATTGGAGAATAATATGCCCGAAACGGAAAAGTCACTGACTGATTATCTGCAGCTCGGTCTGATTCAAACAACCACAAATGCCGAAATTGCATGGCAGAATTATCCAAAAATGACGCCTGCTGAGTCTGACCATGCCTGGAGAGAAATCAGACATGGATTCCATATTCTTTCTGAAATGGATGTACCACCGCAATTTATCATTCTTCCCGAACTGGCTGTGCCGCTTTGCTTTCGAAGCCGATTGCTGGCACTGTGCAGAAAAATAGGCTCTATAGTTATAGCCGGTATGGATTATACCATGGATCATGCAAACAGCATCGTAAGAAATCAAGCCCTGGTCATCGTTCCCCAGAGATGGCCGGAAAAAAAGTCCAGTGAACGATGCAGTACATTTTATTTCGGGAAAACTTATATTGCTCCTGGCGAAGAAATTGGTATCGGGGATTCTGGGTTTGCTTTCAAAGCCGACCAAACCATCTGGTTGTTTGACGCAGGTCGATTCGGTCGCATTGGTGTCTGCATCTGTTATGATTTTATGGACGTGGAACGATATATGGTTTACCGGGGAAAAATTCACCACCTTTTTGTCCTGGCTTATAATCGTGATGTTGATTCATTTTATCACTTGGCTGATTCACTATCAAAGACGATTTTTTGCAATGTGGTCATCTGCAATACAGGTTTTTATGGTGGATCCCTTGCCGTAACACCCTACTATGAAACATTCCGCAGGACCCTGTATCGCCATGAAGGCAAGGATCTTTTCACTGTTCAGGTTGTCCGGCTACCGGTTGCCGATATTGATGCTGCCCAGCAAGGTGACACAGGAAAATATATTGATGAGACCGGCAATCAATATCGTCTGTTTAAGCATTTACCTCCGGGCTATTAAGCATTAATGAACAGTGATGTCCGGTTAGTTTTTTGCTTGCTCGGTAAATGTAAATTTTTGATCTTTGACAATATTGTCCCTGCTTATCCTATGCGAACCAGGTCACCTGTTTCCATGCCCGGATAATGTTGTTGCGTTCAAGGACCATCTCCATTAACCGGTTATTGTTTCCCATACTTTCGGCAAGTTATGACGATAGAAACAGTTCCATCTGCTGTGGCTTTCTGTTCACAAGTGCACACCGCCTATTTGTCGCAATCATTTACCCGGACCGTTCGGCCCAGGCACCGTTCAGGCCTTCATCGGGGTGAGTCCTCTGCATGAGCCAAGTGGTATTTACATAGGATATCAAGTATACTTTTTAGGTTGGGCATCAGCCTTTTACGGAGTATTTGCTTGGTTTTCAAATATAGGCTATTTGGTTACATTTGCCCTCATAATTAATGGAAATTTAAATTTCCTGTATCGATCGTAACAGTTGTTATTGCTCTTTCATCTCTAACTTACCCGACAATAGAAAAGGGTGAAAATGGGTATGCTTTCTACATATCCGAATTTAACTCAGGTTTTTACTTATCAAATGTCAATTACTTTGTCCGGTTCGCGTCAATTATCTTGTCCGGTTTTTTTATATCAATAAATGCTTTTTGAGTGCATAAATTCTGTTCCGTTTTTGTTACGATCTTTACATTTAGCAGACTGACTCAATCCTTCATTGTAATTGACGCCTGTTAAACCACATTAAATGGATTTTAGGATCGGTAATTGTCGTCTCATACATTGTATTTTTACCCTTACCCCCAAAAATTTGTAACTTCGTTCCAGGATAAGTCAAGGAAAAAACCGGTT
>NZ_KB892953.1 GCF_000373985.1 Desulfobacter curvatus DSM 3379
ACTCTCGAATCTCATGCTGTTCTTTCCCATTATCATCAACCGTAATTAAACAGGCCGAAATTTTGTCTTTATGGACATCCAAACCACAACAAATTGGGTGAACGATTTGGATTAATGTGTTATTTTTTGATCTCTTGGTCATGGCTATCTCCTTATATTTTCTTGGTCGAAAAAAAAATTTGATAGCTATGACCATTTTTCAAAATTTGCAAGTGTTTCATGCTTCGTTGTGTCCGCTAGGACATGGGGGTTATAAAAAATTGTTCAGGGTGAATTGATGATCGGGTTACTTTTTCACGGCCCCGAAGTGTTTGATTCCGGCTGGGCTCAAAGGGTGATCAATGTTCTTGAACCCCTTGGCACCGTTCGTTGCGTCTTGGCAGGGACCATGGGCCGGACAGCCGTTTTCGACAGTGGCCTTAACGGCATTGAGTTCTGGGACCAGATGCCGGGCGCATGCCTCAAGGAACTGTCCCAGGCCACGGACATGGTAATCATTGTTAACTACGGCAAGTCGGTTGAGTCAGGACTTGTTTTTGGCGGCATGGTGGTTGACCGCGCCAGGGTCAACACCCCGGTGGTTCAGGTGGAGTGTGCGGGGCCTTTTGGGGTGGAATGGCAGTCAGGGTGTTCCTCTTTTATTATTGATACCCTGACCCGGTTAGGCCTTTCCCAAAGGGAAAAAATTGAGCTCGAACCCTCGGTGTGGAGCGAAAACGGCAAAATTTACCGCCGCATGACAACGGCGGAACCAGGCGATTTTGTATTGGTGAACGGGATCATGGTGGGCCTGGCCTTAGGAACCGAAGTGGTAATGGCCTGCCAAAACGGTCACCTCTGCGACATCAAGGGGGTAGATGTCAAGACCCACGGCATTGAAAAGCTGGACCGGCTGGGCGGTGTTGACCTGAAATCGGCCAAATTAGCTTCAACCCCTACTATCCGTCGTACCTGTCTCTCCCGGCGCATGGTAAAAAGTAACGGCCGCGGTATGGTGTTTATAGATCATGCAGGCATGCATGTGTATCAACTTGCTAACGAAGCAAGCGGGGTTGTCACCGTAGGAGACGACACCACGGTGGTGGCTGCGGATATACTATCAAGATTCGATATTCCGGTCATCGGTATTGTGGATGGGGACGAGGACGTAGTCCTGAAAAACGGTAGCTTCGCATCAGGATCGGTACGTTTGACCGTACGAAAAGACGATGAGTTCGGACTCAAGGTGCAGAATGCTGTCTTTGGCGGGGAAAAACAGTCTGACATAAGCTTTACGGATGCGTTGAACAAAATCCTTTCCCTGGCGGGAAACGATCTGGTGGGCACCCAGTATTTTTAATTTTTATAACTCACCTGACATGAGGACGAACAGGGACAGTCCGTGTTGGTCTTCCATACAAAAAAAACAGACCTTGTTTCTGAGGTAGTCTGCTCTTTTGGAAATATTTTTATGATGAAATGTCAGATTATCAGAATGATAAGGGCCTAATACCCAAAACGAACGATGACAATGAACTCAAACCAGCCTGTAAAAAAAGATTTACCGCATCTGCTTCCTGCATAGCTTTATTGCGTCTTCTCTTACATTTACCTTCGCTTCCTTGTTAAGCCCATCCAGTATGCTCTTTGACCCGCTTTCCACGCCGAGCACTGGTAAGCCCGCTGTTTATCCGCTTTTCAAATATTGAATGATCAAGGTCATTGGGCCTGGTTTCCATTCCAAAGGTAATGTTCATGGGCTGAATCATATCCATGAGCTTTTCACATAGTTTCCGGCAATCACGAGAAAGCCTATGCGAAATATTAAAAATGAGCATTCGTGCGACTATAAAGACGCGATTTTGAGAATCATTTTGCTTTTAGGGAACTGGAATGGTCGATATTAGCCTCAAATCCGAGGAATTTATGAATAAATTTCCACAAGTCTTTTAAATCGTAATGCCGTAAAATAAGATTGAATATCTGATTTTTAATTGGCAAAGGTATATTTTTTGCTTTTTAGTTAGGGTTTCTTGATAAAATTGATTCATTAAATCTATAAGCGAAAGGAATTGTGAGAATGACGTTCAAGTCCAAACTCCTAATTGGAAGTATTCTATCCGCCATGCTCCCCTTGGTTATTTCTGGATATTTTTCGATAAATAAATCCTCAAATGCCATCACTGAAATATTTAAATCCCAATCCATTCAAGTCGCCAAAGACTTGGCCATGCTGGCAGAAGAGGTTGTCAGCCAAGAAAAATACTTTGCTTTGTCCTTGGCTAAAACGCCTGTGGTAATACAGGCCGCCTCTAAAGTGTTTGATTCAGGAATGGATTCTGCGGAATCGGAGCTAAATTCCTTAGAAAACTTTCTTGCTGACGTTTATGCCGACGTCGGAATCAAATATGAAAGCCTTAGGGTTTCAGATAAAGACGGCAATATCATTGCGGACAGCTATGACGGGAAAGCTAAAATTCGCTCTTTGGCGGAACGGCAATATTTTATCGACGCTAAAAAAGGAAATATCAGTATAAGTGAGCCTATTCTATCATCATTTTCGGGCCTTCCAATTATCATAATAGCCATCCCCTTAAAAACGGCAGGGGGGACATTTACAGGGGCCTTTGTGTCTGGAATCAAACTTGATGAGTTAAGCAACCATATCACCCAGGCCAAATTGGGGAAAACCGGGTATCCTTTTGTAACTGATCAGAAAGGCATTTTTATCGCCCATCCCAATCCCGATCTTATTTTTAAGACTAATATGACTCAAACCAACGGAATGAAGGAGGCTGCCAGGTACATACTGGCTAATGAAATTGGTGTGCTTGACTATACTTTTGAAGGCGTGGATAAAATCGCCGGATTCGCTTTGGTCAAATCCACAGGGTGGCGTGTCTGCGTTACCCAAAATCGGGACGAATTTTTGGAAACATCCAAACATATTAGGAATCTGATATTTATCGTGGGTGTAATTGCCTTCATACTTGTGTTGGCTGGGGTTCTCTGGTTTGTAAAAGAACTTATGGTTCAACTGGGTGGAGAACCATTGGAGATTGCGCGTATTGCCGATAGCATTTCAGAAGGGGATTTAACTATCCAATTTACGGGTGATGCTGAAAAGCTGACCGGCGTATATGCAAGCATGAAAAAAATGACCCAGAATCTGACGAATATGCTTAAAGAAATCACTGGCGGTGTTTATACTTTGACGTCATCATCTACGGAACTTTCTGCCATTTCAGAACAGATGGCCTCTAATTCAGAGGCTACCTCGGAAAAGGCGAACAGCGTGGCTGCTGCTTCAGAAGAAATGACTGTGAATATGAATGGTGTGGCTGCTGCAACCGAACAAGCCGCGGCCAATCTCCAAACCGTTGTTGCCGCTACTGAAGAAATGTCTTCCACCATTTCTGAAATTGCAGCTAATACATCTAAAGGCAGTCAGACAACCATTAATGCCGTGAAAAAGGCAGAAGAGGTTTCAACAAAAGTCAATCAACTAGGAGAAGCTGCATCCCAGATCAGCAGAGTAACCGAAACCATCGCCGATATCTCTGAACAAACCAATCTTTTGGCTCTTAACGCAACCATTGAAGCTGCCAGGGCAGGGGAGGCAGGAAAAGGATTTGCCGTAGTGGCTGCAGAAATTAAGGCACTTGCCCATCAAACAGCCGAAGCTACTAAAGAAATCGGTCAGCGGATTGGGGAGGTGCAGATGAGTACCGGAGACTCCGTGACCGCCATTAATGAAATTGTTGAAGTTATCAATGAGATTAACACCATCGTGACATCTGTGGCTGCGGCCATTGAAGAGCAGACCGCCACCACCCAAGAAATTTCCAACAATGTAAGCCAGGCTGGGCTCGGGGTTCAGGAGGTGAACGATAATGTTAACCAGGCTTCCGCAGTGACTCGTGAAGTCAGCCAGAATATTCATCAGGTCAGCCAGGCGTCTGCCGAAATCAAGACGGGTAGCCTCCAGGTCAATGACAGCGCAGGTGCATTGTCCAAACTTGCCGAGAACCTTAATCAGTTAATTTCCAAATTTACGTTGGAAAAAGAGTAAAAAAGGCTTCAAATGGTTGGGCGGATTCCCCGCAACTCATCACCCATTGGCGAGGAAAAGGTGGCGGAGAGGGGGAATCCCGGCCCTGTTATTTTTCATTTGCAGGGCTGAAGCAGACAGCCGAGGTGCGGATGATACCCATGCATAAAAGAAGAACGCCGAACTGGGTTAGGCTACCCTCAGTGGCCGTGTCGTGCTCGTAAAGTTTGATGATGAGTTCTCGGACCACGAAAATAATGGATAGATCAATCATGCTGTGCAGTCGCAGCGACGCACCTTGAAGTATTCAATGAAACCACGGAAAAGCTCTATCATAACCAGATAACTGAGGATATCCGACCCGTTCAGAAAGCTGGAGTCCAACGTTTTCCTGCTCCAAGAGATTTTGTAGGGAAGACAGGGTTCGGAAAAGCCCGATTCCTAAAATTAAGATAATATAAAGGATCAGGATGTTTATAATATATTTCAGGGCATTGTTGAACAGGCTTTGCGCGTTCCGGTCCCAGAATAATATAGTGTGTTTTTTCTTTGTTTCTTGCATAGCGAATCTTACACCTGCGGGTATGGGAAATAGATGAGGCTATTTTTTTTGTTTTTTATTCAAGGCCCAGGAAAGAAAATTATATTTAAGAGGTCTCTGAGATGCGTTCCTTTCTAAAAATAAGCATTTTGATGATTCTTTTAATGGCTTGTGTTGCCGGTTGTGCAACAAGCAGTTTTATTACAGCAGATAATTTTTACCGGGGCATTTATGACATCAGCACCCAGAGTCAGGCACTAAAAGATGGGTATCCTTCCAGCGGGCCTAACCAGGATATTACCTCATACGAAGAGTATAAAGCCGGCCTGAAATATTAGGTTCGTTTTCACGGTTATTCGGTTTGGGCGCATTCCCATTTTCACGGTTATGCAGCTAACAATGAAATATGTGAATTGGCCATTTGTTTCAGACAGTTCCATCGTCCTGATTTATAGTATGAGCGCAGCATGAGCATTTTCTCCGCATTTTCCTTATACCAAAAAATGCAGGGACCTTTGAGTCTCAAATTGACAACTCTTCGAATCGAACTTTCAATCGCACCACTGCCAATCGGCAGATGCAATGCCTTTACCGTTGGGAAAGCAAGACGGTGCCTATTACGTACAAAATAATCCCGTTCTGTCCTTATGGCTTTGCTGTTC
>NZ_KB892954.1 GCF_000373985.1 Desulfobacter curvatus DSM 3379
GTAATTCATATTAGTCATAAGTTTATTGAGGATCTTAAGACAAAATGGGAAGCATTGGAGGGCAAAAGCGAGGTTAGTCCTTTCGGGATCGATGTCTTCGGAATAAGTAGCCGAGTCAAATTCTTAGGATTAAGTTATATGCTACCTTGTGGCTGTATAATTGCATGGTGTGCGTTGCTTTTGACGGTGTGTCTTGAATGAAGACGTTAATATCAAATTTAACAGGTTTTTAATTCGCTGGGCTCCATAAAAACAGACTTCGTCTGGACGATGCAGGACGATGATTTTTACAATAAACTGTTTCATCGATGAAACACCCGTACAGGTAAATTTAACAAACAGAATAAGTGTTGATTATGGAAAATAAATTCGGCCCCGAATATGCGTTCCTGGAAGACACAGGATTTGTTGCCAAGTACCAAGCCTCATGCTTCTGTGGTGCCGTCCAATATGAGGTGAGCGCCGACCCAGTGGATGCCAAGATTTGCCATTGCACAACTTGTCAGAGGCTACATGGAGCCCCTATGCAGTGGGCTGCTATTTTCCACAAACACCATGTAAGATTCACGGCTGGTTTAGAAGATCTGATTTTTTATAACAGTGAACAAAACAGGGCAGAGCGTATTCTCCCCTGTAAAGTCCGTTGCGGTAAATGTGGCACCCCAATTGCAGATGAGGGACGCAGAATGTGGCTCGCTTTTCCATCTCTATTTGATTTCGGGTATCCCGCCGAGGTGCCGGAGCCATTCAAGCCGACCTGTCATCTTTTTTATGGGTCAAGAGTGATTGAAATACAGGATGATCTGCCCAAGTGGTCCGGCCACAAGAATCATTCCCAGCGGCTGTAAACCGTTTCATCGATGAAACGGTAAAAAATACATTTTGGGGGAAGGACTGGCTGAAGAAGTGCTAACAGCTTCATTCAAAGGTGCCGGAACACAATGCTGGAGTAGTCAACGCACTGCCTGGAAAGGTTCTCGGGATTCAATGATACCATTAGTGCTTGGGTTTGTTTTCCTCAATTAGATTTCATCAATCTTTCTATTTACATCAGATTGATAGGCTGCTATTCGAACATTATTCTGTTTTTCTAACGGGATAACATTGTAAACTTGGACTTTAACAAAATAAAATTGCGTTTATAGAATATTGTTTGTCAATTAAAGGAAAAGTAATGGTATCGGGTGCGGTGGCTACACATTGTCAGATAGAACGTCAAATTTTGGTCATTGATAAAACAATCTGCAAGAGTATTGAGGAGATAGCTCCTTCGAAAAGAGGGTTTCTTTCTCAATTGATTTTATCCCAATTACGTAACTTTGTAGAGCATATCATGCTCAAGATCTATGCCGTTGAGAGACTGAAGGGGCAAGCTATCAGTGACCAATGGAATAATATATGCAGCGCCGTCGAGTTTGTAAAAAGTAAGGGGAATTTGAAATTTTTGCGACAGTTTCATAGCTTTCTTCAGATTTCAGCATCTCACTACACACTTGAAGAAGAAGGATCAGAGCGTCTATTGCTCAAATACTATGAGTACCTTCTTAGGGCTAAGAGTTTCTTGAAGACTGAATATTCGCTCAATGTCCTTGAAAACCTCGAAAAGTTTCCGTTAAACACTGATTCTACCCTTAAAGAATATTATGAGAAGATTGCCCACAAAGTAGATCAGTACCAAGTGGCTAAACCAAAACATGCAAGATCCGAAACTTACTATATACAAAAGATCAAACCTTTTTTTGTAAGCCAGAAAATCTATTATGAAGTTACTTTTACGCCCGTTAACGAAAAGGCGAGTAAGTTTGACAGGGTTATCGCTTTTACCGCTCTTGATATCTCCCGTTATTATGCTGTAAGGCTATTCACGGTTGATGATCGTATTGAAATACTCGGGAAAACCATGCCTGTATTTATCATTATTGACTGGGAAACATGGATTCGCCCTTGTGAGATAAATAACTTTTCAAGACTGGTTGGCTTTAGTCTGGATATTAAGAGGAGTAATGCAGAATATCGCAACCTGATGCGGTATTTATCCAAAACGGGATTTAGCCTAGTTGACATCGTAAACTTTTCGAACAAACGATTCCACCGCACCAAATTGAGCATTGTCCCAAATGCAAGCTCTGTCCATTTTTTTGACGTACTTGAGAATTGCCGTGAAATTATAAAAGGCGATAAAGCTGGTAGCAATATTTTAAGATATCTACTCTATCACCTGAACAACAGTGTAATAAAATGTCAACGCGATAATAGCAATGATCGACTTTCCAGTCTTAATCTAAGTTATGGCTGCATTCCGTTTGACGATATGCCCTTTAACTCGTCTTTAATTGGGCATAATCCTAAATTGAGAGATTTGTTCGATTGCATCAATCACCCAGACAGAAAACACGAAATCTTTGCAAGATTGGTTCGAAACAATACTGAGAACAAAGGACAGCTTTTCACTGCTGTTAAAGAGATAACAGGTTTCGATAATATCGAAACACTCATAAAGGAATATAACAGGCGACTGTATTACAAACACAAAAGCCGTGAATTAAAGTTAGAAAAGGGCCATATCTATATAGAGCAGTACAAGGACGATACACAATTCATTGTTGGTGAGTTAAACAAGCTGGCAAAAAGTGGTGTATCCAACTACGCAAATTCGGTTAAGGCTTGGCTACAATCGACTGTTCACATTGTCGATTGCGATGAAAAAAAGGAAGCGCTTGCCCGGATGTTTGAGCATTCAAATGTATCACTGATATATGGTTCCGCAGGTACTGGTAAATCCACTCTGATAAATCATATTTCACATTTTTTCTCAGAGAGAACAAAATTGTACTTGGCAAACACCAATCCTGCCGTCGATAATTTAAAAAGAAGAGTCACCGCGTCTAACTGTGATTTTTACACTGTCGCAAAATTTACAAAGAGTAGATATATGGAGACTGACTACGATATTTTGATAATTGATGAATGTAGTACCGTCTGCAACAGAAACATGAAAGAGGTTCTCGAAAAAGCAACATTCAAGCTTTTGATATTGGTCGGAGATGTCTTTCAGATCGAATCCATTCAGTTTGGAAATTGGTTCAGTGCTGCCAGGAGTTTTATACCCGTGACCTCAGTTGTAGAGTTAACAAAGCCATACAGAACTAACAATGAAAGTTTATTGACATTGTGGAAACGCGTTCGAAACATGGATGACACGATTCTTGAGCTTTTAGCAAAGCAAGGCTACTCGACTACTCTAGACTCTTCAATTTTTGAACCTGCAAAGGCCGACGAAATTATCCTCTGCTTAAACTATGATGGCTTGTATGGGATTAACAATATAAACAGGTTCTTGCAGGAAAGTAATCCAAGTAAAGCGATACCTTGGGGGCTTCAGCTTTATAAGGAAAACGACCCTATTTTATTTAATGAATCTGAGCGATTTCAACCGCTGATTTATAACAATATGAAGGGAACAATAGTTGGTATAGAAGTTTTCGATAAGCAGATACAATTTGATATTGAACTGGATAAAGTTATAAATGGCATGGATGTAGACTTTTATGATGACCTGGAACTTCTTGAAAACTCAGCGAATGGAAATTCAGTAATTCGATTTTTCGTTGATAAATACAAAAGTGTTGATGACGACGACGATGCTACGTCTTCTGTTATTGTTCCATTTCAGGTGGCGTATGCCGTTTCAATTCATAAGGCACAGGGGTTGGAATACAACTCGGTAAAAATTGTGATTTCAGATGAAATCGATGAGCTTATTACTCACAACATATTTTACACAGCGATAACACGCGCAAAAGAAAAGCTTAAAATATATTGGACTCCTGAAGTTGAGAGCAGGGTTCTAAGTAAAATTAATCCTAAAGACTGTAAAAAGGATGTTGCCTTATTAAAGGTGATTTAAAAAATTTCAGGTGTTGAGTTTCTATGACTCTGTAAGTTAACTCAACATTAAATTGCAAAGAATCAAAAGCGTTAAGGAATAGCAAAACAACAGATATGTCTATCATGTGTCGCTGACAGGGCCGTCAATAAAGGGCTTAACTCCTTCCTCCAGTGCTCAGGCCACTAACAATGCGGAGGGTGAGCTTTAGTGTTGAAAATGCTCCGGAGTAACAGGGATAATCTGCGGTATTCATTCGTCATAAGAATGGAGTCTGTCGGGGAGGTAGTCTTCACCTCAAACCCCTCAGTTTGATCTGCCCAATTCGTAAGCGATAATTAAATTCCATCTACTGTTTTGAAACCGGTGTAATAAGATAATCAATTAAGAAATCTTTGTTCAAATACGGGGGGGGGGGGGGACGCAAACTTGCCCGGATGCAAGTTTTTGAAGCAACGTGCAGGTGGATGAGTTTGCGTCTAAATAATATTACAGCATTTCAATGGCGCAGGCCATTGATACACCACCGCCGCCGCAAAGCGTGGCAAGGCCTAAGCTCTTGCCTTTATTTTTCATGGCATACATTAACGTGGTCATCACCCGGGCGCCGGTGGAACCCACAGGATGTCCCAAGCCTATGCCGGACCCGTTGACATTGGTGATCTCCCTGTTCAGGCCCAGCTCTCTTTCGCATCCCAGGTACTGGGCGGCAAAGGCTTCATTCACCTCAATCAGGTGAAAATCATTGATAGTTATACCGGATTTTGCCATAAGGTCCTTGACCGCCGGGACCGGAGAGAGCCCCATGACCGAAGGATGGCAGGCACCCATGCCTGTGGCTTTTATTTTTGCAATGGGGGTAAGCCCCAGTTCTTTGGCCTTTTCTGCGGACATGATCACCATGCCGGTGGACCCGTCATTGATGCCCGAGGCGTTTCCTGCAGTGACCTTGCCGGTTTTGGGGACAAATGCCGGGGGCAATGCGGCGAGTTTTTCCAGGGTCATGCCGGGCCTGAAATGTTCGTCTTTATCAAATATAATAGGATCTTTTTTGCGTTGGGGCACTTCAACCGGCACAATTTCTTCGGCAAAACTGCCGTCATTGGTGGCCCGTTCCGCATTGTTATGGGAGCGAAGGGCTACCTCGTCCATCTCCGCCCTGCTNATGTCCANAAGCTGGGCAACGAACTCTGCCGTGTGGCCCATGATATAGGGTTGACCCAGAAAATCGGCGGCAGGGGCCTGGGAGGTATCCACAGGAGAGGTTTCATCCAAGGGCAGAAGAT
>NZ_KB892955.1 GCF_000373985.1 Desulfobacter curvatus DSM 3379
TTTTTAAGTATTGGTAATACGGATTGGCTCATCCCCCATATGACGCTCAAACTTAATATGGAGACATCTCGGGCTGTGGCCACCAGTTTATTTATCATGTTTGTAACTATTTTATTTTACCTAATCTTGGTCTGCATTAGTGTCTGGGTTGGAAACNCATCNTGGCCCCATGGGACATCTTTGTTGTTTGCAACTTGCAGTGGTGTTATTATGGGAGGCCAAATCGGTACCCGTTTAATCCGTATCCCATGGTTAAAAAAGCATCAAAAACATACCTTTATTATTTTGCTGGCTATGTCTATCATTCACTTGATTTGGTAGAAAAACAGCCTGGAAAATCCGGATAAACATAATGGTAATAAACCGGGCTATTTGAAATTCTGATGCCATCACCAATAATAGATCAAAGTAACGTCCTATAAAATATGCTTCGTGGATTCAAATTCCCCGTTGCGACCCAGGCGATAATCAGTCAATTCTCCAATTGACTGAAGGTTAAAAAGAAAGCCTCTTAAAAAATTGATTCTATATCGAAACACTAAAATTAAACAGAATTTAGGGGATGTTATGAAGTATAAAGGATCTTGCCTTTGTGGTGAAATTACTTTTGAAATAATCGGAGAATTTGAAAGCTTTTTTCTTTGCCATTGCGAACGTTGTAGAAAAGATACTGGCTCAGCACATGCTGCTAATTTATTTTCTTCTTCAGCTAAGTTAATATGGCTATCGGGCAAAGATAAAGCTAAAACCTTTGATTTCAAATCAGAGGGGCATATAAAAAGCTTTTGCTCGAATTGTGGATCAGCTCTTCCCAATATACAGATGGATGGAGATCTGTTGGTTGTTCCAGCCGGAAGTCTTGACAGTGATGTGCAAATGGAACCTCAAGGCCATATTTATTGGAGGAACAAAGCAAATTGGGACAATAATTTGGAAAAGGTTGCCAAATTCGACCAACTGCCAAATCAAAACAACATGTAATATCCATGACAAAAGCAAGTAATACCAAGGTCCACAATAATGGTATCAAAAAACTCAATTCCGAGTTCCAGTCCTCTCATCAATAACAGATCAAGTAAACATGGCCCTAGCGCAGGAGTTTTCCGAGCCATTCTGAAAATAGGCCATCTGCGTTTCAGAATCAACAAAGCATAATTTCATTCCTTCCGTTTTCTTGACATTCAACGGCAATAACAGTAGTTAATCCAATTCAGTATATGGCCTTGATCATCGTTTCGTCCACTTGATAATTTCAAGTGCTGATCAGATAATGAAAACCTTTAAATCATGCGGTTATCAGATCGGTTTCCATAATGTCCAAATCGGAAACGGACCAAAGGATGATCAAGGCCCAGTATATATTTTCAATGTGTTGTGAGAGGGAAAAGATTGGCACTTACCAAAGTAGAAATTATTGAAAGAGTAGCAGAAGGATTGGATCTCTCTGGCTCTGGAGCTAAAGATACCGTAGAAGAAATGCTTGAAATCATCAAATCCACCTTGGCATCAGGGGAGGATATTATGATTTCGGGTTTCGGAAAATTCCAAGTTGCTGAAAAAGCAACCAGAAAGGGACGGAATCCAGCCACTGGTTCAGAAATGATGTTGGAAGGCAGAAGGGTGGTCACCTTCAAATGTTCTGGTAAACTGCGAGATCAGATAAATGAGGGGAATAATGAATAGGCTGTGGAATTATGAAGATTACGTAAAGTTTCTTTCCCATGACAATAGCCTTGTCAGGAAATGGGCATTTGACGCCGTAGAAAAACAATACCCTAATAAATATACTGACGAGGTTAGCAGATTAATTTCAGATGAAGATTCGCACCTGGCATGTGTTGCACCAGGTTATCTTGCTAAACATCACGCTATCCAACATGCCCCGGCTATCTTGAATAGCTTTTTGAATGATTCAGGGAACATTCCATCCAATTGTGCTTTGGCATTATCAAAAATGAAATATGAGCCCGCTTTGGAAACGATCATTGACTCATTGTCAGATGACGTGAGTGCTGATTCATTGTTCGGGCTGTTTAACTATTTAGGGACTATCCATAGCGATGCTGCAAGAGAGACATTAATTTCCGCTGTAAAGCAAATTAAAGATCCCATGCTTCAGGGCAATGCTATTTTCAATCTGTTGAGGCATGATCATCAGGAGGATATTGCCTGGATCATAGAACTCATTCTGAAGCCTGTAAAAAAAGGCAAAGGTATAGAAAATTACCTGATAGAAGCTCTGGCGAATTATTGGAGTGCCGGTGATTATTTTAATGATTTAACCAAAAACCAAGGAAGTAAAAGCCTTATTAAAGATTCAGTGGAAGCCTTTGATTCCTTTTTTTACAGGAATGATCATTTATCCATTGAGCAAGATGCTAAAGACAAGATTAATTTATTAATCACGAAAAGACAGTACCATGATCTCATCACAACCCTGATGTTTGAAGCCCAAAATATTACACAAAAGCGATACCCGGAGAAAGCAGTACCTGGTGGCGTTCAGGAATTTTTTATTATAGATTCAGCAGGCGTGTTTTTATTTAAGGAGTTATCCAAACAACCCTCTTTATGGCATAAACTCAAGGCCTCTAAGAATTTTGATGACATAGAGGCCTTAATTGCTTTCGTGCTGTCAGTGTATTTTGCTATTATAGAACGAACTCCTTATGTAAAAGCGTTATTGCCAGGTGCAGAGATGTCTGATCTAATCCGGGCCATACAAAATGCCGGTTCAAAATTTCCTGAAGAATTGTCTCAAAAAATAGTCAATATAGCGCCTGTTGATGCATTACGAGCTTCCTTATCAGATGATTTGAATACCTGGGGCGATATCAAGATCGTAAAAATCATGGGACAGATTGGAAAAAAAGAATTTGTACCTGAATTGCTCCGTGTTTTAAATGATGCGGACAGTCTGGATTATATTTATGGAGATGCAATAACAGCCTTAAATGCTTTAGACGAGTCAGCGGATGAATTAATTTTGACTGCTGCCCAGAATAATAAAATTAAAGAGTGGGAGCTCATTTCAATTCTTGAACATCTTCCATATCCTGAATCGTTTGAACTAATTATGAAGAAATGGAACGACGAGAATAGTGAAATAGACTCTTATGAGATGTTTGCCTATTGTCTGCGGGGGATTGGAGACCCTAGAGGGATAGCAGTTCTTCAGGACATTTATAATAATCAAAATAGTGCTGATTATGTTGGCAGGCCGTTAGAATGCCTGAGTTTGCTTCATAATGCTGATATTCCGGAACTCCCAGCGATCAGAACGGGACGAAGGGAAGAAAAGAAACGACAAGAGCTAAGGGCAAAAGAGCTGAATGGTATTTTCAGCGATATGGGGAATATCAAAAATAAAGGAACGGTAATTCCGTTTCAAAAAGAATCCAAAAAAATAGGAAGAAATGACCCGTGTCCCTGTGGCAGCGGAAAGAAGTATAAAAAATGCTGTTTGAATAAATCATAACCTCTGTACGGTACGGACTCTCTCAATTGTTGCAAAAAGAAGAATCCAGGAGTCAAAATAACGGGATTCTTCTTTCTTAGTCTATGCTTTTGTGGTGGGTTCATTATCACAAAATCCACAAGGGAAATGAGTAATACAAAACCCCGCAATGATGGTATGGAGCCGGACTTTTTGAAGTTCAAAGCCCCACACCAATAACAGATCAAAGCAACGCCCCGGAAAATTCAAAAATTCAGGAGCTCAAATTCCCCCTTGCCATCTATGCGCCAGCCAGGATATTCTCCAATTAAATTGATTTTAAAAAAGAATTATCTATATCCGTATAACATTCAAAATATGCATGTTATCTCGTTAGATAAGTGGACATGAAAGATAAACGGAAGCCACCGATCAACTTGTCAGGAGCGCTGATCAAATATGAAATTAAAAATCAAAATAATAGGCACCATAATTTCTCTTGTTTGCTTAATCCTGGTCGGATACTCTACAGCGTATGGAATATTACTGCCTTATAGCCCTGTTATTGTGGGTTTTGAAAAGAAAACCTATAAAATGGCGACTATTTATTATCATAAAGGGTATAATCTTCCACCTTTGGAGGAAATTGATACTTTAATTGAGGAAAATGAAAGCAATCATGATCTTAAATATAAAAGAAATGTTGATATTATTCTCTGCGAGTCAGACAGAGAAAAGAAAAGAATAACGGGATCCTTAACTCGCGCTCAATCATTTTTTTTGTTTGGTCGAGTTGTCGTTTCAAGAAAACTTCAAGATGAAGCGGTTGCTCATGAAAAGCCTTTTGGAATGTATCTTCAACATGAACTGTCACATTCGCTTACTCACCAGAACCTATCTTTACTCAGGACTTTTACTTTCCCCGCATGGCTTGATGAGGGCCTTGCGGTATACTCATCTGATCAATTTGGAAAAGCTGGATATTTTAATCAACAAGAAGTTTCTGCGTATTTATCAAAAGGATTCTTCTATCATCCCAATTGGTGGCCTCAGCCACTTCATAAGGCTCCGATTGAGTCTAAGGAATTCGAATTAAAAAACAAATATTATTTTATATATTCAGAATATGGTTGCATTGTGAGCGATCTTATTAACACATATGGACGAAACCGTTTCATAGACTATTATCACCATCTACTGAAAAATAAAGAAAACGAAAAAATATTTCAAAGTTCGTTTGGTATTTCATTTTATGATTATCTGAATGAATTTAAAAAACGTATGATATCAAAAAGCTCCTAACAAAAGGCTAAAGGCCGAAAATACCCGCCCAAAAGCGGCGGGCATGGCAACTTAGCCACGTGTTACATTTATAGTTCCGGTCATATGACTTGATACTTTAACCCAAATCGTGTAGTATAGTCGCACCCGAAGTTTACCCAGGAGACAGAGTAACTATTCCAGTTNCCTCGATTCTCAATTTTGTTCATCAAGAGCAGCATCGTCCCGCCAAAAGGCATCTTCAATATCACGAGTTTTCCTTATTAACCCAGCGCAGGTCTTGGCGGTAACCTTGCCAAACGCACTTTCAAGCTGCTGAATTAAATTATTCATTGTAAAATCACAATTGCGGCCAATTTCATTTTTCACAATGCCCCAACATGTCTCTATTGGTTGTAACTC
>NZ_KB892956.1 GCF_000373985.1 Desulfobacter curvatus DSM 3379
ACTCATCCCCAAACAATTGCTTTCAAGAATAGGCAATCTTTCATCAATCTACTTGTGTAAACCGACTTTATCCGGTATTAGCTACCCTTTCGAATAGTTATCCCAGGCTTGAAGGCAGATTATCTACGTGTTACTCACCCGTGCGCCACTCTACTCAGGATTGCAAGCAATCCCTTTCTCGTTCGACTTGCATGTGTTAAGCACGCCGCCAGCGTTCATTCTGAGCCAGGATCAAACTCTCCAGTTATAATCCTTTACTAAAACTTTTTAAGGTCTGCACTTAAAGCCTAAGCCCAAAGCGCATTGTCATTGACCCGCTCTTTTCTTTTTCACTGACCAATTTTCAAAGATCCAACTTACTACTCAAAAAAAAACTTCCCGAAGAAAACCGCTTTGCTTTGTCCCCTCGAGAAGACCGGCGTAATATGCAGGAAAATGACAAGGCTGTCAAACAGTTTTTTTACCTAATCCAAATAAAAACTTTTTTCCCGCATAATATCAAGCAATTAAACCTCAATTTTTTTTAGGAACCGACAAATACATAGTCATATACAAATTTCAAACATCTTTTTTGGCAGAATGCGTTTGTTTAAAAACTTTTTTAGACCATATTTTTTCAAAATCCGGTTTATGAATGGACACTGTTTAGAAAATTTATTATACGGTTTTCCAATTCAACCTTGGGGGGATATTGTAATGCACATAGTTTATATTGACGCCTCTTCTGCTATTCTTTTATTTAAAACCGGGCTTTTCCATTTGTGTACCCAATATTTTTCTATGATCATGGAAACCCATGTCTACAAAGAGGTGCGGGTACCGGATCATCCTGGTGCAAAATTCTTTTTATCCATGGTTCAAAAGAACAGTATAAAGGTGTGCAGAAGTAATCATGACTGTCCGGTCGATATACACCTGCCCGAGAACCTGGATCCTGGTGAACGGCAGACCATAGCACTTTATTTGCAGAATGCCCGCCCGAATCAGCGCTCGTTTATTATTATAGACGATGCAAAAGGGGCAAAATTCTGTTTGAGCAGCAACTTACCGTTTATCAATGCGTTACTGGTTCCGAAAATTTTATGGTTTGCCGGCATATTGAATAAAAATGATTATCTTGATAAGACCGCCTTGGTTATTGAAAAAGGACGGTACTCCAGAACTGTAATTGAAAAGGCAAAGGCTTTGTCCCCATCGGACCTGGCCATATTTATACCTGATGAAACCTGATCTTAATTGTGAAAAAAATTCTTGTATGAATGCCAAAGTATGGAAAAAAAAAGCAAGGGCATTTGCCATCAGGTCACACAACCATCTTTGGGGTAAAAATAATGAAGACCCTTTATCTTTCTTATATCTTAAGGGGTTGAATCTTAAGTTTATCAGTAAGATGTGTCTTGGGTGGAATAAATTTGGTCACAACCGGCCATGTGAAGGGTGGGGGCTTTCCCGCAAAGGTTCTTTTTTGATTCCTTCCGGTATTGTCTTTCCCTATATTGTTGAAAAAAAAATTACAGGTATTTTTGTCATTTCAATGGGAAATCCGGATACTGTCCCAGAGTCTGAATTGATCATCCCGGGCAGTTTTAAAGGCCCTCTGATTTTAGGCCCTGGTAATCGGGAAGTTAAAAATGCGACCAGTATCATGGAAGGGCTTAAAATATTTCAGGAAGATCCGGATGTGTTCAGTGTCAATATTCATCTTTTGTAGATAATTATTTATTATGACAATTAAAATAGAGGATGTTCCCCGTGAAACATTGTTACTTTTAAACATGTAAATAATTTTTACTAAAAATTTAATTTTATCAGATTAATAAAATCTGATATCTTTTTTATTTTGATTTCATGTTTCAACTATTTATCATTAGGAGCTTTTGACGTGGAACAAGACAATATTATTCGGTTTGCCTCCCGGATGGATTACCTGCCGCCTTACCTTTTCGGTATGATCAATAAAATGAAAATGGATAAACGGCGGAATGGGGATGATGTCATTGACCTTGGTATGGGAAATCCAATGGACCCCACACCTGATGCGGTTATTGAGAAGCTGGTGAGCGTTGCCAAGGATCCAAAATCCCACAGGTATCCGGAAAGTTCAGGACTTCCCAATTTAAAAAAAGAGATTGCCAAATATTATGACCGCCACTACAACATTAGTCTGGATGCGGACAAAGAAACCTACTTTACCATTGGTTCTAAAGAAGGGATTTCGCATTTGTGCCTGGCTATCATGGGTCCCGGGGACTGCGTTCTGGTTCCGGCACCGGCCTTTCCCATCCATATCTATGCAGCGGTAATCGCCGGTGCCAATGTCATGAGAATTCCCCTGGAACCCGAAAATGGTTTTCTGGACAGGATCATTAAAGTATGTGAAGCCTGTTATCCCAGCCCAAAGGTTCTTATGCTCAATTACCCCCATAACCCCACCGGCGTTGTAACGGATAAAGCTTTTTTCGAAGAGATCGTAAAGTTAGCCAAACGGTTTAAATTCATGGTTATCAATGACTTTGCCTATGGCAAAATAACCTATGACGGATATGTTGCCCCAAGCTTCCTGGAAATTGAGGGCGCCAAAGATGTCGGTGTTGAATTTGGGTCCTTTTCCAAGTCATACAACATGGCCGGCTGGCGCATTGGATATTGCGTTGGTAATGAAAAAATTGTCGAGGCCCTTGGAAAAATCAAAGGCTATTTTGATTATGGCATCTTTTCTGCCATCCAGGTGGCAGGTATTATTGCCCTTCGGGACTGTGATGATACCATTCCTGAACTGGCAAAAATTTATGAACACCGCCGGGATGTACTTTGTTCAGGCCTTGAACGCATCGGATGGGAGATAGAAAGACCCAAGGCCGGTATGTTTGTATGGGCAAAAATCCCTGAACCGTTTAATAAAATGGGGTCCATGGAGTTTGCAATCCAGCTGATGAACAAAGGAAATGTGGCCGTGGCACCAGGAGCCGGCTTCTCCGAAGAGGGAGAAGGATATCTGCGCCTGGCCCTGGTTGAAAATGAAGAACGTCTGCGCCAGGCTGTCCGGCAGATGAAAAAAGCCATGGACCAGATGAAAATTTAAAAGATGAGCAGACAGCCTGGATGTTTCCAGTCAGAATGCCGGACACATTTTCTTAATGGTGCTTTCAAGCCCCTGACAGTCAGGCAAGGGCTTTACTGTATCAGGAAAATTAACCTCGCCCTGGATACCGATAAAACGAAGACCGGTTTCCAGGGCAGCATTATAATCTGTTAGGGCATCTCCGATGAAAACGCATTGTTTTGCTGTAAGGCTATGTTTTTCCAGCAATCTTCGGATATGCTCAGTTTTTTTGACCGGTGAGCCCAAGATCTCCTTGAAGTAATGTCCGATTTTCCTTTGATCCACTATATACTTAAGCTCGGGTTCCGGGGTCCCTGAGACCATAAACACCGGCAGTTTTGACGCATATGCATCCAGAAAACCCTTTGCCCCTTTTATCCAGGGAGCACGGACCACATCCTGTACCACGAGATCTGAGTACCGCCCCGCCCATTCCATAACCTCCTTTTCAGTCAGGGGTTCTTTGATAATATTTTCATGGGCGTGCCGGATTTTTACAACCCGGCTGATACCGCCGTGCAAGACGTGGTAGTGAACAACCGCTTTTATGATTTCATCAGAAAAATCTTTAAACAATGTTTCAAAGGCTTTCTTTTTCGTATGGGTTGAGTCCACCAGGACCCCGTCAAAATCAAAAAAGAGTGCTTCAACGGATTGCATCGGTTTTGTCACGTTCTTTTCCTTAAATCAAAATAGTATTCCCGTATCAGGCGCGTTCTTCTAACGGTCCTTCACTGAACAAAAACCTTTCGATCCAGGTAAGTCCAAGCATGAGCAGCTCCAGGTCATCTTGTTTCACCGCGTCCAGCTGCTGCTCTGGGACAACATAACGCGATAGAAAACTGCTTTCAAAAACAAAACGGCGGAAGGTATCCGTGTTATAACTGGCCATGAACGCCATCTTCATGGGTGGGCTGTTCATATCGAGGCCCTGGGCTCTGAACGAATCGGCCTGTAAACGGCCTGCAATGCGGGCCCAGCAGTTATTGGGTTCATGATATGTCTGCATTTCCTGGTCCACCATCCACGCTTTGGCAGTCCATTCTTTATCTTCATTATGTCCCTTGCAGTAATCATGGTGCATGACATAATATTGCATGTGCATGCTGCCGTCAGCATCACCATAGACAGCCGGCTCCAGGGGATAGGCCCGGCAGGAGTAGGGTCTGTCCGGATAAACCGTGCACCCCTTTTCCGTGAGAAAGGTGCAGGGGTTGCCCTGCCGGTCACTCATTTTCAACATCACGTTGGGAAAGGTGGGCATGTCGCGGATGGCTGTTTTGGTATGGGCAACCAGGAACTCCTCCGAGGTCATGTTAAGGTTCTGCTTCATGCGTACAATGTCATAGGGATAAAGATACATGTCAGCATTGTGGCAGCAACGGGTAAAGCAGGGCACACCGTCGTGACAGGCAAATTTAAAGGTGCGGCTGCCAAGTAATTCACGATTTGCCTTGTTGCTCATGGTGTTATCAGGTGTTGTCATTGTCATATTTCCAGTGTTTGTCAGGTTTGTCCGTAATCAACGGGGTATATATTTTCATTACTGATATCTATATCTTTTACCATATTCCTGCATTTATCAACATACTCGTCTAAAATGCCCGGATGGCCACTTTAAAATCCCCCACCCGTGGCCGGGTCAAAATCCCCCGGCGGCAGAATATTGAGATCTAAGTTATTCTCTTAATATCTTCCATTTTTTCCTTTTTTCATCCCTCCCTATTGTCGCGCAGCTGAGAGAGCCGGTTGGCAGCCTCTTTGAGTCGGTAACTCTTCCCTTCAAATTTCAGCAGATGACCATGGTGAAGCAACCGGTCCAGTATGGCCGATGATGCGGCATTGTCTTTGAGAAGCAGGCCCCAGTCTTC
>NZ_KB892957.1 GCF_000373985.1 Desulfobacter curvatus DSM 3379
ACGTGAATGCCGAGTTTACGGACATACCCTGTAATGGATAGAGGACTTTACCTTGTTGTGCAGGCTCGTCCCGGTATGTGCGCCTCACACCCGATTTCTGTTCGTCACCCCGTACTTTTGTGGTGCCCTGCCTCGGCAGGACGGCTTCCTTCAGAAGTGCCGTCACCGGTACCCCCTTGCCATACCACTACACCCTTCGCCTCCATCAGGCTGGGTCTAAGACTTGCCAAATGTATTGGAATTCTATACATTTGACTCACTTTTAAGAACATGTGCCGTGCCCGGCACACACAACGTGTTCCAGGGCGGCTTTCTGGGCCTGGACAATATCAGTGTGTTTGACCGCAGTGCCCCGCTGCCCACCGGCGGCCACATTGATCAGTCCGACGGGACTTCCTGGATGGGCTTTTACTGCTTGATCATGTTGAAGATTGCCCTGGAACTGGCCGGGGACAACCCGGTTTATCAGGACACCGCAAGCAAATTCTTTGAGCACTTTTTGCGGATCGCCCATGCCATGACGGACGCGTGCCACGGCGGACACAGCCTGTGGGACGAGGCGGACGGATTCTTTTACGATGTTCTGCACCTGCCGGATGGGGGGTATGCCAGATTAAAAGTCCGATCTCTGGTCGGCTTGATGCCGCTGCTGGTGGTGGAAACCCTGGAGTCCGATCTGGTAAACCGCATGCCGGACTTTAAACGGCGTCTGAACTGGTTCTATGAAAACCGGCTTTATCTGAGGGACAGCGGCGATGTGTCCTGTGTCAAAGCCGAAGGCGAGCATGCCCGTCGGCTTCTGTCGGTGGTCAATCGCGAGCGGCTGATCCGGACCCTGAAACCGATGCTGGATGAAAACGAATTTTTATCCCCGTTCGGTATTCGTTCGGTATCGAAATTTCACCAGACAACACCCTATTTTTTAAAAGTGAACGGCCGGGCCCACACCATCACCTACCAGCCGGCCGAGTCTGAAAACGGTCTGTTTGGGGGCAATTCCAATTGGCGCGGTCCGATCTGGTTTCCCATCAATTTCCTGTTGATCGAATCCCTGCAAAAATACGATCATTACTATGCAGATAGATTGAAAGTGGAATGCCCCACCGGATCCGGGCAAATGATGACCCTTGGTGAGGTGGCCACTGAATTGTCCCGGCGTCTGATCAACCTGTTTTTACCTAACGGCGACGGCGGGCGCCCCATCTACGGGGGGCAGCGGATTTTTCAGGATGATGCCCACTGGCAAAATCTCGTGCAGTTCCACGAGTACTTCCATGGTGACAACGGGGCCGGACTGGGCGCCTCCCATCAGACCGGTTGGACCGGGCTTGTGGCCAAACTTATCCAGCAATCCGGAGGATGAGAAAATAAGGAGACAGCGATGAAAACAGAAAATAACGACGAATTAAAGGCCCGCTTCGACGATAAAAGCCTTGATGACCTCACCGCGCGGATCAAAGGGCTGTTCGACGTCCGGGACCGCACCTATGGTTTTCCGTCAAAGATATACCCGAAGTGTTTTGTGGGCAGTGAAGCGGTCGCCCAGCTCGTAGAGGCGGGCATTGCGCTTGACGCCGAAAACGCCGTGCATATCGGCAATATGCTGCTGGATGCAGGGGTGTTTCATCATGTACTGGACGAACACTCTTTCAAAAACGAGAAATTGTTTTACCGGTTCGTTGCAGATGAAGACCACGGCACTGTGGGACGTAAGCCCGATGGCAGTGCGGTCAGCTGGACCGACTTTTTGGCTCCGCTGACGAGCCTGCAGGACCGGTCGATGACCCTTCAGCCGGATATTCCTGAGCGTGATCCGGATCTTGCGTCCTTTGAGCAGGTCGATCTTAACGCCTGCGGCGTGTCGCCGCTCGACAGCTATAATATCCGCATGCTGGACTTGCTCCACCCCAAGGTGTGGGTCGATCCAAAACCCAAGTCCTCGTATAACCTGGTGGTGATCGGTGCCGGCGCCGGGGGACTGGTTTCCGCGGCGGGTGCGGCAGGTGTCGGGGCGCGGGTCGCGTTGATTGAGTCGCACCTGTTGGGGGGCGACTGCCTGACGGTGGGCTGCGTGCCGTCCAAGGCATTGCTGCGCTGCGCCAAGGCGGCGGCAGCCGTTCGCAAGGCTTCCGAATTCGGCGTAAACATCAGCGGCGAGGTCTCGGTGGACTTTGGTGCCGTTATGGAACGGCTGCGCCGGCTGCGGGCAGACATTGCACCGGTCGATTCGGCCCAGCGTTACACCGAAAAGCTCGGCGTGGATGTTTTCATGGGCAAAGGCCGCTTCACCGGCAGGAACACGATCAATGTCAACGGTCAGACCCTCAAATTCACCAAAGCGGTGGTAGCCACGGGAGGCACGGCGGCCGTTCCCCCGATCCCGGGCCTGAAGCAGGCGCCCTATCTGACCAATGCATCGGTTTTTAATCTGACGGAATTGCCGGAACGCATGGGCATCATCGGTGCCGGTCCCATCGGTATGGAAATGGCCCAGGCATTCCAGCGCCTTGGATCCCAGGTAACGGTTCTATCGCGCGGCGGCAAGATCCTGCCCAGGGAGGATCCGGAGGCTGCCAGGGTTGTGGAGACTGCGCTGGAAAAGGACGGGGTGGCCTTTGCCTATCATCTCACGTTCAAAAGGGTTGACAGCAAAGGGGGTACCCCCCCGGTGATCGTGGTGGTGGAAGATCCTCATGGAGAACGATCTCTGGAGTTTGATGCGCTTCTGGTCGCAACCGGCCGCAAGCCGAACATTGCCGGCCTCGGACTGGAAGCGGCCGGCATTGAGTATGACGATCGCATGGGCGTTACCGTCAGCGACCGGCTGCAAACGACCAACCCGGATGTGTATGCCGTGGGTGATGTGGCCGGCAAGTACCAGTTTACGCACATGTCGGACTTCGGGGCCCGCCTTGTGATCCGCAACGCCCTTTTTTACGGCCGTGACAGGTTCTCCGATCTGCTCATTCCATGGGCAACCTACACGGATCCCGAAGTCGCCCATGTCGGGCTCTACGAGAAAGACCTGGAAAAACGCGGGATTGAATACACCACCATCAGTCGGGCTTTTGACGATGTGGACCGGGCCATCGTTGATGGGGAGACCGAAGGATTTGTAAAGATTCACGTCAAAAAAGGCAAGGATCAGATCCTTGGGGCAACGATTGTCGGCAGCCATGCCGGCAACATGATCAGCGAGGTCAGTGTGGCGATGCAGGCCGGCATGGGGCTGGGCAAACTGGCCAGCGTCATCCACCCCTATCCGACGGCGGCCGAGGCCATCCGCCAATGCGGCGATGCCTACAACCGCTCGCGACTGACACCGACGGTGAAAAGCATTTTCAACCGTCTCATGGCCTTCAAACGCTGAGACGGAATCTAAAAATGACCTGCCGCCGGTAAGACGGCGGTTTGGGCAGGTTTATTGACCTCCATATTTTAGGTTACCTCTTCAAGAACACCAACACGCTTTTGCACCGCTATTTCTCCCTCATGAAGAGGAGAGCCTGCTGTTTTGCGTTCCATAAAATTTACCCCGCTGTCATTCAAGGGTGGATGTTTCCCAAAAAAAAACTGATCGCCACACCTTGGCATTTTATGCTCCGCATACGTGCGGAGCGTTCCGGATTGCTTTTCTCGTAATTTGACCTGTATTTTTTTCAATGGTCGTTTCATGGTCATTGGGAATTGAATCATGGGCCGGCATGGCGAACCACGAAACCGGCCCATGAAGTTTTTCTATCATTTAACACGCAGCGGGTACGGTGGTGTGGGAATAATAGGGCAGAAATAAGAATAATTACCTTTTTTCAAATTGAGCGTAAAACTGTCTTCCTCACCATCTCTAAGCAGAATGACCTTCATACTTGTCTTATCTGTCGTGACATTATTCTGTCCCTCGTTAAAGACGAACCCGGCATCTTTGCCCGACATGTTTTTCACGATGAATTTGTATTTTCCTGCCGGAATATCAAAAACATTTCCCCAGGTTTCAAAATAACCCGGCCGTTCAACGATCTTAATGGTTTTAGTTGCATCTGCCGCTGCAGATGTGGACATGAGCCAGAGACTGCTGAATGCAATCATAAGAGTTAATAGTTTTTTCATGACATCCTCCAAAGTTATTTAATTTTCATTGGGTCTTATAATTCCGGAACCGGATTCTTTCCGGATCCTTGCGGCCAGCATGTGCTATGCGCTGCGCCGCGTTTCTTGCATATCAAGGCCTTTAATTATTTCAACGGCCTTTTTTGTAGACCAGACCGCATTGGCTATCATGCGGAAATTGATCAGGGCGGCAAGATAGCCGTCTCCTTCCGGGATGATGGCCCCTGCAGTGGCATCCTTGACCACAGCCACTTCGAAGCCGGCCTCAAGCAAGGCCCGCATATGGCTTTCCACACAAAGATTCGCAGACATCCCGGCCAGGATCACCTGGTCAATATGTTGTTTGCGCAGCTGCAGGACAAGGTCGTTCTGTTCCGGTCCATATACCTTGTGGGGTGAAGTAACAATGGTCTTTCCATCGTTTATGTATGGCTTGTACTGTTCGACAAAGTCGGCGCCGGACTTATTTAAACCGCTTACATCCAGTGGTCCGGGACGATCGAACATACCGATAGCGTGCATCACTTTTTCCAAGGCACCCTCAAATTTCCACTTGTGATCATGGGGAAAGTAGTAATGCGGCGAGATGAAGACCGGCAAAGACGTTTCTTTTGCGGCCTTGAACAGGTCCCCAAGATGCTGCACAACATTGTGTTCCGTCACGGACTCCCCGACAACTTCCCATGCTACACCGGTTTCATGCAAAAAATCGTTCTGCGGGTCAATGACGACCAACGCGGATCTATGGGGATCAAGCACCATATCGCCTGGCGGCAGGCCTGGGTTTTCAGGCTCGGAATAAGCAGGATTCTTGATATATTCTTGATCAGACATCTTTACCTCCTTGTTTTTTAAGAAAGTCCGGGTAACTTACTCAGATCTTTCAAGCTTTGTTGTGGGCTATGTCTGGCAGTTGTTATGTCAGGTCGGCCCATGGCCGTTATTTCAAGTGTGTTCCTCAAACGCATTCGGTTTTGCTTTTCTGCGTTTGGATATCTATTATTTCAAAGAATGTGCCAGGTGATTAAATTTATGTTAACTATATATTTTTATTACATATTTTTGATATGTATACACATAGTCAAGGGCCACAAAAAATTGTGATTCACAAAATTTTGTGGTTAAATAACGAAATTTTATATAGTCTGTGGTTATGAATTCTGATTACACGCCAGAGTACGAATCATTAAAAGCCCTTCTCCTTGAGATGGCCAGTGAACATGCTGTCGCCCCTCTTTTGAAACTGATCGTCCGACAGCTTGCTCAACGTCCTCATGTCGCCCTGGCCCGGATCTGGCTGATCCGGAAAGGAGGGTGCCCCTGTCCAAACAAAGAACAGATCTGTGATGGTAACGAAAAATGCCTTCATCTGATGGCAAGCCAGGGCAATTCCCTGGTTGACAGGGATGCTGACTGGTCCCGCCTTGATGGAGATTTCAGCCGGTTTCCCCTCGGCCATCGTAAAGTCGGATGGATTGCCGCCAATGGAAAAGCTGTGGAAGTGCAGGATGTAAAAAAAGAATCAGGATGGCTTGCCAGACCTGACTGGGCCCGCGAAGAAGAGATACTCGGATTCGGAGGACAACCGCTGATCCACAAAAATGAGGTCCTGGGCGTTTTGGCAGTCTTTACACGTATTCAGTTAACGCACGAAGAACTGGTCTGGATGCGGATGATTGCAAACCATGCGGCCGCCTCAATCGTCAATGCACAGGCTTTTGAAAAAATCCAGCGCTTGCAGGAGCAGCTTGCTTTAGAATGTTCATATTTACATGACGAGGTAAAAGAAGCGCGCGCTTTTGGTGACATCGTGGGAGAAAGCGATGCCATGAAAAACGTTATGAAACAAGTTGACCTCGTGGCCCCCACAGATGCAAGCGTCCTTATCCTGGGAGAAAGCGGAACAGGCAAAGAACTCGTTGCCCGGGAGATCCACAAACGAAGCTTGCGAAGCAAGTATCCTCTGATAAAAGTAAATTGTGCTTCCATCAGCAGGGAATTGTATGAAAGTGAATTTTTCGGTCATGTCAAAGGTGCTTTCAGCGGTGCGATCAAAGACAGAGCCGGGAGATTTGAAGCGGCCAATGACGGCACACTTTTTCTTGATGAAGTTGGAGAAATCCCGCTTGATCTGCAGAGTAAATTATTACGGGTGCTTCAGGAAGGCCAGTACGAACGGGTCGGAGAAGAAGTTACGCGACAGGTCGATGTTCGTATCATCGCTGCGACCAATCAGAATCTAAAGAAAGCAGCAGAAAGGGGCCGCTTCCGTCAGGACCTTTATTATCGCCTGAATGTTTTTCCTATAGAGGTCCCTCCGCTTAAGGTACGAAAAGTTGATATACCGCTCCTTGCTGAGCATTTTTTAGGATTAATCAAAAAAAGGAGCAATCGAAAACTGCCACGTTTGTCTGCACCCAATTTCAGGCAGCTTCAAAATTACGATTGGCCGGGAAATGTCCGTGAACTGCAAAATGTTATTGAACGCGCTGTAATACTAATACAAGGAAATTCATATCATTTTGAACTTAAGGACGAGGAAAGAATCCCTGGTTACTCAGGTAAAAGGACCATTGTCCCGGATACATCGTCTGATGAATATGAGGTTTTACCGGAATCTGAAATGAAACAGCGAGAAAGGCAAAATATTATCGCCGCACTGGAAAAAAGTGATTGGAAAATATATGGAAACAGCGGTGCCGCTGATCTTCTGGGCCTCAAGCCAACGACACTCTCTGCCAGAATGAAAAAGATGAATATTAAAAAATCGCCCACTTAACACATAAACAATAGAAATTTTTTTGAATGAATATCACCGCACTCGATTGAGATTTTCAAAGTTGTGATTCTCTTGATCTCAAATATTTGAGATAACCTAGAAAAATAAACGATCTCATGCGTTTTCAAAAAATCAATACCGGCGTTGACACCTCTCCATTAAGTAATTAATTTATGCCAAGTTAGTCTCTTAATAACAAGTTTAGGAGATACGACAATGAGCACACAACGAAAACGTCTTGGAGAAATCGTTCTAAGAAGTGAGAATTACAGAAAAATGGTGGGATTCTACCGTGAAGTAATCGGGCTGGAATTATTTGCATCCTTCGGCAGCGCAAATTTTTTTAAAATTGATGACGACGTTGAAGGGCATCCACAGTTACTGGCGATATTTGACAAAACGCACGAGTACAGCGGGCCGAAAAATATGCAGAAAAACATAGCAGATTCAGGTTCCGGCACATTACATCATTTTGCTTTTGTGCTGGATAAAGCTGCATTTACCAAGGAGCGTAGCAGGCTGGAAAATATTGGCATCACAGTTCAGTCCGGTGAACATCCACCATTTGGATGGCGGTCTATTTATCTGTACGATCCTGATGGTAATTCCGTGGAACTAGTTTGCTATGATGAGACGCTCTTTGATCCGATCTTGAACCAAAAGGTCCAGCCAACAATTTAATTTTAAAATTTGGATTGATAAACAGATAAACTACAGACAAGATACAGGCGATTGTCCTGTTTTTTTGTTAGTTTCATGGTTTGACACAGTACAGACGCAGTGCTACAGTCTTTTTCAACTGCATAGTCAATGGAAGGCTGGGGGCGCCGAAGGCATTCGGCTGAGAGAAAACAGATAACCCCTGTTTTGACCCTTGGAACCTGATCCGGATCATACCGGCGAAGGGAAGCTTTTTTCCTTCTCTCTCCTCCATCCCCCTGCGGCATTGCCTAACAACGAGCCTGGTAACAAATTGTGCTTGAGGTCCTGGGTCTGAGCAAATCATTTGGTTTGCAGGCCGCTTTTATAAATTTCAATCAAAGGTACTTTAAAACTTATGAAAACATACTATCGCGCATTAACCATCGCAGGTTCGGACAGCGGCGGCGGGGCCGGAGTTCAGGCAGACTTGAAAACCTTCAGTGCTTTAGGGGTATTCGGCATGTCCGCCATCACGGCACTCACGGCCCAGAACACCCATTCGGTCACCGGTATTTTCCCTGTACCCCCGGCATTCATCGGGGAACAGATTGATGCCGTGATGTCGGATATCGGCACCAATGCCGTGAAAATCGGCATGCTGCACTCCCCTGAGGTCATTGAAACAGTGGCAAAAAAACTCAAACAATGGCAATGCCCCAATGTGGTGCTGGACCCGGTGATGATCTCAAAATCCGGTGACAAGCTGCTCAGGGAAGATGCCGTGGCCGCACTGACAAATCACCTGTTGCCCCTGGCCACGGTGATTACCCCGAACCTGCCCGAGGCCTCGGTGCTTTTGGGCAGAACCGTCGATACCCCGGATAAAATGGAAGATGCTGCCGTGGCCCTGGCAGATCTTGGCGCAGCCAATGTGCTGGTCAAAGGAGGTCATCTGGCGTCTGGACCGGGCATTGATCTGCTCTATGAAGCCGCATCCGGACAGACAACCCGCTATACGGCAGACCGGGTGGACACAAAAAACAGCCACGGTACGGGGTGCACCCTGTCATCAGCCATTGCCGCCGGCCTTGCCCGGGGACTTGATCTGAAAACAGCCGTGGCCGAGGCAAAAACCTATATCACCGAGGCATTAAAAGCCGGTGCCGATATCCAAACCGGCTCGGGACATGGACCGGTCCACCATTTTCATGCGATGTGGAAGAGGGGGTGACATGCGCTATAGAAAATAGAAAAAGGTGTGACAGGGCTGTATCACTTGTGGTTAAAGTAATCGTCCCTGACAGCATCCAGCCCGGCCAGGCAGAAACGGATATGATGGCCGATAAGTGCCTTGTTGCTGTCCGTTTTCAATATTCCTTCAATGGGGGTTTTTATACCGCTGCCCGATACCAGAAGCATCAGGCAGGGGCTCATGATATTCATTAAACATCTTTGTATGGCAAAGTCATCCTCCGGTATTCCCGTAATCTGGTGGATTATTTTCTGAAAATACTGTTTCTTTGGCAGGATAACAGTTTGAAAAATAGTTTTGACGTTTTTAGACGGTGCAAACAGTTCCCGCACAAAAATTTGCGCCTGCCATCCCGGTTCTTCCATCAGTGTTGTCATGAGCTGTTCAAGGATGCGGGCAAGTTTTTCCCGGGGGGCCATTGGGCTTTCATCCAGTGCCGCAAGCTGGGTAATATCTATAAAATGCCTGTGCCCTTCGGCCATTACCACCTGGTACAGTCCGTCACGTCCCCCGAAATGATAGTTGATAGTGGCAAGGTCAACGCCTGCTTTTTCTGCAATAGCCCTGTTTGTTGTATGGGCGAAGCCTTGTTGCGCAATCAAGGTCCCCGCTGCTTCAAGAAGCCGATCCCGGGTGGCCTCCCCATCCCTGCGCCGCTTTTTACTCATAAAATTAAGCCGTTATCCTATAAAGGTTAAGATTCCCTTGAATTTAGTTTAAAATCATTTTAAACTAAATTCATTTTAAACTAAATAGATAATCTAAGAATTAAAGTAAAAATGAGAAACAAGGGTTCAAAATTTTAAAGCAAACACCCTGAATCGGGATTGAGATTAACGGCTGGAACTACAGATGAGTTCACTGAAAATATACAGAGCCGGACTGGATATCGGCTCAACAACCGCCAAAATTGTTTTACTGGATGATGCCGGCGCGCTTGTCTTTTCAGAGTATCAACGGCACCACGCCCAAGTATATAAAACCGCACTGGCATTTTTCCACCGGATTGAAGGCCTGTTTCCGGATGTCCGCCTTGACCTGAAACTTACGGGCTCAGTGGCCCTGGGAACGGCAAATAAAACAGGCCTTCCTTTTGTACAGGAGGTCATTGCCGCCCATACCCTTGTTAAGGCAAAATACCCGCAAGTGCAAACTGCCGTGGATATCGGCGGGGAAGACACCAAAATCATTTTTTTTGAGCCGGGCCGGCCCCCGGATATCCGGATGAACGGGAGCTGTGCCGGGGGAACAGGCTCATTTATCGATCAGATGGCCACGCTTCTGGATATCACACCCTCCCGGCTCAATGACCTGGCAGCCGGGTTTGACCATATCTATCCTGTGGCCTCAAGGTGCGGCGTATTTGCAAAAACAGATGTCCAGAACATGTTCAGCCGAAATATTCCGCACACGGATATTGCGGCTTCCATTTTTCATGCCGTGGCCATTCAATGCATCAATGCCCTGGCCAGGGGACGGGAGATCCGCCCTGAAATTTTGCTGTGCGGCGGGGTGTTCACCTACCTTCCCGAGCTGGTCAATGTATTTTTGCGGGTGCTCAATATTTCCAGGGATCAGATGGTGATGCCGGACCATGCCCAGCTGGTACCGGCCCAGGGAGCGGCCCTGTTTGACAAATGTCCGGCAAAACCAAAGCGGATCAGGGAGTTGATTTCCCTGCTGGAAATGCATCAAAATGAGACCGAAGGGAGCAAAGACCGCATTGCCCCCCTGTTTGACAGCCAAGTGCATTTCAAGGAATGGAAAAAAACTGTCGGCATTGCCCACGTCCCCATGTGCCCGCTTTCCGAATACCAGGGTGACATCTGTTTTCTGGGTGTGGACTCAGGTTCCACAACCACCAAAATCGTGGTGATTGGCGAACAAAGGCAAGTGCTGTTCTCCTGGTATGAGAACAATAGCGGCAACCCGGTAAAAACGGTAATTAAAGGACTTTTCATGTTCAGGGACGCGGTGGCATCCTTTCACCCGGACCTGAAAATTGCACGCACAGCCGTCACAGGGTATGGCGAAGATTTGATCCGGGCAGCCCTGAACATGGACCAGGGAATTGTGGAAACCCTGGCCCATTACACCGCGGCCCGGTTTGTGGACCCGGATGTCTCCTTTATCCTTGATATCGGGGGCCAGGACATGAAGGCCATTTTTATGGACAACGGGGCCATCAGCCGCATTGAAGTCAATGAAGCCTGCTCTTCTGGTTGCGGCTCTTTTCTGGAAACCCTAGCCGGGTCCCTTGATTACGATATTGAAACATTTGCCTGTCTGGCCTGCCGGGCATCTGCACCCTGTGACCTGGGCACCCGGTGCACGGTGTTCATGAATTCAAAAATCAAGCAGTCTTTGCGGGAAAATGCCCGCGTGTCCGACATCAGTGCCGGGCTTTCCTATTCGGTGATTAAAAATTGCCTGTTTAAAGTGCTCAAGCTTAAAACCATGGCTGAAATCGGCGACCACATTGTCCTTCAGGGCGGGACATTTAAAAATTTGTCCATTGTCCGGGCCATGGAACAGATGACGGGCAAAAAGGTGCTGACCACACAGATTCCGGAACTGATGGGGGCGTTTGGTACGGCCTTAACTGCCCGGCAGGCCTATGAAGCACAGAACAAACCGGAAACGGCTTTCCCCGGACTTGCCGGTTTGGAACAGGCAGGCCGTTATACCACCCGGCAGACGAATTGCAAAGGGTGTGAAAATGCCTGCCGGATCACCCGGTTTGACTTTTCCAACGGGAAAACATTTTTTGCCGGGAATAAATGTGAAAAGCATTTCTCCGCTGAAGGAGAAACCCGGCGCACAGGCTTTGATTTTGCCGTTTATAAAACCAATGCCATGTTCAACAGGGCGCTTACCCCCCACAAAACACCGCGGTTGACCCTGGGAATTCCCAGGGTGCTTAATATGTACGACAACTTTGTATTCTGGCATGCGCTATTCACGGCCTGCGGCATCAATATCTGCCTGTCCGGTGCCTCCACCATGAAAATGAGTGAAAAAGGGCTGGGAACGGTGATGTCGGATAATATCTGCTTTCCGGCCAAGCTGGTGCACGGGCATATCCGGGATCTGGCAGACCAGCAGGTGGACCGGATTTTCTTTCCCATGGTGGTGTACGAAAAAAAACAATTTCCCGGGGAGACGAATACCTATAACTGTCCAATCGTTACCAGCTACCCGGACGTGATTGAAAGTGCCGTATCCCCCCTCGAACGGTTCGGCATCCCCTTTGACCGGCCCGTGGTGGCGTTCAATGATGTGGGCCTGCTTGAACAAGCCTGTTCCCGGTATCTGCAAAGCTTAGGCGTTCAAAAAAAAGCGGTTCGTCCGGCATTTAAAAAGGCTTGCCGGGCCTGGGATGAATTCAATGCACAGATACAAAAAAAAGCGGCAGAAATTATTGAAACATCCCAAAGGGAAGAATCTTTGCTCATTGTCCTGGCCGGCCGGCCCTACCACCTGGACAGCCTGGTCAACCACAAGCTTCCTGAAATTTTAACCCGGCTGGGTGCAGATATCATCACAGAGGATGCCCTGCCAAAGGATCCGGCAGCACTGACTGATGCCCAGGTGGTAACCCAGTGGTCCTATCCCAACCGAATTTACAATGCAGCCCAATGGGTGGCAGGACAGCCCCGGCACATTCAGATGGTCCAGCTCAATTCCTTTGGCTGCGGCCCGGATGCGGTTGTGGCTGACGAAGCCCGGGAAATCTTAAAAACCGGCCATAAAAACCATACCTTAATCAAGGTGGATGAAATTTCAAATCCCGGCTCCATCCGGCTGCGGCTGCGGTCCATGGTGGAGTTTCTGGGAAAAGTGCCCCGGCGTGGGAAAGAAGTGCGGCTTAACCGTACCCCCTTTGTCCGGTTCGGACATTCAGACCGGCACCGGACCATCTGGGCCCCGTTTTTTTCAGAGGATTATGCCCCTTATCTGCCTGGACTTTTTAAAAACATGGGGTATGAGATGAAGCTGCTTCCGCCGCCGGACCGCGAATCTGTGGACTTGGGCCTAAGATATGCCAACAACGACATCTGCTATCCCGGAACGATTGTGGTCGGTGATGTGATCAAAGCGTTGCAGAAAGAGCATTACCGGTCTGACCAAATTGCCATTGGAATTACCCAGACCGGGGGCCAGTGCCGGGCCTCCAATTACTTAAGCTTGATTCGAAAGGCCATGATCGGGGCTGGTTTCGAAGATATCCCCATTATTTCCGTGGTCATGGCCGGTGAGACCCTGGTGGACCAGCCGGGGTTCAAAGTCAACTGGCTGAGACGGCTTAGGCCGCTTTGCATGGGCATCATGGCCATTGACTGCCTGGCCCACATGTATTATGCCACAGCCCCGCGGGAAAAGCCCCCCGGCCAAAGCCTCAAGACCAGATTTTATTACATGAAGCAGTTGAACAAAATCTCGGTTTTAAACAGCAATAAGCTGGTCGCCCTGCTGAAAAAGGCAGTCCATGATTTTAATCAAATTCCGGTTGTCCAAAAGGAGATCCCCCAAATGGGCATAGTGGGGGAAATTTATGCCAAATACAATTATTTCGGCAACCAGGGGCTTGCAAACTGGCTGATCAGCCAAGGCATTGAGCCGGTTCTGCCGCCGCTTATTAATTACTTTATCCAGGACCTTGTCAACTACAAGGAAAATATCCGGCTCGGCCTTCGCCGCAGGAATGCAGCGGATATACTGGGAATCCCCATTGAAAAGATGATCATGGCCGGCCTCCGGCAAATCCAAAAAATATTTTCACAATTCAGGTTTGCCACGCCCTTTGAGGATATCCGGGACATTGCCGGGTATGCGTCCAAAATTTTGACCATGTCCAACCAGTTTGGAGAAGGGTGGCTGATTCCAGGCGAAATCGCCGGGCTGGCCCGCCGGAAAATCAATCATGTAATCAGCGTACAGCCGTTCGGCTGTATTGCAAACCACATCATTTCAAAAGGGGTGGAGACCCGCATTAAAAAAGACTATCCGGATATGAATCTGTTCCATCTGGATTTTGACGCCGGCATGAGTGAAGCCAATGTCAGAAACCGGCTTCATTTTATGATCGAACATCTTTAGAAGCTTGTTTGGTTGCAACGCAAAAGCCAGGTATGCACGCGCTACAATTTCTTGTACAAAGCCCGGCGGAATGCCGGAGACCCTTTATATCCCAGATCTGCAGCGGTGTTTAAATGCTGTTCTGCCAACGAAAACTGTTCAAGTGCATAGTGGGCAAGCGCCTTGTTATAATGGCAAAGTGCGAAGTTGGGATTAAGGGTTAATGCCTGGCTATACGCATCAATGGCCTGGTCATACCGCTTTTCCTGATAATAGGTGTAGCCCAGGGAATTGAAAAGAGAGTCATGGTTCCCATCAATTGTTATCCCCTTCTTGAATATGCCGATGGCCTCTTCACGTTTGCCGTCCCGGGCAAGGCTGACCCCCAGCATTTCATATGCCGGGACCAAACCGGGGTTTAACTCAATGGTTTTCTTAAAGTTCTTAATGGCCTTTGCATGATCTTTACCCATAAACTGCCGGGCCAGATAATAATATCCAATATAATGATCGGGAAACTGCCCGGCCATTTCCTCCATGGTGCGGATTGCTTTGTCCGTTTGGCCGGTTTGGTTAAAACAGGCGGCTAAATATTGGAACCGGTCGATATCTCCCGGGTCAATTGCAATGGCTTTTTGCAAATATGAAATGGCTTTCGGGCACTCTTTCATCCGGGCATAGCAAGTCCCCACCCATCCCAAGACCTGTGCATCGTCCGGTTTTTTTTCCAGCAGCAGGGTAAACGCATCAAGGGCGGATTGAAACGCATCATTTTTATAATAAGCCAGCCCCATATTGAACATATATATATCTTTGGGGTTCAGCTTATATGCCTTTTGCCATGCATTTACAGCCTGATCAAAACGGCCAACCGCGAAGTACCCGTCTCCTATCATTCCATAAACTTGGGAATGCCCCGGAGCCTCTTTCCGGGCGCGCCGGAAACACTTTTCAGCGGCATCGGGATTCCCGGCTTTCAAAAGCGCATTGCCCTGCTCGCAAAGTGACAAGGCGCATGTCTCAAACACACGGTCCTTTTTAAACTGCGCAAGCCGGGATTGGCACACCGGGCAGAGATTGTCTGATTTGGCATCGTGCTCCTGGAGGGAATGGGGATACGCCCTGGCACAAAAGGGTGTGTTGCACCTTGGAATCCCCAACATGAAGTTGGCGGTGGACAGGGCTTGTTTCAAAAGCCGTTTAACCAGGCGGGGACGATTGTCCCCTTCATTATTATGTGCGGCTAAAAATCCATCATAGGAGATAACGCCATAGGCCCACTCAGCGTTTCCGTAAAGGAAATTGCATGTGGGGCAATACAGCCCTTTGGATGTCACACCCAGGTATCCTTTAACCTTATTATTTTCCCCAAAGGGAACAGCCAGTCTTAAACGCTCAATCAAACTTCCTGCCAGGTATTGCTCCATATCTTCCCTAAGGAGCAACGCTTCATAATATGTTTCCCTGTATTTTTTCCCGTTCTCCCCCAGGAAAGAAAAGTATTTCCATATATAACGGCTTTGCCCTTCCGAAGATGCCAGTTCCTCGTCTGTGGCATCAAGATTGTCAAGTATGGCCTGGTGCTGGGTTTGAGAAAGCGACTTGCGAATCTCTTCACAGACGTTTTTCAGAAAAGGTTCCGATGCCTTGCGGTCACAGGGACCGGGATCAATATTATGGTTTGAAAGTGTAATGTTAAGTCCTATTTTTTCCTGCAACAGCACCCGCAATTCATAAAGCAGCTGCATGTTCACATCGCCCATGGGAACCATTACGATCTCAATATCCGTTTGGACAGGGGCGGGCTCCGGCAGCGGCGGCACCTGAAACCCGGAATCCTTTAAAAACTGTCTGGCCTGGTCTATGAGTTTTTCATCTTCTGTAAAATTATAGACCTGCAAGGCTTTTTCCTGTGCTTTCGCCCCATCTCCGTTTTTTGCCAAAAGCGTTGCCAGTTTAAACTGGCTGGACAGATCCGTGGCATCCGCCTCAAGGATTTTTTCAAGCATGCGGATAAGATCCGCGTCGGAACCGGAGGCTTCATAAATTTTTGCCAGCGTCTTCAGTTTTTTAATATTTTTTCGTATTGCAATTGTATCCCCGGTGGCCAGTAAATCCGCCACTTCCTTTTCAAGGGCCGCGGTATCAGCGGGTTCATTGTCATCCTCCGCTGGCTCGCCGGATACCGGCGGCAGGTCCTCAAAAACAGGAGAATTGACCCGGAAACCGGTTATATACCATTTTTCATTATCCATAACGCAGGAGATATGGATCACGGCCGGCCCGTTCTCATACTCGGCTGAGGCCTGGTAAGTACCGGTTATTGTTTTATCGCTGCCCGAGGTCCTGGTGATCGCGACCTGTCCTGTAATATCGTTGATCTGCTGAAGGGCTCCCAGCTTTTTATAAAGAAAAAAGATCTGATTCACGGTTTGAAGCTTAAACTCTTCCCGGACGCCGGGATAGACTGATGCCATAAGAAGACCTTGTTTCCAACCGGTTGTAATCCGGGTAACTTCACTTTCAACGTACTTTTTAGCATCCTCGTTCAGTTGATCCAGATTATCTGTACATGAAAACAGAATAACGGCAGTCAATAAAGTTAGAAACAACTTTGAGAACCTAAGATAAGGACAAACGCATCCCATTTTAACACCTCCTTTAAAAGTTCGTCAAAACATACAAATATAACCAGCAGTGGTCAAGTCAGATTTTAATCAGAACGAACTATGAGATAAGGGAGAGGGTGTGGATCTGCATCTCACATTCCCGGCAGTTAAAGGTCACCTGGAAACGGTGTTTGCCATGGGTCAGAAACAACGGCCCGGCAGAAGGGTACGGGCAATTGCCTCTGTTTTGCCCTGCCTTTCCGGGGCACCACCCAAGGCTGCGGCGGATACAGTGTTTTGTGGTCATCACAGGGGTCCCCGGCTCTGGCACGGCACATTCAAAGGCAGGCGCAATGGATTGTACGCCCCTTTTTTTATAAAATTGAACCGCCGGATGATTGGCAGCATTGGCCCGAAAATCAAGGCCGGCCTGGTAAAAAGGAACCGGGGCCGGCCTGGGCCCGGCAGTCGGCCGTGCATAGGCCTTTAACCGGTTCTTCTCCAGGCAGTCCACCATGTCCCGGCGCAAACGGTTCAGGTCAGCGGCAGGCAGGAACACCGGCTTTGAAAGAATTTCAAGGCGGTTCAACTCAAAACAGGTATTGCCCAGCTTGGCCAACTGCTTTTCAATGGCTGCCCTGGCCGTGTCCGGATTGCGGGCAGGTTCCCCCGGGACACGAAGCAGGACCCGGGCATGGACATTGTCCTCATCCACACAGGAGAGTTCAATCCCTTCAGGATGCTTACGAAACGTCATATCCAGGGATATCTTTCTTTGGGCGGTCATGCCTGCCATCAAACGTGCAAACCTTAAATCATGATTCCTGAATACCATGGTGCCTTTAGGCAGATCATTTTTATGAATCCGTGTTTTTCCGGACGGGAACACCTGTTCGTTTTCATCCACCCGGTTCACATAAAACCCTTTGAGCCGTCCCGGAGCCTTTGGAAAACAGACCCCGTCTCCGGCCCGCAGATCATGGGGACGATCCAGAACCAGGGCCTGATTTTTAATTTGTTTCACCTGTCCAATGGGTTCTCCCACTGATTTTGGCGTATCAAAGGCGTCAATCGAGCCGGTTGACGCATCGGGTGACCCGGAAAGAAAATAATCGGTAAATCCCCGGTTAAACGTTTTGCAGGGCTCGGGTGTGAAAAAAAACCTTGTACGGCCCGAGGATGTGCGGGCATGTGAGGAACCGGCCTTTATCAAGGCATCAAGCCGTTGGCGGTAAAATCCCGTGATATTTTTCACATAATCTAAACTTTTAAGCCGTCCTTCGATCTTAAAAGAGGTTATTCCGGCCCGAACCAGATCCCCTAAAAAATCAGAACGGTTCATATCCTTTAAAGAGAGCAGATGCCTGTTTTCACAAAGCACTGTGCCGCCTTTATCCTCAAGGTTCCAGGCAAGCCGGCAGGGCTGGCCGCAGGCGCCGCGGTTGGCACTTCTGCCGCCAATGGCCGCACTCATATAACATTGCCCGGAATAGCACACGCACAATGCCCCGTGGACAAAGGCTTCAAGATCCACGCTTGTGGCGGTTCTGATCTGTTTAATCGCAGATAAAGACAGCTCCCGGGCAAGAATCACACGGGAGAATCCGGACTGTTCAAGGAATCTGACCTTTTCCGGGGTCCGGTTATCGGTCTGGGTGCTGGCAAATAAGGGGATGGGGGGCAAATCCATCTCTAAAAGCCCCATATCCTGGATGATCAGGGCATCCACCCCGGCATTGTAAAGCTGTTCTATCAAACGACGAGCCGGTTCAAGTTCATCATCAAAAAGCAGGGTGTTGAAGGCCACATATACCCGGGCGAAATATCGATGGGCATGGGTGCACAGCGCTTCAATCTCTGCCACACTGTTACCGGCTGCAGCCCTTGCACCAAACCGTTCGGGACCGATATACACGGCATCGGCTCCGTGATCAACGGCCGCCTTGCCAAATTCCATATTTTTCGCCGGTGCCAAAAGTTCCAGGCCGGGCATAATAACTCCTTATTTAAAAACCCATCCGAAATTAGGATTTCACCTAATTTCCGGACAGACACTGTTTGTTTTTCCAACTGGTTCAAGAACCATTTAATACGCATTATTGTCAATCTTTTCTTCCTAAAAGTGCGCCAAAACATAAAAAACTGCATCCGATTCAATAAAAACAATTGACTCAGCGTGTAAAAAAACCGCAAAATCAATTATGAAGTGGAACGAAAGGAAAAAAAATCATGTCACAAACAGTTTTAATCGTAGACGATGATGCAAGACTCATTGATCTTTTGACCGAGTATTTGAAGGAAAATGAATTTTTAACCCATTCCGTCATGGTGGGCGCCGACGCCCTTGATGCCATACAGGATAAGCAGCCGGATATTGTTATTCTGGATATTATGTTGCCGGATACCAATGGTTTGGAAGTGCTAAAGCAAATCCGGGCCAAACATACCATACCGGTCATCATGCTTACGGCTAAAGGCGATGACACGGACAGAATTGTGGGCCTGGAGCTGGGGGCGGACGATTATTTGCCCAAACCCTTTAATCCCAGGGAGCTTCTTGCCAGAATCCGGGCCATTCTCCGGCGCCAGGACAGGGCAGTCCCCGAGTCCGATACCGTGATTATCCGGGCTGGGGATCTGGAATTGAACCGGTCCACACGGACCTTGATTTCCAAGGGCGAAAACGTGCCCTTATCCACCACGGAATTCAATGTCCTGGAAGTATTGATGAAACACCCGAACACAGTGCTCAGCCGGGAGCAGATCACAAACATGGCCCAGGGTCGAAGCTTCATGGCTGATGACCGCAGCGTGGATATTCATGTTTCCAAACTAAGGGGAAAAATCGAAAAAACCCCATCTTCTCCGGTGCGGATCAAAACAATATGGGGCACAGGATACATGTTTATCAATACTGATTCATAACCAAAGTGCCCAAACTATGATAACCAAGCGTCTTTACCTGAAAATTCTTTGCGCTTTTCTGGGTATTCTGCTGATTAACATGCTGCTGACCATCGGTCTGTTCATGGTGACTGCCGGGCGTTCATATAAATCCTACATAGACCGGCAGACCATTATCAAGCTCAAATTATTTAAAGTCATGGTACAAAATGAGGCGGACCGGCATAGAAACCTTCCGGCAGAAAAAAATCCCGATTTTGTCCGGCTTTTGGACACCTGCACACAAATATTCGGCATCAAACTCTGGTTGACCGAACCCGGGGGCCATATTATATGGCAAAGTTTTGAGGGGTCGGTGGATTTTCTGTCTGACAAGGTCCATATACATGTCGATCACGACAGCGGGATCACAGTTTACCATTATATGCTTAAATGGGAAAAATACTATGCCATCATACCCATCAGCTACCGGAGCCAAGGATTGCACATTCACCTTTTTGTAGACACCGGGAAAGCCACCCACTATGAAAAGCTGTTCTTAATTGGATTTCTTGTCGTCGGTATTACCACCACCTTGATGCTGATCCCCATGATTTCGTACATCACCCGCCGGATAAACCGGCTTAATCAGTCTGCCCTTGAATTTGCAGAAGGGAATTTGTCTGTGAGAACGGATATCAAAGGCCATGATGAAATTGCCAAACTTGGGGATACATTCAATCTGATGGCAGACCGCTTGGAACGGCTGGTCGGCAATACCAAGGAACTGACGGCCAATGTGTCCCATGAATTGCGATCTCCCCTTGCGCGCCTGAGGGTTTCCAAGGAACTTATCCTAGACAAACTGGAACACCAGGGTTTTTCAGATGATGCCGTCATGCGGTTGTTGAACAACATGGAATCAGATATCGGAGATCTTGACACCCTGATTGCAGAAGCGCTGGCCCTTTCCAAGATGAATTATCAGGAATCGGCCCTGGCACCTGAGACGTTCAGGTTTTGCGATTTCATCAAATCCATGCTGGATGCATATCATCCGCTATTGAGCAATAACGGCCTGGCCCTTGACCTTAACATCCGGGACTTTGGCAAGGCCCGCCAGGATAAAGCATTGGTAAAATCGGTTTTTTCCAATCTCATGGACAATGCCATAAAATATTCCCCACCCGGCAATTCCATCCGTGTTTCTGCCGGAACGGTCTCTCCCAAGGGCCTTGAATTTTCAATCACCAATACCTGTGCACCGATGAGTCAAAAGGATCTTGATCGCCTGTTCAATCCGTTTTTCCGTATTCCCGGGCAAAAAGCATCGGGAACAGGACTTGGACTTGCCATTGCAAAAAAACAGGTCCTGCGCTGCAAAGGCAACATCCATGCAGAACACACCGGCCGAACAATTTGCCTGACCGTTTCCCTGCCCTAATTTTTCTTTAAAGAATGATATTTAAAATTCGCCGCAAGGGTTCGGCCGCGCCCCAAAGCAACTGATCACCCACGGAGAATGCGGTGAGAAAATTTTCTCCGATATTCATTTTCCGGATTCTGCCCACAGGTACGTTCAGTGTACCTGTCACCGCAGCGGGCGTCAGGTCTCTGATGGAGTCTTCCTTATTGTTGGGTATCACCCGGACCCAGTCATTATTGGCCGACAGGGCGGCATTGATCTCGTCTAAAGGGACATCCTTTTTCAACTTGATGGTGAAGGCCTGGGAATGGCAACGCATGGATCCGATGCGGATGCACTGGCCGTCAATGGGGATGGGATTGTCCGAGCGGCCCAAAATTTTATTGGTTTCCACAAAGCCTTTCCACTCCTCCCGGGTCTGGCCGTTCTCCATGGCCCGGTCAATCCATGGGATCAGGCTTGCACCCAAGGGAACGCCCCAGTTTTCAACAGGATAGGCATCGGAGCGCAAGGTGTCGGTAACCTTTCGGTCAAGATCAAGAATCGCTGAGGCAGGATCATCCAGAATCAGGGCGGCATTATCACCAATGGTTCTCATCTGTGCCACAAGCTCTCTCATGTTTTTGGCACCGGCGCCGGAAGCGGCCTGGTAGGTCATGGAGGTCAGCCACTCCACCCAGTCATTTTCAAAAAGCCCGCCTAAAGCCATCAGCATCAATGATACCGTGCAGTTGCCTCCGATAAAATTCTTAATTCCCTGGGATATTGCCTTTTCAATGACCGGCATGTTGACCGGATCAAGAACAATAATGCTTTGTTCATCCATTCTCAGGGTGGATGCCGCATCAATCCAGTACCCCTCCCAGCCACGCTCGGTCAGTTTGGGACGTACGGCTTCGGTATAAGACCCACCCTGACAGGTCACCACAATATCCATGTCCATGAGTGCGTCAATATTGAAAGCGTCAATGAGTTCCGAGGTCCCCTGCCCCACATCAGGGGCAGTCTGTCCGGCCTGGGACGTGGTGAAAAAAACCGGTGTAAATTTTTGAAAATCATTCTGTGCAGACATTCTTTCCATGAGCACGGAACCCACCATGCCCCGCCAACCAATTATTCCGACTTTTTTCATACCCACCATCCTTTCAGCTGCTCAGCTACAAGTATGTAATTTAAAATTTGAGACTTACTGCATAGCTGCTTTTTTAAAAAAAAGCCAGAGTCAGATAAAAAAAGCTGCGAAATCAACACGTGCTAAAACGCCATGCATCTGAAGAAAAAAATCCCATCGCGTTTGCAGGAAACCGCGCAATACCGTGCATATCAGGACGACAAAACTTTGTTTTTCTTTTTATTTACTCTTTGGAATTATATGATATAATTCAATTTAAAAATTTTGCGTTTATTGCCCTATTTTTTTAAGCCCAACTTCCTAAGGCGGGACTATGGTCACAAAGAATCAGGAAATATTTTTGCTCGCCCAGAGTCCGTCCCCGGGAACGGCCCGGATTTTATTCTGCGGGGATGTTGTCGATTTCAAGCTTAGTGTATCCCCTGACAGCCCCGGCCGTGCCTTTGTCAGAACCAACCTGGGCAATGCGGATACAATCCGCAGGGAAATCATCCGCCGGGTGGAAAAAAACGAAATCAAACTGGGCGAGGCCTGGTACGACCTGCCCATGAAAGAAGAAGGAGATGGAAATTTTTCCATCCACCTGCCCCTGCACCAGGCCGGATCGTTCCAGGCAAAATGTTTTTTTCTTCCCCAAGACAGTGATGTCCCGGTATGGCCCGAAGGGGAAAACACCCAAATCTGTGTTGAACCGGCCGGGAGCTGCTGTGCCAATATCATTTATAACGCGTTTGTGCGGCAGTTTGGCGCCACCAAGGACGCAACGTTCCAGCCCCCGAATCTGGATTCCGTGATCAACAAGCTGGATGACCAGGGATTCACGGTGATTCCCAAATCCGGAAAATTCAGGGATCTAAAGGAACAGTTGAACTTTATCTTTTCCAGGATGGGCTGCCGGGCGCTTCACCTTTTGCCCATTCATCCAACGCCCACCACCTATGCCCGGATGGGCCGGTTTGGAAGTCCCTATGCAGCCCTGGATTTTTCGGATGTGGACCCGGCTCTGGCCCAGTTTGACCCGGCAGCCACCCCCCTTGAACAATTTATGGAACTGGTGGATGCCGTGCATGATCACGACGGCTATCTGATCCTTGATATTGCCATCAACCATACCGGATGGGCTGCCCATCTTCATGAATCCCATCCCGAGTGGCTGGACCGAGAGGATGACGGCAAAATCCGCATGCCCGGTGCCTGGGGGGTTGTATGGGCGGATCTGACCAAGCTGGATTACCGGCACACGGATCTGTGGCAGTACATGGCTGATATCTTTCTACTCTGGTGCCGCCGGGGTGTGGACGGATTCAGGTGCGATGCCGGGTACATGATCCCGGAACGGGCCTGGGAGTATATTATCGTTAAGGTCAGAAGCCAGTACCCCAACACGATTTTTTTCCTTGAAGGATTGGGAGGGTCACCGGATGCAACCCGCAACCTGCTCCAGCGTGCAAATTTTAACTGGGCCTATTCCGAACTTTTCCAGGAATACTCCCTTGAGCAAATATCCAGGTACATTCCCCAGGCCATAGACCTTTCCAATACCTGCGGCCACTTAATCCATTTTGCGGAAACCCATGACAATGACCGCCTGGCCAAAGTGTCTCACACCTATGCAAAAATGAGGACCGGCCTTTGCGCGCTTTTCAGTATCTGCGGGGGATTCGGATTTGCCAATGGCGTGGAATGGTTTGCCAAGGAAAAAATAAATGTCCACAACTCCCCGGGCCTGAACTGGGGGAGCCCTGAAAATCAGGTGGATTATATCACCCGGCTTCATCTTCTTTTACGGGAACACCCTGCTTTTTTCAGCCGGGCCCAATTGAAATTCATCCATGAAAAAAAGAGCCAGGCACTGGCACTGCTAAGATTCAACCCCCGTCAAAATGCCCGGGTGCTGGTGCTGATCAACCTGGACTGCGACAGTCAGGCCATGGCGGTGTGGCCGGCCGGCGCGGAAGGCAATGTTGCTTTTCCATGGACCGACCTGATTTCAGGCAACACTGTTCAGGCAGAAAACAGAAACGGAAAATACCGTATTCTTCTGAAACCGGGTGCAGTGCTGGCTTTAAGTCCTGAAAAGGATGATCTGAACCTGCTTGAGCGCCAGCCGTCCGGCAATCTGTCCATGCCGGGCAGGGTTTTGATGCAGAAACAAAGAGCATTGGCCCTTGAGGTGATCACGGCAGTGAAGGGCTACACGAATATAGCCGACCTGGATGTGAACCAGGCCGCCATGGACCTGGCCCGGAATCCTGAAACCTTTATCCGCGAACTCTACCCGGACAAGCGGCCCAGCCGTACTATCCTGTTTAATGCCCACAAGGATGTCAATCGCAGAGTAATGGTTCCCCCGGGTTTTTTCCTGTTGGTCCGATGCAACCGGCATTTCAGGGTTCGGCTTGAGGAAGCAGGGCCGGACAAACAGTGTTTGGGATTCTATGAAAGCCTGCCCATAGAAGGGGGAGGCGGATATCAGGCCATTTTCATGCCCATGGAAATAAAGGACTATCACAGGGACTGCCGGCTCAAACTGCGCATATCCGGCCCCCAAGGAACTAAACTAATTACCGGAAATATCCGGTATCTGCCCCCTTTTGAGACCCTTAACCTGCGTTTCTCCTTTACCCGCCGGGAGATTGTCACAGACCCGTCCATCAAGCAGTTGTCCACTACCAACCTGGGTGCAATGATGCGGGCAGGAGCAAATTTCAGCCACCTGGAGAGCCGTTATGATGCCCTTTTGGGCGCCAACTTGAATCCCAGTCTGCCCGAAAACCGGTGGATGCTTTTATCCCGGTTCAAGATCTGGGGTGTATTCCAGGGTTATTCCAGGGAACTTGGGCTGGATTGCCTGGATGCCTTCTGGGCCTCCCATGACCAGGGCGGGAAATGGCGGTTCAGGGTCCCTTCATCCGAAGGCAGATATTATGTCATAGATCTGTTCCTGGAGATGGACCGAAAAACCAACACCGTGACCCTGACCCTGCACCGGGAAACCGCACCGGCGAATAATCCCCGGCGCCTTCAGTCCCAACGCGACGTCACGCTTATCATCCGTCCCGACATTGAAGACAGAAGTTTCCATGACACGGTTAAGGCCTTTAGCGGGCCTGAACAGCAATGGCCATCCCGGATTTCGGCATTTGAAAACGGATTTTTCTTTCATTCTAAAACAGGGCAGATCCTTCGGCTGTCAAGCAGCCGGGATACATTTTTATCGAAACCGGAATGGCAATACATGGTCCACAGAAATGTTGAAGCCACCCGGGGCCTGGATGCCGATTCTGATCTGTTCAGTCCGGGCTATTTCGACATCAATGTCAAGGGAGGAGACACAGTTCGCCTGATAGCCTGTGTCATTGATGAAGAGAAAATGCCTGAACCTGAAGACGATAAAAAGATCTCTTTGCCTGGTCCTTTTCATTCGACCGTGCCGTTTTTTCAGGCAGCCCAGACAAGCCTTGACGCATTCATCGTGGACCGGGGAGAGGAAAAAAGCGTAGTAGCAGGATATCCATGGTTCCTGGACTGGGGAAGGGACAGCCTGATCTTCTGCCGTTCCCTGATTGAGCTTGACCGGACCCGGGATGCCATGGACATACTCTCCCTTTTTGGAAAATTTGAAAAAAACGGCACCCTGCCCAATATGATATGCTGTGACGATGCAAGGAACATTGAGACGTCAGATGCGCCCCTGTGGTTTTTTGCCTGCTGCCGGCAACTGACCCAAAGCTTAGGCAAAGAGGCGGTACTCACCCAAAAGATCGGACAGCGCACCATGATCCAGGTGCTCAAAGACATGGCATCATCCATGATCAACGGCACACCCACCGGTGTCAAGGCAGATCCGGAATCCATGCTGCTCTATAGCCCGGCCCATTTTACCTGGATGGATACCAATTTCCCGGCAGGTACCCCCCGCCAGGGATATCCCATTGAGATCCAGGCGTTGTGGTGTCATGCCCTTCAATTTTTATCCCAGGTTGATGATGTGGACCCACACGCGCCATGGCAAAAACATGCAGACACGGTTAAACGCAACATCGTGGATCTGTTCTGGCGCGAAAACGATGGGTTTTTCAGCGATTGTCTGCACTGCAACGAACCGGTTGACGCCGGACATGCGATTCCTGATGATGCCCTGCGGCCCAATCAGTTGCTGCTGATCACTTTAGGGGTCATTGACGACCCAAAAATCATGGCCCGGGTGGTGGAAACTTGCCGGGAGCTCTTGGTACCGGGTGCCATCAGAAGCCTTGCGGACCGACCCCTTACCATACCGTTGTTCATTGAACGAGAGGGCCGGCACCTGGTAAATCCCAATGCACCCTATGCAGGGTATTACCAGGGGGATGAGGACACCCAAAGGAAACCAGCCTACCACAACGGCACAGCCTGGACATGGCAGTTTCCGGTATTTTGCGAAGCCTGGGCCACAGCCTTTGGCCCCACGGGTATTCCAGCGGCCCTGGCATGGCTGGGCAGTTCACTGCCATTGATGCGCACAGGCGCGGCAGGTTTTGTACCTGAAATTCTTGACGGCAATTTCCCGCACACCCCCAGGGGATGTGATGCCCAGGCTTGGGGCTGCAGTGAAATTGCCAGGGTTGTTCATAAGCTAACCCGGATTCAGAATAAATATTAACCGTTTCAGTATAAAAAATGCTATATCATTCAAAGTTAATTGTTTGGGACCAGTCAGCCCATTATGGACAGAACCGGCAGCACTCCGAAAACCAGAAAATGGGAGGTGGTTATGCCCCATAGGCCAAGAATTCTTATTGTAACCCCGGAAGTCACTTATCTGCCCGAGGGTATCAGCCCCGGTTCCGATGATTACTCCGCCAAGGCCGGCGGTCTGGCAGATGTGTCGGCAGCACTGATCTCCGCGTTATACGATTTAAACTGCGATGTTCATGTAGCCATCCCCGACTACAGATCCATATATCATGGCGATAACGAACCCAGGCACCACAGGCAGGTTGAAAAAATACGCCAGCGCCTGCATGAAGAACGGATTCATTTTGCCACGGACCGGGTGTTCCTTTACAAAGACGGTGTTTATTCCGGCTATTCGGATAAAGATCTCAAGGTGTCCCTGGCGTTTCAGCGGGAAGTGATCAACCACATTATCCCAAGGGTGAAACCGGACATTATCCACTGCAACGATTGGATGACCGGACTGATTCCAGCCATGGCCAGACGATATGAGATCCCGTGCCTGTTCTCAATTCACAACATTCATACCATGACCTCCACTATGGCAGAAATTGAGGACAGGGGTATTGATGCGGCAGCCTTCTGGCAGTGGCTCTACTTCAAATATCCGCCCTTTAACTACGAGGAGAGCCGGGATACCAACCGGGTGGATTTTCTGGTATCAGGGGTCTTTTCCGCCCATTATGTGAACACGGTAAGTCCCTCCTTTTTGCGTGAAATTGTTGAAAACCGCCACTCATTTGTGGAACCTGAACTTAGGGAAGAGCTGACCCACAAATGGGAGGCCGGATGCGCCACAGGAATTTTAAATGCGCCTGAACCCGAATTCAATCCCGCCGTGGATGAGATGGTCCAATTCAATTACGGACCCAAAAACCACCGTGCCCAAAAAAAGCAAAATAAAATTTTCCTGCAGAAATCCGTGGGTCTTGAAATAGACCCCAATGCACCTCTATTTTTCTGGCCCTCCCGCCTGGACCCAGTGCAAAAAGGGTGTACGCTTCTGTCAGCAATCATGTATGATATTATTTCCCGTTACTGGGAGACAGGCATTCAGATTGTATCCGTGGCAGATGGGGCATGTCAGAAACACTTCCACGATATTGTCAATTTCCATGGTCTGCACCGGCGAATCAGTATCTGGGGGTTCAACGAACATTTATCCCACCAGGCGTTTGCCGCCAGTGATTTTATCCTCATGCCCTCTTCCTTTGAGCCGTGCGGCCTGCCCCAGATGATTGGAGGAATATACGGCAGCCTGCCCATTGTATTTGATACAGGCGGCTTGCATGATACGGTCAAACAACTGGATGTCAATCATTCAACGGGAAATGGATTTATTTTCAACGTCCACGATGCCCAGGGCCTGAATTGGGCCGTGGACCGTGCCATGGAATTTTTCCTTTTGGACCCGGACGAAAAAGAAATTCAGATCCGTAGAATCATGACTGAGTCGGTACTTGAATTCAACCACAGCCGTTGTGCTGAAAGCTATATTGAACTATATGAAAAAATGCTCCAAAGACCCTTTTTGGTCTGATCCTTCATGGACAAATGATCCGTACCTGTCACCGTTTAAACCCATTATCCGGGCACGGTTTGAAAAAGCCCTGGCTAAAACGGAAACGCTGAAAAACAAAAAATCCTGGGCTAACATGGCAAACTACCATGATTTTTTTGGCCTGCACAAAGATAAAAAAGGCTGGGTGTTCAGGGAATGGGCACCCAATGCGACGGCCATGTTTATCCTCACACCGGCCAACAACTGGAAAAAATCTTCGGCCTGGGAAGTAAAAGGGCCTGACCCCGACGGCATATTTGAGGCCCGGTTCCCTGATGACTTTTTCTGCCATGAACAGCTTTACCGGCTAAAGGTAATTTGGAACGGCGGAGAAGGCGACCGTATCCCCACGGCGGCCACCCGGGCCATCCAGGACAGCGCCACCTATATTTTCAATGCCCAGGTCTGGGCACCGGACCGGCCATACCAGTGGCAGGCAGCCCCCCCCAACCTGTCCACAGATCCTCTTTTGATCTATGAAGCCCATGCAGGCATGGCTTTAGAAGAAGGCAGGGTCGGTACCTGGCGGGAGTTTGCCGATCATATCCTGCCCAAGGTCATTGACGCGGGGTACAATACCCTGCAGATGATGGCGGTTCAGGAACACCCTTATTATGGTTCTTTCGGGTACCATGTATCGTCATTTTTTGCCCCCTCTTCCCGGTTCGGCACCCCGGATGATTTCAAGTACCTGGTAGACAGCGCACATCAGGCCGGCATCCGTGTGCTCATGGATATTGTACACTCACACAGCGTGAAAAATGAAGTGGAGGGGCTGTCGCGGTTTGACGGTTCCATGTACCAGTTTTTCCACGACCAAGGCAGAGGGGATCATACGCTCTGGGATTCCCGGTGTTTTGACTATGGCAAACAGCAGGTATTACATTTCCTGCTCTCCAACCTGAAATATTTTCTTGAACAATTCCGGGTGGATGGATTCCGGTTTGACGGTGTAACCTCCATGCTGTTTGCCGATCACGGATTAGGACGCGCCTTTACAGGATACCAGGATTATTTTGGCGATGATGTGGATGAAGATGCCTTAAGTTATCTTTATGCCGCCAATAACCTGGTTCATGAAATCCGCCCCGATGCGATAACCATTGCAGAAGATGTGAGTGGGTATCCCGGGCTTGCTGCACCAGTGGAATTATGCGGCACAGGCTTTAATTTCAGGTTTGCCATGGGGGTGCCTGATTACTGGATCAAACTGCTCAAGGAGGTCAGGGATGAAGCGTGGCACATGGGAGGTCTGTGGTATGAATTGACCCGGCACAGGGACGAAGAGCGCACCATCAGTTATGTGGAGTGCCATGACCAGGCACTGGTGGGGGATCAGACTATAATGATGAGGCTGATGGGCGGAAAAATCTATGATTCCATGGAAAAGTCCAATACAAGCATCACCACCCAACGGGCCGTGGCCCTTCACAAAATGATCCGCCTTGTCACCCTGGCCTGCGCCCACAAAGGGTATCTCAATTTCATGGGCAACGAGTTCGGCCATCCTGAATGGATTGATTTTCCATCCCCTGCCAATGGATATTCTTACCACTATGCCAGACGCTTGTGGTCCCTGAGGTATGACAAGAATCTGTATTTCCCGGACCTGTTCGCCTTTGACAAGCAGATGATTGCCCTGGCAAAACAAGCGCAATTATTTACATGGGACAGGCCAAGGCTTTTGCACCTCCACGAAGATGACAAAATTCTGGCATTTGAGCGGTCCGGCCTTATTTTTGTGTTCAACTTCCACCCGGAACACTCTTTTACTGACTACCTGATTCATGCGCCGGCAGGCAAGTATGAGATGCCCTTGGATACGGATGAATCCCGGTTCGGCGGATTAGGGCGCCTGAACCCGGACCAGGAACATTTTACCATGCCCCTGGGTGATGTGTCTGAAAACCGCCATGCCCTGAGCCTTTACCTGCCCAATCGCTGCGCCCTGGTACTGGCACATGTCTAACGCTATCCTGGAAAAGAATGAATCCCCCAGATACCGTCCGCATATTCCTGAATCGCCCGGTCACTGGAAAAAAAACCGGTACGGGCGATGTTTTTCAGGGACATGGAGAGCCATTTGGTCCGGTCCTTATAGTCGTTGCCTATCTTTAACTGGGTTGCAACATAAGCCTTAAAATCTGCCAGGTGAAGATAATGTTCCCGGTTGCCCATGAGCTGACTGTAAACAGGTTTGAAAATACCGGGCTCGTCGGAACAGAACCGGCTGGAAAAGATGGCCTTGAGCACCCGTTTCAAGTCCGGATCTTCATCGCAGAAGGTTTTGGGCTCATAATTCGGGCGAAGCGCCTCCACTTCGTCCACAGTGAGGCCGAAAATATAAATATTTTCATTTCCCACCTGGTCTGCGATTTCTATATTGGCCCCATCCAAAGTACCGACGGTCAAGGCGCCGTTCATGGCAAACTTCATATTTCCGGTTCCCGAGGCTTCCATGCCAGCGGTGGAAATCTGCTCGCTGACGTCTGCAGCCGGAATAATCTTTTCCGCCAGGGTTACCCGGTAGTCCGGCAAAAAAACCACCTTGATCATGTCATGGATATCCGGATCCTTATTGACCACATTGGCAACCGAATGGATCAGTTTGATGATCAATTTGGCAAAATGGTACCCCGGAGCGGCCTTACCGGCAAAAATAAAGGTCCGGGGATGACCGATATCCTTGCCGTCCTCCTTGATGGACAGATACAGGTGGATGATATGAATCACATTGAGCAATTGGCGCTTATATTCATGTATCCGCTTGGCCTGGATGTCAAAAATGGAGTTGGGATCCACGGTCAGGAACAATTTCTGTCGGATTAATGCGGCCAACGCCTCTTTGTTAGCCAGCTTGATCTCACCCAGCCGGTCCAGGAATCCCGGATCGTTTTGAAAGGTTTCCAGCTCCCAGATCCGCGATAAATCCCCCACCCACCGCCGTCCGATGGCTTCGGTAATAAACGCTGCAAGGCGGGGATTGCAGGCAGCGATCCAACGCCTGGGGGAGACCCCGTTGGTCTTATTGTTGAATCTGTTCGGCCACAGCTTGTAAAACTCGGGGACAAGTTGCCGTTTGACCAGATTGGAGTGAACCTTTGCCACCCCGTTTACCGAATGGCTGCCGATGATGGCAAGATTGGCCATGCGCACTTGCTTAACATCCCCCTCTTGGATGATGGACATCTTTGCAATGCTTTCAGTTGGCATATCACGATCCCGCACGGTCAAATATTCCAGGAACCGCTGGTTAATTTCATAAATCAACTGCATATGCCGGGGCACCACCCGCTCCAGAATACTCACCGGCCAGGTTTCCAGAGCTTCGGGCAGCAGGGTGTGGTTGGTATATCCAAGTGTCTTTTTAGTAATTTCCCAGGCAGTTTCCCATTGTATGCCTTTTTCATCCACCAGGATACGCATCAGCTCCACCACCGCCAGGGCCGGATGGGTATCGTTAAGCTGAATGGCCACGTTATTATGAAAATCGTCAAAGGAGTCATGGTTCATTTCATACTTGCGAATAATATCCCTTAAGGAACAAGCCACAAGGAAATACTCCTGAACCAGCCGCAGTTCTTTTCCCGACTCTTTGGAATCCGACGGATAGAGAATTTTAGAAATGGTCTCGGATTTTATTTTCCGGCCCACGGCTTTAAAATAATCCCCCTCATTAAAAATATCGATATCAAAATCTTCGGACGCCTCGGCCGTGAACAGCCGCAAATAATTTACGGTACGTCCTTCAAAACCTGCAACCAGGATATCATGGGGCCGGCCAATGAGCAGCGCCCAGTTCGACCATACGGGGTTATACTCTCCGTCCCTGTCCACACTGCCCTCCACCCGGCCGTAAATGGGAACCATGTAGCGCTCTTCTGTTCTGCGGATCAGCCAGGGCGACCTACGGTTGGGCCAGTAATCGGGTTTTTCCTTCTGGTATCCGTTAACGATCAACTGCTTGAACAGACCATAATCATAGTTAATCCCGTACCCGAACCCCGGCATATTCAGGCAGGCCAAAGAATCAAGGAAACAAGCGGCCAAACGCCCAAGCCCCCCGTTGCCCAGGGCCGGATCCCGTTCTTTCTCCACCAGGAATTCCAGATCAATGCCCTTTTTTTCAAGAAATTTTTTACAGCGGTTATAAATACCCAGGTTCAATAAATTATTACTTAGAAGCCGCCCGATAAGAAATTCAAGAGACAGGTAATGCAGGCGTTTGGCGTCATTTTCCTGGTAGCGCTTCTGCGTATCATAACCAATATCGATAAGGTATTTGCCAACAGCATAGGAAACGGCATTCAACTGATCATTTTTCGAGGCGTGCTCAAGTTGCTTGCCCAGAATATACTTAATGTAGTTGGTGAAGGAGATCTCAAAATTTGAAAAATCAAAATAGGACATGTGTTGACTCCATACCGGCCCATAGGGCCTTTAATTGCCGGAAAATCTAGATCGTAATCACCGAATTATCTTCCCCATGAAAGGGAGACGGCAGATAAATATCGGCGCTTTCATCATTGATCCAGCGGGTGTCATCCACCAGGTAACGAAACTGGTAGGACCTATCCAGCTCAAGGTCAAGGACCGCAGAGAAATCCCCGCTTTTGAGTTTTTTCATGGTGCCGACCTTTTCATCCCAATCGTTGAAATCGCCAACCAGATTAACTTTTTCCGCTGTACCGATCACTTTTTTCTGCACTTTAAATCTGACCCTGCACACATCTTTGGTTTTAAGGTATTGTTTGGTAAACATGACGCCCTCCGAAATATTTTTAATATGATATGAAAACATGGGAGCTAAACCAACGGATTTATTTTAATTTTTTAAAATAGCTGTGTCAACATCTTGTTCAAACCCCCAGGGCATCGCATGCAATTTGCCTGAAGCTTTGTGTCAATCGCGAATAAATTTCTAAACGTGGACGATCTTAACGCCCGGTTGCCGGCCACAATGTCCATTTAGGGCCATACAATGAAAGGCCGTTTAATCATTTTCTCATACAGGCCAATATAGCTTTCAGCACAGCGGCTGTGGTTGAATTCCGTGACGGACTCAATCATGATCCGCCGGATCTGAACTTCTCTTTCATCCGGATCAAGGGCAAAAAAATTCATGGCCTGATCCACAGCCCAGCTCAGCCCCTGGGCATCGTAAAAGGTGAAGACGAAACCGTTGCCGGTTGAACGTTCCAGGTCAAGGGGGTTTACGGTGTCATGGAGGCCTCCGGTGTCAAATACAATGGGCAGGGTGCCGTAAATGGCCCCGATGATCTGGGGAAGGCCGCAGGGTTCAAAGGAAGAGGGCATAAAAACAAAATCACTTCCGGCAAATGCCTGGTGAGAGAGTTGTTCGTCAAACCCTATAACGCCTATCCGATGCTTTAAATCGTGGAACATAGCGATATCTTTAAAATGCTTATAATATTCTCCGTCTGCCACGGAGACGATCTGAATCCCGGTCTCCCAGTAGCGTGATATGGTCTCGTACATAATCCGGGCCAAAAGTTGACAACCTTTTTGGACCGGGTCCAGACGGGAAGGCCAGAAAAACAAAGGGGCGTCCGGATTTTGTTCAAGGCCAACAGCTTCCTGGAGAAAGGCCTTGTTTTTTTGTTTCATCTCGCGATGATTTTTCGGCCCGTAATTAAACTGGATCATTTCATCCACTGCCGGGTTGAATTCGGGTTCCGGCGCATTCAAAATACCCGTAGCGCAACCGGCCTCCCATTTGTGGGTAAGTTCGACCTGAAGCGCATGGTCCACAAAAGGATGCCGGTTTTCAACGATCTCCTTCAAAAACGCCGGACTGACCGTATTCACATAATGGGCTGAAAATACGCCTGAGCAAAGAAAATCCACCTGGTTAAATTCCCGGCTTTCCTCATAACTTTCAGGCGGCCGTTTGAAATAAAGCCATTGCCAGAAGGATGCGGCATCAATCCCCCGATCCTCTATCTCGGCCAAGGTGGAGGTCATGGTATGAATATTGTGAATGGAAAACAGGCAGGGAATTCCATGCTGCCTTGCCATGGCCGGGATCAGGCCTGTCATCCAGTCGTTGCAGTGAATAATATCCGGTTTTATTCTGGGGATGATGTTATTGATCACCTCCCGCTGAAATGCCAGGGACACCTTTAGATTTGTTTTATAACTACCTGAATATACCTTCTCTTTATAAAGGAACGCCCGGTCAGCGGCAAAATGAATCCGCTCCTCGTTCAGGCATTGCCTAATTTTTTCCACCTCCCGGTCATGCTTTTCGGTGGAATAATCATGATAGATGGAACGATAATCCGGAATGGCCACATGGACATCGCAATTCAGCTCAAACAAAGCACTGATCAGGGCGGCTGAAACATCGGCCAAGCCACCGGCCTTAGCAGAATAGCCTGCGCATGATCCCATTTCTTCGGGCAGATAAGTCACCTCCGGGGTGACAATAAGAATTCTTGGTCTATCAGGCATGGGCTCCTCACTTTCAAAATCTTTAATCGTTCAGCAGTTATACCCGTCACTGACCGGCAAACTTTTTGCCCGACTTTGACCGGGATTTCATATGTTCCCTTCATAAATAAATGCATCTTTTATGCCCTTATAATAGCTGCGACCCTATCCCCTTAGGCATACAAGACATGGGGCGTTATTGCCCTGTCAAATTGTTTCAACATTTTTTAAATCTTTGCCAATTCTCTTTCCAGAATGTAAAAGAATCAGACATCATTCCCAAAAGCTATAACCTAAAACCAGATAACGATGCTAAAACAGTAGACAAAATTAAAAATGCCGCCACCCTGGGTTGAAAAACAAGTGTCTTGATCATGGCCAATGTTTTTACTATATAGATACGGAATCTCAACTTGCCGGCAAGGAGTGACAATATCATGACATTGGTAGACGGGAGCCTGGATGAACTTGAAATTCAAATTATACTGGCTCTTCAGGAAGATGCCCGTAAATCGTATAAAAGTATTGCCAAAGAACTGGGCGTAGCCGAAGGCACGGTGAGCAACCGGGTCAACCGCCTGATCCAGCAAGGCATTCTCAAGCTTGAAGCCCGGGTCAATCCCTTTGCCATGTCCAATAAAGTGGCAGCCATTCTAGGCATAAACATCAAGCGGAGCCACCATGCCAAAGCCGTTAAGGAAATCATGGCCCTGTCCAATGTCAACGCCGTATGGGTCACCACGGGCAAATACGATATTTTTGTTGAGGTGCTGGCCGATTCAATCAAAGAACTCAATGTTTTTATATTTGAAGAAGGGTTGAGCAATATTGAGGGCATAGAGGCCACTGAAACCCATATCATGCTCCACTCGGATTCCAAATTTTTTAAAATTGCTCCTGCCTAAACATAACAATCCAACTCTATATTTTCATACACAACTTGACAAACTTTCGATGATATGAAAAAAATACAATCTCAAACTGTAGTTAGCTTAGAATTACTTTTTAAGCCAACGCCACAACTTACTGAGATTATTAGAATAGCATTAAAACCTAATCATCGAGTAAGAGGAAACTAATTTGGTATCCTGATTTTAACAGGCATCTGATTTCAGGCAGTAAATAAATTTTAAAAGGAGAAAAAGATGAAAAAAATTATTGCAGCGGCTTTGGTGCTCGCGCTGGTGGCAGGTTCTGCGTATGCAGCAGAATGGAATTTTTACGGGGAAGCCATGATTTACACAGTTTGGTCCGAAACCGATGAAATTGATGGTGACGACGGCCATACTCAGTTTGCTGAAGGTCTGTATGAAGCCGCCGCAATTGGTGCCGAGGTAAAAGTGTCCGATGAACTGACTGCTGGTTTTGAATATGGTACAGCGGATGGCGTGGCTGATATCGTTCTGCTATATGGTGAATGGGATTTTGGTTCCGGTATCCTGACTGTTGGCAGGGCGCTTTCCCCAATCAATGTTGCTTACTCCAACCAACTTGTGGCCGGGGAAGAAGAAGATCTTGGTCTTGGTGGATTCGGTGATTTTGACCAGAGCGAGATTACCCAACTGAAATTGACTTTCGGTGGTTTTTCCATTGCTCTGATAAATCCCGAAAAAGACGCATGGGTTGCTGTGGATGAATTAAACAACAATGCAGATACTTATGAGACTCAAGCTGTAATCCCCATGATCGCCCTGTGTTACAAAGCAGAATTTGATAAGGGTGAGGCCCAGGTATCTGGTGGTTATAACACCTTTGAAATTGATGATAACGAAGATATTGATGCCTACGCGATTGGCCTTGGTTCACAGTTGAACTTTGGTGCATTGGGTGTATTTGCTACCTTTGTATGGGGGCAGAATATAGGCAACCTGGCTACCGGTACTGCCACTGGATACGAAGGCCTGGCCATATATAACGGTAATAATGTTTACGATTGTGAATCCATTGGTGGTACCATTGGTGTGATTTTCAACGTTAATGACATGCTCACCCTTGAAGCCGGTTATGGTTATATCCACGATGAAATTGATGATAATGCCTGGACCGGAAACGAAAGTAATATTGCCCAGTCTTACTACCTGCAGGCTGCTATTACACTGGCCCCGGGTGTTACAGTTACGCCTGAAGTAGGCATGATTGACGAGAGAGAGGCGGGCCAAAACGAAACGCTCTACTTCGGTGCCGCTTGGGCAATCTCATTCTAAGTAAAAAAAATTATACACATAAAACTGCCTGAAATTATAACGGCTGCAGATCTTAAAATCTGCAGCCGTTTTTTGTCTGACGGCATAAAATATTATTGACTTTAAAGGACGCCAAAAACCATCAAACAAAGAAAACGAAAAAATGCCAGGAAAAATAGATCGTGAAATAAAAAAAGAATTTGCCAAAATCGCCATGACAGCCAGTTTAGGTGTTGCAGTGATTACAGCCCCTTAAAAAAAAAACAACCGCGAAAGGAGAAAAATAATGAGTGTACCAATCGTTGCACATCCTATAGGATGGGTTATTCTCGGTGGCGCAGGCTTTCTTGCCTATAAAGCAGGAAAAAAAGCAGGAAAAAAGGCGGAAGAAGATATTACCAAAGCCAGCCTGTCCGACCGGGTTGTCAAAGGGACCATGAAAGCGGTTTATAAAACCCAGAAAGGTGTCTCCGAAAGCCTGAAAAAAGCCAAAGAAAAATGCGGAACCCTGTAGGCAGAGGCAAAAACAGAGTCCAACGCAACATCAGACAGTGCATAAGCCAAATCCCATGGTTGGACGAAAAGTTGCCTAAATGCGACATTACACATTACGGACAGGTGCATTGCTTCAAATATACGGAATGCGGCTTTCTAATCTTTTAGGGACTCGAAAAAAAGCCCCCATTTGCTTCGAATTTTTATTATTAAAAGCAAAATGGGAGCTTTTTTTTCCGAACTCTTATATCCCAGGCCGGAGCAGGCCGTTCGTAAAACTACAGCGGGTGTGGCTCCTGGCGAAGATCGGGCAGGGGCCCTGGTTTTCGTTTCCAGGATTTAAACAGGCCCGTACACACGGTTGTGAGGACTACCGCGGCGTAGAACACGCCCATCATCTGGATACCGGAAAGATTTAAGACGCTGCCGCCGGTGTAGATCAGGCAGGCCGTGATAAACCCTAAAGTAGTGGGAAAAAACATGGAAAAGACCATCCATTTGTAAGAACCGGTCTGCACCTTGATCATGATGGTTGTCGCCAGACAGGGCGGGTACAGGGCAAAAAAGACCATGATGGCCAGGGCGTGCAGGGGAGAAAATCCTCCCTCTCCTGCCTCGGCCTCCATACGGTCTTCAAGGCTTTTGTTGTCATCAGCCCCTTGCTGGTAAAGCACACCGATGGTGGCCACCGAGGATTCCCTGGCCGCAAAGGAGGAAAGAATGGCCACATTGATCTTCCAGTTGAATCCGGCCCACTGGGTAACAGGTTCCAGGGAGCGGCCCACCATGCCAAGGAAGCTTGTTTCAATCTGTGCTTCCTTGATCTGGCGTCGCAAGGATTTACGCGTGGAGACCAGTCCGCGCAGGGCCTTGTTCACTTTTTTGGCGTCCTTATCCTTTTGGGGTTTGATGAATTTAAAATGTTCCGGGTAATTGGCTTTGAATTTATCGGATAGGGCCTTGGAAGCTTGTGCCCCTTTTGTGTTCAGCTGTGCGGTTTTAAAATCGTTGTACACGTTGATCATCGTCACCAAAGCAGCTTCATCCTTAAACCGGTCCGCATATTGGGTCTGGGCGATCTTTGTCTGAAAGGTGCCCACAGCTTTGGTCATTTCACCTTCAAAATAAACCTGCTTTTCATCTGAAATACCCGGGAACTGCAGCAGGGTGAATACGCAGACGGAGACGGCTACCACAATTGATCCGACCTTTTTGATGTACTGCCAGGTCCGCTCAATAGCCCGCTGCCCCACGCCGAACAGCGTCGGGGGATGATATTTAGGCAGTTCCATGACAAAGGGTGCGGTTTCCATGGATTTGAGCACTGTGGAGGTCAAAAGCTTGGCCACAAGAAGAGCGACAAAAATCGTCACCGTGGATAAAAAAAGCATGGCCCAGGATTTGTACGGGGCAAAAAACACATTGATGAGCAGGGTATAAAAGGGGATCTTTGCCAGACAGTTCATATAGGGTACGGTAAGGATAGTGGCCATGCGGGACCGTTCGTCCGGTATCCCCTTGGTGGACATAACCCCGGGGACGGCACACCCCCCTGCAAACACACCGCCCAAAATATAGGGCAGTGTGGACTGGCCGTGAAGACCAAAAGAATGAAACAGCTTGTCCAGAATAAAGGCGATCCTGGCCATGTATCCGCTGTCCTCAAGGATGGCGATGAGGGAAAACAATATCAAAAAAATAGGGATATAGTTGAGAAGGGCATTGGCCGAATCCACCATCCACAGCCCCATGGACCGGACATACGGATCCTCCAGGATACCGGCGGAGGGCAGCACACCGGCAATCATAGCCCGCAATTTTGCTAAAATGGGCCACCAGTAGACCGTAAGCTCATACCCTTTCACAATGGAAAGTTGGTAAATCACAAATACCGTGGCAATGAGGAAAATGGGAGCGGCAAACCGATTCAGAACAATTTTATCGATGGTTTCGGTAACCCGGTCCCGGCCGTCCTTGGTTTCCGTGACGCAGGTGTTGATGATATCTGTTGCCAGACGGTCCCGGCAGCCCACCATGTAGTCAGGGACATTCAAGTAATGGTCTTCTTCAAAGTCCTGGCGGATCCTGGCGGCCATTTTTAGTTCTTCGCACTGCTTTCCAAGATATTCACCGGCAATACGCTCGGCTTCGCTGTCGCCCTCAAGGAGTTTGACGGCCAGCCACCGGGTGGGGTAGTTTTCGGTCAGTGTACTCTCATCCAGCCGATTTTTAAGGCTCTCCACAGCCGGCTCAAGTTCTTCATAGCTAATGCAAAGGGGATTATGGGCTTTACGGTTCGCCGTATCCCAAATAGCATCTCTCAATTCAGTTTTGCCTTGGCGCTTGCGGCCTATTGTAGGGATGACGCTGACCCCCAGGCGATGCTCCAGAGCAGATACGTCCACATGGGTCCCGTTGCGTTTGGCCACATCCATCATGTTCAGGGCGACCACTACGGGAAAGCCCATTTCCAGCACCTGAAAGGTGAAATAAAGACTGCGTTTCAAGGAAGAGGCATCCACCACGTTGACAATGACATCAGGCTTTTCCGAAATCAAAAAATCCCTTGCCACACGCTCTTCAAGGGAAAAAGAGGTCAGACTATAGGTACCGGGAAGGTCCACGGTTTCCACCCGAACTCCCCGGTGGCGGTAGAAACCGGTTTTTTTATCAACGGTAACACCGGGGTAGTTGGCAATGTGCTGGTTGGCCCCGGTAAGCATATTAAATGTGGTTGATTTGCCGGCGTTCTGCTGGCCGGCCAGGCCCACCAAAAGTTTTTCCGGACCTGGATCAGGGGTTTCATTTATCATTTGTTTCTCTGTATCCATGGACAACTGTTTTTATATGAAAGATATGTATAACCTACACAGATCTTTCAACATTCATTGTGGGTTGAGCCTGAGTGTTGATATCTCAAGCCAGCCCAAGGCTGTTAGTCAGATTCGACCTCAATGAGGTCGGCTTCAGATTTCCTCAGTGCGACTGTATAATTGGCCACACAGCATTCAATGGGATCGCCTAGCGGCGCCTTGCGGATCACCTCAACTTCAGTTTCCGGGACAAACCCCAGGTCCAGAAGGCGCTGACGCACCGCTCCTTTGGCATGGTGGCAGCGGATTTTGGCCCGCCGTCCGGGTTTGATGCTCCTGAGCATATTGCAGTTTCCCTCGCGGTGTTGTCTTCTTTTAGGTCCTGGCATGTTTACCTCTCAATCTTTAAGTTTGTTGACCTCTATTTTTCTTTTCCGGCCGCAGATTCAGCCATTGGGAACTCCGGCGGGGCTCCCGGCCGGTCCTGGCGCGTCAGCGGCCGGGCTGCATTGGTCACCGCACCCAGGGTGATCAGATTATGAATCAATGCACCGGCAAAGGGAGAAAGAATGCCTGAAAGCATCAGCATCAGGGTCACACTGTTCAGCCCGATGGCCAAGGCATAGCTTTCCCGGATCACGGACAGGGCGTGTTGGCCTAATTCCAGACTCTGCGCCACCTTGTCAAGCCCGCCCTGCTGGAGCACAATATCAGCGCATTCAAGGGTCAAATCCTCTCCGGCGTCACCCACGGCAAAGCTTAAATGGGACCGTGAAAATGCCGGGGTATCGTTGATTCCGTCTCCGACCATGGCAATCACGGCACCGGGATTTTCTTCCTTCTTCCGGTCAATCCAATAAGCCTTATCTTCGGGAGACATCCCCCAGCGCACCTCATCAAAAGAGAATTGCCCAATAAGCTCACTGGTGCCTTCCCGGGTATCTCCGGTAAGCAGCACAATCTGGGAAATACCAAGGCTTTGCAACCGTGCAATGGTGTCCGGGCCGGCATCGGACCGCATCACATGGGTCGCATGGATACAGCCCAAAATATGATTTTCAAGGGCTAAAAAAACAATGGAATCGGACCGGGCATCTTTGCCTCCCGGACGGGCCGGTGATTCGGTATCAGGAGGCTGAAGGCCTTGGGCCGTCATGAATTTTCTTGATCCGGCAAAAAGGGTTTTAACGCCGGTCCCGGTTTGCACCCTGGCCTCCACACCCTGCCCCACAACCATTTTTCTGGCCTCACAGGCCGGAAATTCAAGCCCGAGCTCATGGGCTTTTAAAACCACAGCCCGGCTCAGGGGGTGATTCAAGGGGCCAAGGGCAGCCGCAGCCAGTTTTAAAATCGTCTCTTCTTTGTATCGCCTGTCCACATTCCGCACCCGGGTGACCCGGGCCGCCGTCTGTGTCAGGGTGCCGGTTTTATCCAGCACCAGGGTATTCACCCGACCTGCGGTTTCCACATGGGAACCGCCTTTGATTAAAATTCCCTGGGCCGCGGCCTGCCCCATGGCTACAGATACGGCCGTGGACGAAGAGAGACGCAGGGCACAGGGACAGGTCACCATCATGGTGGCAATGGCCAGAAACAGAGAACCGGTCATGAAAAAGGCCGCCCCGGCAAGGGTTAAGGATAGCGGCACCATGTACTGGGAAATTTTCAGGCTGGCCCGTCCCATTTCTCCTAAATCGGTACTGGCAGACTCAATGAGCCTGATAATGGCAGCCATCCGGGTCTGGTCCCCGGTCTTTTCAACAATTACCCAGGCATACCCGTCTTCCACCAGGGTTCCGGCCAGAACAGCCTGGTCTTGGACTTTAACAACAGGCATGCTCTCCCCTGTCATGGCGGACTCGTTCACCAGGACCGTGCCCTTAATCACCCGGCCGTCCACGGGCACGGTATTGCCGTGGCTTAGGACAATGGTGTCACCCGGCGTTAACGTGTCTGCGTCCACCCGGACTTCCACACCGTCCACAAGCTTCCAGGCATGGGTCTGCCGGCCTGTAAGCATATCCTTGACGGCTTTTCGGGTATGCTCCCGGATTCTGGATTCCATCCACCCTGACAGGTTATACAGCCAAGCCACGGCCAGGGCTGTCAGAAAGTTGCCGGTGAAAAGAGAAACATAAAGCAGGCCCGTGGAGATAAAACTCATGTCCACCCGGCCGGTATTTTTTAAATTCTCAACCGCCTGACGCTGGATAGGCATGGCCAGCCACATCGCCAAAAGGCCGGGCAGACTAATCAGCCGGGCTGCAAGGGTTCCGGCGGCCGGTACAGGCGCAAAAACCCGCTTGAGCATAAGCCAGCCGATATATACGCCGGAAAGTAAAAGTGTGGAACCGGATACGTGAAAGGCTGTGTCACTTGATCTGTGTAAGGTTGGAACAGCCTTAGTTTGGGCTGCTGACATTTCATCAAAGCCAGGCTTGAAAGAAAAAACAAGATCAATAACACCCTGCAGGTCCGGGGGACCCTGGGGGTGAACCAGAACAATGGAACCGGAGGCCGGCCTGACCGTCACAAGTTCACAGCCATCCAGTTCACCTAACCGCTTTTGAACATAGGCACAACAGGCAGGCCGGTGCCTGAGGCCCGGGAACTGAATCCGGGTCCTGAACGGTGCGGCCTGCCTGAGTTTATATTTCATATCCTGTTTACCACCACGGAAGACACGGAAAGCACTGAAAATTTCGGTGCCAAGCGATCAACCTGTACTTTTTGAGTGACTGCCAAAATTGATCAGTAAAAATCAGACTCATTTCTGTGTTCTTCCGTGCTTTCCATGGTTATTTGTGCTTGTTATTTTTTGCCTGCAGCTTCGGCTTCCACCTCTGCCTTGGCGTCTTCAAACTTTTCCTTGAGTTCTTCAACACCGGCGGATGCAGCAGCCATACCTCTGGAAACGGTTTTAACCACTGCTTTCTGCACGGTTTCACTGGTCACCAGAAGGGCCACGCCCGCACCGAGAACAGCACCCTTCCAGAAGGTGGCCGAACCGGCATCAAGGCCTAAAAAAGTGGACGTTGCAGGCGGGGCCTGCTGAGCTGCGTAATTCTGGGGTACGGCATACACCTTGGGCTCGGCTGCGGCGGCCGGTTCCGTTGCATTCTGTTGGCTCTGGGCCGGGGCCTGGTAATACATTTGCTGGGTATTGGGGTCAACGTAATAACTCATATCAAGGATCCTCTTTAAGAAAGAATACGGTTAATCATATAACTAACACCTGTGGCAGCTACAAGAGTAACGGCTAAACCGGCAACCCCGCCGTTGGTCAGGCTGGTGGCTGCAGCGGTTGCGCAGGCGGCTGCCGTACCGCCCATGGCCCCTTTGGCCAGGCTGTCTCCGGCGGCCTGGCCAAAAGTCATCTCACCGGCGGAAACCTTGTTGAGATTGGCCCCCATGGTACCCGTGGAAACAACAATAAATCCGAAGATGCCTGCACTTGCGGTTTTTGATGCAGTGACCGCAGATGCTGCGGATTTTGCCGGATAGGTCTGTACCGGATGAACCTGGACCGCGCTGTATTGGTGCAACGGTGTGGTCTGGTAGGCAGGTGTATGATTGGCTGAGGAAGCGTTTTCCATAATTAAACTCCTTTTATATTTCTCTATTTCGTATTCGGATCAACGTCAGGGTCAGGGGAAGGCGAGGCTGCAGCATCTGCCGCATTTTTTCCAAAAAGGCCGCCAAAGGTTTTACCCATGGCCCCACGTACGGTTTGACTGGTCAAAAGGACAGCGGCTGCGGCCCCCACAACAGCCCCTTTCCAAAACTGATCGTCCTGGGCTGTCTCTGTCCACAGGGTTTTCACCACATCCGCCACCGAGGCATCACCTTCGGCAAAATTCTCAACAGACTTGATAATCTGGGCGTAATCAGGCTGGTGAGGTTCAGGTGTCTGTTCGGGTGGGGCCGTATAATAATAAACATACTGGCCGTTCTGGGGCGGCGGCTGTACGGGTTGGCCCTGGGGCATGGCATAGTACAGCTGACCCGTGGCCGGGTCCATAATCACATTGGGCTGAAACTGGGCCTGCTGTCCGGCTGCCTGGGCCTGGGGGGACTGCGAAACGGTCTGGCCCTGCTGATTTGGAATCGCTGTCCGGGCAAACGAATCTACGGATGCGGCCTGGGCCGCATCTGCGGGTGACGACTGGGCCTGACTTTCGGGGGGCTGGCCAGGCATGGCCTGGGTGGCCGGTTCCGGTGAAACGAAGGCAGTGCCGGAAGCCCGGGCTGTCATATTTTCGGTTTCGGCGGCCGACGGCCCATGGGGCACGGCCGCATCCACCGGCGACGGATGGTCATGGGTTTCCATGTATCTCTCCTGAAAGGGATGTGAGCATTAAAAGAACCTAACTATCTATTTGACAAAAACATTATTTTCAAAATTCATCTAACCGGCAGAGTTCATTGGGACAAATTCACCTTTACCCGAAATATCCACAATATCTCTGACCGTAAGAAACAAAAGTCTGGGGGCCTTAAGACCATAGGCTTTAAATGACCATTTAAAATCCAGGCCAATGGAAAATCCACTGCCATTCCGGGTAATAAAAAAATTTACGGGCAGTTGGCGGCGTTGCCCCATAAATTCCAGGACAGCCAGGGCGTCTATTTGCAAACGGGTATCATCCAGCCGGGTAAACGCCTTTACTTCGGTCAGTTCAATACTTGACTCAGGATATTTTTCGATTTGCATATAATCGGCCATAGCCTTGTTTCGATCGTCAAAACCAGTGTCAAAACAGCAGGTTTGCGCTCTGGCCCTGGCATATGAAATGGTGGCGGTGTCGAAATTTATACCAATTTGGGCCTCAACGTCCTGACGGGTCCAGCCTTTAAAGGTATGCAACGGTGCATACGCCGTAAAACCCACATCATAATTTCCGGTTAATCTATAATCTTCAACTGCACAATTCATACTGATCTTCTTTTTTTTCAGATGGGTTAGCGGCCTTAATGTTTATGTTATTTTGTTGCGCCTTGTCTTTGGCACTGCCGCCCATGGGTTTGCACGGCAACTCCCAGGATAAAAGACGGCTGGAATTGACTAAAATGCCGGCAGTATGGAAGATATGAATCATGCCGGCCATAACCGGGGAGAGCAATCCGAGCATGCCCAGCGCCGCCCCCCCCAGGTCAGTCGATATCGCAAAATAATGATTCTGATCAATAACCTTCATGGTCTGGTGGCTTAAATTCCGCACTTTTATCAAGCCTTCCAGGTTGGCATCGGCAAGGGCGATGTCAGCCGCTTCCAGAGCCACTTCTGCGCCGCCGGCCCCGATGGCCACACCAATATCGGCCCGGGCCAGGGCCAGGGCATCGTTCACCCCGTCGCCCACCATAACCACCCGGTGGTCTTTTTGCAGTTCCGCCACCCGGTCTGCCTTTTCTTCGGGGAGCAGCGGGGCTCTGCAGTCATCAAAGGGGAAGATATCCATCATGGTTTGGGCCACTTCCTTGTTGTCACCGGTGACCAGGTGAATGGTCTTGACGCCGTCGGCTTTAAGATCATTCAATACCGCCACAGCCTCGGGCCGGATGGGGTTGGCAATACCCATCATACCTGTGGCACTGCCGTTTTTGGATACAAAGATAACGGTGCGGCCAAGCGCCCTTTGTGCGGCCGATTTTTTATCAAACCAGCGCAGATCCACCTCATGCTCCACCATGAACTGCCGGTTGCCCACCAGGACCACTTCCTCACAGCCGATATTGCATGACACCCCCCGGCCGGCCTTAAATTCGCAAACCGCATGGGCCTGAACAGACAAATTGCGCTTCTCGGCTTCAGCCAGGATGGCCCGGGCCATGGGGTGCTGGTTATGGGACTCGGCCGTGGCAGCCAAAGAGAGGATTGCATCTTCGGAAATGGACGGGGTCCTGCCGACAATGGTCATGATCCGGGGCAGATCCTGGGTCAGGGTACCGGTCTTGTCAAAGCAATAGACATCGGTTTTGCCCACGGTTTCAAGATAAAGACCGCCTTTGATGAGGATGGAGTTTTTAGCGGCATTGGCCAGGGCTGCGGTGACTGCCGAGGAAGCGGCAAGGACCGTGGCGCATGGGCAGGACATCACCAGCATGACGGTCAGGGCCCGCAGGGGGTCCAGGGTCAGGGCCAGGGTGGCTGCCGTGGCTGCCAATCCGATTTTCAGCAGCCTTTCCGCCAATTCGTCCGCCTTCTGCTCAGCCGGGGCTTTATTGGCCAGGGAGTCTTCCACCATGCGCATGATGCCGGCAAGATAGGTATCCTGGCCGGTTTTCACGGTACGGATGAACAGGGTGCCTTGGGAAATAATGGTGCCGGCATAGACCTTGTCTCCGATATCCTTGAACACGGCTTCCGAGCGGCCGTTAATGGTAGCTTCGTCCACCAAGGCGTCCCCGTCAAGAATGGTGCCGTCCACCGGGATCTTTTCCCCGGTATGGGCTGCCACCACATCATCGGGGCGGATGTCGGCCACAGCTGTCTCAACCTCCATGCCGTCCCGCATCACATAGGCAGTAGCCGGGGCAACTTCCAATATGTTTCGAATGGCTTTTCTGGACCGCTGGGCCACATAATCTTCGGTAAGTTCAGCCACATTATAAATCCACAGGATCTGGATGGCGGAAAAGGCTTCTCCCATCAGGATCGTGGCAACAGACCCTGCAGCCAGAAAGGGTTTCACCGTGACTTTTTTCTTCTCTGCAGTATCTTTGACTGCTTCTTTGATCAAAGGTACGGTGCCGGCAATGGCGGCTACCCCCAGAAAACTTAACGGATTCTGGGCCAAAGCCAGGCCGAATATCCATTTTCGAACCAAAGCAAAAATCATCACAGAAGTAAGCCATGTCACCCGCCTGGCCTTGGTCGGAAAGGATGAGTCTTCATGGGCGTCGCACAGGCAGTCCGTACATGTCAGGCCATCGGCATCGGCAGGGTCGTCATTGGGAAAAGTCACGGGATGAGACACCTGGGCCAGAACAGCCGGAATCAGGCTGCCAAGATCTGTTTTGCGTGGATCAAACAGAATAATGACCGACCCGCTCGGGACGCGGACGTCTACCAGTGTCACCCCTACCTGACGGTTCATAACTTTATGCATCCAGGATGCCTTGTGCTTGTTCTGCCGGCAGGACGCAACCTGCACCCGTATCCTTCCGGAGATGAACTGCCTTACCCGGATGCCGTTCTTTTTCAACAGGCTTCGGGTTATTGCCTGGGAATTGCTGTTTATTTTTTCATTCATAGGTTTCTTCGTTTGAATTGTTTATTTTGAGTTGCCAACCTATCACAGCTCGTTAGTCATTACAAACTTTTAATGCAATTCAAATTAATTTTATTAAATTAATTATTTCTGAGCTGCTATTTAAAATATATCTCTACATATAAAATTATTTGTTGACTATAAAATTAGTCTGAACTAATATCGGCTACTGATAAAATCATAAGAATATTCAATTGTTTTCCAGGAGGAGAAATGGCACCTTTTATACCTATAGCCTGCGGGCTGGCAACTATTCTGACCTGTGCGTTGGCAGTGGAAACCGGAAAAGGGACACAGAAAACCATCAAACGAAGAAAAAGAAGAAATGTCAGAAAAAATAGATCCTGAAATAAAAAAAGAATTTGCCAAAATCACTATGACAGCCAGTTTAGGTGTCGCGGTGATCACAGCACCCTTTTTAAAAAGAAACAAAACAGTGAAAAATATCCATACCGGTGCCGGGGTGTTGCTTGCGGGCTCTGCCCTGTGGCACCATTTTCTATACCATTCCGAAAAAAAAGCTAAAAAAGTGCCGGCTGCACCTGACAAGCCTAAAGCCTGACAAAAAAGTGTGTGGATCCGGCACATTTCACAACATGTTAATATTTTGTTAACACGCCATTGAAACTACTTGATCTTCGGAAAAGTAAGCAAATAAGTTTTTCACATGTTATCTAAAATAAACCTAGCAATTACGAACATTGAATTTTTTTATACTCCAAGTTAGCTCAAATTAAAATACCCAATAAATTTAAATAGTTGACAAAAAAGTCTTTCAAGCTTATACTAAAGAGCATGGGAATTATATATCTATGATTTTTTCCCATGGTTAACACAAATTCTCATATTAAGGAGCGTGTTATGTTTTATCTGCCATTGACAGCATCCCCCCTTGGCTGGATCGTACTCGGCGTAGGCGGATATGCCCTTTACAAAGCAGGCAAGAAAAAGGGACAGGACGAAGCTGCCGCTTCCCGGATTACGGAAGTTCCGGGCACACCGGGCACAGAGGATAAGGCAAAAACAACAGATAAAGGAGAAAAATCATGAATGTACCAGTCGTCGCACACCCCCTAGGATGGGTTGTTCTCGGTGCTGCAGGCTATCTTACCTATAAAGCAGGTAAAAAAGCCGGTAAAAATACGGAAGAGGATATTGCCAAAACCAGTCTGTCTGACCGGGTTATCAAAGGAGCCATGAAAGCGGTTTATAAAACCCAGAAAGGTGTCTCCCAAGGTCTGGGAAAAGCCAAAGAAAAATATGGTACACTGTGGGAAGAAGCAAGGACAGAGGCCAACACAGTATCAAACTAACGGCCGTGGGCCGACCTGGTCTATCTACACACAGGCTTCGGCCTACAACAAAGATAGAAAGAATCCAGTTGGTTGCTTGAGACTTTCTTATAAAAAAAGTCATTGTGCAGTCCGGACTATGACTGCGCCGGCCTTTTCAGGTGTTAGAAAAAGGCGCAGTCCGCCCGGACTTGATATGGTAACAGGTGCATTTGCCGGCCCGTGTCCCTGCAGGGAATTGGCCTGGTCAAGGGATTCCAGCGTCAATTTTTCACCAACAGCCACCCCGTGGGTTTCCAGGTGTTTAACACCCCTGGGTCCACCCATCACTTCCTTAATCTCAAAATCAAGGTCTTTTTTGGCAAAGTAAAACTGGGTGGAATCCTCTCCCGGATAATGTCCCCATATCCTTGCGGCCTCCCCTTCGGACAGCCGGGTTCTTTCCCGCCGGTTGATCAGAACCAGGTAATCCATATGGGGTAAAGAGCGGATAAAACGGATATTGCCGTCCACGGGAAGGCCTAAACGCGCCAGGGCCTTTTCAATAAACCGGCCACCGGAATGAATCTCCACATGGCCTTCCTGGCCTTTTTTCATCTGGTGTAAGGGAATTTTTTCCCCGGATTCCAGGTGGATATAAAGCTTCATAACCATGCCTGCCGGAATAACTACGTCGCCATTTTCCCCGTGCACCCGGACAGAATTAAAATTAAAATCTTCGGCATGCCGGATAATGTGCCCGCCGGTAAACAGCCCCATGCGTTGCATCCATTTTTCCAGGACAGGATTGGTGACCTGGAGCAGTACAAGTTCTGTATTTACCGGTGCATCAAGCAATGACGAGTACATTTTTTCCTCTTTTAAAATTCAATAAGCTGTTTTTCCCTCATTCCTGCATATCCTATAATTCCTAACGTAGATACATTATGAAGGATTGCTGCGGCCACAGGACGAAGCCATCCCAGGGAGGCCAGCAATAAAAAGGAGGAATTAAAGGACACCGCAGAAACAAAGGTCTGCTTTATGGTTTCCTGGCAGCGCAGGGCAATCAGCCGGGCCGTAAGCAGGCTGTTCAAATCTTCCTTGAGCAGGATTACCTGGGCAGACTCCTTGGCCAGGTCCGCACCGGAGGGCAGACAAATCCCCACATGGGCAGACACCAGGGCCGGGGCATCGTTCACCCCGTCTCCGGTAAAGCCCAGGATACAGCCTTCCTCCTTGAGCCGGGCCACAATATCGGCTTTATCCTCGGGCCGGAGTTCGGCATACACCTCATCCACATCCGGCAGGAAAGCAGCCAAGGCATTGGCTGTGCGCTCCGTGTCTCCGGTGAGGATGATAATTTTTTTAATGCCGGCGGCCTTAAGTCCGGCAAGCACTTCCGACGCTTCGGGCCGAAGCTCGTCCCGCAGTCCTAAAACGCCTTCAAGCTTTCCCTCCCGGGCCACATAGAGCAAGCTTTTTCCCTCTTTCTGGAAAGCAAGCGCCGCCTCATCCGCACCTGAGCAATCAATACCCTCGTCATCTTCTATAAAATGCCGGCTGCCCACAAGAACATTAAGATCATCAATATAGGCAGAGACCCCGTGGGCCACGATAAAGTCCACCTGGCTGGTGGGAGAAAGCGCAAGCCGCCTGTCCCGGGCCGCACCCACCACGGCTGCAGCCACGGGGTGGGCATAATGTTCTTCTGCAGAGGCGGCCAGCACAAGGAGCTGGTCATCATCCAGGCCTTGTGCACTGAACACATCCGTCACCTGAAGTTCACCCCGGGTCAGGGTACCGGTTTTATCAAATACAAGCGTATCCATCCTGGCCAGACTGTCCACGGCCTGGGCACCTTTAAGCAGCACACCCTGAATGGCTGCGGTGTGCATGGCCACGCGCACCGCAACAGGACTGGACAACTTGATTACGCAGGAGTAATCCACGGTAAGCACGGCAGCCGCTTTTTCAAAATCCCGGGTCAGGGCAAACAGGCCGACACCCAGACCAAAGGTAAGTGGCACCAGCTTATCTGCCAGTTCATCACTTTTCTTCTGGGAATCGGATTCATACCGCAACGAGTCTTCCAAAAATTTTGAAATCCTTGCCACGGAAGTTTCCGCACCCACACGGACGGCCTCAAAAATAATGCGTCCCTCCTCAATAACAGAACCTGAAATAACATCATCGCCAGGCTTGACATGGACGGGCACAGATTCCCCTGTCACTGAACTTTGATTAATGGCAGCCTCTCCGTCCACCACCCGGCCGTCCAGGGGAATCATTTCACCGGGCCCGCAAACCACCCGGTCGCCAATGCCCGCGTCTTCAAAGGGAATCTGAATCTCCTGGCCGTCTTTTTCTATCCAGATTTTGTCGGTCTGGGGTTTTAACAGGCTCTTAAGCAGTCCCGTGGTTTTTGTTTCACTGATTTTTTCAAAATATTCTCCCAGGGCAAGCAGGGTCACAATGGCAGTGGCTGTAAAATAATCCCGCCGCCACAGGGAAAACGACACGGCTGCCGCGTCCAGGACTTCTACTTTAAGCTTTCCGTTCCAAAGACAAATCAGGCCGTCCAGGATCACAGGCGCGGACAGGACCAGAGCCAGGGGTGCGGCAAATAATGCAGGCAGAAAAAAACAGGCAAGAGACAACATCCCTTTCACCGAGAGATTTAAAAGCGAAGGAGGCGATTTTCTGTCGTTTTTCCCGTTGAACACATCCAAGGGCAAGTCCTGGATGCACCCGAATACGGCAGCCCTTGTTTCTACCCGGCCATCATACCTGACAATGGCTGAAGAGGCCCTGCCGTTCAAGCGAGTGGATTCAACACCCGGAATGGTCTCCAGGGTAGCTTCCAGGTAATCGGGGTCCAGATCCGGGTCCCGCAGGAATCGTCCTTTCAGCCGCATCCGGTTGGGCAGTTCACTGACGACAGTAAAAGGGCGGCGCGGGCACGTGGTCATAGGGTATCCGCTCCCCGGGGGGCACATAGGTCCTCCGGGCCTTTTTTCATTGTGATTTCTGCGGGCCCAAGTACCGAATCTTGTGGAGCTAAAACAGGATCAGAAATATTCATTGAGGTCAGCCTTATTCTTTTCTTAAAATTCCAAATAACGGCCATGGGTCGGCCTGGTCTATCAACACCCAGGCTCACCCCACAACAAACAATGAAAATAATTCAACGACTTATTGAGACTTTCATATAAAAAAGAACCTGATTGCCCGGTGATGATACCGAAACATATGACAAACTTCAAGCAAATTTTATAAATAGAATATAAAATTCACCATGACTTACTATTTCTATCACTAATTCGATCATTGGCTGCATTTTCAGATCTTGCTATAAAACAAAAGCCATGGTAACAAACACAATCAAATCCAAAGAAAAAAAGGCAGCCTTCCATAACAATACTGGTCCGGAAAAAATGGGCATAATCATTTGCAAACGCCAAGGAGAGCGAGATGAAAGAGACGTTAAAACCAGGTATCCGCTATGAACATAAATTCACGGTCCCCCTCTCAAAAACCGTTCCGGCACTCTATCCGGAAGCACAAGAGTTTCAGGTTATGCCGGAAGTCTTTGCCACGGGATTTATGGTGGGTCTGCTTGAATGGACATGTATAAAAGCCGTCATCCCTCACATTGACTGGCCCCAGGAACAAACCGTGGGTATACACATTGACGTGAGCCATGAAGCGGCAACGCCCCCGGGTCTGGAAATCACGGTTGTCGCTGAATTAACAGGGGTCAAGGGGAAAAAACTGGTCTTTAACTTAGAAGCACATGATGGTGTTGATCTGATTTCAAAAGGGAAGCACGTGCGGTTTGTCATCAACAAAGAACGATTCGATTCAAAATTATCTAAGAAACAAAACAAGAACAACTGATACGGGTGATCCAGGCTTTTCCCGTGATCACTTTTTTGCGGTAAACTTTTTTTCAATCATGATTTTCAGGATGGTGCGGTCTGTTTCGATCATGCCTTCCCGGGAGAGGGTGCCGATGTTCTGCATCGTTTTTTCCGGAGACACACCGGTGATACCATCAGTGGCCTGGACCCGGACCCCCTGGAGGGCAAACAGGGCTGAATGAACTGCGGTTCCGGCGGCAGTAGCCAGTTTCAGGGCGCATCCGGGTTTGGCACCATCGCAGATTACCCCGGCCAGGTCTTCGATGAGGTTGGTGATGGCCCCGGCAATGTGAAGGGTGGTGCCCCCCAAAAGATAGGCCACGCCTGCGGCGGCACCTGCCCCGGCTGCCACGGAACAGCCACAGATGGCAGACAGCCGGCCTGTATAGGCCTTGATATAGGCTGTGATCATGTGGCTTAAGGCCAAGGCCTCAATCACGACATCCTCGGAGGCGCTCACATAGTCTTTGACCGCCCAGATAGGCAAAGTAGCGGTCAGCCCATGGTTCCCGCTGCCGGCTGAACTCATGGCCGGCAGGTTTACCCCGGCCATTCTGGCATCAGCTGCGGCTGAGGCCAGCATGCGGGCGGCAAGCACCATGTCCTGACGGATCAGGTTCTGCCGGATCAGCCGTTCAAAAGCCCTGCCGATTCCGAGTCCCGGTCCGTATTTCAGTCCGTGATCAGCCAGGCGCATATTGACATCCACCCCCTCTTTGAGAAACTTTCGGTCCTCATCATCCAGCTCGTCCACAAGGGCCAAAAGTTCATCTAAAGTCAGGCCCTTGATCCATTCTTCCACCTTGGCCCGGTCAGGTTCTTTGTTTTGGTGAACATGGAACAGCAAAGGATGGGTTTCAAGATTTTTCCCATCCAGGCTGAGCCGGACAATCTGGTCGTGAAAATCCCTGATTTCCGCTTCTGCCTGCCGGCCACCGGCAGTAATGCGCACCCGCACACAGATGCCCCGGATATTTTCAAGAAGGTGAATGGGCACTGACGGATCCAAGCAAAATTGAACGACCTGATCCAGGGCTTGTTCGGAAACAGAGTCCAACACTTCCAGGCCCAGCTTTGGATCACCTCCGAATGCGCCTAAAGCTGCCGCCTTATCCAAGCCGGAAAGGTTGTTGGAGCCGGGGATGGTCACGGCCATGCCGTTCTTATAAATATTAGGGTCTACCCAGACTTCAATGGATTCAAAAGGCCGTTCGTCAATCAAAGACGCTGCAGCGGCAGCGGCCAGTGCTACGGCCACAGGTTCGGTACACCCAAGTGCCGGAGCAACTTCAATCCTTAAAATATCTTTCAGGGAAAATACCATGACATCTCCTTGTTATCAGGACATGTTGTCCCAAAATGACCGACTCCGGTCATTCATGCTTGCGCCGTCCGAATGGCCGTTTCTATTTTCCTGTCGAGAATTGCCGGGAAAATTACGACCGGACGGCTGGGATCCCACAAGCCGGGCCACACGGTCTTCAATGGGCGGATGGGTAGAGAACAGATTCATCATCTGTTTTCCGGTTAGCGGATTGACAATAAACATATGGGCTGTTGCCGGGCTGGCATTAATCTGAGCCTGGCTGCGGCTGAAGCCTCCCAGCTTTGACAAGGCCGATGCCAGGCCGTTGGGATTTCCGGTAATGCTTGCAGCGGTGGCATCTGCCAGGTATTCCCGGGATCTGGAAACGGCCATCTGAACGATCATTGCGGCAATGGGTGCCACCATGGAGACCACAAGCACACCAATGATACCAAGGCCGCCCTCGTCATCATCACTGCCGCCGAAAAAGGCTGAAAACCTGGCAATGGACGCAATCCACATGATGGCCCCGGCCAGGGTGGCCACGATGGTAGAGATAAGAATATCCCGGTTTTTTACATGGCCTAATTCATGGGCCAGCACTCCTTCAAGCTCCTCCTGGTTCATCATGGTCATCAACCCCTGGGTAACAGCGACAACGGCATGTTCCGGGTTCCGGCCCGTGGCAAATGCATTGGGCGCAGATTCCGGAATAAGATAAACCTTGGGCATGGGCAGCCCTGCCTGACGGGCAAGACGGGCGACCGTATCAAACAGGCCAGGCGCCTGGGACCTTTCCAGGGGCTGGGCCCGGTACATTTTTAAAACAACCTTATCCGAATACCAATAACTTGAAATATTCATGACACCGGCAAAAATCAGGGCAATGAACATGCCGGTCCGTCCCCCTAAAAGATATCCGAGCACCAGAAATAAAGCGGTCATCATGATCAGCAGTATACCGGTCTTAAGTTGATTTGCCATATTTTTCCTCCACACTCTTATTTGTCATGTTCATTTAAAATTCATCTTCGCTAAGACGTAAAAAGAATATAAATCCCGCGATAAAAAAATCAACCAACATACATTGATCATTAACCAACATGACCAGGATAATGTTTCTTAATACATTCAGGACAGATACCATGACTTAAAGTTGCTTCGGAATGTTCATCAATATATGTTTCCAAGCGGTTCCAATACCCTTTGTCATCACGGATTTTTTTACAGTGCGAACAGATAGGAATCAATCCATTCAAGGTTTTTATATCTTCGAGTGCTTTTTTAAGTTTCGCAATATTTTCTTCTTTTTCGTGCTCAAGCTTTTTTCTCTCCGTAATTTCATCATTCAGGCTTTTTATGGTAGTGTCCAGTTCCTTGAATATAATTTTGTACGGGTCTTTGATGGCGGTCTTAACAATGGCTTTGTAAATAAAATAAAATGAAAAAATTTTGAAATAATGGCCGATGAGATTTGAAACCCCATAGTTGGATATGTAAAATGTAAACGCCAACTCAGAAACAACAGTACAACTCATTGAAATCAGCATCCAATTATAAATTTCCCCTTCAAACAGCTTGCGTTTTTTATGTAACAGCCGCATGGAAATAAGAAGAATGACACAAATGATGTATTCACTTATCTTTTTGAACGGTGTCAGGCCTGATCCTTCTATAAAGCAGACTGGAAAAGATTGCCAAACAAAGATGCTTGCAACAAGAAAAGCGGTTATAACCGTATAAATCAAAAACAAAAGTTCAGGATTGAATTGTTTGTTTTTATTTAAAAAGAAAAAAGCAAGGAGAAGCGTCATAGATTCCATATAACGTGCACCAATCCACAATTGATTGGCATAAAAGTCATAGCCTGTGAATATTGGCATTCCTTTGTAGGAAAGCGTGTGAAGCAGATCTAAAAAAGCAATGAAAAAGTATGCAATTCCAATAAACAGGAGGTAGGGATTTTTTATATATTTCTTGGAGTTCCAGGTAATCAGGAAAAACGAACAGGCGACAATGATACTGAAAATTTCTGCCAATGTGTGAAAAAGGAGATAATTTACAAAAGTTGTAAAATAAAGACTTACAAGGAGTACAATATAAAAAATGTTCTGCACCATAACATTAACTCTCCTAAAGTATTTTATCCCAATCAGCCCATTAAATTTTAGATAAATCTGATGAATGTTGCAAATCATGAAAAACAAGGTAAAATTTTTGAACGTGACCAACTATATTTTTTATGCTTGAACCGGTGCTTTTCGAAATTTAACAAAAAATAAGGATTATTAAAATGAATGTTATTATTGATCTTTGTGTTGTTCCCATGGGCGTAGGCGTGTCTGTATCCAAATACGTAGCCGTATGCCATGAAATCATTACCGGGGCAGGACTGAAATCAAACCTGCACGCTTACGGCACCAACATTGAAGGAGAGTGGGACACGGTGTTTAAAGCCGTTAAAGAGTGCCACGAAAAAATCCATGAAATGGGCGCCCCCAGAATAACAACAACCATTAAACTTGGCACAAGGACCGACCGGAGCCAGGGCATGGAAGACAAGATCAAAAGCGTTAAAGCAAAGCTATAGTGATAGAAGAATAATTTGAACCCTTGATGACGTCGTAAAAAGTCTCCGCCTAAAAGGCATGGTGTCTGATCAGGGGAGAAGATGCGCATATATTATTAACATATGGAGCGTCTGATCAGGCGCCATAACGCAAGTCGGCGGAGACTTTTTACGACGTCATCAAAGTTTTTAACAATGCCTAATGCCCGGTGCACAATGTCCGGTGATAGATGGACTCAAGCAGTTCCGGGGATACGGGCTTGTTTAGTGCAGCGGCCGCGGCCCGGACCTGGGGCAGTAATCTTTGGGCGGCATCGGCANACAGAAGGGACATTTGCCGTCTGCGTCAAAATGTGATTCAATACATTCGACAACCTGACTATCATCGGAGAGATATGTAAGGGCATTCAGCAAGCTACTTCGTTGACGATGATCCATTTCGGTGATTTTAAGCAATAATTGTGAAAAGTCTTTATTTTTCATGATTTCCTCCTTCTTGGAGTATATCCAAAAGATAGAAATCATTTATTGAGTTTCAACATTTAAAGGGAACATAGCCAAACTTATTAACTTTCTTCTTAAGGCCTTTGCAATCAATTGGGGGCGGCTGGTAACGTTGAATTTTCTTTGCATGTTAGTCGCATGGAAATCAATAACCCGCTTACTGCAATTTAAAATTTGCATGGGTTGGCTTTGTCCGGGGGTGAACGGGTGTTGACAGGCGGAAGATAATAACGCATTCTATGTACTGATGGCAGAACTCTCTCCTATATCCGTCCCCCAAAAGGACAAAGACAGGCCCGGTGGCCCGGTTACTGTCATGACGTTTAATCTTCGGTTCGGTCTGGCCAAAGACGGGCCTCATGCCTGGGAATACCGCAAGCCCCTGGTGGAAAAAATTCTGAAAACCTATCCCTGCGATTTTATCGGCTTCCAGGAGGTCAACCATTTCCAGGCCGAATTTCTGACCAAGTCACTGATGCGTTACGGTCACATCGGCTGGTACAACAAAGAAGTTGAATGGTGGCAGAATACTCTGATCCTGTTCGACGCGTCATGGGAATGTCTGGGCCACCGCCACTTTTTCTTGAGCCACACCCCGGATATCCCCTCCCGGCTTCCCGGTTCCAGATGGCCCCGGCAGTGCGTCATTGGATGGTTTAAAAAGAGAAACCGGCACCTGCTCATAGCCAACACCCACTTTGATTTCAAATCCGAGGTCCAGCAAAAAAGTGCAGGCCTGGTCATGGATTTCTTTAAGCGCTTTCCAGAGGGCATACCCCAGATCATTACCGGCGACTTTAATACCACCCCGGGTTCCCCTGCCCATCGGTGTTTTAAATCCCGTAGATTTGGTCTGGTCATGGAAGACAAGCCTGTCACCACCTTCCATGATTTTACCGGAAAAGAAACAGGGCTCCACATCGACTGGATACTATACAGGAACGGCCTGACGCCCATATCCGAACAGGTGATACAGGATTCCTTTAACGGCTGTTTTCCCTCTGATCACTATCCGGTCCGGGCCGGTTTTACCTGGACGAAGCAAGCCCACAAGCCGTAAAAGTCAATGATAAAGTGCCGCATGCCACCCATCAAAAAGTAGGCGTTGTTCGGATCTTATTTTTGGAGAAATCTTCAGCCGGGTCTAATCCCGGCCACCGACCGGAATATTGTCTATGACCATGATGTCCTGTGTTCCTATAAAGGCCTCACTGCCGGTCGTGTATCCGGTTAGTGTCAGTGTGTTATAATCGCCGATGCTCAGGCCGTCCAAAGTCTTTATTTCATCTGATTCAAATTTGGCAACAAAGTTGCCCCTGTCATCTGATTTCCACCAGTCTATGGCAACCCCGTTCAAAAACACACTCGCGCCGACCACCAGACTATAGGCAATGTCCGTATGAACCGTAACGATGGTACTGTTGCTCTGAATGTTGAGTACATTGGGAGACACATCGATCGCAATGTCAAAAGCGTAACACGGGGCAGGCATTTGCAGCACAAGCAATGAGATGGCCACAAAACCGCAAAAAAACAAACAAAAAGATTTCATTTTTTTTGCCATGGCTTTTTCTCCTGTGTTGGCTGCCTGCCCCGCGATTCCAGGCTTTACCTTCTGAAACGGCGAAGGCAGGCGCTCATAGTTTTTTTAACTTTTTAATTATCGATTATTAATAATCGTCCGTCAAGGTCATTAAAAATGCTTCGATCTTTACCAGATCCTCATCTGATAACTCCATGTTTCCGACTTTTGTTGACAGGTTGTCTGAAACTTCCGGTGTAAAACCGCTTCGGTCATTTATAAACTGAAGCATTTCCATGAGGGTTGGAAACATGCCGTTGTGGGAATAAGGGGCTGTAAGCGCAATATTGCGGAGGGTTGGGATTTTAAATTTACCGTTTTGATCCTCCTCTCCAACCACAGTCCCCAGACCGAAATCCGGTCCATCTGACGGAATTCCCGGGTTAGCCGGCACGCCGATATTGTCGTATTTGTAATTAGTGAATAGGGGAGCCGGCGCATTAACATTCTTTTCCATGGAATGGCAGGAGACACAGTTGACCGCGAAAAGCTCAGCCCCTGCCAGCTCCGCATCAGAAAATTTTGCCGTTGGATCGTCAAACTTTGAGGTAAACTTAGTCACATCTGTGGAGCGCTCATATGCAGCTATGGCGATGCCGAAGTTGTCATAGGCTGCGTCCACGTCATCAAGCGATCCAGTGCCGAAAACCCTGAGCCACAGGTTCAGGTAATCGGAATCCTTGATTACCTGAATCACCGCCTCTTTACTGGGCATGGCCATTTCAACCGAATTTAAAGGCGGACCCTGTGCCTGCTCGGCAAGTGGGTCACCCAGGGTCCAACCGGCTGCCCGGCCGTCCCAGAACATACCACCGACCCATTCATCACCGATTTTTTCCAAAATCGGACTAAACCCGGCATAGGCAGAAGAAGGCGCATTGCGTCCACCTTTGCTGACACCGTCTGCACCGGTTGAAACAAAATTGGTATCAGGATTTAAATAATTGGTGATATCTGCAAACCCACTGAAGTGGTGATGGCAGTTCCGGCAGGATTGGCTACCGTTAACTGACATGTTCTTGTCGTTATACAGCCGCATCCCGAGTTTTTCTACATCGGAATTGACTGTCGGTCTGCCGCCGGCAGCCCAGACTGCCGAAATCAAAAATAGAGAACTTACTAGAATACTTGCCAATTTTTTCTTCATGTTCCTCTCCTTTTAATATTTTTTTGGGTATAAAATAAAGTTGTCTGCCGCAAGGCAGAATGTAGCCTGACTTGATGAACATTAGGAGCCGATAATATCTCACTTTACCAGATGCGATTTTGAAAGAATATTGGCAAAATGCCTAGTTCAGGCATAGCCGATGGCTTAAACTTGCGGGTAAAAAGGGCTTTACGACGAGTTTACAGGGTAGTTATCCCTTCACGTATGGCAAATTTGGTCAACTCCGCAATGGAATGGACGCCGATCTTTTCCATGATGTTTCTTCGGTGGGCATCAACGGTTTTTGAACTTACATGGAGTTTTTCAGCGACCTCTTTGGTATTTTTACCTTCGGAGATCAATTGAAGAATTTCGCGTTCCCGATCAGTCAAAGTCTTCCGATTTATACGCCGATTTGTATCATTTTCAGGAACAAAGCGTGACAGAAACCCGTCCACAATGGTCCCTGCAATTTCAGGGCTGATGTAGACCTGTCCTTTTGCCACCAGGCGGATGGCTGCCACCAGTTCTCTTGCAATGCAATTTTTCAGAATATAACCGGACACACCCGCCTGGAACATCCCTTCAACAAAGCGTTTGTCCGAGTACATGGAAAGGGCCATAACTTTGGTATCGGGGGCCTCGGATAAGATCTTGCGGGTGGCTTCCATACCGTTTAAGTCGGGCATTGAGACATCCATGATCACAAGATCCGGTTTAAATCTTTTAACTGCTGACAGTGCCGCCCTTCCAGTATCAGCCTCGGCAAGCACAAAAAGATCCTTTTCCCGGTCAAGAAGCAGCCTTAGCCCTTCACGAATTACATGATGATCATCGGCCAGAATGATATTTATTTCCATGATGCTTCCTTTAAACGGTATTTTTTAAACTTATAAAATAGTCTGTGTAACGCAGAGCTTTCAACTTTATTTGCGGGCTTAAACCACGGAGGAAAATCAGGTCAGCCCGTGGCTGATATACGGGACCCTCAAAATTGCCCGGGTTCCCGCACCGGACTCAGACAGCACCAAGAACTTGCCGCCAATGGAGCTGAACCGTTCCCGGATGCTGAAAAGGCCGAACCCGATATTTTTATACTGTTTTTCAGGATCAAACCCAACCCCGTTATCCGTAACACGGATTTCAAAAAAATGCGCTTCTTGAGACAGGCAAACCGTCGTTTTTGAAGCATTTGCGTGTTTGATGATATTGTGAAGTAGTTCTCTTACTGTTCTGAAAATAAGAATACTCAAACTGTTATCCAGCCGATCTTCCTCCAGATCTCCCTCCAAAAGCATTTCGATGCCGCTTTCTCTGAAGGTGTTTTCCAATAGCCACTCCAAAGCCGGCTTTAATCCCAGTTCATAAAGTATCGGTGGGCTTATTTCGAAGGTCAAGGTACGGGTTTCCTGAATAATTTCTTCCAACTTATCTTCTATTTCTTTTATTTCCCCGGCCCGGCTCTTATTAACCGGCGTCCAAGACTCCTTGAGCATTGAGAGTTTTAACTGGCAGATCGCCAAATTTTGGCTGATCTGGTCATGAAGATCTGATGCAAGCCGTCTTCTCTCCCTTTCCTCCGTCAAAAGGAGTTTATAGGTGAGGTGCCGCAGCCGTGTCCGTTGGGACTGGAGTTCCTCTTCGTAACTTTTCCGCTCCCGGATTTCATGATTCAAACGGAGATTGGTTTGTTTCAAATTTTCATGAACCTGGGTCAGCTTGTTAAAAAGCGTTTGAAACTCACCGCATAAAATACCAATTTCATCATTCCGGTTTAAAAAGAGAGGAGATAGGGCCTGTTTTGAGTCTCCTAAAGATACGACCCTTGCCGTCAGTTTTCCCAAAGGATCAATCACTACCCGGTTCAATAAAAAAAACATCACAAGCAGCAGGATAAATCCGGCCAAAACAGTGGAAATCAAAACAAAAAACATGGTGTTCATTGCATATTTCATGATCTGCCGGGGAATTTCGGCCCGGATGATGAGGTCAGAGGAATCGGTCAGCCCCTTAAACACATCGTATACGAAAAGCATGTTTTTATCCTGTTCTTCAAATACGGGCCCGGGATTTTTTTGCAGACGTTCAAATATCGACCGGGATTCATCCGGCATAGACATGTCCTGTGAAAGCCAATATCGGTGGTCTACTTTAGTCTGGCCCTTAAGGGTTTTCATGTACCTCTCGTTTAGAAAGCGCCCCATGACCAGATAGCCTTTTGCCGGCCCGTGGTGAAGGCTTCGGATGACCGGCCGCGACGCCACAAGAAGTGGACCTTTTTCTGTGGCATAAACCCCGGCAACACTGCTTTCTATATCTTTTGTGTGGGCCATGAATGCATGGGACATTGGAATACGGTCGTCCGGGAGTTCGGTGATATTCAGTTCCAGGCCGGTTTCTAAATCCAGCATTTTTTTCCATAGGACATGGCCGTCCAGATCCAGAAGCATAACGAGGTTTAATCTGTTGTCGATAAAAGTTGTATGAACAAGATTCGACCGGATAAAGTCCATATTGGTGTTCTGAACGAAATCATACGCATCATCCCATGCCGCCCAGTCATGGACAAATTCGTCCAGGTAGTGAATTTCCCTTCTGAGAGCTTCAAGGCACCGGTTCATGTCTTTATCGGCTTCAAGCCTTTCCTGCAAAACAAAACTCGGGAAAACCACAAAGCACTCAATACCGCAGCTTAAAACACCGTACAAAAGCAGTATTGTCAACAAAACGCCCAAAATTTTTGTTTTTAATTTCATGGCTAATAGTATTTGATTACAAGGGTAGAATCAAGCGGCGGGATATGAGATGTTTCTTTCTTAATTTAGGGATGTAACCAGGGATTATGTTGTTTTTTTATATGTTGCCGCCCTGATTCCTTGACTGATTATGGGGACAGTGATAGCTTTGTCATGAAACAATTCCAAAACAGTTCACAACATATCCAAGCATATTACATCAGGAGGTCAAAACATGGAAATTATCGGTATAGATGTGGGGTTTGGTTTTACAAAAGCATATAACGGACAAAATTCGGTAATTTTCAAATCCCTGATCGGCGATGCGGCTGAAATTCAATTTATGTCATCCATGGGCGATGTTGCCTCAACGGCCAACCTGCATATCACCCTGGACAATAAGACTTATTTTTTAGGATCCCACGCCGAGCGCCAGTCCAGCCTGACCGAATATACCCTTGACCAGGAAAAAATGGTGGAAGAATTCATCAAGATTCTGGCCCTTGCAGCGGCAGGCACATGTTCCCAAACCCATGGCCCGATCAATGTGGTCACCGGCTTGCCTGTGGCATACTTAAAACGGGATACCAAGCGGCTTAAACAGATTATCCAGGGTGAGCACGAAATTATATATCATCACCAGGACGCACCGGATGAACACAGAAAACTTTCAATTGACAAGGTGCATGTCATTCCCCAGCCCATTGGTTCCATCTTTAACCTGATTTTTGACGATAACGGAAAAATCTGTGACAGAGATTTTGCGGCCTCCAAGCTCGGGGTGGTGGATATCGGTTTTAAAACAACGGATTTTTCCATTTTTGATCATCTTCAGTACATTGAAAGGGGCTCATCAACCATGGACACGGGGGTGTCCAAATGTTTTTCCGTGATTGCGGATAAGCTGCGCCAGGAAAGTGGGGTTAATATTGAACTTTACAAAATTTTTAAGTTCATCGAATCCGGCGTGATTAAAATCCGGGGCAAAGAGTATAATGTGATTAGTCTTAAAAAACGGGTGTATACCCATGCCGCCTCGGCCATTGCCTCTGATCTGAACCGGTTGTGGAAAAATGACTGGGATATTGACTCCATTGTCGTATCCGGGGGAGGGTCTATCCCTTTGGCCGAATTTCTGATACCATCTGTTGAAGGCAATGTGATCCCCATTCCCAAGAGCATTGACGCCAGGTTCAATAATGTTCAGGGATATTGTAAATTTGGTCATTACAAGTGGGGAAAAGACAAGACGATACCTTCCCGGCAGGCAGCGGCCCCCAAAGAGGAACCTTCAACCCGGGAAGAGGCACCTTCTTCGGAAGAAACAGATAAAGCAGGAAAAGGACTTGCCTGGTTAAGAAGGCAAAACGCTTAAACGTTATATGAACATTGATACATTAACTAAAATTCTTTCTATGGTAGCTGACGGTGCACTGCCTGTCGGCCAGGCGGCAGATCAATTAAAACATCTCTCATTTGAAGATATCGGCTGCGCTCATGTGGATCATCACAGAGCCCTTCGCAAAGGTTTCCCCGAGGTGATTTTCGGGCAGGGTAAAACTTCGGGACAGATTATTGCCATTCTTGAAAAACTGGCACAATCGGAAAATATCGTGCTTGTCACCCGCATTGACCCGGAAAAGGCAGAAATGGTTCTTTCACGGTTTCCCAATGCGCAATACTTTGATGACGCACATCTGTTAAAAATAGAAAAACAGCCCCCTGAGATTACAGGCCAGGGGACGATCCTTATTGTCAGTGCAGGAACCTCCGATATTCCGGTGGTCATGGAGGCATCTTTAACGGCAAAGGCCATGGGTAACCGGGTCGAAACGCTTTTTGATGTCGGGGTCGCAGGTATCCATCGCCTTTTCGCACATAAGGCCGACCTTGAAGAAGCATCTGTCATTATTGTTGCCGCAGGCATGGAAGGCGCCCTGCCATCGGTGGTGGGAGGTCTTGTCAAATCACCTGTCATTGCAGTGCCGACAAGTGTTGGTTACGGCACAAGCTTCAACGGCCTGACAGCCCTTTTGGGTATGCTGAATTCCTGCAGCTCAAATATTGCTGTGGTTAATATCGACAATGGCTTCGGGGCAGGTTATATGGCCTCGACCATTAACCATGTAGGCGTTGAAAAATAACGCATTATATTTGTTGGCGCATTTTGAGGGCTTCCTTATTTGACGGATCAATTCTCAAAATGCGGTTCAAATAGTCGTCTGTCTGGAGAATACGTCTATTATTGAAATGAATCTGGGCGATCTGAAGTTTGGTTTTAATATCCCCTCGCCTGTTGTTATCAACGGTGACAAAGCATTCCATGGCTTTCTCCTGATCACCGGTTTCAAGATAAATGGTGCCGGCTTTATACATCAAATCCATGTTGGAAGGATTATCTTTGATCGCCTCGGTAACAATCTCGGCCACAAACTCATATTCCTGGTTCTCCATGCAGATATTAATGATTTTTTCCTGAAGTCCCTTGCTGGATCGGCTTTTTGACATGATACGCGAAAAAAGCATTCTTGCCTCATTTCTAAAACCATTAATCAAAAGTGTTTCGCCCAACTGAACAGCGGAATCAAAATGTCTGGTGCTGAACGAAAGGATTTCCATGTAAAGCTTAGCCGCACGTTTAAAGGCGTGCTTATTGATGTACAACTTGGCCAGATGTCTTCTGGATATTGTATCCTGCCGGTTTACGGCAACGGCCTTTTGAAGACATTTTTCGCCAATTTCGTTTTTTTTGATCTCAAGGTATAAAAGCCCAAGTTTTCTTAAAATCCGTGATGCATTGGGTTTAAGCGCCAGGGCTTTTCGGGTTTCGTCTATGGCGCCTTCAATATTACCGGCTTCTTCACATGCTCTTGCCTCAAGCAGATGAAGTTTTGCCTTATCCGGGTGGTTGGCAGCCTCAATAACACTTTTTATCTTTGTGTCCAAAGCGGACAGGGTTAATGGTTTAAGAAGATACCCGTCCACTTCGTATTCTGCAACATCGGCCACAATATCGCGTTCGTTTTCGGCTGTAACCATAACAACAGGAATGTCCCTGATATTTTTGTCCCGGCGCAGGTTGGCCAGCATCTGGCTTCCGTTCATTTCCGGCATGTTCCAATCAACAATAAGTAAATCACAAGAAGAATTTTTCAGCGTACTTAAACCTGATCTCCCATTATCCGCAAACAAAAGATCTTTGCCGATTTCAAGATTCCGCAGCATTTTGCGCAGGGTCAGGCGCATACTTTTCATGTCATCCACAATCAGTATGGTCATGGTTTTAATATCAATCATAAAATGGCTTTCCCGTTAAACCGATTCAAATATTTCTTAAACATTTCGGATACAACCAATGGGTCCAAATGCGCACCCTTACCGGCCCGGGCTTCAATGTCAAAGGCGGCAAGTCTCAACTGCTCTGCATTTACATTGGCGGCAGCGCCTTTTAACGCATGGGCACAGGCTTTGACATGTTCAAAATCACAGGGCTCTTTTTTAACAGCCGCCACAAGGTTGTCAACAAGTCCTTCCACTTCCTGGAAAAAGGATGCAAGAACCTCTGCAGCCATTTCCTCGTCATTGCCGAAACGTTCAAGAAATCCGGTCCGGTCAAATACGGGTGCGGACGCATCGTTATCCTCCAGAGGAGTGACACTCCCCCCCTGTTCTTGTTTTTCAACGTTATGAATATCAGGTCCAGGCATGTCAAAATCCGGTGTTTCAAATGCCGCCGAAGCTAAGCTTTGCGACTTATACCGATTAATAAGTTCAATTAAAGCATGGGGATTGACCGGTTTTGAAATAAAATCATCCATGCCGGCTGCTTTACAGGCCTGCCGGTCCCTTTCAAAAGCGTTGCCGGTCATAGCAATGATGGGAGTTGCGACACGCTTTTCTGAGGATTCATATGCCCGGATTTGGCGACAGGCTTCATAGCCGTCCATTTCAGGCATCTGACAGTCCATGAAAATCAAATCGTATTTATTCGTCTTTGCCTTTTCAACAGCCTGGAGTCCGTTGGAGGCCGAATCGGTCAGGTATCCCTGTTTGCGTATAATTTCCTTAACCGTCACGACATTGGTTCCAATGTCATCCACGATCAAAATTTTAAATGCTCTTTTCCTGCGCTCTGCAAGGGCATACCGGGTAATAATGGCCTGGCGGCTCTTCTGGTAGGTTGGTGAAAGCACCGTATGGATGGCATCCTGGAGAATGGTCTCGTCCAAAGGAAAGCTTAAAAAGGCTGAAAAGCCCAGATCTTCAAATTCCCTTGCATCCCCCTGCTTGCCCACAGCCGTGACCAGAATACAGACAAGGCTGTTCAACTCAGTATCCCGGATGAATTCCCGGCCAAGATTTCTTGCATATTGATCAGACTCGCCAACCTCCATAATAACCACACGAAAAGGGGTTGAATTAGTTTTTGCAAGGGTAATATGTTCAATAAGTTGACTGTGTTCACACGTCTCATAATCAAACCCGATTTGGTTAAGCAGTTTAGTCAGACGGGTGCTGGGATACTGCTTGTCAGATACGGCAACCACTCTGATTCGGTTTACGGGAACAGCAGACAGGTCCTGGGCAATCTCCTCTGGCGGCTGTTTTTCAAAAGGCGCTTCAAACCAGAACGTGGAGCCTATCATTTCAATGCTGTCCACACCCACCTGACCACCCATGAGTTCAATGAACAATTTTGATATGAATAAACCAAGACCGGTACCGCCATATTTCTTCGTTATAGACGCATCGGCCTGAACAAAAGGTAAAAAAAGGCCTTTGAGTGCCTCCTCGCTGATACCGATGCCGGTATCATCCACGCTGAAATGGATCAGTGCATATTCTTCTTTGTCCTCTTTGAGTGACACAGTCAGAGTCACAGAACCGGCTTCAGTGAATTTAATTGCATTATTGGTAAAATTTAATATCACCTGGCGTATCCTGCCGATATCGCCTTTGATCAGTCTTGGCACATTCGTATCAATATTATAAGTAAACTCAAGTCCTTTTTGCCTGGCCTGCAATTGCGGTAAAGAGACAATATCCTTGACGGCGATTTCAAGATCAAAGGGGCGGATATCAAGTTCAATCTTGGCGGCTTCAATTTTGGACAGATCCAGAATATCATCAACAATGGTTAAAAGGGCTTTGGCGCTGTTATAGGCAGTGTCTGCAAAGCGTCTTTGCTCGGTGTCAAGCTCAGAGTCAAGAAGAACGTGAAGCATGCCTAAAACCCCGTTCATGGGATTTCGTATTTCATGGCTTATGTTGGCCAAAAATCGGTCCTTAACCTCAATGGCGTTTTTAGCCTCTTCTTGAACTTTCTGAGAAAATTCAAGAACCAATTGCTTTTCCATGATAAGTACCTGTTGTTTTTTGAGTATTAAAAACAATACAGATCCAATGCCGGAAAATAAAATGATAAAAAACACAAGGCGATATTCATTGAGATTCAATGCACCCGGACCCCAGGAGGGACCCCAATAGAAAAATGCAAGTAATGCTGAAAAAAAACAACATATAACAAAAAAACCGAATAAATCAGCAAATAGGACGGTTGCGGCCATAACCATGATGAAAAAAAAGAGACCAAGACTGAAAATGCCGCCGGTAAGACAGACAAACCAAGTGATATAGGTTGTGAAAATCAATAGAATAATGCGCCCCCGGATTACGGATCGGCTCACGGACGGCCCACTTAAAAAATGATATACGGCCCATATCAAACAGACCGTCGTAATTGATGGTGCAATCAGGGCAAGGGTTTTCCCATACAACCCCATCCCTGCCAAGCAGAATATAATTGCCGTTATAATGAATGACAGCCGGATTGATGGATCTTTATCAATGATCATGTCGCTTTGCGTCTGTTTAAATTTATGGTATTTAAGGTGTGAATATAAAAATAATATAACTGTCCGGCTGCTTGAATGTCAAACCCTAATTGGTTTCATTTGATCGCTGTTTGCCAGGTGGAAATTTAATTTGGGGAAGGTTTTATTTTTTCTTGACATTAATGTTATTTATATATAATTAATATTTTTAATTGAGAGTAAAGATTATGATTAAAACAAATATTATTAACAGCCTAGTGGTCCTTATTATCGTGGAGGTGGTTATTGTCACCTCCGGACGAAGGGGCGATTAGTGGCTTAAATAAGATTAATCAAAAAAAGCCGTTACCAGCCCCAAGGGGGGCAGGTAACGGCTTTTTTGCTTTTAGGAGACTTTTTAAAAAATGAAAAGAAGCCGCATTGCAACACAGGGCGTGGCAAGGGCACCCCACCGGGGCCTGCTCAAAGCGTTAGGATACACCGATATGGAGTTGAGCCGCCCCCTGATCGGGATTGCCAATTCCGCCAATGAACTGATCCCGGGCCACATGCACCTGGACTCCATTGTCAAAGCCGTCAAGGCCGGTATCTCCATGGCCGGCGGCACCCCCATGGAATTTTCCACCATTGGTGTATGTGACGGTGTTGCCATGAATCATATCGGCATGCACTATTCATTGGCATCAAGGGAGCTGATTGCCGACAGCATTGAAGTGACGGCAACAGCCCACCCCTTTGACGGTATTGTCATGGTGCCCAATTGCGATAAAATTGTGCCGGGCATGCTGATGGCTGCGGCAAGGCTTAACATTCCGTCCATTTTTGTCAGCGGCGGCCCCATGCTGGCCGGACGCCACCCCCATGACCGGTCAAAGAAAATTGACCTGATCACCATATTTGAGGCTGTGGGTGCCGTCCAAAGCGACAAAATGACAGAAGAAGAACTTTTGGAAATGGAAAATGCGGCCTGCCCCACCTGCGGGTCCTGCGCGGGCATGTTCACAGCCAACTCCATGAACTGCCTCACCGAGGCCATCGGCATGGGGCTGCCGGGCAACGGCACCATTCCGGCACCCATGTCCAGCCGGATACGCCTGGCAAAAGCGGCTGGTATGCAGATCATGAATCTGGTGGTGCACGATATTACCCCGGACAAAATCATGACCCGGCAAGCCTTTATGAACGCCCTGGCCGTGGATATGGCCTTAGGCTGTTCCACCAACACGGTGCTGCATCTTAAAGCAGTGGCCGGCGAAGCCGGTGTGGACATTCCCCTGGATTTAATTAATGAAGTCAGCAAAAAAACCCCCCATTTGTGCTCTTTAAGCCCCGGCGGAAAGGACCACATTGAAGACCTTGATGCAGCAGGCGGTATCCAGGCTGTGATGAAGGAACTCAGTGACAACAACATGATCGACACAAGTCTTTTGACTGCCACGGGTAAGACCATTAAAGAGAACCTTGAAAAAGTTAAGGTAAAATACCCGGATGTCATCAGGCCGGTGAACGATCCCTATCATAAGGAAGGCGGACTTGCCGTATTGTTCGGCAACCTTGCACCCGAGGGCTGTGTGGTTAAGCAGTCTGCGGTCCTGCCGGAGATGATGACCCACCAGGGGCCTGCACGGGTATTTGATTGCGAAGAAGATGCCAGTAACGCCATCATGGAACGGCAGATCAATCCGGGCGATGTCATCGTGATCCGGTATGAAGGGCCGGCCGGGGGCCCCGGTATGCGCGAGATGCTTACCCCCACATCAGCCATTGCAGGCATGGGGCTTGATGACCGGTGTGCCCTGATCACAGACGGCCGGTTTTCCGGTGGCACCAAAGGCGCAAGCATCGGCCATGTATCTCCGGAGGCTGCCCAGGGAGGCCTGATTGCCTTTGTTCATGAAGGCGATCAAATCAGCATTGATATCCCGAACAAAACCATTGAACTGATGGTATCTGAAGATGAACTGACCCGGCGAAAAGCAGACTGGAAAAAACCCGAACCCAAAATCAAAAAAGGTTATATGGCCCGTTATGCCAAGATGGTGACATCTGCCGGCAATGGCGCCATATTTAAATAAAGGAGCGGATAATGAAACTTACAGGGGCCCAAATCCTCATTAAGATGATAAAGGCGCAGGGCGTTGATACGATGTTCGGGTATCCCGGCGGTGCCACCATTGATATCCATGATGAAATTCTTAAACATGACGACCTGCGCCATATCGTGGTCAGACACGAACAGGGGGCCGTTCACATGGCCGATGCCTATGCAAGGGCGCATAAAACCACCGGCGTCGCACTGGTCACCTCGGGGCCCGGTGCGACAAATGCCGTAACGGGACTGGCTTCAGCCCATTGCGATTCCATTCCCATCGTAGTTTTTACAGGCCAGGTGCCCACAGGCCTTATCGGCAACGATGCGTTCCAGGAAGTGGACATTGTGGGTATTACGCGCCCCTGCACCAAACACAACTACCTGGTCAAAGATCCAAACAAGCTTGCGGAGATTATCCAGGAAGCCTTTTTCATTGCCGGGTCCGGCCGCCCGGGTCCGGTGCTGGTGGATCTGCCCAAGGATGTTGTCCAGGCTATGATTGATTTTCAAATGCCGGAACCGATAAAAATGCGCACCTACAGACCCAACTACAAACCCAATAAAAAGCAGATGGCAAAGGCTGTAAAGATGCTCAAAGAGGCCCGCCGGCCTGTTATGTTCGGTGGCGGCGGCATCATCTCATCCGGGGCAAGCAAGGAGTTTACCCGGATTGCAAAATTTGCCAATCTCCCGGTTACTGCATCCCTGATGGGACTTGGTGCCTTTCCGGGAACAGATGAGAATTGGCTTGGCATGCTGGGCATGCACGGCACCTACCGTGCCAATATGAGCATTGGCCACAGCGACCTGATTTTTGCGGCCGGTGTAAGGTTTGATGACCGGGTAACCGGCAACCTTGAAAAATTTGCACCGGATGCCAAAATCATTCAAATCGACATTGACCCCACATCCATCCATAAAAATGTTGATGTAGACTGCCCCATTGTCGGGGATTGCAAAATGGCTCTGGCTGATATTGCGGCCCTTATGGAAAAAGAAGCGCCTGAAAAATTTATGAACGACCGGGATGCATGGTTTAAGCGCATTAATGAATGGAAAGAGCTGACACCCTTAAAGTACGACCAGTCCTTTGACACCATCAAACCGCAATATGTGGTTGAAAAATTGTATGAGACCACCCAAGGCAAAGCCATTGTGACCACAGAGGTGGGGCAAAATCAAATGTGGGCGGCCCAGTACTATCATTTTGAAGCGCCCAACCATTTCATAACATCCGGCGGTCTGGGTGTTATGGGATTTGGCCTGCCCGCAGCCATCGGTGCCAAGGCTGCGGCCCCGGACAAAACCGTTGTCTGCATTGCAGGGGACGGATCAATCCAGATGAATTCCCAGGAGCTGATGACGGCTGTTGCTGAAAAGCTCGATGTTAAAATCGTTATCTTAAACAACCGTTATCTTGGCATGGTGCGCCAGTGGCAGGAATTTTTCTACGACAAAGTATATGCCGACACCAATATGGAGGCCCAGCCCGATTTTGTGAAGCTTGCCGAAGCCTACGGGGCAACCGGTTTCAGGTGTGACGATCCGGCCAAAGTGACCCAGACCCTTGAAACAGGCTTGAACACACCCGGCACTGTAATAATGGAGTTTGTTGTGGAACGTGAAGAATCGGTCTATCCCATGGTTCCGGCAGGCGGGGCCATCACTGACATGCTTCTGGTTTAAAAAGGAAATTTGATATGAAAACCAACAGATATGTATTATCAATTCTTGTGGATAATGAACCGGGGGTTCTATCCCGGATTGCAGGCCTGTTCTCCGGCCGCGGGTTTAACATTGACTCCTTAAGCGTTGCAAAAACAGCCGAGCCGGACGTCTCAGTGGTCACCATAGCCACCTTCTGTGACGAACACATCATTGAACAGATCAAAAAGCAACTGCACAAACTGATCAATGTCATCACCGTTAATGATTTAACCGAAAAACAATATGTGGAGCGTGAGCTTGTCCTGGTCAAGGTCCATGCAAAAACCGAAAAACGGGCTGAAATTATGCGTATTGTTGATATTTTCAGATCCAGGATCGTTGATGTGGGTGCTTCGCACTTTATTGTGGAAGTGTCGGGTGATTCGGGCAAAATCAAAGCCTTTATTGAGCTGATGAAGCCCATGGGCATTATTGAGATTGCCTCCACCGGCACCATAGCCCTTGGCAGGGAGAACGGAAAATGAATGCAGTAAAAGCAAAGAAAAATGCCTTGCTTTACGACACCACTTTACGTGACGGGATGCAGGGGGAGAACATATTCTTCTCCCCCGAGGATAAGCTTAAAATCGCCATGCGCCTGGATGATGCCGGCATCCACTACATTGAAGGGGGGTGGCCCGGATCTAATCCCGGAGCCCAGGCTTTTTTTGACCTGGTCAGGGACAAAGCGTTCAAACAGGCCAAAATCTGCGCCTTCGGATCCACGAGAAGACAAAAATCAACCTGTGAAGAAGACGGCAACATCAAGGCGCTGATCGCTTCAGGTGCACCTGTGGTAACGATTTTCGGCAAATCCTGGGACCTGCATGTCACAGACATCATGAATAACACCCGGGAAGAAAACCTGGCCATGATCACCCAAAGCGTAGCCTATCTTAAGGCCCAGGGCCGTGAAGTGCTCTATGATGCTGAACATTATTATGACGGATATAAAGCCAATGCCGAATTTGCGCTGGAAACCCTGGAAGCGGCGGTAGAAGGAGGAACCCGTTGCTTGGTGCTCTGCGACACCAACGGCGGCAGCCTTCCCTGTGATATCGACACCATCACCCGGGAAACCATGGCCCATTTCAAGGATTTTGATGATGTGATTTTCGGGGTGCATACCCATAATGATTGTGCCATGGGTGTTGCCAACACCATCAATGCGGTTCATGCAGGCGTGACCATGGTGCAGGGCACGGTGAACGGATATGGGGAACGTTGCGGCAATGCCGATCTCACGGCGATTATCCCCATCCTGGCCCTTAAGATGAACAGGGATTGTATCAGTGAAGATAACCTAGCCAAGCTGCGGGCGCTGTCCAGATTCGTATCTGAGACAGCTAATATGCCGCCTGTGGCGTCACGACCTTTTGTAGGACGGTCTGCGTTCACTCATAAAGGCGGGGTCCATGTATCGGCCATCATGAAAAACCCCAAAGCCTATGAGCACATGACTCCTGAACTTGTGGGCAACCGCCGCAGGGTTCTGGTCTCCGAGCAGTCCGGCAAAAGCAACATCGCTTACAAGGCCAAGGAGCTTGGAGTCGATCTGGGCAATGACGAATCCAAAAAATCATTAATTGTCAACAACATCAAGGAGATGGAAAATTTCGGGTATGAGTTTGATACGGCCGAAGGCTCTTTGAAGCTGATTATGGAAAGACTCACCGAGCAGTATCAGTCCCATTTTGACCTGGAATCCTTCAGGGTGGTGGTGGAAAAGGACAAGGAGCGGCCCTGTTATTCCCATGCCATGATCAAGATCCGGGTTGGGGACAAAACTGAAATCACCTCAGCCGAAGGCGAAGGCCCGGTCTCTGCCCTTGATAATGCCCTAAGAAAGGCATTGGCAGCCATGTATCCCGGAGTTAAGGATCTTCATCTGGTGGATTTCAAGGTTCGTGTTATTGACGGGTCCGACGGCACCGATGCCAGGGTCAGGGTATTGATAGAGTCCCGGGATACGGACAATATCTTTTCAACCGTTGGTGTTTCCGAAGATATTATCGAAGCCTCATGGCAGGCGCTGGCTGACAGTTTTCAGTATAAACTGTCGCTGGACCACAAAAGTGAAGCAAAGAAAGCCGAATCAACAGCGTAGGCATTGTTGTTCAATGAAAACCCCCCTGGCTTTTAATAGGCAGGGGGGTTTTTATAAAATTTTTTACAGCGCCTCAAATTTAATCAGACTTCAACACAGACAGGAACGCTGACTGCGGGATCTCCACAGACCCCACCATCTTCATTCTTTTTTTGCCTTTTTTCTGTTTTTCCAAAAGCTTGCGCTTTCTTGAAATATCACCGCCATAACATTTGGCGGTAACATCTTTGCGATAGGCGGAAATGGTTTCCCTTGCAATGATTTTGCCGCCAATGGCGCCCTGGATGGGTATTTTAAACTGCTGTCTTGGGATTTCTTCACGCAGCTTTTTGCAGGCAGCTCTGGCCTTGGTCTCTGCCTTGTCCCGGTGAATCAGCATGGAAAGGGCATCAACCCGTTCGCCGTTGATCAAAAAATCCAGCTTTACAAGATTTGTTTCCTGGTAGCCTGCAATTTCATAATCAAAGGAGCCATAGCCCTGGGTCACACTTTTAAGGCGGTCATAAAACTCATAGACCACCTCGGCCAAAGGCAGGGTAAATTTCATTTCCATACGATTTGAAGTCAAATACTGATAATTGGTGCTCTCTCCGCGAAACTCATGGCAGACCTGCATGACATTACCCATATATTTATCCGGTACAATAATGGAGGCTTTGATAATGGGTTCCCTGACACATTTGATTTCCGTGGGATCAGGATATTCGGTTGGGTTGTCAATGATCTTAACTTCCCCGGACACATAGGTGACTTCATACTGCACCGAAGGCGAGGTTAAAATCAGTGAAACATCATACTCCCGCTCAAGGCGTTCCTGAACCACTTCAAGGTGTAAAAGCCCCAGAAATCCACAGCGGTATCCGAACCCCAGTGCGGCAGATGAATCCTTTTCATAAATCAGGGCAGCATCATTGAGTTTGAGTTTTTCCAGCGCTTCGGTCAATTCCGCATAATCGTCGGATGCCACCGGATACATGGAAGAGAACACCACGGGCGTAGGTTCCCTGAAACCGCCAAGTGCTTTATCGCATCTTTTATCCGGCATGGTCACCGTATCACCGATTTTAACATCTGAAATCAGCTTTATCCCTGCAATGACATACCCCACCTGGCCGGCCTCAAGACTGGGTTGGTGGTTACGTTTGATCTGAAACAGTCCCACTTCTTCGACTTTGTAGGTCGCATTATTGGACATGAATTGTATTCGGTCCCCTTTTTTGATACTGCCTTCAAATATCCTGAAATGAATGATAACACCTCGGAACGCATCATAATGAGAATCAAATATCAACGCCTTGAATGCCCCGGTATTTTCCACCGTGGGCCCGGGTATTTTATCAACAATGGTCTGAAAAATTTTATCAACACCAGTTCCTGCTTTTGCGGACACAAGAAGCGCCTGCTCACTGTCAAGCCCTAAGTCTTCGTCAATCTGATTTTTGACCCATTCGATCTCAGCCGAGGGCAGGTCAATTTTATTGATGATCGGAAGAATCTCAAGGTTATGCTCCATGGCCAGGTAGAGGTTGGCAAGGGTCTGGGCCTCTACCCCTTGGGATGCGTCAGCCAGTATCAAAGCGCCTTCACAGGAGGCAAGAGCCCTTGATACTTCATAGGAAAAATCCACATGCCCCGGTGTATCAATGAGATTCAGCAGATAGTTGCTGCCGTCCGGAGCCGTATAAGGCAGGGACACGGTCTGGGATTTTATGGTAATTCCCCTTTCCCGCTCAATATCCATGGAATCCAGGATCTGCTCTTTCATATCTCGATCTTCTATAATACCGGATAGTTGTATCAGCCGGTCAGACAGAGTGGATTTGCCATGGTCAATGTGCGCAATAATAGAAAAATTTCTAATATTCAGGTGATCGTATTTCAATTAGACTCCAAACTAAGAGTTGACAAAAAAGCTGTATCAATCATAATAAGGCTATACATTTATCAATTGTATTTTATAGTGTCAAGAAAAGCCGCTGCTCAAGGAGTTCTATTTGTATTGTTGTATTGGATTGTATCGGAGAAGCTAATGGCCCATGCCATCCTCATTGTTGATGATGATATAGCAATTAAGGAATCAGTAGAAGAATTTTTAACATTAATGGCCTATGAAGTCAAAAGTGCTGGAAATGCATTCCAGGCCGTTGACATTCTAAAGACGTTTCAGCCCGATATTGTTGTAACGGATATCATGATGCAAGGAATGGACGGACTTGAACTGACCCGATTGATCAGGGAAAAGTACGACATTGATGTCATGGTCATGACCGGATATTCTGCTGATTATTCCTATGAAGAGGCTATTAATGCCGGGGCCAGTGATTTCATCTTCAAGCCGTTTCGCTTTGAAGAACTGGACTTAAGAATCAAACGCATGCTCCGGGAAGCTGCATTTAAAAGGGAAAGGGATAAGCTGCTGGAAGATATGAAGCAGCTGGCCATAACCGACGGGTTAACAGGTTTGTTCAATTCTCGGCAGTTTTTTCATGAAATCAAGCAGGAGGTTGAACGTTTCCAACGCTATTCCCGAAACTTATCCCTGTTGATGCTGGATATCGATTTTTTTAAAAAATACAATGATACATGGGGACACCTTGAAGGAGACAAGGTGCTCATGAGTATGGGCATGATCATCTCCTCCTGTCTGCGCAGTATGGACTCTGCCTACCGTTACGGCGGTGAGGAATTTGCCGTGCTTTTACCCGAAACAGAGTTAAATGAAGCCTGTCTGGTGGGTAACCGCATTATGGACAATGTTCGAAAAGCAATATTCACACCGAAAAAAAGTGTGCAAACATCTGTAACCGTAAGCATAGGGGCGGCACAGATTGTAAATGGTGAAGACTTTACCTCATTTATCAAACGTACGGATAAGGCATTGTATCTCTCCAAGGAAAACGGCCGCAACCGGTTAACCGTAGCTCCAGCCCCCTAATCTTCAGCAATCCGCATGCTTAGATCAACAGAAACAGCCTGATGGGTGAGCGCACCGCAGGAAATAACATCCACGCCGGTGCCGGCAATGGCGTTTAACGTCTGCAAACTGACATTACCTGAAGCTTCAACCACGGCCCGCTTTTTGATCAACGCCACGGCTTTGGCCATGGTATTGATGTCCATGTTGTCCAGCATGATCACATCCGCTTGGGCATCAAGGGCCTGCTGCACCTGGGCTAGATCCGAAACTTCCACTTCCACCTTCATCAAATGGGACGCCCTTGCCCGGACACGGGAGACGGCCGCTGCAATGGAACCGGCGGCCGCAATATGGTTGTCCTTGATCAGAATGCCGTCATAAAGGGCAAATCTATGATTAAATCCGCCCCCTGCCCTGACAGCATCTTTTTCAATTTTACGCCATCCCGGGGTTGTTTTTCTTGTATCCACCAGCCTGACTTTTGGGTTATCCAGAGCATTGACAAATTGTCGTGTCAAGGTTGCAATACCGGAGAGCCGCTGCAAAAAATTTAACGCCACACGTTCGGCTGTCAAAAGAGCGCGGATGTCTCCGGTGATGGTAAAGATCACGTCACCTTTTTTAATGGCGTTTGAATCATTAAAATGAATCTTGCACGCCATGGAAGGATCTACGGCATGGAACACCTTTTTTGCCACATCCGTTCCTGCCAGGATAAAGTCCTGTTTTGCAACAATAACAGCGGTTTTTTCCTGGGGATGCAGGAAAATACTTTCCGTGGTCACATCCCCAAGACAGGTGTCTTCAAAAAGTGCAAGCCGGATAATCTGTTCTGTCATGTCCATATGTATATTAGTCCTGTTTCAGATTTTTAACCCGATCCAGGTTCACCGTAATCTTATCCTGCTTCTCTTTGAGTTCTTCATGTTGTGCCCTGACCTTTTCAATAACATCTTCCGGGGCTTTTTCAAGGAAACTGTCATTATTAAGCCTTTTCTGGATACCGTTCAACTCTTTGGTATTTTTTTCCAGCTCTTTTTCAAGACGGCTGATTTCCTTATCAAAATCAATTACACCTTCAAGGCATACATAGCAGGTGGTTGCACCTGAAACCGTAGTGGCAGAGGATTCAGGCGGATTGTCTGCTTCGCAAAAAGAGAGATTCTCAAGGGTAGCAAGATTGATGATCACGGATTTATTTTCGGCAATCAGCAATTTTTCCGAATTCTCTTCCGTGGTGGCCAGCACCTTAACCCTGGTGGAGGGCTGGATGTTCATCTCGGATCTGATGTTGCGGATACCGGAGATCAAAGAGAACATAAATTCCATCTCTTTTTCGCAGGAAGAATTTTTGAATTTTTTGAATTCATCGTCATTATATGGAAACGCAGCCTTCATCACAGAGCCGCTTGTACCCGGAAGAATATTGTAAATTTCTTCGGTAACAAAAGGCATGAAAGGATGCAGCATGATGATAATATCTTCAAGCACTTTTGCCAGAACACCACGGGCAGCGTCACGCTGGTCAGCCCCTAACTTTTCATACAAAGCAGGTTTGGCAGCTTCCAGATACCAGTCGCAGAACTCATGCCATACAAACTGGTAAACCGCAGACGCCGCTTCATTGAACCGGTATTCTTCAATTCCCTGTTTTACGGCCAAAGACGTTTCAGCGCATCTGGACAAAATCCAACGGTCGGTCAAGGTCAGGTCAAGATCATCTGTGAGTGCGTCTTTTTCCGTAATGTGCATCAGGGTGAATCTGGCAGCATTCCACAGCTTGTTAACAAAATTCCTGTACCCTTCCACCCTGGATTCGGACATTTTAACGTCCCTGCCCTGGGCGGCAAAGGCGGCCAGCGTAAATCTGAAGGCATCAGCACCGTATTCATCAATCACCTTGAGGGGATCAATAACATTGCCCTTGGACTTGGACATCTTTTTGCCATGCTCATCCCTGACCAGGGCATGGATATACACATCTTTGAACGGAATTTCATTGTCCATGAAATGGATGCCCATCATCATCATTCTGGCAACCCAGAAAAACAGAATATCAAACCCTGTAACCAGGACATTGGTCGGATAAAAGGTTTTCAAAAGATCCGTATTTTCAGGCCAGCCCATGGTGGAAAAGGGCCAAAGGGCCGAAGAAAACCAGGTGTCAAGAACATCGGTTTCCTGGACAATCTCTTTGCAGCCGCACTTGGGGCATTTATCAGGATCAGTCTCTTCAACAATAACGGCCTTGCATTCCGGGCATTTCCATACAGGGATGCGGTGTCCCCACCAGATCTGGCGGGATATGCACCAGTCCCTGATATTGTCCATCCATTCAAAATAGGTTTTTGACCAATTATCAGGAATAATTCTGGTCCTGCCGTCCCGCACGGCCTGGGCTGCTTTTTCAGCCAAAGGCCCTACCTTGACAAACCATTGTTTGGAAATGGACGGCTCAACATCCGTGTGGCAGCGGTAACAATTACCAACACTGTGTTTCAAAGGTTCTTTTTTCTCAAGCAATCCCAGCTCTTCAAGAGCTTGGACTGCTTTTTTGCGGCATTCAAACCGGTCAAGGCCGGCAAAACGCCCTGCCCCTTCCATCATTACGCCTGCATCATCAATGACCTTTAATTTCTTCAGGTCGTGTTTTTCACCCAGGTGAAAATCATTGGGATCATGGGCCGGGGTGACTTTCAGGGCACCGGTACCAAACTGGGTATCCACGTATTCATCCCGGATAATTGGAATTGCCCGGTCGGTCAGGGGCAACTGAACTTCTGTTTCTTCAAGGTTCTTGAACCGTTCGTCTTCAGGGTTAACGGCCACAGCCATATCCCCGAACAGGGTTTCAGGCCGGGTGGTGGCAACGGTCAGCCCTTTTTTCTGGCTGCCTTTGAACGGGTAACGGATATAATAGAGGTAACCGTCCTTTTCTTCGTATTCCACCTCAAGATCGGCAAGGGCGGTCATACATCTGGGACACCAGTTAATTATGTACTGGTCTTCATAGATCAGGCCCTCTTTGTACAGACGGACAAACACCTTGCGGACAGCCTCGGACAGCCCTTCATCCATGGTAAAGCGTTCCCGGTCCCAGTCACAGGATGCACCAAGACGTTTGAGCTGATTGATGATGGCACCACCCGATTTTTCCCGCCATTTCCATACTTCCTCAATAAAGGCTTCCCGGCCGACTTGATCACGGTTTTTGCCTTCGGCAGCAAGTTTTCGTTCCACCACATTCTGGGTGGCGATTCCGGCATGATCAGTTCCCGGCATCCACAGAACATTCTGCCCCAAAAGCCTTCTGTACCTGCACATGATGTCCTGGATCACGTTGTTCAGCGCATGACCCATATGAAGCACGCCGGTGACGTTAGGCGGTGGAATCACAATTGAAAAGGGGGTTCTGTCACTTTTGTCTTCGGCTTTGAAAAAACCGTTTTCAAGCCAGAATGAATACCATTTCTCTTCAATCTCTTTTGGTGAATATCCTTTGTCCAGAGAATCCGAACACATAATTCAACTCCTCAAACCCTTTTAATGTAACAGCCCCTCCTAATTATTAGGGGCCGTGTCGTGTGTTGTCGTGAACCGCAACGTGTTTTACAAAGTAAAGCAGTTCAAGACCAGTCAATGAAAAAAGGGGATTGAATCAATCCCCGGCACGTTAATAAAAATTTTTAAAAATTAAGTCAATCTTAAATCAGATTTAACCAATATCATCAAGATCTTTTTTAAGTCCTGCTTTAATATCTTCAATTTCACGTTTGATCACTTTTTCTGTGACTTCAAAAAGGATTTTTTCAATAATTCCGGCAAACTTCTTCTCTATAATTTTTTCAAGGACAGCTTCTATGTCGCCCTGGTCCAGTGACGGGGCCATATTTTCACTGTCTGTTCGGCCCAACAAAATATCATCGGAAGGCAACGCTTCCCGATCAGAGCTTTGCTGGGTCAGTTCAATGACGTCCTGGTCTTTTGGGGATGATTCTTCGGTGATCACGTCTGTCAGTTCAATAATATCATCATCATAATCTTGAACCATAAAATCCTCATTTCGTAGTGATTTTGAAGCGTTTAATTTTATTTTTTGAGATTAAAAAAATTTATCAGAGCAGATAAAAAGTGTCAACACTTATGCCTTTTTCCAATACAATAACGGATCAGACCACGAATAGATTACAATTCTGACCACATCCTTGCCCGTCCCCTCCCCCTCTATTGTCATAATTTATCCCCCTTGGTGGAAAAATAAGGCATATAGTCGATGTTATGCCTGTGGCCGTGCAGGGACAGCCGTCTAAAAAAGATGGGACTGCCCATAAAAATTTAAGTCAACCTAACCCATCTTTGATAAAATATCAGATGCTGTAATCATGAGTGTCAGGCAGCAGCACTCTGCGCCAGCCATATCTGTGCGGATCGTGGGGATATGGCTAAATTCAACCGCTCCTGGCCATGAAGTTCCATATGATACCCATGGATCAGTTCTTTAAATTTGGAAGGATTTTTGATTCCGTACAGCCAGATATCAGCATGAACCCATTGGTCGCTCTTGTTAATCGCAACGATACCTTTGCTGCCTCGCCTGAAGACAAGATAATCGTCGTGTTCATAGAGCATGGCCATGGGCTTTCCCGCAACTGCATTGTGGAATTCGATCATGGCCCTGATATCCGCTCTCTTATAGGCATTGGCCCACCTGTCCCTGTCCTCAGGGTGAGATTTTCCGTCACCGTTTTCCTCCAGACTTTCATTATTGTCTGAATATACCAGCGGGACACCACCATCCCTTGCCATGATGTATACATTGGCCAGAAACTCATCCTGATGGTCAAGCATCAGGGACCGAAAGTCCTCATTGAGAGGCAGATCATGGTTAACCGTAAATGTTACTGCGCGTGACCAGTGCAGGCATTTCCCATAAGCAAAGGGATTGATAAGACGCTTAAGCGAATCGCCATAACCAAACGCCTTTCTGATCTGCTCCTGGAGAGGGAAATCATAGGCAGATATATGGGTTTCTGACAGATAGGGCTTCATAAAGACATCGACTTCAGTTTCATTGGTTGTGAGAACTTCACCGAACAAGAAAGATTTCTGGAGAAAATGCTGGTCTGCAATATTGTCTATCTGACGTTCGTTCAAATGTTTGATGGCATCGAGCCTGAACCCGTCAAATCCCATCCGGTTAAGGGCATAAAAGAGTTCCCGCTGCTGTTTTAATACCCAGTGGTTGTCCCTTAAATCCGGCAGATTGCTCAGTTGCCGATACTGCACATCGTAACGGTTCTTCCAGTCAACGATGTTTACCTGGTCATTGAAATCCCATTTTGAAAACAATCCATGATTCAGATCACCATACACCCTGTTCGCTTCATACTTTTCACGATCTGAGGCGTATTTAGTCAGTTCCGTTTTTCCCGGAAAATTCAGTTTTTCCGAAGAGTCCCTTGCTTCATTGGCCATATGGTTCAAGACAATATCCGCATAGATCCTGAGGCCTTTGCCGTGGGCTGTGTCAATCAGTTCTTCAAGGTCCGGCTTATCACCCAAGTAAGATAAAAGAATCCTGTAATCTTTGGGCTGGTATCGCTGCCACCAGTCGCGTCCATCAGGGTTGCTGTAAAGGGGTGGTGCTATCAAAACAGCGCCGAAACCACTATCTGAAATTTCGTCTAAACGGCCAATGATATCTCTATACTTCCAGTTAAAAGCATGCAAAATAACATCTTTCATGTGATCTCCTATATTTGAAGAAAAAAAGTGTATTGTTAAGAATCATTGGCCCTTTCAGGGGGTAATGATTCCTGCCGAAGTCTGAGATAAATTGTTTAGTCGTGATGCAGACCCTTACTGTCTACATCATCATCATCTTTGTCCATATCGCCTTGGCACGGGAACATTGATAAGGCATTTATAATGATTGCTGTGAAGATAACTTAAATTCGTTTTTTCATTCGAGCGTAATGATTTTTGTCAGCATCCTCCCAGACAGAATAGAGAATTAAAATTGCCGTTTTTTCAGTTAGAACAAGAACTTGTTATTTGTCAAGTAAAAAAAAATAAAAACGCCGAAAATAAACGAAAATAAAACTCGTCACTGGCGGAAATAACGGGGAAATTCTCACAATTTTTCGACCCGGTATCCGGACAGCAGAATCACTTTTATGGTCTCAACCGCCATTTTACGGTCATATTCTTTTTCCGATTCCGGCAGATCGTTATAAGGAACAAGGTCCGGATGGGTTTTATGCGCATCATCCCGTTTAGAGCCGAACCGCCATCCTTCACGCATGCGCTGTTCAGCCCAGGTGTCATGATTGTTTTCCGCCAGCATCTCCACCAGCGTGTTTAAATCATCCGGCAGTTTTATTTTTGAGGTGTCAACGGGTTTAGGGGTATACATTGTTTTTCCTTTTGGCATTAAGATGTGGTTAGGGCAGCTTCCTTGATTTTAACGGCAACCTTTTTTAAAACGCCGTCAATTTCATGATCTTCCAGAGCCGATAACGGTGTTGAGGGATTGTGGGCTGCCTGGAAATTTTTGATGCCTGTTTCCTCATATAATGCATGGGACAGATACACCCAGAGCACCAATTCCTGGTCCGCCTCCCTCAGGTAAGGTTTCATCATGGTGACCAGCCGCTCCATTCATGGGGTGTCTTTGTGGCTGTAACTCAAAAAGATAAGGAAAACAATGGCGTTTTTTAGCTTGTTGTTCCTGACTTCTTTCAGCGGTATTTTTTTACCTGGCATATTCCTTATCCTTTGTTTGAATTAGAATCAAGGCCGGGTGAAGGTCCAGTCAACTTACTTTTCGTTCGTTTTTTTCTTTCTTCCATGGTGGTCAATGGGAACAGATCGGGAAAATGTCGCGTCGATCTTTGACCACTATATAAAAAAAAATTCCAATACTCAACTGCCGGGATTTGGGAGGCTAAAAAGTTATAGACTGAAAGGTTCTCTGGGAATCGGAACGCGGTTTTATACAAAAAAGGGGAATGAACGCCACTGAGATTCGATGACTCTCTTGCCCCATGGTTAAAATTACGTAGCACACATTGTTCTGCGATAGATGGACTCAAGCAGTTCCGGGGATACGGGCTTGTTTAGTGCAGCGGCCGCGGCCCGGACCTGGGGCAGTAATCTTTGGGCGGCATCGGCATCAATATTAATATTGCGGTGGGCCAGGGCATGTTTTATGGCGGCCGAGCCGGAGTGCACNCCTAAAACCATCTGTCTTGGGTTGTGCCGGCCCACCTGNTTGGGATCATATAATTCATAGGACTGTGTATTTTTCAACAGACCGGCACAGTGGATCCCGGACTCATGAGAAAATATCCGTGATCCCACAATGGGTTTGGCCGCATGGATCTGCTGCCCGGAATATGTTGCCACGGTATTGCACAGCCCGGTTAGCCCGGACAGGCGCATNTTGCTTTTTTTTGCGCCGATACCGAACAGGGCCATGGAAGTCTCTTCAAGGGGGGCATTGCCTGCCCGTTCCCCAAGTCCGTTCACTGTGACACTGATGGCCTTGGCGCCGGCATCCACGGCAGACACGGCATTGGCTGTAGCCATGCCAAGATCGTTGTGTCCGTGAAATTCCAGGGCCAGGCCGGGCAGCCGGATTAAGAGGGTCTCGATCATATCCATGAGTGCGGACGGGGTGATCATGCCCACGGTATCGGCAAGGCGCACCCGGTGGACACCCAATTCCATGGAGGCCTGGCAGAACCGCAAAAGAAAACCCATGTCCGTGCGGGTGGCGTCCTGGGCGCCCACGGAGACCTGGTCAAAATATTGTCTGGCGAACCGTACGGTGTCATCCAGGGTCTCAAGCACCCATGCCTCGTTTTTTTCAAAGGTCTTGAGCAGGATGGACGAGGTAGGAAAACTGATGTGTACCCCGGGGGTGTTGCAGCCAATGGCCAGTTCAATATCTTTTTTGACCGCCCTGCACCAGCAGGTGAGCATGCTGGGCAGGTTCAACTGGGCAATGGCTTCGATTTCCCGGCATGCAAACTCACCCATGGCAGGGATGCCCACTTCAATCTCGTCAACGCCGCATTCGGCAAGCTGACGCGCAATGGTCAATTTTTCCAGAGGCCGAAAAAAGACACCCGGGGCCTGTTCCCCGTCCCGAAGGGTGGTGTCCACCATCCAAACCCGCAGATCATGGGTCTTCATTACAGTACGTAATCCTCTGCGATCTCGCCGTCTTCCATGGCATCCAAAATAGCGTCAATGGCCTCTTCGTTTTCCACATGGCCATACCAGATATTATCCGGATAGATCACCATGACNGGGCCGTCATCGCACTGTTTCAGGCAGCAGGTGGAAGAGACCAGCACCTCTTCCAGCCCTCTGTCAATCACTTCATTTTCAATGTAGGCTAAAAAATCTCCGGACCCTTTTCTGTGGCACTTGCCTTTGGGTTCTCCACTGGGACGAAAGCTTGAGCATACGAGGATGTGTTTTTCGGGCTTGTTCATTTTTTTCTCCTTTAAAATTTTATTCTTTTATTTGGTTGATAAACAATTTTTTATTCGGTGGTTGGCGTTTGGACGAAGCGTTGCCCAGATGCAAGGCGCAATAAAATTTGTAACCGGAGCAACCTTGAAGGTTGTGAGGATTGCAAATTTTATTGCAACGCCGCAGGTGGGTGACGATTCGTTCAAACAAGGGTTACATGCAGCCGGTTCCGGTTCCCCGGCACTCCCCGCAAGCGGTCTGAGCCCGGACAATCAGATGATCTAACGACTCACCTTTCTTAATGGCCATCAGCACAAGATCAATCATGCCGTTGATTTCATGGATGGTAAATCCCATGGNGCCCAGAACTTTTTTGGGGGTTTNCCCGNCACCGGACACAAGNATNGTGTGGCAATCNTTAATGGTCCGGGCAAGGTTATGCCATCTGGCATCCCCGCCGCCGGGTTTGGGCAGGGTTCTGGTTTCCACAAATTCCGGGGTATCCTGATTTAAATCATAGATGTGCA